>NZ_BAAANY010000032.1:0-188293 GCF_039530045.1 Fodinicola feengrottensis | reverse complement strand
AAAGGGCGGGCGCCCCACCGCCGCGATCCTGGGCGGCCTTCGGCCGCCGCGCGGGCGGGGCTGGGTTGAAGGCCGGTGCCGCTCGGATGGGTGTGAAGTACTTGCTACGGCGTGAAAATGTCGTATCCATACTGTTTTCTTGCCCCCACCCAGTGATCGGGTGGGGGGTGGGTTTGAGGACGCGCGCGCGAGAAAATTTTGCAATTGGGTAGGTGCGGCGCGAGTGGGGCGCGAGGGCTGGGTGGTGAGATGGCGGGCGCGGTCAGGGGTCGAAATCTGGGCGAACACTCGCCTTTCGTTCGATAGCGGTTGACAACGTTCCCAGGTGCCGGTTGGCTGGCCGCAGCCATGCTGCCCGATCCGTGCCAGGAGGCGGTTATCCGTGCCAAAATCCACTCGTCTGCTCGCGATCGCGGCCGCCGCCACGTTCCTGTTGGCGCCGGCGGTGCCGGCAACCGCGGCGCCGGCGGCCGCGGTCTGCAACAAATACTGTGACCAGCGTGATCCGGCGGTGGCGGCCGGCGACCGGACGCCCGTTAACGCAACTGTCTTCGGCCGGCAGATCGTGCTGCACATCTCCGACGGCGACAACATGGGCTGGGCGAGCATCGACAACGGCGACCCCACCGACGAGGTGTGGCTGGACCGCTCGTTCGATGGCGGCAACAGTTGGTCGAGCGGCAGCAAGCTCGGCGACACCACGATTCCGACCGGCCAGCGTGGCTGGCGGACGCTGATGTACAACGTCGACGACCCGGCGAACCACGGCGTCGGCGCGCTGCGTGCCTGCGGGAAGGCCGGCAACCGCTCGGACATCGCTTGTACGCCGTGGGCCCGCTCGACGGTCAACGCGGGCACCCACGCGGACGCGGCGGCGACCGCGCTGATGCAGTTCTACAACAACGGAACCGGCCTGTGGAACACCACCGGCTGGTGGAATTCGGCCAACGACCTGACCGCGTTGATCGACTACAGTCAGCGCTCCGGCTCGACCGCCTATCGCTATGCCATCGCGAACACCTTTGACAAGAACAAAGGCGGCAACTTCACCAACGACTACATGGACGACACCGGCTGGTGGGGGCTCGCGTGGGTTCGCGCGTACGACCTGACCGGCGACAGCCGTTACCTGGATATGGCCAGGACAGACGCCGACTACATCTATTCTTTCAAGGACGGCACATGCGGCGGCGGAATCTACTGGCGGACGCAGAAAGACTACAAGAACGCCGTCACCAACGAGCTTTACATCAAACTCGCCGCGGCCCTGCACAACAGGATCTCCGGTGACACCGGATATCTGGCCAAGGCCACCGAGATCTGGAACTGGTTCGCGGCCAGCGGGATGATCAACGGCAGCCACTTGATCAATGACGGCCTGGACAACTCCACCTGCAAGAACAACGGCCAGACCACCTGGACCTATAACCAGGGCATTGTGTTGGGCGGCCTGGTCGAGCTGAACAAGGCCACCGGCAACGCTGGCTATCTGACCACGGCCCGGCAGATCGCGGACGCGGCCACCACGAGTTCGGTGATCGCGCCGAATGGCATTCTGCGGGAGCCCTGCGAGCCGTCCAGTTGCGGCGGCGACGGACCCTCCTTCAAGGGAGTCTTCGTCCGCAACCTCGGCGAGCTCAGTCGCGCGACTGGCAATGCGTACGCGACTTTCCTTGGCAGGCAAGCCGATTCAGCGTACGCACATGACCGCGATGGGATGGACCGCTACGGCTTGTCGTGGGCCGGACCTCTCGACTCGATCGACGCGGCCCGCCAGCACAGCGCGCTGGATGCGATGACAGCGGCTCTTTGATCCTTTCACCCCACTCCGAAACCCGGGCGAGCTCCTTCGCCCGGGTTTTCCATGTCTGGCAACAATGATAAATGTCAATCACCGATTATCGCTTTGTCACGACGACATTGGTGAGTCGTCGGTGAGCGATGGGTGAGAATTCCCGGCTACCGTCACGGTATCCGGCGTCGACGGGGGACCTCATGCCGCGCGGTCGAGTTTTTCTCCTAGTCGCACTGGTTGTATTAACTGTTGGGGTCGGTGCAGTGGTTGTGGCGCGAGCCACGGACAGCACCTCGAAGCCGCCCGTACGCCCGGCGGCGACATCGGCACCAGTCGCCGATTCCGCGCTGCTCGGACGCGCCGAAGAGCTGTTGATTCAGCGGTGCATGCGGGAAGATGGCTTCCAGTATTGGGTCACCACACCGAACCAGATCCCCGACCAGAAGACTTTCCCTTACGTCGTTGACGATGTGGCGTGGGCGAGCCGGCACGGCTATGGGAGTGACCTGTATCGGCAGGTTGATCAATTGCGCGCGGCGGATCCGAACAGCCGCTATCTGGCCACCTTGTCACCACAGCGGCAGCAGGCCGCCGTCACCGCTCTGAATGGCCCGACGCCGACCGGTCTTAAAGCCGTGGTGCCCGGTGGTGGAGTTGTTCAGCACAGTGCACAAGGGTGCGTGTCGGCTGCTGAGCGGACCCTCTACCTCGATCTTTCGGCCTGGTATCAGGCTAAGAAGGTCACCGACACGCTGGCCGGGCTACGCGCGCAGCGGGTGCTGGCAGACCCTGCCTATCTCGCCGCAGTGGGCCACTGGAGCACATGCGTACGAGCGATGGGCTTCGCTTTCGGTACGCCCGACCAAATGCGCGCTTCGGTGTCGTTTTCTGACACGCCGGCCGCGCGGGCGACGGAAATCCGCACAGCGGTCGCCGAGGCGACCTGCGCCAACCGGACGGACCTCGCCGCCACTGCTCACCGGCTTGACGCGCAGTACGCGACGGCGGTCGAGCAGCAATACCGGACCGAGGTCGACAACCGGCACCGGCTGGAAACCGCCGCTGTCGTACGCGCCCGCGCCGTTGTCTCGTCCTGAGCCGGCGCCCCGGTTTTGCCTGCGTACGCAGGCAAGAGAGGAAGAAGAACGATGAGGACAAGTGTGCAGGCAGTGCTCACCGCGGTCGCGGTGTCGGTCGCCTTGGGTGTTCCGGCAGTCGTCAGCACCGGCGCAGCGGCGGCGCCGGTGCCGTCGGCCGGCCAGCAGGCGATGGGAAATCCGC
This sequence comes from Fodinicola feengrottensis, assembly GCF_039530045.1. Lineage (NCBI taxonomy): Bacteria > Bacillati > Actinomycetota > Actinomycetes > Mycobacteriales > Fodinicola > Fodinicola feengrottensis. The sequence continues at coordinate 185,217 of NZ_BAAANY010000032.1, read as the reverse complement.
ATCCCAGCAACCTGAAGCCGACCGGGATTCGGCCGTTGGCGGACGGGAATTTCCATGCCTATCGCGAGAGCAACTACGTGAATGGCTGCTACTGGTCGGGTGACTCGGCGAACTGGGTTTTTTCCGGCGGCTGCGGGAATTTCAACGACACCGCTTCTTCGGTCTGGAACAACGGGTATGCCGCCAACCTGGACGGGGTGCTGATGTTCAAGGACATCAATTACGGCGGTCCGTTCATGTGCCTGAGCCGTGGAGACAGCTGGGGCGACCTCAACCTCGGCATCGAACGTTTCAGTGACGGCTCTTTCGCCAACGACCAGATCAGCTCGCATCGGTGGAGCGATTTCTGCTGACGTACGCACATTTGTGGCCACCGGTCAACGGCGATCGGCGGTCGCGACGAGAAAGTGCATTCTCGCTGGCGGTGAGATGACTGTGAGCCAACGGTGAGGGCCGCTCCCTAACGTCAGGGCCAGGCGCGTACGAAACGGATGCGCGCCAGTCTTGAAGAGGGAGCAAGGCATGGGATTTCAGCGCAGAACACTCGTCAGCCTGGCCGTGACCGGACTGCTGGCCGGCGGCCTGGTGGCGGCCGCGCCGTCGGCCGCCAACGCGGCGGACGGCTGCAACCAGAACACCGCCAAAACCGCGCGTTCGACCTCGGTGTGGTCGCGTACGATCGAATTGCGGGCCAATACCAACAATGTCTGTGGCTGGGGACGGATTTCCAACGGCGATCCCGGCGACCTGGTCTGGGTGGACCGCAGCTATGACGGCGGCGCGCACTGGGAGCAGCTCAGCATCACCACGATTCCCACCAACAGCCGCACGACCTTTACCGCCGCCTACAACGACCAGGGACACCTGATGCGGGCCTGCGGCAAGGCCGGCAACCGCCCGGAGGTCGCCTGCACCGGTTGGTGGTAGCCGAATGTCGGGAGCCGGCAAGAAAATCCGGCTCCCGAAAACGTCTCAGGCGTACGGCCGTTGGTTATGCCGGCGAGGGCGCGTGATCGCCGGTTCGGCGGCTCGCGGCAATGGCGTGAGCAGCCGCAAATAGGCCGAGGAGAGCTGGCCGCCCGGCTCGACCCCGAGCTGGTCGACCAGTTTTCCGCGAAAATCATGGTAAGCGGCCAATGCCTCGGCTGGCCGGCCGGCCAGCGCGAGCGCTTTCAGCAACCGGCTCCAGAGCGACTCGCGCAGCGGATGCTCGCCGATCAGCGTGCGCAGCTCGGCGATCGCCCGGTCCGCGAGGCCGCGGTTCAGATCGAGATCGATCCGCCGCTCGTACGCGGCGAGGCGTTCTTCGGTCAGCGGCGGGACAATCTCGTCTCGCAGCGGTGACGACGGAATATCCACGAAAGCCGGCCCGCGCCACAACGCGAGCGCCTCGGTGAGGTGATCCCGTTCGGCCGGCGACCGGGCCGAGCGGGCCGCTGCGGCGCTGGTCAGCAGCTGGTGGAACCGGATCAGGTCAACCCGCGTTTCGCTGTCGTTGAGCCGATAGCCGTGCGGGTGCGTGCTGATCACGTCCACCCCGAGGCTGCGTCGCAACCGCCACGCGCAGGTTTGCAGTGCCGCGGCCGTACGCTCGGGTGGCCGTTGGTCCCAGATCAGGTCGGCCAGCCGGTCGAAGCTGACCAGGTGCCCGGCGCGGGCGATCAGCGCGCCGAGCAGTGTCCGTGGTTTTCCGTCCGGGACTTGCACACAACGTCCGGCGACGGTGACTTGCAGTGGCCCGAGCACCCGAATTTCGACATCTTTGCCCATGGTTCCCTTCCGCTGTTTGTCCGCGGGCCCCATCCACCGGAAAACGAGGGCCATTAGATACAAAAGGCGGAAACAGGGCAAGTGGTTGCCGCGAAAAACGCGAGAAAGGACTAGTTTCGGTGCGGGCGGGCGCCGAAGAGGATGTCGTCCCAGCCGGGCAGCTCGGGCTTACCGCGGCGCGAACCACTGCCGGAAGCCGCCTCGGCGCGCTGCGGCTCGGGCTGCACCGGTTCGGGCTCGGGTTCGGGCTCGGTGTGCGGGAGGTGCTCCGGCTTGGCTTTGGCGGCCGGCTGCGTACGCACCGGCGGCGGGGTCGGCGCGGCCTGTCGAGGCGCGGGCGGCGGGGTCGGCTGAGCGACCGGCACGGGCTCGGGCTCCGGCTCGGGGGTGGGCTGGCGCGGGCGCAGCACCGAGATCGGCGACATCCGCGGCAGCTCCTGGGTGTCCACGTCGCCGAGGTCCAGCTCGGCGGCGATCTCGTCGTGCACCAGGATCTCCGGCGGCTTCTCCACCGACAGGTACGACGCCATCTGGTCGGTCGGGCTGACCACGCTGCGGGCCGCGTCCATGTCCCAGGCCGCATACGCGGTCGCCTTGCCGGACGGCCAGCTGGCCACCACTCGCCAAGTGCCGGTCTCGCGCCGGTACGCGTCCCACTCCACCGCGTCCGGATCGACGCCGTGGCCGGCGAGCCGTACGTCCACCACGGCGGACAGCGACGAGCCGGACTCGGACGTACGCAACCGGGTGCGCCGGGCGTGGTCGGCGATCATCGCGCGTTCCTGCAGCACCGGGCCGGCGAACCGGAGGATCTTCTCCAGCGGGGTGTTGGCCGCTTTCGCGACCTCCTCCGCGGACTGGCCGGAGCGGATGCGTGCCTGAATGTCGCGAGGTGTCAAGGCACTCTCCATCTCCATCGCCAGCTGCCCGGCGACGCCGGCGCGGTCCGTCTTAATCGCGGCTGCCACTCGCTCGTCGATCGCCAGCGACAGCATCCGGCCCGACTCGTCTTTGAGTACGAGTGACCGGCCGTCCTCCGCAAGGGCGACGAACCGGACGGGTCGCATCGGCAAACCTCCGGGAATCGTCGATGGCAGGCACCCTCCACCGTACGACGTGGGGACCGGATCGCCGGCCTTGCCACGCCGCAACGGCGCCACGCGTCAGGAGAGTTTTTCGACCACGTAATCGATGCTGGCCGTCAGCGCCCGAATATCGGCCGGGTCGACTGCCGGGAACATGGCGATTCGGAGCTGGTTGCGACCCAGTTTGCGGTACGGCTCGGTGTCCAGAATCCCATTTGCCCGCAATGTCTTTGCGACCTTGCTGGCGTCGACCGCGTCGTCGAAGTCGATGGTGCCGACCACCGCGGACCGCTTCACCGGATCGGTCACGTACGGGTGGGCGAAGCTGGACTGCTCGGCCCAGTCATAAAGCACGTCCGACGACTCGGCCGTACGCGAGACCGCCCAGGTCAGGCCGCCGTTGCCGAGGATCCACTCGGTCTGCTCGGCCATTAGGAACAGGGTGGCCAGCGACGGCGTGTTGTACGTCTGTTCCTTGACCGAGTTGTCCAGCGCGGTCGCGAGATCCAGGAAAGCCGGCTGCCAGCGGCCGGATTCCTTGATCTCGGCGATCCGGGCCAGCGCGGCCGGGCTCAGGATCGCGATCCACAGGCCGCCGTCGGAGGCGAAGTTCTTCTGCGGGGCGAAGTAGTACGCGTCGGACTGGGTGATGTCGACGGGCAGGCCACCGGCCGCCGAAGTGGCGTCATGCAGCATCAACGCGTCTGTACCGGCGACTCGCTGGACCGGAATAGCGACGCCGGTGGAGGTCTCGTTCTGCGGAGTCGCGTACACGTCGACGCCGTCAGTCAGCTGGAAGCTGGGGGCGTCGCCGGGCTCGGCCTTGATCACGGTCGCCTCGCCCAGGTGCGGCGCGGTTTTCGCGGCGGTGGCGAACTTGCCGCCGAACTCGCCGAACGACAGGAACTGCGAGTTGGCCCGGATCAGGCCGAAGGTGGCCGCGTCCCAGAACGCCGTGGTGCCGCCGTTGCCGAGCACCACCTCGTAGCCGGCAGGCACCGAGAACAGCTGCTTGATGCCGTCCCGTACCCGCTTGACCTGGTCTTTTACCGCCGGCTGCCGGTGCGAGGTGCCCAGGTAACTGGACGCGACCTTGGCCAGCGCCTCCACCGCCTCCGGACGTACCTTGGACGGCCCACAGCCGAACCGGCCGTCGGCGGGCAGCAGGTCAACGGGGATCTGGATGGCTGGTGGGCTGGCGCTGCTCACGATCGGGACCTCTCAGGATCGGGTGCGATTTGCCCCCCGATCCTCCCACCGCAGGCCACTCGCCTCGATGCGCGGGGAGCGTGACCTGCATCTCTGGGCTTTCAGCCAGCGGAGCGGACGGGTCAGATCAGATCGGGGAGATGGCGTCCCAGCCCTCGACCTCGCAGGGTTTGCGCGGGCCGGGGCCCTGGTATTCGGCGGACGGGCGGATCAGCTTGCCGAGCCGCTTCTGCTCCATGATGTGAGCACTCCAGCCGGCCGTACGGGCGCAGGTGAACATCGAGGTGAACATGTGCGCCGGTACGGCCGCGAAGTCCAGCACGACGGCCGACCAGAACTCCACGTTCGTACGCAGCGCCCGGTCCGGCCGGCGGGCGGTGAGCTCGGCGATCGCGGCTTTTTCCAGCGCCTGCGCGACCTCGTACCGTGGCGAACCCAGTTCCTTGGCCGTACGCCGGAGCACCCGCGCTCGTGGATCCTCGGCGCGGTAGACCCGGTGGCCGAAGCCCATCAGCCGCTGGCCCTCGTCGAGCGCCTTCTTGACCCACGCCTCTGCGTCGCCGGTTTTTTCGACCTCGTCCAGCATTTTGAGTACGCGTGAGGGTGCACCGCCATGCAAGGGGCCGGACAGCGCGCCGATCGCCGACGAGATCGAGGCCGCGGTGTCGGCGCCGGTGGCGGCGACCACCCGGGCGGTGAAGGTGGACGCGTTCATGCCGTGTTCGGCGGCGGAGGTGAAATACGCGTCGACGGCCTTGATGTGCGCTGGATCCGGTTCGCCGCGCCAGCGGATCATGAACCGCTCGACGATCGTACGAGCCTTGTCGATCTCCTTCTGCGGCACCGCCGGCAGCCCGATCCCGCGCGCCGACTGCGCCACGAAAGACAGCGTTGTCACCGAAATCCGGGCCAGGTCGTCGCGGGCCTGCTCGTCGCTGATGTCCAGCAGCTGCCCGAGGCCCCAGTACGGCGCGAGCATCGCGACCGCGGACTGCACGTCCACCCGGATGTCGCCGGAGTGCACCGGGATCGGGAACGGCTCGGCCGGCGGCAGCCCGGGCCCGAACCGGCCGTCCACCAGCAACGCCCACACGTTGCCGAAGGAGACCTGGCCGGCCAGGTCCTCGATGTCCACGCCCCGGTAGCGAAGTGCGCCGCCGTCACGGTCCGGTTCGGCGATCTGCGTCTCGAAGGCGACGACGCCTTCCAACCCTGGCTTGAAGTCTTTCGGCATTGGTACGAGCTCCCGCGGGCAGAGGATGAGTCAGCCGATACATCATGCAGCGCGGCAGACCGCCGTGCATGCCGGTCGTCCTACTTCCTATCCGCGGTGATCGCCGGTCAAACGCCTCAGCAGCTCCGGGCTGTAGTTGGCGCCGGTGAGGATCGTGCCGACCCGGCCACCGGGGATCTCATGTACGTCCAGCGCCGCGAGCCCAGTCGCGGCCGACGGTTCCAGCAACAGACCGCAGTGGTCCCGCAGAGTCAGCAGCGCGGCGAAGATCGCGTCGTCATCAACCAGCACCACATCGTCGACAACCGTCCGCATCCAGTCGATCGCCGCCGGTATCGGTACGCGTACCTGCAGACCGTCCGCGAACGTGTCCGCTCGTTCGGTGGATATCGCCTTTCCGGCCCGCCAACTCCGCTCCATCGACGGCGCGCCGGCCGGACACACGCCGACGATCCTGGTGCCCGCCGAATGCGCCTTCATCCAGCGCGCGACGCCGCTGATCAACGCGCCGTTGCCGACGGGTACGAGCAGCGTGTCCAGCCGTTCGGCGGCCAGCTCCAGGCCGATCGTGCCGGCGCCTTCGCTGATCAGCGGCTCGTGGCCGTCCTCAACGAAAAGGTGGCCGTGCTCTCGCGCGTACGCGCGACCGGCGGACTTGGCCTCATCGAAGTCCGCGCCGCGAAGGACGACCTCGGCGCCGAGCGCGCGCATTCTCGCCACCTTGGCTGGATTTGCTTTCTCGGCGGCGAAAACCGTCGCGGAGATGCCGCGTCGAGTGGCCGTGAACGCGATCGCCTGGCCGAAGTTGCCGGCTGATCCGCAGACGACCTCCCGGCCGGGGCCGACCGTACGCATGAAGTAGTCCGCGCCGCGGCCCTTGAAACACCGGAGTGGATTGAGTGTCTCGACCTTCAGCAACACCTGGCGACCGTACTTCTCGGCCAGCCCAGCGTCGAAAAACTGAGGCGTGCCAAGAAAAATTGGATCGATGACAGTCGCCGCGTCGGCGATGTGGTCGAGTGTGAGGGCTGGCGTCATCCGCCCATCGTCTCCCATCCGACCACCGGTGCGAGTCGCGAGGTCATCGAAAGTAACTGATTCGATACTCGAATAAGGTTGGACAAATCCTGCTCCAGGACGTTAAATACGCGCGACCGCGGTTCGCAACGATGTTTGTTCGCAAGAAACCACGCCTGTTTGCACAGAAATGCTTTGCCGTAGCCCGTTGATGGTGAGGGAGCCCAGATGGTGCATGACGTCAGCCGGCGAATGGCCCTTCGGGTGGGGCTAGTGGCGGCGGCCGGCGCGGTGGTGTCCGCCTGCGGCGCGAACAAGAGTGGCAGCGGCACAGAGAGCAACGAGCCGGCCGCGGTTGCCACGGATGCGTACGTCTTCGGCTATCCGCTGGTGCTGATGGACGCCACTCGCGCGGCGAGCGGTCCGGCGAATCAGTTCGTCCACAACGATTCGTTCCCGACCGCGGCCGATCGGCTGATCGTGCGGATGAACCGGGACACCCTTTATTCCCAGGCGTGGCTGGACCTCAAGGCCGAGCCGCTGGTGCTCCAGGTGCCCAAGATGGAACCGGGTCGCTACTGGCTGATCCAGCTACTCGACGCCTGGACCAACACCGTGCACAACCCCAGCAGCGTAAAACCGCAGACCCGGGCGGGGCAGCCGGCCGCGGCGTTCACCTACCTGATTACCGGCCCAGGCTGGACCGGCAGCGTCCCGGCCGGCATGACCCGGCTGGACTGCCCCACCCGTACGGTGTGGGTCATCGTCCGCGTCCAGGTCGACGGACCCGGCGATGTCGCCGCGGTCGGCGCGATTGAGCGCGAGATCGAGCTGGCGCCACTGAGCGCCTGGCAGGAGAACCCCGCCCTTTCCCGGCCCGGGATCACGTTGAGCCAGGCTGGCCGCAAAGCCAACCCGATTTCCACCGTCGCGGCGATGGACGGGTCGACGTTTTTCACCAGGCTTTGTACGTTGATGGCCGCCAATCCGCCAGCTGCCGCCGACCAGCCAGCCGTACGACGTTTCGCGAGTCTCGGCATCACCCCGGGCGGCAAGCCCACGACCGAGGCCGCGGTCCTGGACAACGCGGTGAAGGCGGCCAAGCAGCGGATCGCGGCCTATCGGGATCCACGGGCTCGTACCGTCGACGGCTGGGTCTACAGCCTCGACTGGGGGACGTACAGCACCAACTACCCACTGCGCGGATACATCTCCCGATTCGGACTGGGCGCCAACCTGGCTGAGGACGCGCTGTACCCGGCTTTCACCGCAAAGGCCGACGACAAAGGCATTCCGCGGCGATTCCGGCTGCACTTTCGGGCCGGTCAACTGCCACCGGTGAACGCGTTCTGGTCGCTCACCGCATATGACGCCGACGGTTTCCTGGTCGCCAATCCCACCGGCATCTTCTCCTTGGGCGACCAGCTCCCACTCACCAAGAACGCCGACGGCTCAGTCGACATCACCGTCCAGAACGCCGATCCGGGCGTGGCGGTGCCACGGAATAACTGGCTCCCGATCCCGGCCACCGGCGAGTTCTCGCTCACCATGCGCCTGTACGCGCCGAAACCCGAAGCACTCCAAGGCAGCTGGCGGCCACCTTCGGTCGACATCCTCTGAGGATCGTCGATAGGACCGTCGGCCTGGGGTGGTCATGCGCAGGCGGGACGGGCGGGGTGAGGATAGGACGGTGACCGAACCACCGCCGGACGACCCGGCCGCCCAGTTGGCCGGGACGCGGCTCAACTACGCACTCGCCGGGCTCGCCGAAGCCGACCTCGCCGGCAGTTGGCTTGAGCAGTTCCGCCGCTGGTACGACCAGGCGTACGCGGCTGGTGTGGTCGAGCCGAACGCGATGGTCTTCAGCACGGCCGCCGACGGCCAGCCGAGCAGCCGTACCGTGCTGTGCAAAGGCGTCGACGAGCGCGGACTCGTGCTGTTCACCAACTACCGGTCACGCAAAGGCCGGGAAGCGCTGGTGAATCCACACGCCAGCCTGTTGTTTCCCTGGTATGCGCTACAACGCCAAGTCGTGGTGACCGGATCGGTTGTCAGGGTGGATGATTCGGAGTCGGACGCGTACTTTGCCAGCCGGCCGTACGGATCGCGGATCGGTGCTTGGGCGAGCGAACAGTCCAGCGTGGTCTCCTCGCGTGAGGTGCTGGAGGAGGCGAGCGCCCGGCTGTCCGAGCGCTATCGGGACGAGGTGCCGCGGCCGCCGCACTGGGGCGGGCTCCGGGTCGTACCGTCCACTGTGGAGTTCTGGCAGGGCCGGCCGAGCCGGCTGCACGACCGGCTGCGGTTCCGGCGTACCGGCCAGAACTGGGTCGTCGAGCGGCTTTCTCCGTGACCTTGCTGCGCTGGCTGCGCACCGCGGCGATCGACACGAAACCGTTGAAGCACACCGACTTTCGTCGGTTGTGGGCTGGAAACGCGGTGTCTTTCGTCGGGTTTCAGCTCACCGCGGTGGCTGTGTCCGTGCAGGTTTTCGCGGTTAGCGGCTCATCCCTGTGGGTGGGCGCGCTGGGCGCCGCGGCTTTGGTGCCACTGGTTCTTTTCGGGCTGGCCGGTGGGGCGATCTCTGATGCCTTCGACCGGCGGGTGGTGCTGCTGGTCTCGTCGGTGGTCACCTGGATGTCGACGTGGGGGCTGTTTTTCCAAGCCCTGCTGGGAATGCGCAGCATCGCGCTGATTTTCGCCTTGGTGGCCTTGCAGTCGGCCGGTTTCGCCGTCACCTCGCCGACCCGGTCGGCGATCATCCCGCGGTTGCTGCCGGTGGATTTGGTGCCGTCGGCCAACACTCTCAACTTCACCGCGTCCAATGTGGGCACCATCGCTGGACCGTTGCTCGCCGGCGTCCTGGTCGCGCACGGCTCGTACGCGATCGCCTACGGACTTGATGCCGTGCTGTTCACTTTCGCGCTCTACGCGGCGATCCGGCTGCCCGCGATGCCGCCGTCCGGCCCGAAGTCGCCGCCGGGCCTACGGTCCATCGTGGAGGGTCTGGCCTTCATCGCGACCCGACCGGTGCTGCTCGCCTCCTTCGCGGTCGACATCGTCGCGATGGTGCTGGCGATGCCGCGGTCGCTGTTCCCGGAGATCGGCGCGGATCGGTTCGGCGGCGGCGAGGCGGTCGGCTGGCTGTTCGCGGCAATCTCGATCGGCTCGGTGGTTGGGGGCCTCGCGTCCGGCTGGATCGGGCGAGTCCGCCGGCAGGGCGTCGCGCTGCTGGTCGCGGTGACCGGCTGGGGCGTCGCGGTCACCCTGTCCGGCCTCGCCGGTCACCTCTGGCTGGCGGTGGTCCTGCTCGCCTTCGCCGGCATGGCCGACCTCGTTTCCGGCGTCTACCGGCAGACGATCCTGCAGGTCTACGCCCCAGACGAGATGCGCGGCCGAATGCAGGGCGTCTTCACCGTCGTGGTCGCCGGCGGACCACGCCTGGGCGACGTACGCGCCGGCGTCGTCGCCGCCAGCCTCGGCGCCTCCGCCTCCTGGGTCGGCGGCGGCATCGTGTGCGTGATCGTCGTCCTTATGGTCGCCCTGTTTGTACCCGCGATCCGCAACTACACCTCGGCAGAAGCGTCCCCGGCCGCCCTCCCAACACCCCCAGAACCGGCCCGCGCCGAGCCACCCAGCTGCACCTGAAAACCGGGTGCGGCGCGAAACTGTCGTACCCCTCCGGCAGATTTGCCCCCACCCAGTGAACGGGTGGGGGGTGGGTTTGAGGACCGATGTTCAACTAAAAATTAAGGTCTGCCTCTCGACCCACCCCCCCGCCCGTTCAAAGGGAGGGGGAAAGAAAAACAGACACGTACGACAATTTCGCGCCGTCAAGCGCCCCTGACACCACCCAGCCCACGCTATCCCAGCCACACGAATCCCCACCCGCCCGCGCGGCGGCCGGAGGCCGCCCAGGTTCGTGGCGGTGGGGTGCCCGGTTTTTGGGCGCCCCGGCGACGCGAGCCGGATGCGCCGCCGCAGGAACTGCGGCCATCAACTCAGCCGCCCAGGTTCGTGGTGGTGGGGTGCCCGGTTTTTGGGCGCCCCGGCGACGCGAGCCGGATGCGCCGCCGCAGGAACTGCGGCCAACAACTCAGCGGCCGGCTGGCTCGACTAGGGTGGTGGGGTCGCGTCGGGTGGGCGCGATGAAGGGAGCGGTCGTGATTTTCAAGGCGGTGAGCGAGGGACGCCCCTACGCTGAGCACGGTCTGACCGCGCGGCAGTGGGCAGACATCCCTCCCCGGCCGGTCCGGTTGGACCAACTGGTCACCACCAAGCGGGAGCTCGCGTTGGATCGGCTGCTGGCCGAGGACTCCACCTTCTACGGCGACCTTTTCCCGCACGTGGTCGACTTCCAGGGCGTGCTCTACCTGGAGGACGGCCTGCATCGCGCGTTGCGGGCAGCACTGCAGCAGCGTACGTCGATCCACGCCCGCGTCCTCGCGGTCTGAGGTCTCGCGTCGTTGACACCGCGAACTCGACGTTCTGGTAGCGGCCACCGGCGTGTCGGCAGCGAAAACGTCGAGTTCGCGAAGGGGTCGACAAACCTCAGCCGGACAGCGGCAGCGAATCCCAGTCCGAAGCGGTGTCAACGCTCACGTAGAGGCTGCCGTCCGGGGTCGCCGGCAGCGCCACCAGGCTGGACGCGCTGGTCGCACCGACGTACCGCCAGCCGCCGGTCTTCTTGGGTAGCGACGACACTGTCGCAAAGGTGTTGCCGGCATCCCGGCTGACCTGCAGGTTGGGAGTGCCGATCGAGGAGTCGGAGTCCCCGATGAGGACCGTCCGCGAACTCGCCGCGGTGAAGGTGGTCTGCGCCGCGTTGGACAGTCTTACGGGGGTGCCGCTGCCGTGCCAACTCTGCCCCTGGTCGTCGGAGTAGACGGTGGTGAAGGACGAGGAGCCGGCGCCGGAGTCCCCAGCGGGGCAGAGCGCGAAGATCCGGCCGCTGCCGGCGCTGGCGGTCACTGACCGCGGCCGCACCGAGCAGGGCGCCGCGGCGGCGGCCCGCCACCGCGCGTCTTGGAACACGTAGACCTGGCTGCCGATGATCGCGACCCCGCCCTGCCCGAAGGACAGTTGGCCGCTGCCGGCGCCGGGCTTGACCCCGCTGACCGCCTTCCAGCCGTCCGAGTGGATGTCGGTGGACATCAGCGTGACCGTGTCGCAGGACGTGCCGCCGCACTGGCCGACGAGCGCGTACGCGGTGCTGTTCTTGATCGCCAGGTCCAGGACGGTGCCGCCCACCGACTGCTGGTGCCAGCTGGCGCCGCCGTCGTGCGTGGAGTAAAGCCCGCCGCCGTACGCCCAGCCGTGCATCTGGGTGGCGAACCGCACTTCCCTTACGTCGTCGACCGGGCTGGTCTCGGCAGTGTCGAACTGGCCGGGAGTGGCTGCTTTGGGTCCCGGCAGCGTCCGCCAGCTCTGCCGGTTGTCGGTGCTGCGTACCACGGATGTGCATTTCGACCGACCGCAGCCGGTGCTGTTGCCCATCACATACGTGGTCGCCACGATCGTACTCACTGAGAACGGTTGGAAGTGTGTAGGTAGTGGGAGGGCGCCTTTGGGGATCCCGCTCGCCGGGTTCGCCGGCGTCGGGTTGGACGAGGCGGCATCCGGGGCATCCTTGTAGACCTGCGGCGGAGGTGACTGCGACCCGTCCGCGGCGATTGTCGGCGGCTGTTCGCCGCGCTGGTGCAGCACCGCGCCGCCGGCCGTACCGACGCCGACCACCAGCACCAACACCGCGGACACCACGCCGGCCCGGCGCATCTTGCGGCGCTTGGCCCGGGCGGCGATCGCGCCGAAATGGCCCTGCGGCGGGGCTAGCGGCTCCGGCTGGGCGAAGATGCGATCCAACGGGTCTGTCATCGGCTGTGCTCCTGGCTGTGCGGCGTCTCGTCGGCCTTCAGCGCTTCGGAAAGCTTCTGCCTGGCGTCGAAGAGCGCCCTCTTCACCGTGCCGTCGGCCTTGCCCAGGACGGTGGCGATCTCATGTACGGGTAGGTCCGCGTAGTAGTGCAACAGCACCACCGTCTTCATCCGGTCCGGCAGTTTCTCGACCAGGTCACGCAGGGTCGGGTCCGGCGCTGGCACGTTCTGCGGCGCCTCGGCCAGCCGTACCAGCGCCTTGCGCTCACGCTGCTGCCGGCGCCAGTGGTCGCGGATCAGGTTGGTCGCGGTCATGTAGAGCCACGGCCGCGGCTGGGTCACCTTCGTCCAACGAGCCATCAGGCGTACGAAACACTCGGTGGTGATGTCGTGCGCCAGCTCCGTGTCGTTCACCAGCTTGTTGGACCACCCTGCCAACCGGCCGTATTCCGCCTCGTAGAGCTCGCGCACGGCAGTCTCGTCCGCGCGCACCAAGTGCCCTCCTAGCGGTAGGTCCATGGTGGCGGTCACGGTTGTCACAGCTACTCAGACGCCGCACCAGGGCCGATGGTTGGGTGAGGGTTCACCGGAATCACTTGTAGCAGTTGACCGGTTGATCGCCGGCTGCGGGGTACGTCCCGGATTGGTCGTCCTCATAGCGACGCCCGAGCACGCGGTCTAGCGTTGACGTGCTTGTCAGAGTTTAGCGTCGGGGCGCGGGTCGAGGATCCGTGTTCGTCTCGTGGGAGGGTGCCGGTGCTGATCGGTGAGCTGGCCGCGCTGGCCGGGGTGAGTACGCGCATGCTGCGCTATTACGACCAACAGGGACTGCTGGCCAGCCAGCGGTCGTCGAACGGCTACCGCCGCTACGACGAGACGGACCTGCGGGCCGTACGGCAGATCCGGACGCTGGTGGAGAACGGGTTCGCGCTGGAGGAGACCCGTCCTTTCGTGGACTGCCTGCGGGCCGGGTACGCGTCCGCTGACGTGTGCGCCGCATCACAGGAGGCGTATGTGCGCAAGCTCGCAGACCTGGACGACGGCATCGACCGGCTGCAGCGCACCCGTGCCGATCTCGCCGCCCGGTTGGCCGCGGCCGCCCAGGTCCAGTGCGGCGCGCCCGCGTGCGAGGCATCCCTGACAAGCTGAGGAGCAGTTGCGGTGAGCGTTGTGAACGTAACCGACGACACTTTCGACGCGGAGGTCCGGCGTAGCTCGATCCCCGTCCTGGTGGAGTTCTGGGCCACCTGGTGCCCGCCCTGCCGGCGAATGGTGCCGGTGCTGGATTCGGTCGCGCAGGCGTACGAGGGCCGACTGAAGGTCGCGAAGGTCGACACCGACACCAATCCGGGCATCACCCGCGAGGCCGGCGTGTTGGCCAACCCGACGCTGTCCGTCTACCGCGACGGCGAGGTCGTGTTTTCGGTGGTCGGAGCCCGGTCGCTGTCTCGACTGACAACCGAGCTCGAGACCGCTCTCAGTTGATGGCAGAGCCGATGGCCGCAGTTCCTGCGGCGGCGCGTCCGGTTCGTGTCGCCGGGGCGCCCAAAGGGCGGGCACCCCACCGCCACAAACCTGGGCGGCCTTCGGCCGCCGCGCGGGCGAGGTTGGGTTAGCGGCAGCGAGCAGCGTCAGCGGTTACGTGCAGTGGCAGTGGCGCGGAAGTGTGTGGCTGGGTTGGCATCGAGTGCCGGTGCGGCGCGAAACTGTCGTACCCACCCCCAAAAATCACCCCCACCCAGTGACGGGTGGGGGGCGGGTTCGAGGACCAATGTTCAACTAAAAATTAAGGTCCACCTCTCAACCCACCCCCCGCCCGTTCAAAGGGAGGGGGAAAGAAAAACAGACACCTACGACAATTTCGCGCCGCACTGGGTGTTTCGAAGCAGTGGTTGACGCCGGTTATGGGGTGTCCTCGAGCCGGAAGCCGACCTTCAGCCCGACCTGGAAATGTTCGACCTGGCCGTCGGTGATGTGCCCGCGGATCTCGGTGACCTCGAACCAGTCGAGGCCGCGCAGCGTCTGCCCGGCGCGGCTGATGGCGCCGCGTACGGCCGCGTCAATGCTCTCGGTGGACGATCCGACGATTTCGGTGACTCGGTACGTGTGATCTGTCATGCCGCTGATAGTCCCGCCAGCGGCCGGCGTCCGCAGGTCGAACGCCGGCCTTGGCGACGGTTAGTGGGTGGGGAACAGGGCCTGCTGGGCGGTCGGGCTCAGCGGGGCGCCGTTGTGGAGGCCGAGAAGCTTGGCCAGCTTCGCAGTGTTGGGGTCGACGGCCTTGGGCTGCAGCCGCTGCGTCGCCTGCGCGGCGGCGAAGGCCTGCTGGGCGGTGCCGGCACTGGCCGGTTGGCCGGCGAGGACGTTGTACGCGAGCGAGGCTTCTGCCGCCATCCCGGCGTAGAACGGGTGGTAGGGCGCGGCGGCCAGCAGGTTCAGGTCCTTGCCGTTCACCCACGCCACGTCGCCGGCGCAGACGTCGTGGCCGAGGGACGGGCCGTACGTGTCGACGAAGGTCGAACCGGTCGCGGCGGCGGCGCTGGAAGCCGCCGCGTTCAGCGCGCGCTCCAGTGAGTCCGCCCACGCGTAGTCGCCGTCGGCGAGCGGGAGATCGGCGCAGTAACCGCTGGTCGGTGTCAACCGCGGGTAGCCGACGACCAGCACCTTCGCGTGCGGTGATCGCTGGTGAATGCCGTTAAGGACGGTGGTGATGTTGGTCTTGGTGTTGGCCAGCGCGGCGAGCAGGGTGTCGGTGCCGTTGACGGTGAAATGCGCCTTGCAGGGCGCGCCGGTCGGGTCGCTGTCTTTAAGACCGGGGCAGGTGCCCACGATCGAGCCGAAGACGCTGTAGTCGTTGCCGCCGATAGAGATGCTGACCAGGTCGGTGGCCGCGGTCAGGCCGTCGAACTGCGGCGCGTGGCTGCCAAGCACCAGCGACTGCGAGCCCGTCATGTTGCTCGTGTCGGCACCGGAGCAGGTGTTGTCGGTGTACGACCACAGCCCGAGGTGGGACGCGAGCAGGGCCGCGTAGTCGTTCGTGGACCGTACGCACAACAGGGGATCGAGCCGCGGCAGCGGGATCAGCGGGCCGGCGGCGTACGAGTCGCCCAGAGCCACGTAGTGCTGGTAGGTGGGGGCGCTGGCAGCCGCGTTGCTGGCGGCTGGGACGAGAGTCGCGCACAGGACGAACGCGGCGAGAGCAGCACAGATCCGGGCGATACGACGTACGGTCATCGGCACCTCGACAGATCGTGACAATGGGTCTGGCTGAATATGTCCCACCTTGCTCGTTCTGGGCAAGAGCCACGATGAATCGGTGCCAGATTGCGCTCAGGGATTCTGATAGCCGACCGGCGAGCTCGGCTCCGGGTCGACCCGTTCGTGGACGGCCGCCAGCAGTGCCTTCAGCAGCTCGGCGAGCTGGTCGCGGTCGCCTTCCGCAAGGCCGGAGATGAGCCGTAGCTCGTCGGTCAGCAGGTCGTCCACCACCTGCTCGATGAGTTCGTGCCCCGCCTCGGTGAGGACGACCTCGACGGCCCGGTGGTGGGCGTGGGGCGAGTGGTCGATGGAGCTGTGACTCTCGTGGTGACGCGCCGAGCGGGCACAGTGTACGGCCCGAAACAGTACGGCCCGAAACTGTCGGCACCCCGGAGAAGTCTCGATTCGGGGGCGGCACTTTTCGGTGGGGGTACGGCTTTACCGGAGGCGGGCGGCGCGGCCGGCGGAGCCGGAGGCCCAGCAGCCGCCGTCCGGCGCGCATTCGACCGAGTCGAAGCTGCCGGTGTCGAAGCGTTGCCAGGTGCGCCCGCCGTCCCGGGTGACATCGCTGCCGGTTGGGCCGACGGCCAGCACTGTCGCCCGTGTGAAGGGCACCCACGCCGCGCCGGACCGGTATTCCCCTGGTCCCGTGAATCCGTGCCACGTACGCCCACCGTCGATCGTCGCCGCGGCCGCGTTCGGCGCGCTGGCTGGCGTGTTGTAGTCGCCGCCGACGGCGATGCCTTGCCATGGCGTACGGAACGCCAGCGAGTAGATGCCGGCGGTGGCGCCGACCGGGATGGGTGTGTCCACCGCGTGCCAGCGCCGGCCGCCGTCGGTGGAGTGGAAGACGCGTGACGCCGTCCCGCCGCCGGTCGCGAACCACGCGTCGAAGGGGCCGGAGCTGACCAGGCACGTGCCGCTCGCGGCGAAGGCGAACTCGCCGGTCTGTGCGGCCGGCATCCCGTCCGTTGACTGCACCTTCCAGGTCCGTCCGCCGTCCACAGTGGAGAGAATGCGGAACTTCCCGTCCACCGGGTCCGACAACGCGAGGCCGCGTCGAGTGTCGAAAAACGTCAGGCAGTCGTAGAAGGCTTTGGGGTCGTCGTTGGTGAAAGTACGGGTCCAATGGGCGCCGCCGTCGGACGTGGAGTAGATCCGGGAAGCATCGCCGTCGCCGATCGCCAGCGCGGTCGCGTGCCGGCTGTCCGAGGCCTCCACGTCCCGGAACTCCAGCGCGGCCGCGTCCGGAGGCGAGACGTTCAGCCAGTGTTGGCCACCGTCGGTCGTGCGGAGCACCGTTCCCTTGACGCCGGCGACCCACGCCGTCGTACGGCTGAGCGCGGCGAGGCCACGGAACTGGTTGGTGGTCCCGGTCGGCGTCAGCTGCCACGACGGCAGCCGGTCGGTCTGGGCGGCGGCCGGCAGGGCCGGCGCGAGCACGGACGCGGCGGCCACGGCGGCCACCAGCAGGCGGAAAGGTCTCATGCCGGCGGACGTTACCGGCCCTCGCGCGGCGATGAACGGCCAATACCGGCGATGCGTACGCGCGCAAGCCTGTGCATGCTTGAGGCATGGCGGACGATCTGGTGGTCACTCAGCGGCTGGTGATCCCGGCGGTGGAGCTGACCGAGCGGTTCTCCCGGTCGTCCGGCCCGGGTGGGCAGGGAGTCAACACCACGGACAGCCGGGTCGAGCTGGTTTTCGACCTTGCCCGGTCGCCCTCGGTGCCCGAACACCTGCGTGAGCGGATGCTGGCCCGGTTGAACCACCGGCTGGTCGATGGCGTGATCACTATCGCGGCGTCGGAGTTCCGTTCGCAGTTTCGGAACCGGGAAGCGGCGCGGGAGCGGTTGGCGGCGCTGTTGCGGTCGGGGGCAGCGCCGCCGCCAGCGCCACGCCGGGCCACCAAGCCCAGCCGCGGCGCGAAGGAGCGGCGGCTGGCTGAGAAGACCCACCGGGCCAGCATCAAACGTGACCGGAGACGGCCGATCGACGAATAGAAAGGCCCATCGACGAAGGGGAATGCCTTGCAGGTCATCGATGCCCGTGAGTGCGCCAGCCGGCTGCCCTTCGGTGCCCTCGTACCAGCGCTGGCGGAGGCGTTCACCCGGCCGGCGACGGTGCCCGAGCGGCATCAGCACCGGCTCGACGAATCCGCCGACGCCACCCTGCTGCTGATGCCGGCCTGGAGCGACGCCGGCTTCGTCGGGGTCAAATGGGTCAATATTTTCCCACAAAACACCGGTCCGTCGGTGTCCGCCGCGTATTTGCTGGCGAGCGCCGCGACCGGCGAGCATCTCGCGGTCATCGACGGCAACGAGCTGACCCGCCGGCGTACGGCCGCGGTCGCCGCACTCGCCGCGGACAAGCTGGCCCGCGCGGACGCGCGCACCCTGGTGATCGTTGGCGCTGGCCACATCGGCGCGATCGTCGCCGAGGCTTACGCGGCTGTCAGAGATATCGAGACTGTGCTGGTTTTCAGTCGTACGACCGAAAACGCCCAGCGGCTGGTGGGTCGGCTGGCCGGATTCGACGCTGAGGTGGTGACCGACCTGCCGGCCGCGCTCGAACGGGCCGACATTGTCAGCTGCGCCACCCTCGCTGAGCGGCCGGTCGTACGTGGCGCCTGGCTGCGACCCGGCACGCACGTTGACCTGATCGGCAGTTTTCGTCCCAGCATGCGCGAAACCGACGATGAGGCACTCGCTCGCGCGCAGGTCTTCGTCGACACCGAGATCGCGCTCGAAGAGGCCGGTGAGTTGGTCACCGCGCTCGCGAACGGTGCTATCAGCCGCGGTGATATCCGCGGAACGTTGGCGCAGCTGTGTACGGGCGAGGTCGACGGCCGGCGCGGCGAGCAGGACATCACGCTGTTCAAGACAGTCGGCACCGGCCTCGCGGATCTGGCCGCGGCCGCGCTCGTCTACGCCCGGGAATAGGAAAAACATGCCCCGGCTGGTCCGCAACAATCTCGCGGTTTACGACGATCTCGCCGACCGATGGTGGGACCCGCGCGGCCCATTCGCCGGCCTGGGCTGGCTGGCGGCCAGTCGGGCCGAGCAAATCCGGCCGGCCGCCAACGGCTCGTCGGTGTTGGTGGACATCGCGTGCGGTGGCGGTCTCCTGCAGCCGTACGCGGCCGGCAAGGGCTATGTCCACATTGGAGTCGACCTGTCCCCGCGATCGCTGCAGGTGGCGCGTTCGCATGGCGTCCGGGCGATCCGCGCCGACATGAACCAGCTGCCGCTGGCCGACGAATGCGCCGAGGTGGTGGTCGCCGGCGAATGCCTCGAACACGTCCCCGATCCGTACCAGGTAGTCGCCGAATGTTGCCGGATCCTCAAACCCGGCGGTGTGCTGATCGTGGACACTGCCGCGAACACCGTTCTCGCTCGCGTTCTTGGCATCACCCTGCTGGAAAACGCACCCTGTCCCGGCACGCCACCGCGCGGCACCCACGACCACCGGCTCTTCGTCGACCGCCGCCGCCTCATCCGTACCTGCGCCCGCCATGGCGTCACCATGCGCCTCACCGGTCTGCGCCCCCGTCTCCTGGACCTTCTGCTTTTCCTGCTGCGCCGCCGGCTCGCGGTCAAACTCGTCCCGATGGCCTGGACCGGCCTGCTGTTCCAAGGCGTCGGAACCAAGGCCGACACCCGACTTTTGCCGGGGCCCTGACTCCGGGTGTGGCACTCAAACGGCCAATCTCACGCTAAGCAACGAAAGTGGTCCGACCTGTCACCATCGGTCACGCTAGCTGGTTGACCTTGTTCAGTTGGCCCACCCCGACAAATGCCTCGCCGGGTATGTCAACTTTCTCAAGATCACCACCACCACATCAGGCATCTCACCGGGTGCGGCGCGAAACTGTCGTACCCCTCCGGCAGATTTGCCCCCACCCAGTGACGGGTGGGGGGCGGGTTTGAGGACCAATGTTCAACTAAAAATTAAGGTCTACCTCTCGACCCACCCCCCGCCCGTTCAAAGGGAGGGGGAAAGAAAAACAGACACGTACGACAATTTCGCGCCGCACCCGGGGTAGAGATTGGTCACAAGAGCAAGCAGCTAGAGCGCGAGTTTGAAGCCAGCGTGACTCTTGGTGAAGCCGAGGCGTTCGTAGAAGCGGTGCGCGTCGGTGCGGCGGGTGTCGCTGGTCAGTTGGACGAGCGCGCAGCCGCGTTTGCGGGCCTCCTCGACGGCGGCTTCGATGAAGAAGGCGCCGAGGCCGGCACCGCGGCGCATGGAGCTGATCCGGACCGCCTCGATCTGGGCGCGCCAAGCCCCGTGGCGGGAAATCCCGGGGATGAAGGTGAGTTGCTGGGTGCCGATGATCTCGTCGTTCTCGGTGAGCACCCAGAGCAACTGGTTCGGGTCGGCGTCGAGCGCGTCGAAGGCCTCGAAATGTCCGTCGACGACTTCGGCGGTGATGCCGCGGGCAACCGAAACGGCGTCGTCGGCCAGCAGCGTGACGATGGCGGGCACGTCCTCGCGGCGGGCCCGCCGAATGTCCAGCGTCATCAGGAACTGGTCGGGAAGCCGAGGTTGATCCCGCCGTGTGACGGATCGAGCCAGCGCTGCGTGACGACTTTCCCGCGGGTGTAGAAATGTACGCCCTCAGCCCCATGTACGTGCGTGTCGCCGAACAGCGAGTTTTTCCAGCCACCGAAGGAGAAATATGCCATCGGTACGGGGATCGGCACGTTGATGCCGACCATGCCGACCTCCACCTCGTGCTGGAAGCGGCGGGCCGCGCCGCCGTCGTTGGTGAAGATCGCGGTTCCGTTGCCGTATTGGTTGCTGTTAACCAAATCCAGCGCCTCAGCATAAGACTGCGCGCGTACGATCGACAGCACCGGGCCGAAAATCTCGTCGGTGTAGATGCTCATCTGCGGCGTCACCTGGTCGAAAAGTGTGGGACCGAGCCAGAAACCGCCCTCGTCGCCGGAGATCGGGTGGCCGCGGCCGTCCACCACCAGTTTGGCGCCGGCGGCCGTGCCAGCGTCCAAATAGGACGACACCTTTTCCAGGTGGGGTTTGGTGACCAGCGGTCCCATTTGCGAGTCCGGCCGCATTCCGTCGCCCACCGTGAGGTCGGCGATCCGGGTACGGATGCGGTCCACCAGTTCGTCGGCGACCGGTTCCACCGCCACCACGACGGAAATCGCCATGCAGCGCTCGCCGGCCGAGCCGAAACCGGCGTTGATCGCGGCGTCCGCGGCCAGGTCCAGGTCGGCGTCCGGCAGCACCACCATGTGGTTTTTCGCGCCACCCAACGCTTGTACGCGCTTGCCAGCGCCAGTCCCGGTTTCGTAGACATAGCGGGCGATCGGCGTCGAACCGACAAAAGACACCGCTCGTACGTCCGGATGGGTCAGCAGCCGGTCGACCGCGACTTTGTCACCGTGGACGACGTTGAAAACGCCGTCGGGCAGCCCGGCCGCAGTCAGCAACTGGCCAATCCGAACCGCGGCGGACGGGTCTTTTTCGCTGGGCTTCAACACAAACGTGTTACCGCAGGCGATCGCGATCGGGAACATCCACATCGGGACCATGGCGGGAAAATTGAAGGGAGTGATGCCGGCGACCACGCCGAGCGGCTGCCGGATCGAGTACGAGTCGACCGTACGCGAGACGTTCTCCGAAAACGCGCCCTTGAGCAGGTGCGGGATCCCGCAGGCAAATTCCACGACCTCGAGGCCGCGCTGCACCTCGCCGGCCGCATCGGACGCCACTTTGCCATGCTCGGAAGTGATCAGTGCGGCGATCTCGTCGCGGTTGCGGTGCAGCAGCTCGCGGAAGGCGAAAAGCACCTCCGTCCGCTTGGCCAGCGAGGTCGAGCCCCATTCGACGAAGGCTGCTTTCGCGGCGGCGACCGCGGTGTCCACATCGGACACCGACGCGAAGTCGACCTGCCGGCTGACCTCGCCGGTGGCCGGGTTGTAGACATCGCCGGTCCGCTCGGCCGTGCCGTCCCAGAGTTTTCCGTTGATCCAATGGGTGATATTGCTGCTCACTCGGTTCCCTCCACGGCGGCGATCGACTCGGTGAGGATGGCCAGGCCTTCGTCGGCATCCTCCTCGGACAGCGTAAGGGGCGGCGCGATCCGCAGAACGTTTCCGTGCAGGCCACCCTTGCCGATCAGCAGGCCGCGGCGGCGGGTTTCCTCCAGTATCGCGCCAGCGGCGGCCGCATTTGGGGTTTTCCCACCGGGGCGCACCAGTTCCACGCCGATCATGAGGCCCTTGCCGCGTACGTCCCCAACAATCGAGTCTTCGCTGGCCAGCGGCCGCAGCCCGGTCATCAGCTGGTTGCCGATTTTCAGTGCGTTCGCCTGAAGATCGTGGTCGCGTACGTAGTCCAAGGTGGCCAGCGCGGCGGCCGTCGACACCGGGTTGCCGCCGAAGGTGGAGATCGAGTTGGCGGACAGCGAGTCCATCAGGTCGCCGCGAGCCACCACGCCACCGATCGCGAGGCCGTTTCCGAGCCCCTTGGCGAAAGTCAGGATGTCCGGGGTGATGCCGTGCGACTGGTAACCCCAGAAATGCTCGCCGGTACGGCCCCAGCCAGTCTGCACCTCGTCAGAAATAAATGGGATCTCGTACTCGTCGAGAACCTCTTCGAGCGCACCGAAAAAGCCGTCCGGCGGAGTGGCGAAACCACCGACACCCTGGATCGGCTCGGCGATCATGCAGGCCACGTCGCCGGACGTGGTGGTCGCGATGATGTCCCGCAGGTCGTCGGCGATGGCCGCGTTGAACTGCTCGTCAGGCAGCTGACCGAAGGGGCTGCGATAGCGGTATCCGTTGTGTACGTACGAAACGTTCACCGGCGTCAGCGAGGACGCGGACCACCCGCGGTTGCCGGTAATGCCCATCGCCGCGTACGAGCGGCCATGATAACTGTTGCGCAGAGCCAAAACCTGGTTGCTGCGGCGGAACTGGGTGGCCAGCAGCAGAGCGGCCTCGTTGGCCTCGGTGCCGGAGCAGGTGAAGAACACCTTCGCGTCCGGGATGCCGGACAGCTCGGCGATCCGCTCGGCCAGCTCGACCTGGTGCCGGATCAGGTAGAGCGTCGAGGAGTGTACGACCCCGCTGGCCAGCTGTTTCGCGACCGCGTCGTTGATCTCCGGGACGCCGTAGCCGAGCATGTTGGTCAGGATGCCGGCGAAGAAGTCCAGGTAGGAGTTGCCGTCGCCGTCCTTGACCCGTACGCCGGCACCGCTGGCGATCTCGATCGGCTGCTCGTAGTAGAGCGCCATCCAGCTCGGCAACACCGCGCGATGGCGAGCCAGCAGATCGTCGGCCATGGTCCGTCCTCTCGTCACACCGGGAAGGGCACACACGCCCACCCACCACCCTTGCCGGCAGGGCGCCCGCTGGCAAGAGACAGAGTGTCGGTTCCGGCTGCCGAGACAAGACAGACTGTCAGGTGATCACCGACAACCCGCGCCGATCGCCTTTACCGCGCGAAAGCGAGACGAGCCCTTCGATCAGCCGCTCGGTCTGCTCCTGCCGGGCCGGCTCGACGGCCCACTCCCGGCAGCCTTCGCGGCCGGCGAGGACGACCGCGACCTGACCAGCGGGGCAGGTGCGTACGCATCCGGACACAGTGACCGTGACCGCCTGCGGCCCGAGGCGCGCGTAGAGGCGCTGGCGGATCTGCCGGGCCTAGGCCTCGCCATCCCCCGGGCGGCAACGGCCGCAGATCAGCACCACGTCGCCGACTCGCTGGCTGCCAACCTCGACATCATTGTCGATGAGCACACCGACAATGTCGTACGCGATGCCGCGTTAGTTCCCGGAGCCGGTGGCGTCGTGCGACGAGCCGGTCGTGTCCAGGCCGATGGCGCGGACCAGGTCTTCGCGGGCGCGGGCCACCCGGGACCGGATGGTGCCGACCGGGCAGCCGCAGATCTCGGCGGCTTCCGCGTACGGCATGCCCAGGACCTGAGTCAGCACGAAGGCGTCTCGGCGGTCGTCCTGGAGGGCGTCGATGACCTGCCGAAGCAGGACTTCGTGCTGGTGGTCGGCGGTGTGCGCGCCGGCCCGGTCGGCCGCGTCGACCCAGTCGTCGAGCTGGCTCTGCTGCGGTCGTCGCTTGCGCAGCCGGAGGTGATCCGCGGCGACCCGGCGGGCGATCGTCAGGAGCCAGATCCGGGCCGGCGCGCGGGCCGCGAACTTGGGCAGCGACGAGAAAGCACGCAAATACGTCTCTTGTACGAGGTCCTCGGCGTCGGCCGGCGACGACAAGTAGCTCAGCAGCCGATGCAGCTGGCGCTGGGTGGCCGCGACGAACCGCTCGGCAGCCAACCGGTCACCCTGGCCGGCGGCCAGCGCGTACTGGGTGATCTCCAGGTCGTCCACTAGGACACTGGCCCTCCATCCGGCAGTCGAATCGGCGTCAGAGCGTGACCAGCGCTCACCCTACGGCGCGACCGTTTCCGGACGGTTGCCACGGGCCTGCCAACTCTCGCCGCCAGTCGGGAACTTTGCCGCCGGCCGTACCGACTTCAAGGGTGTGGACATGCACTGCGAGCAGGCGCGGGAGGCGATCTCGGCCCTCCTGGACGACGAGGACCCCGGCGTCTCGCCAGTCGCTGTCGAAGAACATGTCACCGGGTGCGTTAGCTGCATGGCGTGGCGGGAGTCGGCCGCGGCGATCACCCGGATGACCCGGCTGGAACCGGCGGTGGCTACCCCGGACGTGACCGCCACCGTGCTCTCGCGGGTCCCGCTGCTCCGGCCGAGCCGCTGGCCAGGGCGGTTGCGGTGGGGGCTCGGGCTGATCGCGGCCGGTCAGTTCGCGGTCGGCGCGAGCCAGCTGTTGGCGCCGGCCGGCTCGGTCGCGGCGAGCGTCACCGTGATGACCGGCGGGCACATGTCACATGAAACGGGCGCCTTCAACATCGCTCTCGCGGTCGTGCTCGTCTGGGTCGCGCTGCGACCGGCGCAGGCGAGCACCCAACTGCCCGTACTGCTCAGCTTCGTCGCCGTCCTCACCTTCGCGGTCGCCGTCGACCTGCTGGACGGGGAGGTCGGGTGGGCGCGGCTGACCACCCACGTGCCGGTCGTCGTGGGCTTGCTCTTTACGGCGCTTTTGCGCAGGTACGGGTGGCCGTCGCTGGGCCCGAGCGGCCGCGCGGTCGCGGCTGGGCCGCTGTCCACAACCGCCGGCGACCAGGTCGCCCTCCGGGCCGCCACCAACCCGCCCGACCAGCACCACTCGCCGGCCGCCCACCGCCGCGCCGCCTGACCCTCTGTCGCCTCTGGCCCGGGCGGGAGGTCCGCGACGCCCCGTTTGCGTGCGCCGGACGCAAGCAGCGGGGCGTACGACGACTCCCCCGACCATCCACGAAATGCTGAAGATGAGATCCCTTATGTGAAGATAGGCCGAGTATCCACCCGCCTGGACGGGCGTCGATCCGCGGGTACGGGCGGTCCGACTCGCTACGGTGGGCTGGCGGCACGAGGGCGAGAGACAGGTCGGTGCGAGATGGCAGATGAGCAGGCTTCCGGCGGACGAGACCGGCGGCCTCCGTCGCCGGCCGTGGATCGCGCGCTGACCGTGCTGGAAACCCTGGTCAGCGCCAGTGAGCCGCTCACCTTGACCTCGCTGGCCAAGCAGACCCGGATCCCGCTGGCCACCTGCGCGGCGATCGTCTACACGCTGGAGGAGCGTGGGTACGCGAGCCGCCGGATTGTCGGTCGCAGCCACTTCTGGCGCCCCACGCTGCGTCTTTATGGACTCGCGACGCAGCTCGTACGCAAGATCGACCTGTCCGATCTCGCCCAGCCGCATCTGCGCGCGCTCGCCGACACGCTCGGCATGCCGGCGCACGTCGGGGTCCTTAACGGCCGCACTGTCGTGTACGTGGCGAAGGCCGCGCCGCCCGGTTTCATTCAGTTCGACACGTATCCCGGCAAGGTCGCGCCCTTCAATCTGACCGCGCTCGGCCGCGCGATCGCGGCGTATCTGCCGGATGTGGACCTCGTCCCGTTGCTTACTCAGCTCGCCGTCGGCACCGGCCCGAAAGCGCCGCCGCCCACCGCGAAGGCGCTGCGGACCGAGCTGGAAGTCGTACGAGCGCAGGGCTTCGCGGTCGAGGACGAGGAGGAGACGGCCGAGATCGCCTGCGTCGCCGCGCCCTTCTTCGACGCGGAAGGCCTGGTCGCCGGCTCGGTCGGCGTCACCGGCTTCTCTCGCGAGGTGACCGGCGACCGGCTCACGGCCGTCGTCGAGGCTGTCCGCGCCCAGGCCGCCGAGCTGTCCCGCCACCTCGGTCACTCACCTGCCTGAAAGTTGGGGGTGGTGGGAGAAGACAGCGGCGATTAGTCTTCGAATAGCCGGGTGAGTCTTCGGGATTTGGAAGTGTGATGGCCGTACGGGTGGCGTTGGTGGGGCTGGGGGACATTGGCCTGACCGCGCATTTGCCGGCTCTCGTACGGGCGGCGGGCGTACGGGTCGCCGCGCTGGTCGACCCTGACCCGTTGCGTCGCAAGCTCGCTGGCGACCTCGCGCCGGCCTACCCGGACATCGACGAAGTGCTGGCCGATGACGACATCGACGCGGTCGTGCTGGCGACGCCGCCGTGGGTGACCACCGGCGCGATCGTACGGGTCGCCACCGCGGGAAAGTTCGTGCTGGCCGAGAAACCGGTGGCGACCAGTGTCGCGGCCGCCGCGCCGCTGCTCGAACTTTCCCCGAATATCAGCGATCACGTGCAGGTTGGGCTGACTTACCGGCACGATCCGGCGATGGTCCAGTTGCGAGAGTGGATCGCCGACGGCGTGCTGGGCGAGCGATTGGTCGTACGCGCGCATATCTATGACGAGCGGCTCGACCCTGCCGATCCGGCGCATGCCGAACGGCTACGAAACACGTTGCGGCACGGGTTGCCGGTGCTGCACGAGGGCTCACATTTCTTCGACTGGCTGGCATATTTGCTCGGTGGCGAGCCCATGCGGATCGACGACGCCTGGTCGATGCGGACCGATCGCAGGGCTGAAGTGCCCAACCTGACCGGCGCGCGACTGACCTATCCGACTGGCCACATCGCAGTGGTCGAATGCGGTTGGCTGACCGCCGGGCTACCGCCGTGTGAGGTGAGCCTTCTGGGTGATCGCGGCTATGCGGTCCTGGACTGTCACACGTTCGCGCTGCGACTGTCCACTGAGGACGGTGACCGGGTGGTGGAGTTTCCCGGCGAGCGTACGCAGCGGTGCTTCGACCGGCAGGTGGAAAGATTTGTGGCTCTGGTCAACGGAAGTAGGCCGTCACCGAGCCTCGCCGACGGGTTGGCGGCGCTGCGGACCAGTGAACAGGTCGCGCGGGCCTGTGCGGAGGGGGAGGCATGAGCGTGCTGCGCTGGAGCGAGTGCACCCGAGGAGAGTTGTCAGCGGCGCTCCCGGAAGCGCTGGTGGTCCTACCGATAGGTGCCACTGAACAGCATGGCCCGCACCTCGCCACTGGTACGGATGCGTTGCTGGCGACTGAAATCGTGGACCGTGCGGTGCCGGTCGCGGCCGCGCGGGCCGAGCGCGCGCTGGTGATCGCACCAACACTGTCGTACGGAGCATCCGACCATCATTTGCCTTTTGGCGGCACGCTTTCGCTGTCTGTCGAGACACTTCTGTCTGTGCTGGTGGACATTGGCCGGTCGGTAGCGGCTGGTGGTGGTCGCCGGCTGGTGATCGTCAACGGCCACGGTGGCAACCAGGGGGTTTGTCACGCGGCCGGCTCGGCGATTTCGACGCGCTATGCGGTGGCGGTCGCCCACCTGGACTACTGGTCCGTGCTGCCACCCGAGCCGACCGCGCCCGGGCATGCCGGTGTTTTCGAGACATCCTTGGTTTTGGGCGTACGGCCGGATTTGGTACGAGATCGCCATCCGCGGGAAAACCTCCCGTCCGGGCCGAAAGTCGCGAACGCCGGGGTCCACTCCGCGGCGGTCTGGGACGACATCGACGGCTACACCGACGATCCGGCTCAGGCGACGGCCGTGGATGGTAAAGCGCGGCTGGATTTGTTGGTGTCCGAGATGGCGCTCCGCCTGGTCGAATGTGCGAGGCAACTGTGATCGACTTCCATACCCACACGCCAGCGTGGCACACCGCCAGCTGGCTGGCCGGTGCCGCTTTCGGCGCCGACGACTTCGCCGCTTTCATGGACTCCGCTGGGATCTCCGCCGCGGTAGTGTTGAGCCACGATGGCCTTTTCCACCCCACCCCGCAAGCCAACGACGAAGTCGCTGATTTCGTTGGCAAATACCCAGATCGGATGTTTGGCTTTTGTACGGTCAGCCCGCGGCAGCCGACCGCGGTCGCGGAGTTGGAGCGATGCTTTGGAAAGCTCGGCATGCGCGGGCTGAAGCTGCATCCGTGGTTGCAGGGCTTCAGCATGCATGAGCCGAGCCTGGACCCGATTTGTGAAGTGGTGCAGGCGGCCGGTGGGATTTTGTTGTCCCACGACGGAACTCCGCCCTACTCGACTGGCCTGCAGATCGCCGCGCTGGCCCGCCGGCATCCGAACCTGCCGGTGGTGCTCGGCCACGGCGGCCTGCATGACACCTGGCGAGAGTCGCTTGCGGCCGTACAGGAAACCGAGAACCTGTATTTGTGCATTTGCGGCACACCGCCGTACGCGGCCCGCCACATTCTGGAAAACGGCCCGCTGGACCGGATCCTGTTCGGTACGGACGCGGGGCTGAGCGAAAAGGCCAGTCAGGATTATGCGGTCGCGCGGGTGGCCGAGATCGATGGCTGGCGGATCAGCGATCGGGCCCGGCAGGCGATGCTGATCGACAATCCGGCCCGGTTGTTGGGTCTGCGGCAATGAAAGGCCCGGTGCTGGTGAGCGCGATCGACACCGCGCACGTACGGATGCGGGCCCATCCGGATCTGGTTGTCCAGGGCGCGAAAGGGGCTCACGACCAGTCCGACTTTCTGCTCGTACGGGTGACCGCCAGCAACGGGCTGACTGGCTACGGCGAGGTCAGTGCGACGCCGTTGTGGAGTGGCGAGGACGGTACGACCGCGGACCACCTCATCCAAACGGTGCTCGCGCCGGCGCTGATAGGCAAACCACTGGCACCGGTCGGCGCCACGGAGTCCACAATGGACAGGCTGCTGGCTGGTAATCCGTTCACCAAGGCGGGGGTGGGGACCGCACTCTGGGACGTGTACGCGCGACTGTTGGACGTGCCGTTGGCGCAGGCGCTGGGTGGCCCGTACCGCACCGAAATCCCGATCAAGCTGTCGCTTTCCGGCGACGACGCTCACCTCACGAAAGTCTACGAGTCCGCGTCGGCCGCTGGGTTCCGGGCCTTCAAAGTCAAGGTCGGCTTGGGCGTCGAGGGTGATGTGGCCCGGATGGCGTTGGCCCGGAAATTGGTGGGGGAGCGCGGTTTTCTGGGAGTGGACGCCAACGGCGGGTGGAGTCGCGCGCAGGCTCGGCGGGCGATCCGGCTGCTCGCGCCGTATGGTCCGGCTTTCATTGAGCAGCCAACGCAACCCGGCGATCTGGAGGGGATGGCGGAGTTACGTTCTGAAGGCTTCCCGGTGATAGCGGACGAGTCGGTGTTCGGCATGGACGACCTGGTCCGGGTCATCCGAGCGAAAGCCGCTGACGTAATCAGTGTCTACATCGGAAAATCCGGCGGCCCAGGCCGGGCGGTGCAGCTTGGTCGTACGGCCGCGGCCTTCGGTTTGGGCTCGTTGCTGGGATCCAACGGTGAGCTGGGAGTCGGAGCCGCGGCCCAGCTGCAGGTGGCTTGCGCGTTGCCAGAGCTGACAACCGAATTCCCGTCCGACATCATCGGCGCGCATTACTACGCCGAGGACATTCTGGCCGAACCGTTGGACAGCGACGGAGCTTTCATACGCCTGCCGGACGCGGCTGGCCTCGGCGTCCGGCTCGCGGACGAGGTTCTCGCGCTTTTCGATCGGAAGGAACAGCGGTGATCATCGACGCGCACGTACGGATCGGCGCGAGCCGAGAAGCCGCCCTGTCCGTCGCCGAACTGCTGTCCACAATGGACTCTGTCGGCATCGATCGAGCGCTGGTGGCTCCTTCGGAGCGGGAGATCGCATACGACAATGTGTCCGGAAACGCGGTCACCGCGGCGGCGGCGCGGGAGTCCAGCGGTCGACTTTTGCCTTATGCGGTAGCGAATCCGTGGCGAGAGGATGCGGTGGAGGTGGTGCGGGTCGCGGCCGACGCCGGCGCGGTCGCGCTCGCCGTCGATCCGGTGCTGCAGGGGTTTGACCTGCTTGACGGCCTGATCGAACCGTTGCTGGCGTTCGCGGCTGAGCAGGACTGGCTGGTCTATGTTCGTACCGGCACCCCGCCCACCGCGTTGCCGTTGCCGCTCGCGACGCTGGCTCGCCGCCATCCGGAGCAGCGTTTTCTGATGGGCCGCAGCGGCGCCACCGATTTCTGGATCGACGCGGTCCCGGCGCTGCGGCACGCGCCGAACCTGTTCGCGGACACGTCCTACGCGCCCTGGGACACCGTCCTCACCGGCTTCGCCGCCGATCCCGCGATCGGCACCGACCGGGTGGTGTTCTCGACCGATCTCCCCTACACCGTCGCCGAAGCCGAAGTAAAACGCATCCGCGACTGGAACATTGACGAAACCGCCCGCGCGGCCGTCTTCGGCGCTAACCTCACCCGCTTGCTTTCCCTTTAGCCACCGCAAATGTAGCGGTAGGGTTCACAAAACTGAACCGTACCGTTACATTCGGCGCAGGGCGTACCAACTCCAAAGGGCGGTCGCCAGCGTCGCCGCGCCGGCGCAGGCCATCGCGATCCCGGACTGCAGAAACTGGGCGACCGTACCGAAAAGTCCTGGACCGGTGCCCTGCAATGTCATCAGTCCGGTGGAGAGAAGGCCGAAGGCCTGACCGCGCATGGACTCGTCCACGGCGTCGCGGAACCGTCGCTGGAGTCCGAGGGAGTATGCGAAACCGCAGCCAGTGACGGCTAACAGGGCACCGACCGCGAGCAGTGGCAGGCCGAGGGACATCGCGAGCAGTGGCGCGCCGCACAACGCGATCAGGGGCGCGACCAGTCGTTCCCTGGTCGACGGCCGAGCCAGCCGGCCGACCGCGAGGTTGCCGGAGAGCATCCCGACCGGTACGCATGCGAGCAGGAAACCGGTGGTGCCGGCGGGAAAGCCGCGCTCTGCAGCGTACGGGATGACCAGTGCTTCGGCGCCGGTCACGAACATCGCCGGCAACCACTGCGCGAACAACAGGCGGCGGATCGACCGGTCGCTCAGCAGTCGGAGATTTCCCTGCCAGCTTTGCCGGAACACCGATCCGGTAGCCGGTGCCGGCGCTGCCGAACGTGGCAGTCCTATGTAGACAATCAGGCCGGCGACCAGGTGGCAGCCAGCGCAAATCAGCAGTGCGTGCCGCGGCCCGAGGGCGCCGACCGCGATGCCGCCGATGCCGAGTCCGGCCAGTTGTGCGGCCGAGCCCATCATGCTGTTCAGTGAGCGGGAAAGCACGTACGTGTCACCGGTCAGTACGTCGGCGATGAGCCGGCTGGACGCGGAGCCGAAAACCGGGGTGAGGCACGCGATCACGCCGACCAGCAGCAGGCTCGCCCAGACCGGGAGCCCGGCCAAAGCCAGCGCCAGCGCCGACCCGCACTCGACCGCGTAGCCGGCGACGATCAGGCCGCGCGGCGGCAGCCGGTCCGCGAGCGAGCCGATCAGGCTGGAGCCGATCACCTGCGGGAGGAAACCGATGCCGAAGGTGATCGCGCCGAGCAGCGGCGAGCCGGTGATTCCGTACACCAGCACCGAAAGTGCCACGATCCGGAGCGTGTCGGCGGCGATCGCGAGGGAGCGACTGCCGAACAGGACGCGGAAGGTGGAGCTGCTGAGAACCTCGCGATAGGTGGCGGGGCGGTCGAGCACTGTCATGCGGTCAGCTTTGCCGAGACGTCGTACGGCACGCGAATGATACGTCTACTGACGTAAGGTTAAGCGATGATCAGGCTGCTGGCTGGCGCCGAGGACGTGATGCGCAGCCGGTTCGCGCTGTCCCCCTTGTTCGAATTGGTCTGCCTGCTCAAAACGCTCTCTGGTTTCGAGCGGACCCGGCTGCCGGCCGCCTGGTCTGGTCGGTTGATGCCGACTTTTCGCCGGCTCAGAGCCGAAACCGACCTCGACGCGGTGCTCGCTCTGTTAGCACCCGGGTACGGCGCGGATTTCGTGTCCCCACCGCCGACCGGCGTCGCGCAGACGGTGGAGGCGGAGCTGCTGGCCGTACGAGCGACTCCGCTCGCGCAGGCGCGTCGAGAGATCGCGTACAGCGGCACGCTCCGGCCAGCCAGCGAGCGAGCCGCGAAAGTGTTGCGCCGCAAGGATGTGGTCGGCCGGATCGCGGACGCGTTGGAGGTGGCTTGGCGCGAGTTGGTCGCCGCGGACTGGCCGCAGTTGAGAGCGATTTGTGAGCGGGACGTGGTGCATCGAGCTGGTCTGCTCGGCCAGCGTGGGTGGGCGGCCGCGCTCGACGGGCTGCACGAACGCATCCGGTGGCGGGATGGCGCTATCGAGATGATGCGTACGTCCAGCCTAAAGACGGTTTCGCTGGAAGGCGCTGGCCTGCTGCTGATCCCATCGGTTTACATCTGGCCGGGTGTCGGCGTGGTCTCCGACGATCCATGGCCGCGGGCACTGATCTATCCGGCTCGTGGCGCGGCCGCCTTGTGGGAAGCCTCGCCAGACGCGGAAATCGGCGCGCTGGACGATCTCCTTGGTCGCTCCCGCGCGCACCTGCTGGTGGCCCTGGAAGCGCCGGCCAGCACCACCCAATTGGCCCGCAGTCTGGGATTCGCGACCGGTGCGGTGGGTGACCACCTCACCGTGTTGCGCCGCGCCGGCCTGCTCGACCGGGCTCGCGCTGGCCGATCGGTGCTCTATCGGCGTACGCCGCTGGGCGACGCGCTGGCTAGAAGCGGTATTCCAGAATCCGCATCGCGCGGCCAAACGCACGGACCTGGCGCATCAGGAAAAAGAACGGCCGAAGGCCTGGCCGAGAAACCAGCTCCGGATCGTCGGTGAGAAACCATTCCGAGACCAACCGCAGGCCCGGGACGAGATCTCCAGGTCGGCCGGATTGTCGATGCCCCAGTGGAAAGACGCGCCGGTCGACCGCAGGCTGGGATGGCTGCCAGCGTGCAGGTCAGGTAGGTGTTTTTCCGGCCTCTCGTAGCGCTCGGCGTGCTCGCAGGATGGGGATCGGGTCGATGGGGTGACGTAGTACGTGTCTTCCGATAGCGGCCGGGACGGTGCGGGTGAAATAGCTGCCGACGTCGATGTTCTGGCGGACCGCGTGTACGAGTTCTCGGGGAAGCTGTGAGCGGATCAGGCCCTGGGACACCTCGGCAAGGTCGGCTTGCCTGAATGCCTCGGTGAGTTCTGAGAATGGGCCTTGGTAGGACGTAAGGCGATGGTGATGGGCGACGACCACCGCGAGCTCGGCCGCCCAGGCGCCGCGGCCGGTGCGGAGCAGCCAAGCGTCCATGGTGCGGATCGACCGGCCGAGGTAGTTGAGCGAGGCAAATGAGTCGATGTCGTGGAACGCCGCGGCGATGGCAAGCTTGTCATCGCGATCGGGATCATTGACCACAAGCGCCCTAGCCAGGTTGAATACCCGATAGAGGTGACCGCGGTAGCCCGCCCAGCCGCGTTCATCGCCGAGGGCGTGATCTTGATGGACCTGAAGAATCTCCTCAGCGAGCGGATGCGTGGAGATGAGGTCGATCACCTCGCCCACACACCTGTCGCCGCCGTATCGCGCGCGAATTCCTGGAAGTCTCGCGGCTCCCGCCCGAGCGCCTGCCGCACTCCATCGGTCACGTACGCGTTGCGGCCGTCAAGGACAACACTGGCGACCTCGCTCAACGCTGCCACGTAGTCACCCGGAACGCCTTCGCCGTCTAGTGCCGCGGCAAATTGCTCCAACGACACGGGCTGATAGGTAATCGCCTGCCCGGAGGCCCGCTCGATTGCGGCAATCGCGTCGGGGAAGGTGAGCAGCCGGGGGCCGGTGACTTCGTAGAGCCGGCCGATGTGCTTGTCGTCAGTGAGCGCCGCCACCACGACCTCAGCGATGTCGTCGGCGTCAACGAACGGTTCCGGGACATCTGTGGCGGTGAAGGCGAAGGTTCCGCCACGTATCGAGGCGAGGAAGAACTTCTCGCTGAAGTTCTGCGAGAAGAAACTGGACCGTACGATCGTCCACTCAGCACCAGATGCACGGAGTTCTCGCTCGGCTCGCTCCGCCTGCTCCTCACCGCGCCCGGACAGCAAGACCAGCCGACGTACTCCACAGGCTACGGCCAAATCGGCGAAACTTCGGACCGCCTCTACGGCGCCCGCGAACACCAGGTCGGGGTAGTAGACCACATACACGGACTTGACATTGTCCAGCGCCGGCGCCCAGGTGGACTGATCCTGCCAGTCAAAGGGCGGCGTACCCGAACGAGAGCCGATCCGCAGCGAAACGCCACGATCGTCAAGAATTTTCGCGACCCGGCTTCCGGTAGTTCCGGTGCCGCATAAAACCAGGACTGGGCGCTGGTCATTAGTGGTATCTGCCATGTGAATCAGGATCACTCGCATCGGTGACTTCGACCATGTCCGCGACACTCAACTCCATAAGTCAGCGTCTAGTTTCCGTAGACGCATCTCGTCCGCTACGTGTGATGAGGTCAATTCCGCGGTCCCGGACGCTGGCAAGGGTGCAAGAGGCTTCCCCCGATCGTCCCCTTCGCCATACGCTCGTTGCCTATCCAGGAAATTGTTCACGTTCTGCTTGCCTGTCCAGGTGATTACCTCTCGACGCATCTGTGGGTCGACACTCAAATCGTGGCCCGGTAGGTCTCGTTCGTACACGATCATTACAGTCCCCGAACAATAGATACCTAGGCTGAGGCAGCAAGGCGACCGACAGGAAAGATACATTTTCGAATCACATTCTGGAGGAGCAGTGCGTACCTTGAAAGAATGCTCGTCTCGGGTTTGGCGACCCCTGGTGTACGGGGTGATGTTGCCGGCAATGCTCGTTGCGGCGATCGGTCTGGCTGGTTGCCAGGGCCGCGAGCCGGCCGCCAGTTCTGCCGCATCGGCGATGGAGAACGCGACAAGCAACCGAGCAACGGGACCATTCCGCGTACGCGGCAACGAAATTGTCGGCGCGAACAATAAGCAGTTCGTTGAGTACGGATTCGTCACCTACTGTCTGGCGCACCTTTCCGAGACCGGATGCACGCCGACAAGCTCTGGTGGCGCGGATCCTGACCTGGCCCGGATACGTGCTGCGGGGACGTTCTGGCACGCGACCGCCGATCGGATCCAAGCCGCCCAGGAAGACCTGTTCGACAAGGCCCCTTATGACTCCGGCTATCTCGCCCGGTTGGATGCCGAAGTCGCCGAAGCGAACAGCCTCGGCATGGTCGCCATCGTCACCCTGCAGGAGGAGCCGTTCAAGACGGCAGGACCGCCGCTGCCCACTGCCTCCGCCGCCCGATTCTGGCAGTTCATGGCCGACCACTACAAGAACAGCCCCATGGTGATGTTCGATCTGTACAACGAACCTCACCTCAAGGCCTACCACGGGTCAGACTGGCTGTGGAACATCTGGCGCAACGGCGGCACCGTTGACGAACCCGGACCACCCGCCATTCATGACACCTTCGTGGGAATGCAGACCGTCGCCAACGACATCCGCGCGGCCGGCGCCGACAACGTAATCATCGCCGAAGGCAACCAGACCGACCACGACCTGTCCGGCATCCCCCGATATGCCCTGACCGGAGCAAACATCGCCTACGGCATGGAATCGGGCTTGCGCCCTGGCCTCGACGACACACCAGCCAGATGGGCGGCTGACTGGGGAAACCTCTCCGCCTCCGTACCCATCATGATGCAGGCATGGAAAGGTTGGCCAGGCTCCAACGACTGCAACACGAACGCCCCTGCCCTCCTACCGCAGGAGATGACCTACCTGCGGTCCAAACACCTCGGCATGATCGTCTGGTCACTGCAGGGCGGCAACACGATCATTAGCGGAAACCTGGAACACCCCACCACCTATCAGGGCGTTTCCACGCAGCCTTGCACACCACATCACAAAGGCACGCCGCACAAGACCGCCAAACTCAGCAAGGACAGGCCGACGCCCAAACCAGGAAAAGGCACATCCGACACCACCGGCCCGGGAACACTCATCCTGAACTTCTTCCGAAACGGCAATCCATGAGCAGACCCTCATTCCGTCCTTAGCGGGGCTGTATCACGAACGGTCTTTTTATCCGGGTCCGTAACACCGTTCGTGTTACGGACCCGGACTTTGACAGCACCCTGACCGCGATGGGTTACCCGGTCTGGCGGTGTCGGAAGCTGCGGGCGGCACAGCTGGCGCGGAGCAGACCCGAACCGGTCCGGGTCTGAAGGCCTGACAGACTGAGGTAGGAGTGCGGGCGACGAAGGAGACCGGATGCGAGCCGAGGTTTCCGGCGGCCCTGGCGAGGGCGCGGGAGTGGCCGAGTTCGAGGCCGCCCGGCCCCGGTTGTTCGCCATCGCATACCGGCTGCTCGGTTCGGCGAGCGAGGCCGAGGATGCGGTGCAGGACAGCTATCTCCGGTGGGCGAAGGCCGATCGGGAGGCGATCGCGGCACCGGTTGCCTGGTTGACGAAGGTGGTGACCAACCTCTGCCTCACCCGGCTCACCTCGGCGCGGGCCCGTCGTGAGCGGTATGTCGGGATGTTTTTGCCAGAGCCGATCCGGACCGACCTGTCCTCGTCGGATCCGCTGGTCACCGTTGAACAGCGCGAATCGCTTTCGATCGGCATGCTCGTCCTGCTGGAGCAGCTGACCCCGGCGGAGCGGGCAGTTTTCGTGCTGCGGGAAGCGTTTTCGTACGGGCACCGGGAGATCGCCGAAGTGCTGGACATCTCCGAGGCCAACTCGCAGCAGTTGCTCGTACGCGCACGTGGACGGTTGGCCGGCGAGAGCCGTCGGTTTGACGCCACCCAGGACAAATGGCGGGAGCTGGTGGCGGAGTTCCTGGCGGCGGCGACCGTTCCCGGCTGGAGCGGCTGCTCGCCGAGGACGTGACCGCCTGGGCGGACGGCGGCGGCCGGATCCCGGTGGCCAGGCGCCCGATCATCGGCCCGGCGAAGGTGGCCCGCTACCTTTTCGCCTGGTTGGGCCGGTTGGGCGAGGTGCGGGACGTGGTGCTGGAAACGACGCCCGTGGAGCTGAATGGGCAACCGGGACTGGTGATCACGTACGGCGAATATGTCGTGGCGGCCACGGTCCTGGAGTTGGTGGGCGGTCGGGTGGCTGGCGTGCGGACCATTGCCCATCCGGAGAAGTTGGCCTATCTCGCAAGGCAGCTGTCGCGGCGCCCGATCGAGGCCGAACTGCTGGCAACTCTGCTGTCCGCCTGGCGGATCCGCCCCACCGTGTGATCGACGCCACGGCCAGCGATGTCAGGAAAGCTGGCGCTGTCCGGTTCAAGGGGTGAGCGGCGGCCCTTCCGGCCGCCCCGCTGAGAAGGAGACCGACCGTGACTCATCGGATCGTGGTCGCCGGCGCCGGCTATGCCGGTCTCACCGCGGCGACCCGGCTGGCCTGGCAGCTGCGGGGCGAAGCCGACATCACGCTGGTCAATGCGCGCGATTCGTTCGTGGAGCGGGTCCGCCTGCACCAAATAGCAGCTGGCCAAAGGCTGCCGGCGTACGCGCTCTCCACGTTCACCACCGCACAAGCGATCCAGCTGCGGATCGGCCAGATCACCGCGCTTTGCCCTGATGACAACGAACTTGAGGTTGAGTCAACGCTCGGCGTGGAACGAATCCGATACGACACCTTGGTCTACGCTCTCGGCAGCATGGCGGACACCGAGTTGGTGTCCGGGGTCGCGGCGCACGCGTACACGCTGGCTCAGCTCGGTCCCGCGCGAGTCGCCCGGAACCGCATTCTTGAGGTGGCAGCCGAACTCGGCACGATCGCGGTCGTCGGAGCCGGAGCGACTGGCATCGAAGCCGCGACCGAGATCGCCGAAAGCTATCCCGGTTCCCGGGTGGAGCTGCTGTCGGATCAGGAACCCGGATGGTGGCTCTCGGACCGCGCACGTTCCCACCTGGACAAGGCATTTTCCCGGTTGGGTGTCGTCGTACGCGCCGGCGTCGCCGTCGAATCCGTCGGACCGGACCGGCTGGCCCTGGCGGATGGGTCTGTCGTACGAGCCGACGTGACCTTGTGGGCGACCGGTTTCCGGGTGCCGACCGTCGCGGCGGATGCGGGGATGGCCGTGGACGGAAACGGCCGCATTCTCGTGGACGCGGGATTACGGTCCATTTCGTACCCGAATATCTATGCCGTCGGTGACGCGGCTCTCGCCCGCACCCCAGCGGGCGCGCCGGTCCGGATGGGCTGCGGGACCGGCATGCCGCAGTCGATCTATGCGGCCGACGCGATCAGTGCCTACCTCACTGGCCGCTCGGTGTCGCCGCTCCGATTCCGTTACTACGCCCAGAATCTCAGCCTCGGCCGCCGGGACGCACTGATTCAGATCCTGCACTCGGACGATCGGCCACGGTCAAGCGTCATCACTGGACGTACGGCCGCGCTCATCAAAGAGGGTGCCGTGCGGAGCACGATCTGGGCCGCGCGTTCTCCGCTGCTGGACGGCGGGCCGCGGCGCCGAGCCTCGCTTCCGGCAAACATCCAGACGGAAGTCGCCGCTCGCGTGTGAGGCGGGCGCCTGATGCAGCCCCAAAGGGGTTTCACTCGGCGGGTGCCACCAAAAGTCACACCCGGCGCGCGGGCGCAGGCCCACGCACACTCAAGCTGTGGTTCTGAACGTACGCCTTCAGTCGGTGGGGCGGAGTCCGTCGAGCATGATGGCGAAGATCCGGTCGAGGGTGTCCGGCGCGGTCTCGGTGGCCACCCCGATGCCGTGGGCCATCCGCAGCAAGTCGCCGGGCTGTACATCCGTCCGTACGACGCCCGCCTCCCGCGCGTTCCGGACGACGACCTCGGCCGCTTTGTTCATGCTCGCTTGCAATACCCAGAGGCATCGGACTCGCTGAACGTGATCATCATGGCCAGCGCGCCGGCCGCGGACGCCGGCGCGGCCGGTGGCGTCATGCAGACCATGCAGCAGGTCGGCGGCTCGCTCGGGCTGGCGATCCTGGTCACCGTCGCCGCGACCGCCACTCGGCAGGCCGCCGGGCACGGCGTCTCGGGACCTGCGCTGCTGGTCGCCGGCATGACCGCCGGCTTCGCCGCCTCCGCGCTGTTCGGCGTGCT
This sequence comes from Fodinicola feengrottensis, assembly GCF_039530045.1. Lineage (NCBI taxonomy): Bacteria > Bacillati > Actinomycetota > Actinomycetes > Mycobacteriales > Fodinicola > Fodinicola feengrottensis. Next base: position 146,438 of record NZ_BAAANY010000032.1, on the reverse strand, counting down.
GCTGTTCCTATTGGCGCTCACCTTCCGGCGTACCTTTCTTGCCACCGAAAGAAAGGACGCGCGCACGGGCCCGTGATGGGCGCATGGCAGGATCTTCTCGCCGTAGCCGCCAGGGAGGGTTCACATGACTGTTGTGCAGGAGACCGAAGCCACTGAGATCAGTGCCATTCGTACGTACGAGGCCATGGGCTTCGACGAGGCGGTCAAGATGGTCCGGGCCGCTGAGCGACTCGGGTTCGGGGTAGTGCTCCGCAACGCTGAGCGGGCCGACGAGGACGGCGAGGTCTACCTGGAGTGGTCGCTGGAACTCCTCGACGAGGTCCCCAGCGCCGACTCCGAGTAGTCGCCTTTAGTCCGCAAACGGCCCCGTTACTTGCGTCAGCCGCAAGCAGCGGGGCCGTTGCGGACGCGGATCAGCGGTCTGGCGCTTGACGAAGTCCCCGGCGTCGCCGAACCGCCGCGGGGATAGCGCCTATCCTTTAATCCACGGCCTCCGCGTTAAAGTTTAAGACTCTATCCTTTAATCAGAAGGCTCAGAGGGGGTTGGCCTCGCCGAGGGGGGTGGTGGTGAAGCCACCGCCGATCAGGTCCAGTTCGGCTGGTACGGGCGGAGCATTCTCGGCAGCCAGGATCGGTGCGGCGAAGGTTTCCGAATCGTCCTTGGACCGATAGCCGATCGCTTCCGCTTCGGCCAGCGAGAGATAGCCGCGGGTGTTCGCCGACACTCCCCAGATCACTCGATATCCCGGTGATTCCGCCGAAAGGCACGCCTGGAAAAGCCGCCCGCCGTCGTCCGGTGACATCCACAGGCTCAGCCCGCGTACGCCCATTGGCTCTGGGAAACACATTCCGATGCGTACGCAGATCACGTCCAGGCCGAATCGGGAGTGATAAAGGCTTCCGAGGGCTTCGATCGCGACTTTGCTGACGCCGTAGTACGTGTCAGGGCGCGGAGACAGGTCGGCCGGTACGCCGTCGCCAGGATCTTCCGCGCGGGTACGAAAGCCGACGGCGTGGTTGCTGGAAGCGAGCACGACTCGTCGTACGCCGGCCGCACGGGCCGCCTCGAACAGCACCTGGGTGCCGTTGACATTGACGTCGAGGGTTTGCGCCCACGACGTTTCGCGGCTGTGTCCACCGAGGTGGATGATCGCGTCGACGCCCTCGCAGGCGGCGCGTACGGCCGCGGGGTCGGTCACCGAGCCGGTGACGATCTCGACCGGCTCGCCCTCGGCCGCCGGCGCGATCGGTGCGATGTCGAAGAGCCGCAGCACCCGGTCGTCCTGGCGCAGCCGCGGCCGCAGGATCTGGCCGACGCCACCGGCCGCGCCGGTGATGAGTACGCGCTGAGCCGTCACGGCCCTACCTCTCGTTGAAGGACCACTAGCGGATGCCGGCGCGTTGCAGCTGGCTGCCGAGCTCGGTGGCGTAGGCGACCAGCAGCTCGCCGACCCGGGTGGCCTCCACGTCGGAGATGCTGGCCGGCAGTGAGCACGACAGCGCGTCGGTAGCCGGGATCCGGTATTTCACCGCGACACCCACGCACCGCACGCCGAGCGTGCCTTCTTCGCGCTCGGACGCATAGCCAAGCTGTCGTACGGCCGACAGCTGCTCCAGCAGCTGCTCTCGCGAGGTGATGGTGTTGGTGGTCATCGCCGGCAGGTCGGCGGGCACCAGCCGACACACCTCATCGTCGGTGAGCTCGGCCAACAGCGCCTTGCCGAGCGCGGTCGCGTACGCCGGCAGGGTGCGCCCGACGCGGGAGATGAGGTGGATCGACTTTCGCGACTCGCGGGTCTCCAGGTAGACCACCTCGGTGCCGTTCAGCCGGGCGTAGTGCGCGGTGAAGCCGGTCTGTTCGCGCAGGTTCTCCAGCACCTCGGTCGCGTACGGGACGACCGGGTCGCGGTCGAGATACGCGGTGCCGCAGATCAGCGCGCGCACGCCGAGACGGTATTTGGCGCCAGTGGCGTCCGTCTCGATCCACTCGGCGGCCGCGAGCGTACGCAGCAGGCCATGCAGGCTGGACCGGGGGATCTCGCTCAGCACGTGCAGCTCGGCCAGCGACATCCACTCCGGGCTGGACGCGAAGGCTTCCAGCAGGTCAGTGGTGCGCCGGGCGGACTTCACCCCGCCGCGGTCGTCGGTCCCCGTTGCGGTCTCCGGGGTGGCGGCTGACTCTGGCATCGGCGTCCCCATCGGCATCCCCTATCGGCTCGGCGGGCGTTGACATCCCACGAGTGGCAGTCTAACTTTCGAAACGATTCTGTTATATGAATAGCTGCCATGTTAGCGTACAAGTTCACAGATATGAACACTGATCTCTTGTCGAGTCGTCGGGACTATGGAAACGATCGAGCCGCCGCAGAGATGCCGAACCCGAAAGCGAGTCTGTCGCCGATGCCCTTAAGTGGCCTGTTGTCGTTCCCGCTGACCCCCTTCGACACCCATCTCGAGCTCGACCTGGACGTGTTCAGCGACCATCTCGAGGCGCAGATCGCGGCCGGTCCGGGCGCGGTTTTCGTGGCCTGCGGGACGGGTGAGTTCGGTTCGCTCTCGCTGGACGAGCTGTCCCAGCTGGCCGCCCGCGCGGTCGAGGTCGCGGCCGGTCGGCTGCCGGTCTGGCTCGGCGCCGGCGGTGGCGCCGCGGGTGCGCGCGCGTGCGTACGGGTGGCGCGTGATCGAGGCGTCGACGGTGTTTTGCTGATGCCGCCCTATTTGGTCGCTGGTCCGCCAGCGGGCACGTTGGACTACGTCCGGTACGCGGTCGCCGATGCGCAGGTGCCGACCGTTGTCTACCACCGTGGGACCGCGGTCTTCACGCCCGAGGCCGCGGTGCGGCTGCTGGACGTGCCTTCGGTGGTGGGCCTCAAAGACGGCTACGGCGACATCGAGCTGATGTCGAAGATCGTCACCACCGTACGCGCCAGCGGCCACGCTCGGGCCGCGAGTTTCGAGTTCCTGAACGGATTGCCGACCGCCGAGATGTCCGCGCGGGCTTACCGGGCGATTGGCGTCGAGCTGTATTCGTCGGCCGTGCACGCGTTCGCGCCGGCGATCGCGCACGGCTTCCGTGAGGCGTTGCTCGCCGACGACTCGCCTACGGTGGACAAGTTCCTATCCGCGTTCTACCTGCCGCTGGTTGCATTGCGGGACACCACCCCGGGTTTCGCCGTGGCACTGGTAAAAGCCGCCGCGGTGTTGCGCGGCAGCAAGGTCGGTGGCGTCCGCCCACCGCTGGTTGACCCGGCTCCGGCGCAGGTCGACCAGCTGGCCGAGATCATCGAAAAAGGGCTGGCGCTGGTCCGATGAGAATCCGCGAGGTCACCATCACGCCGGTCGCCTTCGCCGATCCACCACTGCTCAACGTCACCGGCGTACACGAGCCGTACGCGCTGCGCAGCATCTTGCAGTTGGGGTGCGAGGACGGTGTCGTCGGGCTGGGCGAGTCGTACGGCGACGAGGACTTTCTTGTCCTTGCTAATAAAACCGCCGAGTCGCTGGTCGGCGTCGACATCTTCGACCTGCCCGCCGTGCGCCGCGCCGCGGTCGCCGCGGTCGGCGGCGGCATCTACGCCGACCGGCACGGGCTGACCGGCGGGGTGTCCGCCGACAAGACGTTGCAGACCGTCTACTCGTTCTTCGAAGTGGCGATGCTGGACGCGCAGGGCAAGCTCCTTGGCCGTCCGGTTGTCGACCTGCTGGGCGCAAAGGTACGCGACCGGGTCGACTTTTCCGCGTACCTGTTCTACAAGTACGCGGCACATCAGGGTTTTCAGCCGGACGAGTGGGGTGAGGTGCTGACGCCGGAGACGGTGGTCAGCTCGGCCCGCAAGATGATCGACCGGTACGGCTTTCGTTCGATCAAGCTCAAAGGTGGAGTTTTCCCGCCCGCCGAGGAAATCGCTGCCATTCAGGCGCTCCGGGATGCGTTCCCCGAACACCCGCTGCGGATCGACCCCAATGGCGGCTGGACGCCGGCCACCAGCCAGTGGGTGGCCAAGGAACTCGACGGAGTCCTGGAATACCTCGAAGATCCGACGCCGGGCATTGACGGCATGAGCCAGGTCGCCGCGGTCGCGCCGATGCCGCTCGCGACGAACATGTGTGTCGTCGAGTACGCGCACATTCCGCCGGCCGTTGAGGCGAAGGCGGTGAGCGTAGTGCTGTCCGACCACCATTTCTGGGGCGGTTTAAGGCTAAGCAGTGCGCTCGCCACCATGTGCGAGACCTTCGGGCTGGGACTTTCCATGCATTCCAACAGTCATTTGGGCATCAGCCTCGCCGCGATGGTGCAGCTGGCCGGCGCGACGGGCCATTTGACGTACGCATGCGACACCCACTGGCCCTGGAAAACGCAGGATGTGATCGTGCCCGGCGCACTCGATTTCGAGGGCGGATCCGTTGCGGTGCCGTCAAAACCAGGACTGGGTGTGGAACTCGATCCGGACGCGTTGGGTCGGTTGCATTCCACGTACCTGAACTGCGGTTTGCGTCGCCGCGACGACGCCACGTACATGCGCCGGTATGTGCCGGACTTCGAGCCGAACACGGCCAGGTGGTAGCGATGCTGACGACCGCGTACGCGTACAGCTGGGACATCACCGACGACCAGGGTTTTGCCAGCAGGCTGGCGGAACTGTCCGTCGACCGGGTCGCGGTGGCCACCGCATACCACAGCGCCCGGGCCGGTACGCCCTGGCAGCGCGGCCGGACCTCGATGGCGGCCAGCACCGCGGCCCTTTACCGGCCGACCCGCGAACGGGTGTGGCGGAACCGCCGGCTGCGACCGGCCCGGGCCACCTGGACCGGCCATGAAGACAGCGCCGGCGCCGCGATCCGCGCGCTGGCCGGCGGAGATTTCGGGGTGGACGCGTGGATCGTGCTCACCCACAACTCCCAGTTGGGCGAGAGCGCGCCGGATCTTTCGGTCACCAACTGCTTCGACGAGCCGTACCAGTGGGCTTTGTGCCCGTCCCACCCCGAAGTTGTCGACTACGCGGCGACCCTCGCCGCCGAATCGGTGCACGAGCTGGAAGTCGACGGTGCGATCCTGGAGGCGTGCGGCCAGTACGGCGCTGTTCACCAGTGCCGGCACGAGAAAACCGACGCCATCTGGTCGCCGGCGGTGGCCCGGCTGCTGTCAGTTTGTTGCTGCGCCGGTTGTGCGGTTTCGTGGCGTGCCGACGGGCTGGAGCCCACGGCCGTACGTTTGCTGCTGCGCGAGGAAATTCTCCGATTGATCGCGACCGGGGATCTCGGCGGAACCACCGACGAGCTGCCGACCGAGCTGACCGCGATGCTGCTGCGTAAGCGGCATGAGAGTGTCGACCGGCTGCGCCAGGCCGTCATCGGGGCGCTGCCCAGCGGCCTCCGGCTGACCCTGCACGCCGATCCGGACCCGTGGACGACCGGCGCGCTGGTCGGCCTGACGCCCACCAGCGCGGCCGATGTCGACGCCGTGGTGGTCCCCGCCTGGCAGCCCGGCGAGCGCTCGCTGGACGCCGTCCGGCGGGCCCGCGCGGCCGTACCGGACAATGGGGTGGTTGGCGCGTACGTCACCGCGGTGGCTGCCGCGCGCATGCCGGACATCGCGTCCTATGTGGACTCTTTGGGTGCGGCCGGAGCCGGTGAGCTGCACCTGTATCACCTGGGGCTGGCCGGCCCGGCGCGCTGGGCCGACCTGCGCTCGGCGGTCGCCGCGGCGACCCGGCGCGAAGGAGCCACAACCGCGAAGGCAGGGGCATGACTGACGTACCGGAGACCACCGCTGACCAGCTCGAAGACATCCTGGCAGCGGCCGCCGCGGCGGCTGGTCCAATGGCCGCCGCGACGCCGCGCGAGCGGGCCGCCTGGCTGGTCGCCGCGGCCGACGCTTTGGACGCGCACGCCGATGAGCTGATTCCGTTGGCGGCTGAGGAAAGTCACCTGCCGGCCGCGCCGCGGCTGGCTGGCGAGCTGAAGCGTACGACCTTCCAGCTGCGACTTTTCGGGACTGTGTTGGACGAAGGTGCCTTTCTCGGCGCCACCATCGACCACGCCGACCAGGCCTGGGGGATGGGCCCGCGGCCGGACCTGCGCCGGCTGCTGGTCGCGCTCGGCCCGGTGCTGGTGTTCGGCGCGAGCAACTTTCCCTTTGCTTTCAGCGTTGCCGGTGGCGACACCGCATCCGCGCTGGCGGCCGGCTGCCCGGTCGTCCACAAGGGACATCCAGGACATCCGCGGCTGGCCGCTCGTACGGCCGAAATCCTCGCGTCCGCGTTGGTGTCGGCCGGCGCCCCCGAGGGTGTTTTCGCGCTGATCACCGGTGTTCAGCCCGGGGTGACCGCGCTGAAGGACGAGCGGATCACGGCCGGAGCCTTCACCGGCTCGCTGGGAGCCGGCCGGGCGTTGTTCGACATCGCGAACGCGCGGCCGACGCCGATCCCGTTCTATGGGGAACTGGGCAGCATCAACCCTGTGGTGGTTACTCCGGCGGCGGTCGCCCATCGCGGGAACGACATCGCCACCGGCTATGTCGGCTCGTTCACGCTTGGCGCCGGCCAGTTCTGCACCAAGCCGGGGCTGCTTTTCCTGCCGGCCGGCCATGGTCTGGAGTCGGCGCTGGTGAAGGCCGCCTCAGGTGCTGCCGTGCAGCCGTTGTTGAACGCGAAAATCGCCGACGGCTACAGCTCCGGGGTCGCGCGGCTGCGGGAAACTCCGGGCGTCGACGTGCTTTTCGTTTCCGAGCAGGACCTCGGCCCGACTCTGATCGCGGCTGATGCGGCCACTTTCACGGCGGCGCACGACGTTCTCGGCAGCGAGTGCTTCGGTCCGACCTCGGTGGTGGTGTCCTATTCGGACGCCGCCGAACTGGCCGCGCTGCTGGCGCGGGTGGAGCCGAGCCTCACCGCGACCGTGCACGGCGAGGTCAGCGAGGCCGACTTCGTTCAGCCGGTTTTGGATATTCTGCAGGCAAAGGCCGGCCGGGTGTTGTGGAACGGCTGGCCGACCGGGGTGACGGTGAGCTGGGCTCAGCAGCACGGCGGCCCGTACCCGGCCACCACCGCGTCCGCCACCACTTCGGTTGGCACCGCGGCGATCGAGCGGTTCCTGCGCCCAGTGGCATTCCAGGACGTGCCGGCCGAGTTCCTGCCGCCAGCCGTACGAGACGACAACCCGTGGCGCATTCCGCAGCGGGTGAACGGAAAGTTGTAGCCATCTGACTGAAGGGTGCCCCCCATGGCGGCTAGTCGGCGAGATTTTCTGAAGTATTCATCGGCGGCCGCGGGAGGTGTTCCGCTGCTCGCCTCCAAGATCTCCTTGGGGGCGACGGACGACTTCGCTGGGATAGTCGCGGCGTACCGAGAGTTGCAGGTCGGCAAGGGGAGGGTTTCGGCCAAGCGTACGAGCGCATTGGGGCGGCTGGACGACATCGCCAGTGAGTACGAGACGACGATGAACACCGCGGCCGGATCCACTCAGCTCTGGGTAGACCTGCCGAAAGGGCACGGCAGCGACTATTTCCCCACCATGTACGCGCGTTTGCGGGCGATCGCGGTGGACTGGGCCACTCCCGGCTCGGCGCTGAGCCAAAAAGCCGGGATGGACGCCCGGATCGTCGCCGCGCTGGAGATTCTCTACGCCACTGAATACAACGAGAACACCGCGGAGATCGGCAACTGGTATTCGTACGAGATCGGCGTGCCCTACTGGGTGCTGCACATCCTTGCCGCGCTTGGGGACAAGGTGTCCACTGAGGACCGTGCGCGGTATTTACGGCCGGTGCTGCGGTTCAACGCGGACCCGAATTTCCGTACGAACACGCCAGGTTTGGTGGAGACCGGCGCGAACCGGGCCGACAAGTCCCTGATCGGGGTGATCGCCGGCGCGATGGTCGGCGACGCGGTCCGGGTGTCGGCCGCGATGGACGCGGTCACCGACGTGGCCGGCGGCGGCGCGGCGAACGTGGTCGCCCGGGTGACCCGCAGCGACGGATTCCACCCGGACGGGTCGTTCATCCAGCACGATGTCGTTCCCTATCAAGGACATTACGGCCTGGTGCTGCTGACCACGGTCGCCGCACTGATGTACGTGACAGCGAAGGCATCCCGGCAGTTGGCCGCGGACGTACAGCAAAAGATCATCGCCACCGTCTCGGACGTGTACGCGCCTTTCGTCGCGCAGGGCGCGATGCTCGAGACCGTACGCGGCCGGATGTTGTCCCGGCAGAGCGAAACCGGCCACGACGCCGGGCACATCCTGATCTCCGCGGTCGTCCTGCTCGCGTTGCGGTCTGGCTCCACGGAGCTGACTTCGTTGGTACGCAAGTGGATCGCCGACGACACCTGGGCGCCCTATCTGGACGTCCCGGACGTACACCGGTTCGCGCCTTTCAACGATCCGGTCGGCGTGCCGGGTGTCGAGTTCGCCGAGCAGTTGCTCGCCGGGTCCGCGGGCAAGGCCGCCGCGGCCGTCCCGGTGCACCGCACTTTCCCGCAGGAAGACCGAATGGTGCACACCACCGCTCGGTGGACCGCGTCCCTCGGCGTGGGGTCGACGCGGATCTGCCGCTACGAGTCCATCAACGGGCAGAACCTGCACGGCTGGTACGTCGGCGACGGCTGCCTTTACGTTTTCCTGCCGAACCAACAAGGTCACTACTCCGACGCGTACTGGCCAACTGTGGACGCGACCCTGCTGCCTGGTACGACAACGAAAGCGTCCACACCACCGGCATTGGGCTCGACACCGTTGTCCTCGAAGGCCTTCGTCGGTGGCGTCGGCCTCGACAGCGGGCATGGCGCGCAGGCGCTGGACTTCGTTTCGCAGGATGGCACGCTGACGGCCCACAAGTCGTGGTTCTTCACGCCAGAGGCGGTGATCTGCCTTGGCGCGGGCATCACGGACGCGTCCGGCGCAGTCGTACGGACGACGATCGAGAACCGGAGCACCAGCGCGCCACTGCTGGTCGACGGCCGCTCGTACGCGTCAGACGGCTCCTGGACCGCGTCGGACCCGCGGTGGCTGGACCTTCCGGGAGTGGCTGGATATTTCCTGCTGGAAAAGGGGAAAGTCGCGCTGAAGCGAGAATCTCGTACCGGAGCCTGGCGAGATGTGGACACCGGCGCGAACACCAAGGGCTCCACCGACCCGTACACCCGGCACTACCAGAGCGTTTTCCTTGACCACGGCACGAATCCGGTTGGCGCGCATTATGCGTACGGCGTGGTGCCCGCGCCGACGGTGGCCGGGCTGGCCATCGCCCGGCTGACCCGAGTGCTGACCAACACCGCTGACGTGCAGGCCGTTCGTACGATCACCGGCCAGGAGTTGGCGGTGTTTTTCGGTGCTGGCACGGCCGGATCGGTGACCGCGTCGGCACCTTCGGCGGTGGGCTGGGGAAACGGCACGCTGGCCGTCGCCGATCCCAGTCAGCTCGGGTCAACCGTGCGGGTCACCGTACGATCCCATGCCCGCCGGATCGTGCACGCGGATCCAGCGGTGCAGGTGGTTTCGTTGCGTCCGCTTGTCGTTGACGTTGCGGTGGGTGGCACGCAGGGCGCCACCCACCGGGTGACAGTCGGTTAACCGGCGGCTTTTTTCTCGGGAGGGGGCGGCGGGAACTGCAGGCCGATCTCGCGCAGGGCGGCGATGCGTTGTCTCACGACCAAAAGTGAGGTCGGCACCAGATCGGAATAGAGCGGTCCGGTGGTGATCTGGCCTTCGTGTTTGCGATGCAGCCAGGTCACTTCCGGCAGCAGATAACCAAAACTCAGCTCGGTGACGGCGATCAGCAGCGAGTTGTCCTCGTTGCGTGGGATGCCGGCCCAGCCGCCGACGGCCCGGGTGAGCAGGGTGCGCATGGTCATGCCAGCCGGGTGGATCGGGGGCAGCTCGTACGCGGTGAGGTGGTCGCTGACCATGCCGGGCTCGATCAGGCCGGGCGGCAGCATGGCCGAAACCGGCACCCGGGTGCCATCGGGCATCAGGTCGTCGGCCTGCCCGCACACCCAGTGCAGCCAGGGCCGGGTGCGGAACGCCTCGATGGAGACCGCGAGTCCGTTGGGCACCACCAGGTCGTCGGAGTCGAGCACGTGCAGGAGCTCGCCGCCGACCCTGGCCAACGCCAGGTTGCGCGTCGCGGCCGCGCCCAGCGCCGCGCCATGCGCCTCGTGGCGGGCGAAGCCGAAGGCGGTGACCGCGTCCGCTAGCTGCGGTTTCTCACCGTCCTCCTGGACGACCCACTCCATTTCCCAGCCGGCCGGCAGCACCTGCGCGGCGAGGCTTTCGCCAGCCTCGACCAGAAAATCGGCCCGGTCGCCATGCGCCGCCGTCAGCACGGAGATCAGCGGCATGGCTGCCGCCGACCCCGCCGGGGCGCCCTTGCCCAGTCACCACGCGCCTGCCGATTCAAGATCATCCTCACTGCCGACGAACCAGTCCCTTCCCTGGTTCGTCGATCTTCGCCCCGGCGTTACGCCCTTCTTTGTCCGCTCGCTCTGCGCTGAGGTCCCGTCACGCGGGGTGGGGCGGCTAGGTGTCGACGAGGGCGGAGGTCGAGTTGAACATCTCCAACAGGACCTGGCGGCCCTCGTCGTCGAGGGTGGCCATCAGGGCGGCGAGCCGCTGGTGAGCGGTCTGCGGGTCCGAGCTGAGCGCGCGGGCCAGCTCCGACCGGATGAGCTCGGCCGTCTGCGTACGTTCTGGCATTTCGCCATACCTCCCGGGTGTTGCCGCGGGGTACGAAACATGCTGAATCAGGGCAAGCATGGCATATCGAACAGCCAAAGACTTGCTTCAACACGCAGGCCGCATGAGTTATGCTTCGGGATACCGAACATGACATTGAAATCCCGGAAGACCAATGGCGGGGGCGGGTTGGATTGACCACTACTGAAGCGGAAGTGGCCGCGCCCGAGACGGCGGAAGCGCTGGTACGAGGCGTCAGCCCGGTCCTGGAGGTGCCGTTCACCCAGGACGGCGCGATCGACGTGGCCGGGTTCGGCCGGGTCGTCCGGCATGTGCTCGGCACCGGCGTGAGCAGCGTGATGTTCCCCGGCTTCGCGTCCGAATATCACAAGCTCTCCGAGCCGGAGCGGGCCACGCTGACCGAGGTGCTGCTGGCGCAGACGCGCCACAACAAGGGTGTGGCGGCGATCGTGGCGGTCCAGGACCACGCCACCCGGCTCGCCGTCCAGCGCGCCCAGCGGGCCGTCGAGGCCGGCGCGGACCTGATCAATCTGCTACCGCCGCATTTCCTGTCCCCGTCGCGTGCGGCGGTCAGTGACCACATCCGGGCCGTCCTGGCCGCCGTCGCCCCGACGCCGGTGGTGCTGCAGTACGCGCCGACCGAGACCGGCAGCAGCCTCGCCGCCGCCGACCTGACCGCGATCGCCCGCGACCATCGCAACCTACGGTTCGTCAAGGTCGAGTCGAGCCCGCCTGGCCAGCTGATCAGCGAGCTCGCGGCCGGCGATCCGGCGCTGCCGGCGCTGGAGGGCTATGCCGGCGTACAGCTGCCCGACGCGGCCCGGCGGGGCGCGGTCGGCACCCAGCCAGGCTGCTCCTTTACCGAGATCTATGTGGAAATCTGGCGCCGGTTCGCCGCCGGCGACCAGCCCGGCGCGTGGGATCTGCACCGCCGGCTGCTGCCCTACATTTCGTACTGGATGCTCGACATCGAGCTGATCATCGCCGCCGAAAAGCTGATTTCGGTACGCCGTGGGTGGTTTGAGAGCGCATATTGTCGCGCCCCGCGCCGCCAGTTGGATGCGGAAGAGGTGCGTACGATCGACTGTTTTCTCGTCGAATTCTCCGACTTTCTGCCCGCAGTAGACTGATCGCGACGACTACGGTCCAGATCTCCAGCGCGAAAACGGCGACCCGCTCGGTCCCGCCCAGCCCGATTCCCAGATCGACCTGGCCAAAGAACAGCACGCCGGCCGTGCTGGAAACCGCGGCAGTCGCCAACGTGAAGAGTCGCAGGGCGCGCGTACGAAGGGAAAACCCGGCCAGCAGTAGGCCGAGATTGCCGGCGCCCATGATCAGTAACGCGCCCAACAAGTGCAGGTTTTCGTCCAGGTCAGCGGGTTTGAGCGCGACCAGCAAATAGCCACCGGCGTCGATCAGCAGCAGAATCCGAGCTGTCCACGAAAGAAGACCACGTTTCCAAAGTGAAACCGTCAACAGAACGCCGAGAATGACGAGCGCGCCTTCGACGAAAACACCCGTGTTCATGACGGCATGCGCAGGAGAACAGACATACCGCGGCCTTGTATCGTCCCAGATCTGGCAATGCAGGTTGCCGAGGTCGCTGATATTGTTGCCGGCCCAGCTGTACGGGGTGGGCCAGTCGAGCTGGGTGACGATATGTGCGACGAAAAACTGGGCGGCGCCGACGATCCAGGCCACCGCTGCAATGCGAGATTTCATGGGGTTCCTTCGGTGAAACGCGTTGGGCATCTGCAGCCAACCGAAAAGCGAGGTCAGGCCGCACTACGCTGGACCACCATCGCGAGGTAGGGCTGGCTATACCCACAGGATTACGTTTTGCCCCGATGTCGGTTAAGGGCAGGATGGCTAGCGTGACCGGTATGCGAACTCAACCGACAACTGTCGCGCAGGCGCTGCTCTCGAAGCGTTTCCTGCTCACCAGCTGGCCTTGGCGCGCGCTGGCATATCTCGTGACGACCCCGATCCTGGTCGCTTTCGCGTCCGTTCCGCTCGGGTTCCTGGCCATTCCCTGGCTGGTCGCCGTGCATGTGAGCGGTCAAGGCAATGTCCCTGCGATCGCGATCTGGTTCCTGATCGGCGCGATCATGCTCGCGGCCGGTGGACCGCTGGTCGCCGCGCCGCTGGGATGGGTGGAGCGCCGGCGGCTCGCCCTGGTGGATTCCCGTCCACTACCCAAAAAGGCCTGGCGGGCCGATCCGTGGCAGTGGCTGCGAAACCTCTACACCGATCCCGCGACCTGGCGCGAATGCGCGTACGCGGCCCTGTTCGTCACTGTTATCCCGCTCGCGTACGGCAGTGTCTGGCTGCTGATCGGGGTCGAGGCGATCCTGCTTTTCTGCCCATTCCTGGTGGGCGCCGGCGAAGGTCCGATCGCCTTCGGGTTGGGGCAGCTCACCAGCGCCGGCCAGGCGCTACCGTACGCGCTCCTTGGCTTGATCCTGCTGCCGCTCGTACCGTACGCGTGGAGTGTTTTGGCCGCACTGCACGCCATCGTGGCGCGGGCGCTGTTGCAGGGCGCGGACACCGATCAGCTCAGGGCGGAGTTGGTGGAGGTGTCCCGGTCGCGGGCCCGGTTGGTGGACGCTTTCGAGGCCGAGCGCCGGCGGATCGAGCGTGACCTGCACGATGGCGCGCAGCAGCGGCTGCTGGGTCTGACCATGCAGCTGGGCCTCGCCAAGCTCGACACGGCACCCGACTCACCCGCCGGCAAGGCCGTCGCCGATGCCCATGACCAGGCCAAAGAGCTGATGCAACAGCTCCGGGAGCTGATCCGCGGCATTCATCCGCCGGTGCTCACTGACCGCGGGCTGCCGGCCGCGGTGGCCGAGCTGGCGGATCGTACGGCGGTGCCGGTGAGCGTCGACGCGGCCCTGCCCGGCCGGTTGCCGGCGCACCTCGAAGGCGCCGCCTATTTCGTGATTTCCGAGGCCCTCACCAACGTCGTCAAACACAGCGGCGCCACGAGAGCGGAAGTTTTCCTACGGTTGAACAACAACGTCGTCGAAATCGACATTGTCGACAATGGTCATGGCGGCGCAGACCCGCGCGGCGGCAGTGGCCTGACCGGGCTCGCCGACCGGGTCGCGGTCGCCGACGGCAAAATGTATCTGTCCAGTCCGGTCGGCGGTCCGACCCTCGTACGCGTGGAGATCCCGTGCCTTCCAGCGGCTCAGTAGTCCTTGCCGAGGACGGCGTGCTGCTGCGCGAAGGCCTCGCGGGCCTGCTCACCCGGTTCGGTTTCGAGGTGGTCGCCGCCGTCGGGGACGCCGAGGCGCTGGAAAGTGCGGTCGCCGCGTACCGGCCGGATCTGGTGGTGACCGACATCCGGATGCCGCCCGGTTTCACCGACGAGGGCCTGCGCGCGGCCGTACGCCTGCGCCAAGCCGACCCGACGCTCGCGGTGGTCGCGCTCAGCCAGTATGTCGAGCAGAGTTATGCCGCTGAGCTGCTCGATTCGGCCGGTGGCCAGCGGGTTGGCTACCTGCTCAAGGACCGGATCGTGGACATCGAGGACTTCATTGGCTCGCTGCGCCAGGTCCTGGACGGCGGCACCGTCGTCGATCCGCAGGTCGTACGCCAGTTGCTGCGCCGCAACTCGGACCCGCTGGCCAGACTGTCCACCCGTGAGCTGGAAGTGCTCGGGTTGATCGCGCAAGGCCACTCCAACGCGGCGATCACCCGGCTGCTCGTCGTCTCCGAGGCCACCGTCGGCAAGCATGTCGGCAACATCTTCGCCAAGCTCGACCTGCCGCCCACCGAGGACTCCCACCGCCGCGTCCTCGCGGTCCTCGCGTACCTCCGGACAATTGACAGGTAGGATTTCTCCTACCTAAACTGGAGTCACCAAGATCAGAGGGGGACGAGGATGACGATGTCCGAGCAGGCGGAGCGGTTCCGGCGGGCCGCCGACGGGTTTCAGGCGCGGGTTGAGGCGGTGCCGGCGGATCGGTGGGAGGCGCCGACGCCGTGCCCCGACTGGACGGCAAGGGATGTGGTCGCGCATGTGATCAACGAGGCCCGCCGCGTGCTCGCGACCGTGCGTGGCCTGGAGCCGGAGCAGGTGTACGGCGTGCCGGTGGCCGACATGGGGAAGCTGCCGCAAGTGCGGCCTGATGCCGATCTGGCGGCCGCTTGGGCACGGATCAGCGCCGGTATGACGGTCGCGATCGACGATCCGGACTGCCTGAAGGTCGCGCTGCCGACACCGGTCGGTCCGTTGCCTTTCAAGGACAGCCTCGAAGCGCTGCCGGAGGACGTACTGATCCACACCTGGGATCTGGCCCGCGCCACCGGCGGCGACGAGAAACTGGACCCGGAAGTGGTCGCGCACGTGTACGAGCATTTCAAGCCAATGGACGAGTTTTTGCGCCAGCCCTGGGCTTTCGGCCCGAAGGTCACGCCGCCGCCGGACGCCGACCTGCAGACCGAATTCCTCTGTTTCGTCGGCCGGCATCCGTAGGCTTCAAGAAAGAACGCGTGCGGGAATTCCGTGTTTGGGTCGCATCGTCGCAAGCCCAACGGCCGCGTCGGACGTGCTGAGAAGCTCGACGCGGCGCTCTCGTACGAAGTGAGCCAGCATCGTTTTCACTTCCGTTGTCGCGAACATCGATCCAATGCAGCGATGGGTGCCGCCGCCGAAGGGCAGATATTCGTACGGTGCGGGCTTGCGTTGGTGAGACCAGCGACTGGGATCGAACCGGGTGGGCTCTGGCCAGAGCTCCGGCAGCCGATGGGTCACGTACGGGCTGATGATGATCGAGGTGCCGGCCGGGATGTGGTGGCCTTCGAAATCGAAGGCGCTGATGGATTTGCGCAGGTCGATCGGCCCAGGTGGATAAAGCCGGAGAGTCTCACTGACCACGTTGTCCAGATAGGACAGTTGCGGCAGGTCGTCGGCGGTCAGGTCGCGGCCGGCCGGCACGGCGGCGGCGACTTCGGCTCGCGCCTGCTCGAAAATCGCCGGGTCGACCAGCACGGCTCGGGTGGCCCAGGCCATCGCGGCGCTGGTGGTTTCGTAGCCAGCGGCGATAAGACTGATCACCTGGTCGGCGATTTCCAGGTCGGACAGCCCTGAACCGTCCTCATCGCGGCCGCGCACCAAAGCGGTGAGCACGTCCGCCGAGTCCTCGTCGGCGGACCGCCGGCGGTCCACCTCGGTCTGGACGAGGTCACGGACCTTCTCGCGGGCCGTGATCGCCCGCTTGTACGCGGGAAGGTTCTTCCGGATGGGCAGCAGCAGCGGGCTCTGGTCGAGCAGGTCCAGCGCGATCTGCAGCTGTGCACCGAAAACCGGCTCATCGGCGGCCAACCGCTCGCCGAAGAGCGCGGTGATCGTGCCATGCCGGATCGCCCGCCGGAATTCCTGGTAGAGGTCGATTTCGCTGCCGGGGTGCCAAGAATCCACCGTCTTACGGGCATGCGTGGCCATGATGGCGACATAGCCGTCGATCCGCCGCCGAGTGAAGGCCGGTTGCACGAGCCGGCGGCGCCGGTGGTGATCGTCGCCGTCACTGACGATCATCGCGGTCTCGCCGTCGACCGGCACGAGGACGTCGAAGGCCTCGCGCCAGCTGAAAAGCTCGGAATGGGCGAAGACGAACTGGTTGGCCTCCGGGCCCAGCAAGTAGGTGTAGCCGCCGAGCCGGCACACCGGCCCGAACCGCCGGTAGAGCCCCTCCAAGCCGCTGAACTGGTCGCGGGCCAGGTCCACCATCCCACCGAGCCGGTCGGCCATCCCCCCGAGCCCGGTTTTCGCTCGTACCAACGACTTCCTCCTCGCCTTGCGCTGCGAAGCCCAGACTACCCTCCAGTTTCGCCGGCGAACCGGGTCAGGGTCGCTTGGGGAATTTGCGCAGGCTGTTTTCCAACTCTTCAAGCAAAACCATTGCCGCGTACAGATGTGACTTCGCGTCGGTGCAGTCTTTCAGCAACGCTGAAGGGAAACGCGCGGCCGCTATGCGTTCTGGCTCTTCGAGCAGCCGCACCTTCGTACGCATCGCGCCGGCTCTGCGTCCGGCCATGAGGACGTTCATGCGGGTGTCCAGCCGCGATCTTTCCGATCGCCCCGATTCATCGCCGATCGGGCTGGTCTGGGCCAGGATGGCGTCGGCGGCCTCGCAAGGTGTGGCTGTGTGGTCGAGGCGGCGGAAGCGGCAGGTCATCGCGAGCCAGCCGATCGTCACACTCGCCAGCAACGCGGGCACGAGCACGATCGGCACGCCCAGGTAGATCGGCAGCGGGAGAGAGCTGCCCGCCAGCACGACGATCGGACCGCCGAGCACGCCAAGCACGATGTGCCGGAGAGGTCGCCAGCGCCGATTCCACTCGCCGGCTTCGATATGCGCGCGTTCGCGGAGCAGGTCGCTCGCCTTGAAGAGCAGCACACGTGCCGACCGGGCGTTGGGTAGGGAGGCGCCCCACGTGCTCTCCGCGCGGCGAAGCAGTTGAGTAGTGACGGAGATTTCGCCGGCCCACGTCCACAGGTCGCTCGCGGTTTGGATACGGATGCTGGGCAGGCGTCTTTCCTTGTACGGCATCGGATTCCCTATCGGGTCTGCGCGTCGGCGGGCTGCCGCGGCGATGGCGGCAGCACTGGCGACTGCTCCAGGATTCGAAGCAAAACGGCCTCGACGCGGGTCGTCGGGACTTCGGCCGCCGTGTACGCCTCGCCGCTCGCCGGCATCCACACGATCCGGCGCGCCGCGGCCTGCCGCTGCAGCCCCGTGCACCACCGGTCGAAAAGCTCGGCCCGAGCCCTTTCGCTGATCGGCCGGGTGATCGCGACGGCGAACATCGCCCGCATCCCACGTACGGACAGAGGCCCGTCGAGCCGGTGCTCGTACAGCTGCATCTCGCCCTCCTGTGTGCTCATAATAAGAAGCAAATATGCGCTTGCGGTATCGTAAGGCCGCGTAAGTTTGCGCTACCATCCGGACGATGGCACAGTCGGCCGCGCTCTGCAACCAGTTCGGGCGGATTTATCCGCCGCGCCAGCACGGGAGGGTTGGGTCATGAAAAACGGCGGCCAGTCGGATGAGGTAGCCTTTACGCCACCGGAACGTTTACGGGACCGTACGGTCACAACGGAGGGCAGCTTGCCGAGCAGCGGGGGACCGAAGTTCAGCCGCAAGCGGGTCGGCGAGGAGATCCGCCGGCTGCGCAATGAGGCGATGCTGTCGCAGGGTCAACTCGGCAAGCTCGTACGTGCCTCCGGCGCCCGCATCTCCCGCTTGGAAACCGGCGAAACCGCCCCCGACCTCGCCCTCGTCATGAACATCCTGGAAGCCCTGAAGGTCGACAAGGAACTCACCAGTACGCTGATTTTGGTCGCCCGCGAAGCCAACGAACAAATGTGGTGGAAGACCAGCGGAATGCCCGAGCGTCAGGCTGCTTTCGCTGAACTGGAAGGAACATCTCGCCGAATCTGCGAGTATTCAATGGTGTTCTTTCCCGGATTGCTGCAGTGTCCTGAATATGTCGAGATCCGATATGCGGACAGGGAGTCGGCGATCGCGGTCGATGGGCAAGCAGCGGCAGCCGGACGCGTTAAGCGGCAGGAGATCCTTCGTCGGGAAGGCGATCGGGTCAAATACACGGCCATTCTCGACGAAGGTCTACTCCGGCGGCAAACAGCTCCTTCGCGTGTTATGACCAAGCAGCTTCGATACCTCGTAGAGATGGCGTCGCTGCCGACAGTCGACCTGCGAGTGGTTCCGTTGAATGTCAGGTTCAGCCAGTACTCGCCTCCCTTGACCGCCTTCTTTCTCTTCGATGTGGGGGCTTCGGAGCGCGTGGCGGTCGTTGAAGCTGAGACCAATGAACTGACGGTTACCGACAAGAGCCAAGTCCAGCGGTACGAAGTTCTGTGGGACCGGATTTTCCAAGTGTCTTTGAGCCCGGAGAAATCCATCGAGCTCATTCAAGGAGTCGACACATGACAAATGTCAGTAACTGGCGCAAGAGCAGTCGCAGCGGCAACACCGCGAGTTGCGTGGAAGCCGGCAACGCGAGCGCGGTTGTAGCGGTACGGGACACCAAGCTCGGCGAGTCCTCACCCGTGCTGCGATTCGCCCCAGAGCAGTGGCGTACATTTGTCTCCAGCACCAAGGCCCACGGCTTCACGGCCTGACGGTCCGTCTTATCAGCACCCCGCCCGGCCTACTCCGGTGCGGGGTTGCTGGCTTTCATAACCCTCCGCTAACGCGCGCTTACTTGGTACGCTGAGGCCTCGCTGCCGCGTACACACACGGAGGTTCTTTCGTGCCCAAGGTCATCGTCCCCATCGGCTTCGACGGCGGGACCTGGTATGACACCGCCCCGGACGCCGACTCCGAAATCGCGGAGTACGAGGTCGTGACAGCAACTGACACGGTTACGCTCAGCAAGGACGAGTACACGATCTGGCAGCTCACCTACGCTGACCCGGAGGCATCGAGCCGCTGTGAGTTTGGCCGTTCGACCCTGGAAGAGCTGGCTACCCTCGAGACGGTGGCAACGCAGGCGCCCGACAAACCACCAGTCGACGTTCCGGCTGTTGTCGACAACCTGTCGAAGTGGGGCACGCTGGCGGAGTTCGATCCCGAGACCGAATCCGGGCTTGAGTTCCTTCGATCGCACCGGCTGTTCCCCACTGGCGATGCTCTCGGTAACAGTCTTGACGACCGTCTCTACTTTCGCATCGGCCGCGAAGGCCGGGTTCTGCTCAAGGTCTACTCCGACATCTACACGATCTGGTCGAGGAGTGTTTACGACTCGTCGATCTGGGACGGCGTCAGTCAGTTCCACGCGGGGTTGGATGATCCGCAGATGACCGCCGAGCAAATCGGCGTGCTTGTCGCGCGGTCGCTTCCAGCGATCGTGGCCAATCGCTGCGCGTACTTGCAGCAGTCATGACCAGCGGCCCGAGCGGCAGCCGCTATGGTGGCCGAAGACAGGGCAATGGCCACAAGAGCATGGTGGTTCGGGCCCTTGAGCGTGGCAATGTCACCGAGCCGAAATACCAGAAGCAATTCGTTGAAGAGGCCAAGAACGCGGGGTTGTCCACGGCGATCTTTACGCCGGTCAACGTCGTTGCTGGCACCTTGACATCAATAGGCGTTTGGATAGCGCTGAACCCTCAGACATTCGATGAGAAGCTCATTGACGCAGCGATCAGCGCCACTCCGGGGGTGGTTGTCGGCTCTGCGGTTGGCGTAGCGCAGACACTTTTCAGCAAATATCGAGAAGTGCGCAAGGCCAGCAAGCAGGCGGTCAAGGATCGCGCTGAGGGCAAGGATCCCGACACCGAGCCGCTGGACAAGTTCAAGCAGCACGATGACGCAATCGCCGCCCAAGCGCGCAAGCACCGAGGTTTGCTGGGCGTCACGTCCCGGGCGATCCGCGCTCTGAGCCAGCGGCTCACCGGTACGAATCAGCGCGTCGACGCGCTGCAGGCGCAGTTCGCGGCGGAGCTGGCGGCCGTACGGCAGGAATCTCAGAGTCAGTTGGCTGCTCAGCGGCAGTATTTTGAGGGGCGGTTGGCGCAGCAGGATCATACGATTCAGGCACGGTTCGCGGCTGGGGAGCGGCGGGTGCGTAGTGAGTTTGATGCGCATACCAGTGGTGTGCGGAGTCGGCTTGATCGAGCGGATGAGCGGCTGGATCGGCATGATTCGGGGCTTGGATTGGCGCAGTCTGGGCACAACACGAATGCTGCGCGGATTGATCAGTTGGAGCAGCGGGCTCGTCAGCAGCCACCGCCCTTGCTGCCGCCGGCGGATGTGGCGCGTGGTCAGGATTTGCTTAATCACGCCCGGCGGAGCCGCGACGAGCAGCGCGCTGTTCCGCCCTCGGTGAATCCGCCGACGCCAGGTCAGCCGTACAACCAGCCGCCCGCGCCACCCAGCCCACACCGGCCCCGGCAGTAGCTCGCACTTTGCTTCAGGAGGGTGATTTCTCAGTCCTCCAACGGAAGATCAAGCGTTGGCAGGTCTGTTTCCCGGGAGCCCACCTCGAAAGCGGCGCCGGTCGTGGTGGTCGACTGTCTTCCGTTCGTAAGGATTTCCATGGTGGCGCTGGCCGTGTGTCGCACATGGCGGGTGCTGCCGGACGGGTCGCGATATGTCAACGCGGCCGTGTGCTTCAATGCGACTTCGATGTCGAGGTGCCCTCCGGGCGTGGGGATGGCGAGCGTCGCGCCGCTGTCGGTCAGGGTTTCGACCCGGGCCCGTCGGCCGAGGCCGCCGAGCGCGAAGATGTGGGCGCCTATCCGCACCGAACCCGAGCAAACCCACGGGGTGAGCCGGCCGCCGACGCGTACCCGGGCCAACACGAGGTCAACCCAGGTCACCGGTCCGGTGAATTCCGCCGCATGCAGCCAAATCCATTGCTCGGCGTGTTCCGTTCCCCAATTATGGCCGACGGTCGCTCTCCATCGGTCGATCGCCCAGCGCCGGCCGTCCACGTCGACCGTGCCGCTGATCGTGCCGTCCGGAACAGGCACCTCCACTTTTGTACGTGGCAAAGGAAGACGATAAAGCACGGATGGCCGCAAGGGTCGCAGCGTCGGCTCGTCGGACGCGACGCGCAGCGACCAGGAGCTGCGGTGACCGCCCCAAGTTGCGGTGCCCTCAAAGGAATCCGGGTTGCCGGGAGTGTCGTCGGTGGCCAGAATCTGTTTGACCGCCGCGGGTTCCGGGTCGAAGGTCGTGCACCAGTAAGAGGCCGACGGTGCGCCGCTCGCCGGCTCGTGCCGCGTGTGCCGGATCCATAAAGCGCGCCTGCCGCCGGGTTCGCGCGCGCTGACGAACCACGATTCGTACCCACCTGCTGCCATCTCGCGATTGTGCGCCATCCGCATCGTGAATGGGGGGATGCGTAGGCTGTTTACCTGGAACAATGGGGCGGACGAAGTCGACCTCACGAGGGGATCTGGCCGATGGCGGTAGAGCTGGCGGAGCTGATCGGGCAGTTGCGGGCTGAGCTGACTACCGCGATGAATGCCGGCCAGCAGGCGGACCTGCGGTTCGAGGTCGGGCCAGTGGAGCTGGAGCTGAGCATTGTCGTGGAGAAATCGATAGCACCCGGCGCGAAAGTGCGGTTCTGGGTCGTGGAGGCCGGCGCCGACGCGAGGGCCGCGACGGCCACCACCCAGCGGATCAAGCTGACACTCGATCCGCGCAAGGCCACCGACCCGACCCAACGGGCCCTCATCTCCGGTGCCGAGGTGGCCGGCGAGCGGTGACACTACAAGTGCGAACTGGTCCGCGCGATGGGTTTGGTATGGCGAAAATCGAGAAATGGTGGTTTCGCGAGCTCGACTAACGACTTGATTCAGGGTGATTCGGGAGATCTTGCGAGTATCTTACCGATGGTTGCGTAGGGGTCGTTAGGGCACGGCGTTGTCGTACGGTGGCAGCGTGCCCGCATTGAAGGAGCGTACTGGACGGCCGCAAGTGCCCCGTCACGGTTTTCCGCAGCGGCTGTGGAAGACGGTCGAGGAGCACCCGCCGCCCGGTCTTGACCAGCTGAATCGGTGGCGGAGTCCGCTGCGGGGACCCTGGTTGACCTCGATATTCGGCGTTACCTTGCTGGTCTGTTTGCCGCTGGTGACTGTCACCGGGCTGTTGGACTTCATCGCGTACGGGCCGCAGTTCGGTCAGGCATTCCCGGGCGATGTTGGCTGGCTGCACCTCCCGTTTTTCGACTGGCCGACGAGGCCGGCGTGGCTTTTCCGGCTGACGCAGGGGTTGCATGTCGGGCTCGGGATCGTGTTGGTTCCGGTCATCCTGGCCAAACTCTGGTCTGTCGTACCGAAACTCTTCGCCTGGCCGCCGGCCCGGTCGCTCGCGAACATCCTGGAACGCCTTTCGCTGCTGCTGTTGGTCGGCGGGATTCTTTTCGAGGTCGCGACTGGGGTGTTGAACATCCAGTACGACTATGTTTTCGGGTTCAGTTTTTACGAGGGCCACTATTACGGCGCCTGGGTGTTTATCGGCGGGTTCGTCGTCCATGTGTCCTTCAAATTCCGGACGATGGTGAAGGCGCTGCGATCGCGTTCGCTGTGGGCCGAGTTGAAGATTGCCAAAGCCGATACCAAACCCGAACCACTTGACGAAGAGGGGCTGGTAGCGGTGAATCCGCGGCCGGCGACCATCAGTCGACGGGGAGCGCTCGGGTTGGTGGCTGGTGGTGCGCTTTTCGTCGCGGCGATCACCGCGGGCCAGACCGTCGGTGGGATTTCCCGGTGGGGCGCGTTCCTGTTGCCACGCGGCCGATCGTACGGGAATGGTCCAACCAGCTTTCAGATTAACCGTACGGCGGTGGCGGCTGGCGTGAAAGTCGACAATACCTGGCGACTTTCCTTGACTGGCGGCGAAAGGGACGTACAACTGGACTTGGCCACCTTGCGTTCGATGAGCCAACACACCGCTGATCTTCCGCTCGCCTGCGTGGAAGGATGGTCGACCGTCCAGTCGTGGTCGGGCGTACGGCTGCGGGATTTGGCGCGGCTGGCTGGGATGCCGGCGCCGGGGTCCGCGCATGTCCGGTCAGTGGAGAAGAACGGGTTGTTCGGGCAGGCGACCTTACAATCCAACCAAGTGCTTGATCCGGATGCTTTGTTGGCGTTGAGGGTAAATGGCGTGCCGTTGAGCCTTGACCACGGCTTTCCGGCTCGTATCATCGTGCCGGCGTTGCCGGGAGTCCATTGCACGAAATGGGTCGCGTCCATCGACTTCCGGAGGTCGTGAGATGCGCAGAGCACGCGAGCTTTATGGCGCTGACCTTTGGCAGTTGGCGTTGGTGTTGCTGTGTTTTTCGCTGGTTGGCTATGTGGTCGGTCAGGTGCTGGGAGACCCGGCGGCATGGGTGATTGGCGCGTGGTTTCTCGGCGCGGTGATCGGGCATGATCTGCTGCTTTTCCCGGTCTACGCGCTCGCCGACGTTATTCTCGCCCACACCGTGCGGCGTTGGCACCACCCGCATCGGTGGCTGCCCATTCCAGTGGTGAATTACGTCCGGCTGCCAGCGCTCGCGTCCGGTCTCACTTTGATTCTCTTCCTGCCGGGCATCATTCAGCAGGGCGCGCAGACGTATCTCAACGCCACTGGGCAAACGCAGCAGCCATATTTGCGGCGCTGGCTCATTTTCGTCTTAGTGGCTTTCGCGGTGAGTGGTTGCGTGTACGCGATCCGGGTGTGGTTCGCGACCCGACCGCTGCGGCACAGCCAAAAACTGGCCCGGTCGGTGGTCGAGCCGGGGGAGCGAGTGCTGACCTTCGCGGCCGTCCCGGGTGCGGCGCCGGAGGCGGTCGGCGGCAGTGGCGGGCTGTATTTTCCTGTGGCCGAAGAGAAATGGCGGCGGATCGGGTGGGAGGACCTGCGCAGCGCGAGATGGCAGGCTGATCGTGGCGAGTTGGTGGTGCAGGACTACGCGGAGCGTACGACGCTGAGCCTCGCCGCGCCGCGAAACCTGCCGGACCTGGTCACCGCCGAAATCACGGCCAGTCACCTCGCGACCGAACGGGTCGGCCAGCATGTGCAGCTGCGGGTGGCCCGCAACGCGCACACCGGCCGGGTGGCCTGGCAGGTGCGTCTGGATGCCCCCACCAGCGCGGAGACCGTCGATCAGGCGATCCACGAGCTGTCCCAGAACCTTGGCATACCGGCCGGACCTTGGCACGAAGTGGGGGTTTAGAACGCGGCCGCGCTGGATACCTTCCGTGCAGTGGACCTGTTCCCGATCGCACCGAAGGAGGACCGATGTGCACCGCCGACCACGGCCAGTCGTCGTGCCCGCAAGGACCGGACCCGGAGGGCAAGCCCGGCGAGCCCGCCGCGTCCCTCCAACAGACCGCACAGAAACTGGCGGACAAGCTCCTGCAGAGCCGTCCGGCCGCCCCTAGTCGCTGCTGATTCGCACGCAGGCGGCGCTTGAACGAAAGATGCCGCCCCCGAATCGAGGGTCCTCGGCGGCTCCGACAAAACCGCGTCGCAACTCGATCGAGGTCAGCGGCCCAGTCGCCGTGAGTCAAGTGTGGACGTTCCGCGCCGGCTAGCGAGGCGGGGAGTCGGCGACGACGCCGTTTTCGTACGCGAAGACGACGGCTTGGGTGCGGTCGCGGAGTTGGAGCTTCGCGAGGATGCGGCCGACATGGGTTTTGACGGTCTGCTCGGCGAGGAAGAGTTCCTTGGCGATCTCGATGTTGGACATGCCGCGGGCGATCAGGCGCAGCACGTCGATTTCGCGGGAGGTCAGCGCGGAGGTGGCCTCCGGGCGGGGTCGTTCGTGCCGGCGGCGGCCGGCGAAGTCGGCGATCAGCCGGCGGGTGATCGACGGCGCGAGCAGCGCGTCGCCGGCGGCCACCACTCGTACGGCGTTGACCAGCTCTTCGGTGGAGGCGTCTTTCAACAGGAAGCCGCTGGCGCCCAGACTCAGCGCTTCGTAGACGTATTCGTCCAGGTCAAACGTGGTGAGCATGAGTACTCGTGGGCCGTCCACGGCGTCCGGGGAGACAATCTCGCCGGTCGCGGCGAGGCCGTCCATAACCGGCATCCGTACGTCCATAACGACCACGTCGGGGTTGAGCTGTCGAGCGAGCTCGACCGCCTCCTTGCCGTTCGCGGCCTCGCCGATCACCTCGATGTCCTCGGCCGCGGAGATCACCGCCGACAGGCCGTCCCGCACCATGGCCTGGTCATCGGCCAGGATTACTCGGATCGTCACGCCTGCCACCTTCGGTTTCTCGTACCACTGGAAGAACTGCCCGGACCTCGAAGCCGCCCGTCTCGGTCGGGCCCACCTCCAGTTCGCCGTCGAGCATAGCCACCCGCTCGCGCATTCCGACGACACCGTGACCGCCGGAGGTCTGCTTGAGATCCTCGGTGCCCACGTGCTGGGGACCGCTCGGAGCCGGATCGTTGGTCACTCGTACGAGCAGAGTCGACGGTCCGTAGGCGACCTCCACGAAAGTACGCGCGCCTGGAGCGTGCCGGCTGGCGTTGCTGAGCGACTCCTGGACGATCCGGAAGGCCGACACGTCGACGCCGAGCGGCACCTCCTCCTGCGGCCCGGTGATCGTCAGCTCCACCGACATGCCGGCAGCCCGAGCCCCTTTGACCAGCTCATCCAGCCCATCCAGACCGGGTTGCGGCACTCGCTCGGCGTCCTCCGACTCGTCCCGCAGCAGCCCGATCACCCGGCGCATCTCGGTCAGCGCGGTGGTCGAGGCGCCGCGGATGGCGGCGAAGGTTTCCAGTGCGGGCGGCGGCAGGTCGGGGATCTTGTACGGCGCGGCCTGCGCCTGGATCGCGATCATCGACATGTGGTGCGCGACCACGTCGTGCAGCTCGCGGGCGATCCGAGACCGCTCGGTCAACACGGCTTGACGGGCTTCCAGCAGCTCCTGCCGGACCAGATCCTGCTCGCGCAACGCCTGCTGCTCGACCAGATCCCGCTGAGCATCGATCCGGATCCGAATGCTGTCGCCGACCACCATGATCACCGTCATGCCGATCGCGATGAACGTGAGGGCGATCGGATCCAGCCCGGTGGTGAAATGCGCGACCACGCCAATCACCATCGTACAAACGAAAACTCCGAGCGAGAGCGGCCGCGGATAGCGGATCGACACAATCAGGATCGAGACCCCATAAACGACACATGCGCATGCCGCCCAGGGCCAGGTCCAGTGCGACAGCGGATTGCCGATAGCGGCGATCACGCCGGCGATCGCCAGCACCCGCCACGTGATCAGCGGCATCCGCCAGGCCAGCAGCAGCGGGAGAGCCTGCAAGTACGCCAGCGGGAGCGCGAAACCGACCGGCGGCTCGAAGCCGCCCAGGGTCTGGCCGATGATGCCGCCGACCATTCCGCCGACGAAGATCACCATGAGGGAGATGGAGAACCAGCGGCGCTTCCCGGTCCGCCAGAACGGCAGCCACGATATCGGGCGGCGCAGCTCCTCGCGGGAAACAAGCAGCGTACGGGCGGTCGACTGGAGGAGGTTGCCCGTACCGGCAACAGCGATGGTGTTCATGATGTGCCCAGCGTAAGCGGGGTGTGGCCGGCCGCGGGAGCACCGTACGAGCCAACCGCGGGCTAGCTCTCTGGTCGCTCCCCCTACTACTCTCCGTCACCCAGCCAGCGACAGACCCGACGGCGAGTGCGGGACTTTAACCCACACTCGACGCTGAGAGCGGTACAAAATCCCACACTCGACGAAAACCCAGCCCCACCGGCGCACGCATCGCGTCGATGCGGTCAAACAGACACTACGGAGAGTGGGTTAGCGGGTGGCGGTGGCGAGCCAGCAGTGTGCGCCGCCGGCGGCCGGGTCGTAGCACTTGTGAACCTCGCGCCCGTACGTACGAGCGAGGTCCGCGGTCTCGGTAACCTCCGCCTTCCAGCCGAACCTGTGCAACCAGTCCGCCGGATGCCCGGTCGGGCCGCCCACCCACAGTTCGACCAGATCGGGGCTGACCGCGAGCCGGGCGGCTTTGAGGTCCTCGTGGTCCTGCACCTGGTCGACGGTGATCACGCTGCCGGGCGCGCTCACGCTGGTGATCCGCTCCAGCAGCAGGTCGGCCTGCTCAGGCGTCAGCGCGTAGATGATGCCCTCGGTCAGCCAAGCGGTCGGCACCTCCGGGTCGAATCCGGCGACCCGCAGCGTGGCCGTCCAGTCGCCTACCAGGTCGACGCCGACCGGGTGCCGGTTGGCCTTGGGCTTCGCGTCGCCCAGCACCCCGTTCTTGAACGCCAGCACTTCGGGTTGGTCCAGCTCGAAAAGCTCGGTGTCCGCCGGCCAGTCCAGCCGGTACGCCCGACTGTCCATCCCGGATGCCATCATGACCACTTGGCGGCAGCCGCCGCGGGCCGCCGCGAGAATCGACTCGTCGAAGTATTTCGTTCGTACGGCGACAACAGGTCCCAGGATCGCGATGAATCCGGTTTTGTCGCCGGGCAGTGCCATTCCGCCACCGGCGGCGGCCACGAAACCCATCGCATACGGGTCGTCGATCAGCTTGTCCGGGCGCATCGACTCCATCGCGCGCAGCGCGGCCACCCCGAGAGATGTGGTGCCGATGGGGTTGATCGTACTCATGAAGTTCCCCCGAAAATCAGTCCGGCGAGGCCGGGGTTGAAGGTGTCTGGATGCGCGTCCGGCAACAGCGCCCGTTGTACGACAAAGCCGTGCAGCAGGCCGATCAGCAGCCGGGCGGCCTGAGTGTGGTTCACCTCAGGGGAAATCAGTCCGCGCCGCTGGTATTCGGCAATCAGGGTGCCGATAACTGCCTCGGCGCCGCTGAATGCCTCCTGAAAACGTTCCTGGATCCGCGGCGATCGGGCCGCCTCGGCCCAAATCTGCACCAGCAGTCGGGCCGCGTCGCGGTCCGCGCACAGTGGCGACCCCTCGCCGGCCAGCCGGCGGACGATGGTGTGCAACGGCGGCAGCGTTTGCGCGCCGATGACCGCTTCGATCGCGCCGGAAACGCCGTGCAGCGCCTGCGCCGCGATCGCCGTGACGATCTCGTCTTTGCTGTTGAAATAGCGGTAAAGCCCGCCGGCCGACATTTTGGCCTCGGCCAGCAGGTCCGCCATCGAGGTGGCGTGGAATCCGTTGCGTACGAAGCAGCGCCGGGCGGCGTCCAGAATCTGTTGCCGCCTGGCATCGAGGTGTGCCTGCGAGACTCGGGCCATCGGGCCAATATAGAACGAACATTCGCTCTATACAACTGTACGCGACGTAGCACTCACTTTAACGGTCGACTCGGGCGCGGCGTGGCGGACGGGGCGTACGGGGCGAGAGGGGCCAAACTGGCTCGGCCGGAACTGGCATACGACTGACCGGTCAGCCAACTCCGCTACAATGAGCGGCTCGAATGCGAGTCGCACACCCACTGGAGACGCCATCGATGGTCACCGACCCTTCGAGTGCTGAGATCCAGCTGTCCGGCCGGGAAGCCGCGCTGGTCGGCAGTGCTTATCGAGTGATAAGCCGGCAGGGTGTGCATCGTACGTCCCTGCAGGACATCGCCGACGACGCCGATGTCAGCAAAGGGCTGCTGCTTTACCATTTCAAGTCCAAAGACCAACTGCTGCTGACCACCATGCGGTGGGCGTTGCTGCGGACGGCTTCGCGGATCCGGGAGAACATCGCCCAGGTCGATGACCACCCCGCTGGCGCGGTCGAGGCGCTGATCGACGCGGTTTTCATTGGCGCACAACAGAATCGTGACTTCTACCTGCTCTATCTGGATCTGGTCGAGCACGCCGCCCGGGCGCCGTCTTTCAGCGACCTCTCGGTGCTGACCTCGACGATCATCAATGGTCTTTACGCGGAAATCCTGCGTGAGGGCCAGTCGCGCGGGTTGTTCGACATCACCGACGTGGACGAGGCCGCGGCGACCATGCGGGCCCACATCGACGGCGTTTTCGTGAACTGGCTGCAACAACACGACTGGCGAGCGGCCTATCCGCGCTATCGAGCGATGGCACTGAACGGTTTGCTCCGGTTGCTCAACATCAAATAGAAACAGCCCGGTCCGACATCTTTGTCGGCCCGGGCTGCTTGTTCTTGGAGTTAGGCGTCGATCAGTTCCTTCTTCTTCTCCATCCGTACTTTCACCAGGCTGGCCACCACGGCGGCCGTCAGCAGCGCGACGATGATCGCCAACGAAACCCAGATGTTGATCGGGAAGAGATCTGTCAGCAGCATCTTGGCGCCGACGAACGTCAGCACCGCGGCGAGCCCCAGCTGCAGGTACGCGAAGTGTTTCATCGCGCCGGAGAGCAGGAAGTAGAGCGCCCGCAGCCCCAGTATCGCGAAAGCGTTCGAGGTGAAGATGATGAACGCGTCGTTCGTGACACCGAAAACCGCCGGGATCGAGTCGACCGCGAAGATCAGGTCGGTGGTCTCCACCGCGATCAGCACGACGAAAAGCGGCGTCGCTATCCACTTCGCGCCTTCGCGTACCCAGAATTTGTGGCCGCGCCAGTCCGAAGTGACCGGCACCAGCCGGCGCGTCCAGCGGAGCACGATGTTCTTCTCCGGATCGACCTCGTCGTCACCCTTCGAGCGGGCCAGTTTGATGCCCGTGTAGACCAGGAAAGCGCCGAAGATGTAGATGATCCAGTGGAACTGACCGATCAACGCGCTGCCGGCGAAGATGAAAACCGCCCGCATGGCCAGCGCGCCTAGCACTCCGAAGAACAGCACGCGGTGCTGGTATTGCTTCGGTACGGCGAAATAGGTGAACAACAGCGCGAAAACGAAGACGTTGTCGACCGAGAGCGATTTCTCCACGACATAAGCGGCGTAATACGCGGCGCCCTGTTCGGCGCCGAGTGTCAGCCACAGGATGCCACCGAAGGCGAGTCCGATCGCGATCCAGACGCCGCTGGTGACGGCGGCTTCGCGGATGCTGATCTCGCGGTCCTTGCGGTGCAGGAAGAGGTCGACCGCGAGCATCGCGAAGATCGCGACCAGCACGGCTCCCCAGGCCCAGAGCGGCGCTGTGGTCATCGGCTTGTCCTTTCGTTGTCTTGGTGACTCCCATCTTTCGTGGATTGGATCGCGCAGAGTAGAGTCGAACTGTGACGTTGAATGCCACCTTCACTGCGTGGATCACGCAATGAATGCTTGGGCGCTGGGAGACTTCCGGGAGGACTTGACGGCCGAGCGCCGGCCGTCGGCCGCGACGCTGCGTCGGTACGGGGAGCTGGGGCGTCGGGCCAGCGACGCGGGCGTGCCGCTCGCGGAGCTGGTCGATCTCTATCTCTCGACCGCCTGGCGTGGTGTTTCCGCAGGTCAGCTGACTTTGCGGATCATCGACGACATCGTTTCCACGGTGACCGCCGGCTATGTCGCCGCGGGCGCCACCTGGTCGCGGCAGGTCGAGGCGCGTCGCCGCGAGTTGGTCGACGACCTGCTGGCGGGCAGCGTCACCGGCCACACCACCGGCAGCGCCGAGGCGCTCGGGTTCCGGCTGGCGCAGCCGCACGCCCTGCTCGCCGTCGCGGCTCTTCGAGAGCTGACCGACGCGGACCCAGCCGGCCGGGTGGTACGCGATGGCCTGCACCGGCGGACGCGTGAGCCGGTGCTGGCGGCCGCCAAGGACGGCCTGCTGGTCGTGCTGCTGCCGGTCGTCTCGGACGGCGGGGTGCCATCGCGGGTCGCGCTGACCCGGCCGACGATCGGCGTGCCGGAGTTGGCGGATCTGGCGTATGCGCTGGTGGAAAGGGCTGAGCCGACGGCCGGCTGGCAGGTCGCGAGCAGCCGGCCACGGCCCGGGGCGGCCGCGGTGGCGACCAGTTGGCAGGAGGTGCGCCAGACATTGGACCTCGCGCACCGGCTTCGGCTGCCCGATCCGGTGCTGCCGGCCGGGCGGCTCGACGCGTACCGACTGCTTCTTCAGGACCCCGCTGGCGCGACCCGGCTGGCTGAGGAGGTCTTCGCGCCGCTTGCCGCCGTACGAGGTGGTGCCGAGCCAATTGTTTCGACCGTGCTCGCGGTGCTGGACCACGGCGGCAACACGGCGGCGGCCCGCGTTTTGCATGTGAGCGTACGAACGGTGCTCTACCGGTTGGAGCGTCTCGCTGAGCTGACCGGTCGCAGCCTGGACGAGCCTGCCGATCGCTTCACGCTCTATTGCGCGGCGATGGCCGCCCAACTTTCGCCCGGGGGTAAAGAAGTGGTGGTCGCCGCGGTGGGCCGGTAGCGTGCGGCCGGTGTGGATGACAAACGTGTGCCATCTGCGGCCGGACGGCACTTTCGGGGTCGCGGATCTCGCCGTCGAGGGTGGCCTGATCGCCGAGGTGACCGACCCGGGGTCGCAACAGTCCACTATGGACTGCTCGGGCTATGTTGTGTTGCCAGGGTTGGTAAACGGCCATTTCCACAGCCAGACCTCGGTGGTGCGTGGGCTCGACACCGGGCTGGAGCTCTTTGACTGGTTCGGGGACAGCCCGGGTGGTCGGATGCAGTCGAAGATCGGCGAATGGCTGGATGACCCGGCCCATCTTGACGACGTGGCAGCGCTCGCCCGCTATGAGTATGTGGCGATGCTGCGCCAGGGCGTCACTTTCGTTGCGGACTGCGGATTTTCCGAATGCCCGCCCGGAGTGCTGGCCGATGTCGGCGATGAAATTGGCGTACGTGCGTTGGTTCAGGCGTACGACGACTGGATCTGCAAGGTCGAAGATCCCGCCCGCTACACGGTCAACATCGACTCCGAAGAGGATCTGACGGCCGCGGTGTTGGAGCGTACGACCGGATATCTGGTGAAGTATGCACCGATTTTCGCTTTGCACTGCTTGGAAACTGTCAAGCGGCGGGCGATTGTGCAGCAGAACTGGGGGCGTTCGACCGTACGACTGCTGGCTGACCGCGGGTTGTTGAGCTCCCGTACGGTTCTCTTTCACGGCTGCGAAATAGACGCCGACGACCTGGAACTGGTCGCGAAAGCCGGCGCCTCGATCATGCATTGTCCCGTCTCGAATCTCTCGATCCACGGCCGCATTGCGCCGGCCACCGACTGGTTCCGCGCGGGCGTCACGGTCGGGCTGGGCACGGACTGGGGCGATGTGGACATGTGGGGCACGATTCGGACGGCCTGGTTGTTGCAGCAAACGGGCTCGCGGCCGCTGGCGACCCGCGAGGATGTGTTGCGGATGGCGACCCGTGGTGGCGCGGTCGGTTATGGCCGGGCGGATCTCGGCGAGATCGCGCCTGGTCGTGCGGCCGATCTGGTCTTTCTGGACGCCGCGCGGCTGCGGCCGTCGGTGCACCGCGCGGATCTTTCGACGCTGGCGTTCGCGATCTTCGCCGAGGGTGGCCCGGGACTGGTTCGTGAGGTGATGGTGGGCGGCCACTGGGTGTTGCGCGACGGTGATCCCGTACGGGTCGATGCTCATCAGGTCGCCGCGGACTATCAGCGGATTGTCGCAAAGCTCCACTAAACGTCAAAAACCCCGGACGCGACGACCTGTGTCAGCCGCGACCGGGGTAGCTTGTCTGACAGCCCTGACCGGCTGTTCAGGCAAAGATAGCAGGTCAGGCACACAATGAGCAAAACGGGGGTTGCGCACTGACCGACCGTTCAGGGTAGTCTCGCCCCAGTCTCCAGCGAGTCGGCTCGGGAGGGCGGCATGACAACGCCGGAACGGTTCAACATCTCGACCCTGGTCGATCGCAACTGCCTGTCCGGCCGGGCCGCGAAGGTGGCGATTTACGCCGGTGCCGAACAGGTCACGTACGCGGAACTGTTCGCCCGGATTTGTGCGATGGGAACGGCACTGACCACGCTCGGGGTGCGCCGCGAACAGCGGGTGTTGCTGATTCTGGATGATTCGCCGGACTTTCCGACGGTTTTTCTCGGTGCCGCCCGCATCGGTGCGGTGCCGGTGCCGGTGAATCCGGCGCTGAATATCGACGACTACCGGTTCTTCCTTGCCGACAGCTATGCCGACGTCGTGGTTGTCGAATCGGCTCGCTACCAGCACATCCGTCCAGTGCTGGACGAAGTGGGCGTACGAGCGATTGTCGCCGGTGAGCCGGTTGACGGCGCGCTGTCCCTGCGGGCACTGCTTGGCGAACATGCCGGCGAAACCTCGCCGGTCGACACGCACGCGCAGGACATGGGTTTCTGGCTCTACAGCTCGGGTTCCACCGGCCACCCGAAAGGGGTCGTCCATTCGCATGGCGACCTGCTCGTCACTTGTCAGACGTACGCGGACAAAGTGCTGGGCATTCGCGACGACGACATCACTTTTTCGTCCACCAAGCTCTATCACGCGTACGGCATGGGCAACGGAATGTCGTTTCCGTACTGGGCCGGCGGATCGTCCGTCCTGATGCGCGGCCGGCCGAAGCCGGAGAGTGTGCTGGACACGGCGGAGAAGTTTCGTCCGACGATTTTCTTCTCGGTGCCAACGCTTTACCACGCGATGTTGCGCTCTCCTGGTGCGGCGGCTCGCGATCTTTCGTCCGTACGGCTGTGCGCCTCGGCCGCCGAGCCGTTGCCGGCCGGCATTTGGCAGCGCTGGAAGGACAGGTTCGGGCTGACCATCCTGGACGGCATTGGTTCCACCGAGATGCTGCACATTTACTGCTCCAACACCGAAACCGACCTGCGGCCCGGTTCCAGCGGCAAGGCGGTGCCGGGCTATCAGGTGAAGCTGGTCGGCTTCGACGGCGGTTCGGTGGATGTCGACGAGCCGGGCAATCTCTACGCCAAGGGCGACAGTGCACTCGACTTCTACTGGCACCGGCGGGAAAAGACTCGGCAGTCGCTACACGGCGAGTGGTTCTTCACCGGCGACCGCTACACCCGGGATGCCGACGGCTTCTACTGGTATTGCGGCCGGGCCGACGACATGATGAAGATCGGCGGCCTGTGGGTCTCGCCGATCGAGATCGAGAACACCCTGATCGACCACCCCTTGGTCGCCGAGGTGGCCATCGTCGCGACCTCGGTGGACGGATTGGCGCGGATCAAGGCGTTCGTCGTGTTGTCCGAGACAGAGTTGCCCGAAAGAGAGCCGTCCAACGTGTTGGCCGCGCAGCTGCAGGAGTGGTGCAAGGAACGGTTGCAGCGCTACCAGTTCCCGCATTTCGTGGAGTTCCTGGCCGAGCTGCCCAAGACCGCGACCGGCAAGATCCAGCGCTACAAGCTGCGGGACGCTTCGCTTTGACAAAGGACAAACGCGCGTCGATGACGGGGGACAAGAAAAGTGATCGGGTGGCAGACTGGGGGGATGGCGGAGCGGGATCGGGACGAGGAAGGGCGGGCGCGCAACGCGCGGCCGCGGGACGCGCTCGGGCGGCCGCTGCCGTACGGGACGGACGGGATTCAGACGATGCCGGACGATCTCGGGCTCGGGCCGGACGAAAGTCTCGCGTTGGCGCAAAAACTCCTCGACCAGGACCGGCCGTTCCATGCGCACGAAGTGCTGGAGGGCGCCTGGAAGGCCGCGCCGGAGCCAGAACGTGAGCTGTGGAAGGGAATGGCGCAACTGGCGGTCGGGATTACTCACGTAAGACGGGGAAATGCCAAGGGCGCGGTCTCGTTGCTCAGCAGGGCCATCGAAAGAATCAGTGCGTACGACGGTCTGCCGTACCGGATCGACGGGACCGGCCTGATGATGTTTGGTCGGGAGTTGATCGTGCGGGTCGAGCGCGAGGGTGTCGGCCGGGTGAGTGCGGACGACTTGCGCCCGAAGCTGACGGTGTTGACCTGAACCGCGGTTGAGGTCGCATGATCAAGCGGTGACTACTGACCTCACCGCGAAGGCCCGCTTCGGGCCGTACGGTCGCGTGCTGCGTGAGCCGGTGTTGCGGCGGATCCTGACCGGCGTGCTGGTTTCCAGTTTGGGCGACGGCATGGCCGTGGTCGCGGTGGCCTGGCTGGCGATCCAGATCGCGCCGGTTTCCCAGGCCGGCGTGTGGACCGGCCTCGCGGTGGCCGCGTACGCGCTGCCGGCGGCGCTTGGGACGGTCGTTCTGGCGCCGCTCGTACGATCGATGGCCAGCTCCCGGTTGATCGCGCTGGACGCGATCCTGCGAGCCGTCGCGCTCGGCGCGGTCGCGGCGCTCGGTATCGCCGGACTGTTGCATCCGGTTGTTTACGTTGTGCTGCTTGCTTTTTCGTCGCTACTGCATGCGTGGGGGAACGCCGGCGCGTACACGCTGGTGTCGGAGCGGCTGGACGGTCCCGACCGGGTGACCGGAAATGCGTTGCTGTCGACCGCGAGCCAGGCGTCGGTGGTGGTCGGGCCGGCGCTGGCCGGCGGGATCGTGGCGATCGCCGGACCATCTTGGGTAATAGGTCTCGATGCGTTGTCTTTCGTGGTCCTCGCAGCGGTTTCCTGGAAAGTCGGTCGCGGTGCGCAGCCCACCACGGTCCCGTCGGGACCACCCGGCAGTGCGTGGAAAGTCATCGCCGGCAGCCGCCAGTTGCTCGGCCTGCTGGTTATCACCTGTGTTTTCTATTTCCTCTACGGGCCGGTCGAGGTGGCGCTGCCCTTGCACGTGGCCGACGATCTGCGGGGCAGCGCCGGCGTGCTGGGCATCCTGCTCGCGGTCTTCGGGGTAGGGGCGTTGATTGGTGGGCTCTGCGCCGGACTTTTGCCGCGCAGATCGCCCTGGCTGGTGGTCATCGTGATCATCGTCGGCTGGGGAGCGGCGCTGCTGCCGGTCGGGCTGTCTCGTACGCTCCTGCCAGCGATGATCGGCATGACTCTCGGCGGCCTGATTTATGGACCGTATATGGCGATGAGCACTGAGCTTTTCCAGCGCGTCAGCGCGCCGGAGCTGCTCAGCCGGGTGCTCGCGGTCCGTGGTGCGATCGTCATTCCGGCGGTGTCGCTGGGCACCCTGATCGGTGGGCCGATCGTCAACGTTTTCGGCGCACCGGCCGCGTTGACGGCTTCCGCGCTGCTGACTGTCGCGTTGGGGCTGGTGCTGGGTTTGGTGGTGCTGGTTCGCCGTTACCAGTGAATGCCGCGAGTCATGCGGACCAGCGCGGCGGCCGCTTTGGACAGCTGCCGCTCGGATTTCCCGAGTTTGACCCGTCCCTGTCCGCCGGCCGCGGTGGAGTCCGGGAAGATCCGGTAGCCCTGGTACGCGATCGCGTCCACCAGGTCAGGACTGATCGCGTAAGCCAGCTGCATGATGAAGCCGACGCCGGTGCCCATGTGTTTGGGCCGCTCCTCCAACGCCTGGATGATCATGTCGGCGGCCTGCTCGGGAGATTTCGCTGGAAAGGCGTCGTAAATCTTCGTCGGCCGGATCATCGGGGTGCGGACCAGCGGCATGTGCACGGTGGTGAAGGTGACGCCGTCGCCGAAGGTTTCGGTGGCAGCCACCTTGCTGAACTGGTCGAGCGCGCTTTTTGAGGCCACATAGGCGGAGAACCGCGGCGCGATGCCCTGCACGCCAATCGACGACACGTTCACGATATGCCCGAACTTGCGCTCGGTCATGTGCGGCAACAACGCCAGAATCAACCGCAGCGCACCGAAATAGTTGATGGCCATGGCACGTTCGTAGTCGTGGAACCGGTCGTACGACAGTCGTACGGACCGCCGGATCGACCGGCCGGCGTTGTTCACCAGCATGTCGATAGCGGGCTGTTCGGCCAACATCTGGTCGACCGTCTTGCGGACCGACTCCGGATCGGTGAGATCGCAGGGATACGCGTACGCGGCGCCGCCGTTGGACCGGATTTCGGTGCGTACCTCCTCCAGTTCCTCCGCCCGCCGGGCCAGCAGCAGCGGAATGCCGCCCTCGGCGGAAACCCGCAGCGCGGTGGCCCGGCCGATCCCGGAGGACGCGCCGGTGATGACGATCCGCCGGCCGTCCAGTTTCGTCCGGCCGTGATGTACGCGGGCTCTGTACGGGTTCAGGTGTTCGCGCCAATAGCGCCACAAAGCCGGCGCGTAGTCGTCCAGCGGCGGCACGTGGATGTCGCTGTCCGCGAGCGCGCGGCGGGTCGCCGAGCTGTCGAAAACCGACGGGAAGGTGAGCACCGAAAGTACCGCCGGCGGGATTCCCAGCCAGTCAAGGACGCCATCTCGCAACAGTCCGGCACCAGGCACGTATTCGGTGAGTTTTGCCAGCTCC
This sequence comes from Fodinicola feengrottensis, assembly GCF_039530045.1. Lineage (NCBI taxonomy): Bacteria > Bacillati > Actinomycetota > Actinomycetes > Mycobacteriales > Fodinicola > Fodinicola feengrottensis. The sequence goes on along the minus strand of NZ_BAAANY010000032.1, from coordinate 109,123 downwards.
AGCAACGGTTTGCTGGCCTGCCGAGGGAGCGCGCCAGTGATCTGCGGCGCGCCGGCCGCCTTCGCGAAGGCGTTGTAGACCTCGGCCGCCGGCTGCGGATCCGGATTCACCAGCTGGAAAACCTGGCCGTCCAGGTCGTCCGCGTGCGCGATGTGGACGAGCGCGGCGGCCACATAGTCGACCGGGACGATATTCGTGGCGCCGATGTCGGGGATCAGCACCGGCATCCAGGGCAGGGCGGCCATTCGGGCGAGAGTGGGAAAGAAGTAGTACGGGCCGTCGATTTTGTCCATCTCACCGGTGATCGAGTGGCCGACCACCACCGCCGGCCGGTAAATCCGCCAGGGCACGGCGTGCTGCTCGCGGACGAGTTCTTCGGAAGCGAACTTGGTTCGGTGGTACGGGGTGACCAGCCGCTGGCCGGCGTCGAACATGTCCTCGGCGAACTTTCCCCGGTAGTCACCCGCGACCGCGACCGAGGACAGGTGGTGCAGCCGGCGGACGTGCAGATCCGCCGCCAGATCCAGCATGTGCTGCGTACCGTCCACATTGGCCTCGACACTGGTCGCGTTGTCGGCGGCCAGGTCGTAGAGCGCGGCAGCGTGGATGAGGTGGTCGACCCGGCCGCGCAGCGCGTCCCGAGCGGACGTGGACAGGCCGAGATGGTCCTGCCCGAGGTCGCCGACCAGCAGTTGGATGCGGTCCTGACCCGGCAGGCCGCGGATCTGCTCGGCGAGCCGGGCCCGCGAGCGGTCCCGTACCAGCAGGATGATCTCGTCCGCATCCGCCCTTTCGGCCAGCAGTTGGACGATATGCCGTCCGATCAGCCCGGTCGCGCCGGTCACCAGATACGTGCTCATCGCTGTTCCCCCTGCTCATAGCCGCGCGGAGCGATACCCCTACGGTGCCACATCCAGGGCCGGCGCGGCGAGGGACCGCCCCTGCGGCCGTTTTCGCGAGGGGGACGTTGTGGGATGACAAGCCGGGGCAAACGTCACCCTCGCGTGGTCGCGACCGAGACCGCGAAGGTGTAGCGGGACGCGCGGTAGAGGTGGTGGCCGAATTCCACCGCGACCCCTCGCTCGTCGTACGCGACCCGGGTCATGGTGAGCAGTGCGGCCCGCCGGCCTTCTTGCAGTGCCTGCGCTTCGGCGTTGCTCGCGTTCTTCGCGCCAATGGTCTGGGAGGCCGTGCACAACCGGATCCCGGCGGCCTTCAGCAACTCGTACAGCCCGGCGCGTTCCAGATCTTTCTTTGTCAGTCGGACAAAACCGGCTGGCAGGAAATTGGTGAGCAGGGCGAGTGGCTCGCCCTGCGCGCAACGCAACCGTTTCAGGCGTACGACCCCAGTGCCCGGCTCGATGCCAAGGTGATGCGCGACCACGTCGTCGGCGGTCGTGTTCTGCAGCTCCAGCACCGAAGTGGTCGGGGTCTGGCCCGCCGCGGTGAGGTCGTCGTAAAGGCTGGTCAGCTCCACCGACCGGCGGACTCGGTTGGCGACCACCTCGGTGCCGACCCCGCGTTTTCGTACGAGCAGGCCCTGGTCGACCAGATACTGGATGGCCTGGCGCATGGTCGGCCGGGACAGACCGAGCTGGCCGGCCAGCTGGATCTCGTTCTCCAGCCGTGACCCGGTCGGCAGCTCGCCGGTCTCGATCGCCGACTGCAGCTGCTCGGCGACCTGGAAGTACAGCGGCACCGGGCTGGACCGATCCACCTTCAGGGCAGGGACCACCACCGGTGCCACCTCCCATTCTCACCCATGTGACGACGTCAATATGTCAGGACAAACTATTGACCTCGGAGCCGGCTTGGGCAACCCTGTGAACGGGTTCACACACAAAGCCGAAACAGACAGGGTGCTCGCGGATGAGAATCGGACTGGTCGGGACCGGGCGAATCGGCAGCTTTCATGCCGACACGCTGCATACCCATCCCGAAGTCGAGTCGATCGTGGTGGCCGACGTGGATGCCGCCCGGGCACGTCAACTGGCGGACAAGCTCGGCATCCAGGCGACGGACACGGTCGAGGAGCTTTTCGGCAGCGGCATTGACGCGGTAGTGATCACCGCCGGCACCAGCGCGCATGCGCCGCTGATCCACCGCGGGCTGGACGCTGAAATCCCGGTTTTCTGCGAAAAACCGGTCTCTCCGGACGTGCCGAACACCCGTGCGGTGGTGGACCGCGTCGCGGCCGGCGACGTGCCGGTGCAGATCGGGTTCCAGCGCCGATTCGATCGCGGCTACACCCGGGCGCGACAAGCGTTGCAGGCCGGTGAACTTGGCTGGATTCATACCTTACGAGCGGTGACCGCGGACGCTTCGCCGCCACCGGCGGCATATGTGCCCACTTCTGGCGGACTTTACCGCGACTGCAGCATTCACGACTTCGACATCATCCGTTGGGTGACCGGTGCGGAGGTCGAGACGGCGTACGCGCTGGGCAGCAACCAGGGCGACAAGTTCTTCGCCGATGCCGGCGATGTGGACACCGCGGTGGCGATTCTCAAGCTCGGCAACGGGATTCTGGCCACCGTGTCGGCGACCCGCTACAACGGCGCTGGCCACGACGTACGGCTGGAGGTGTGCGGCTCGGCCGGTGGCTTGGTGGTGGGGTTGGACGACCGGGCCGCGCTGATGTCGGCCGAGCCTTCGATTTCCTGGCACCAGGCCGAAACGCCGTACCAAGGCTTCCTCGAGCGTTTCCACGACGCGTATATCGCTGAATTGAACGCTTTCATCGAAGTGGTGGCCGGCCGGCAGCCGAGCCCCTGCACCGCTGAGGATGCCTTGCGGGCCTTCTATATCGCCGAGGCATGCCAGCTGTCGAAAGACACCGGGCGCCCGGTGGAGGTCGCGCAGGTGCGCGCATGAGCGAGGCGTACGAGGTGCTGACCATGGGCAGGATCGGCGTGGACATCTATCCGCAGCAGATCGGCGTCAGCCTCGACGAGGTCACCTCCTTCGGTAAATATCTGGGTGGCAGCGCGACAAACGTGGCCGTCGCGGCGGCGCGCTACGGTCGCCGGTCGGCGGTGATCACCCGGACAGGTGCGGATCCGTTCGGCAAGTTCATCCACACCGCCCTGCGTGGGTACCAGGTCGACGACGCATTCGTGACCGAGGTGCCGTCGCTGCCGACCCCGGTGACCTTCTGCGAGATCTTCCCGCCGGACGACTTTCCCATCTATTTCTACCGTTTCCCCAAAGCGCCGGATCTGGAGCTGACAAACTCCGCGGCCGAAGTGGCGGCGATCGACGCCGCCGGCATTTTCTGGGTGACGGTCACCGGGCTGTGCGCCGAGCCGAGCCGAAAGTCCACCTTGGACGCGCTGAAAAGACGGAACCGGTCCGGGATCACCGTGCTGGATCTGGATTATCGGCCGATGTTCTGGGAGTCCAGGGAACAGGCGCGGGAAGTTGTCCAGCAGGCGCTGCCGTACGCGACAGTGGTGGTGGGCAACCAGGACGAGTGCGACACCGCCGTGGGGACGCGCGAGCCAGCCCAGGCCGCGACCCTGCTGCGCGACTACGGAGTGGATCTCGCGGTAGTGAAACAGGGACCGCGGGGCGTGCTCGCGGTGGACGCCAAGGGATCCGTGGAGGTCCCGCCGGTCCCGGTCGACGTGGTCAACGGCCTCGGTGCCGGCGATGCTTTTGGCGGCGCGCTGTGCCATGGTCTGCTGTCCGGGTGGGACACCGAGCCGATCATGCGCTATGGAAATGCGGCTGGCGCGATCGTGGCTTCCCGGCTCGCCTGCTCGGACGCCATGCCCACTTCGCCCGAAGTGGACGCGTTGCTGGCAGGATCGCCCCATGCCGGTTAAGGATCTGGACGAAGTGCTGGAGCTGCGGGTTCGCGACCCGGAGGCGATCGAGCGGGCCGCGCTGGAGCGGCAGCGCCGGCCGTGGCTGCCAGCAGGCAGTAACTCGCTGATGATTATCGCCGCCGATCACCCGGCCCGCGGCGCGCTGCGGGCCGGCGACCGGCGGCTCGCGATGGCCGACCGTCGGGACCTGATCGGCCGGCTGCGGATCGCCCTGGAACGGCCCGGGGTGGACGGCATTCTCGGCACCGCGGACATCATCGAGGACCTGCTTTTGTTGGGAGCACTGGAAGACCGAGTGGTGATCGGCTCGATGAACCGCGGCGGCCTGGCCGGCACGGTTTTCGAGATCGACGACCGCTTCACTGGCTACCGGGCCGATGCGATCGTACGAATGGGCCTGGACGCGGGGAAAATGCTCCTCCGGATCGATCCGGAAGATCCGAACACCGCGCCCACGCTGGAATCCTGCGCGCACGCGGTGGACGAGCTGGCGGCCGCTGGGTTGCCGGCCGTGGTCGAACCCTTCCTGTCGCATCGGATGGAAGGGCACGTACGCAACGACCTTTCCGCCGAGGCGATGATCCGGGTGATTTCGGTGGCGTCCGGGCTGGGCGGCACTTCGGCTTACACTTGGCTGAAAGTGCCGGTTGTGCCGGACATGGAGCGGGTCATGCAGGCGTCGACGCTGCCGGCTTTGCTGCTGGGCGGCGAGGTTTCCGAGCGTCCGGACGAGACTTTCGAGCAGTGGCAGCAAGCGCTCACGCTCCCGACCGTGCGCGGGCTGGTGGTCGGGCGGTCGCTGCTGTATCCGGCCGATGACGACGTGTTGACGGCCGTGGACACCGCGGTCAGCCTTCTCCCGAGAGGAAACTGACATGAGCTCGGCGACCATCCGGTTGACCACCGGGCAGGCGCTGATCCGGTTCCTCAGCCGGCAGTGGACCGAGCGGGACGGCGTCGAGCAGCGACTTTTCGGCGGATGTTTCGGAATCTTCGGCCACGGCAACGTGGCCGGCATCGGGCAGGCGCTGCTGGAACACCAACTTGCTGGCGACACCGAGAAACTTCCGTACTATCTGGCCCGCAATGAGCAGGCGATGGTGCATGCAGCGGTCGGTTACGCGCGCATGCGCGACCGGCTGTCCACCTTGGTTTGTACGACCTCGGTTGGTCCAGGTGCCACCAACATGGTCACCGGCGCCGCGCTCGCGACCATCAACCGGATACCGGTGCTGTTGTTGCCCAGCGACACTTTCGCGACCAGAGTGGCGAATCCGGTGTTGCAGGAGCTGGAGGACCCGCGCTCGTACGATGTGACCGCGAATGACGCTTTCCGGCCGGTCAGCCGTTTCTTCGACCGGATCCACCGACCCGAACAGCTCATCCCGGCGGCGCTGGGGGCCGTCCGGGTGTTGACCGATCCGGCCGAGGCCGGTGCCGCCACCCTCGCGCTGCCCGAAGATGTGCAGGTCGAGGCGTACGACTGGCCGGTGGAGTTCTTCCGCCGTCGAGTGTGGACGGTGGCCCGGCCCCGGCCGGATCGATCGGTTCTCGCGCGTACGGTGGAAAAGATCCGCACTTCGCGGCAGCCGATCATCGTCGCTGGTGGCGGGGTGATCTATTCTGGAGCGACCCAGGAGTTGGCCGCTTTCGTCGAGGCGACTGGCATCCCGGTCGGCGAAACCCAGGCAGGCAAGGGATCCCTGCGCTGGGACCATCCGAGCGCTCTGGGGGCCATTGGCGCGACCGGCACGCCAGCGGCCAACGCGCTCGCTGCCGAGGCTGACCTGGTGATTGGCATCGGCACCCGCTACAGCGATTTCACCACCGCGTCGAACTCGGTTTTCGGTCATCCTGACGTTTCTTTCGTGAACGTCAACATCTGTGCCTTCGACGCGGCCAAACAGTCTGGGCTGATGGTCACCGGCGATGCCCGGGAAACCCTCGCGGAGGTGCGAGCCGCGCTGCCGGACTGGAGTGTTGAGCCTGCGTACGCACAACGGGCCGTCGAACTCTCGCAGCGGTGGCAACGATCCGTGGACGAGCTCTATCGCGGCGATGCTACCCAGGCCGCGGTTATCGGGGCTGTCAACCAAGCCGCCGGTGAGCGGGACGTGGTGATTAACGCGGCCGGCAGCATGCCCGGCGACCTGCACAAACTCTGGCGGCAAACGGATCCGAAGCAATATCACGTCGAGTACGGCTATTCCTGCATGGGCTACGAAATCGCCGGCGGGTTGGGCGTGAAGATGGCCGCGCCGGACCGCGAGGTCTTCGTGCTGGTCGGCGACGGCTCGTACTTGATGATGAGCCAGGAGATCGTCACCGCGGTCGCCGAGGGCATCAAGCTGATCATCGTCCTGGTGCAGAACCACGGCTTCGCGTCGATTGGCGCGCTGTCGGAGTCGGTCGGCTCCCAGCGTTTTGGCACCAGCTATCGTTACCGCAACCCGAAAACCGGGCTGCTGGACGGGGACCAACTGCCGGTGGACCTGGCCGCGAACGCGGCCAGCCTCGGCGCGCAGGTGATCCGGGCGTCGTCGATCGGCGACTTGGGCGCGGCGCTGGAAAAAGCCAAAGCGTCGGACGTGACGACCGTCGTCCACGTCGAAACCGATCCGCGGGCCGCCGGGCCGGAGTCCTCCGCCTGGTGGGACGTGCCGGTGGCCGAGACGTCCACATTGGACAGCACCCGCGAGGCGCGGGCGTCGTACCAGCGGGAAAGGCGCGCACAGCGCCGCTACCTCTGACCCCCCAGGAGAGGTCCACAAATGAAAAGGTCACGTCTTATCAGGATCGCGGCGGTGGCTGCGTTCGCCGTGCTCGCGGCGGCTGGCTGCAGCAGCACTGGGGGAGCGCAGGCGAACCAGCCGGCCGGCGGCGTCGGAGCGGGGAAGGCGAACACCCCACCGCTGAAGATCGCCTTCATCACCCACGCGGCGGCCGGCGACACTTTCTGGGACGTGGTGCGCAAAGGCGCCCAAGCCGCGGCCGCCAAGGACAACGTCACGCTGCTCTATTCCTCGGACGCGAGCGCGCCGAACCAAGCCACCCTGGTGCAGAACGCGATCGACCAGAAGGTCGACGGCATCGCGGTCACGCTCGCCACTCCCAACGCGATGCAGGCGGTGGTGGGCAAAGCTGTCTCGGCGAAAATCCCAGTGGTGGGACTGAACGCCGGCATCTCGGACTGGAAGAAGTTCGGGATGATGGAGTATTTCGGGCAGGACGAGTCGATCGCCGGCGAGGCCTTCGGGACGAAGCTGGCGGGGCTGTCGGCCAAACATGTGCTGTGCGTCATACACGCCCAGGGACAAGTCCAACTGGAAGACCGTTGCGCTGGCCTGAAGAAGACTTTCACTGGCACCACAGAGAATTTGTACGTCAATGGCGCCGACCTGCCGTCGGTGCAGAGCACCATCACCGCGAAACTGCAGCAGGACAAGAGCATCGACTACGTGGTGACGCTCGGCGCGCAGTTCGCCACCACCGCGGTGACCGCGGCCAAGAACGCCGGCAGTTCGGCGAAGATCGCCACTTTCGACCTGAACAAGGACCTGATCGCCGCGATCAAGGCCGGCAGCATCCAGTTCTGCGTTGATCAGCAGCCATATCTGCAGGGATATCTGGCGGTCGACGCGCTGTGGCTCTACAAGGTCAACGGAAATGTGACTGGCGGCGGGCAGGCTGTGCTGACCGGCCCGACCTTCGTCGACAAGAGCAACGTCGACCAGGTCTCGCAGTTCGCCGCCGGTGGCACCCGCTGATGAGTCACGCGCTGGTAAAAGACGCGCCTGCGGCGGTGGGACCGGCGAAGAGCTCGTTGCTGCGCCGGTTCCTCAGCCGGCCGGAGGTCGGCTCGCTGCTCGGCGCGGTCGTGGTCTTCGTGTTCTTCTTCGCGCTGGCACCGACTTTCCGTAATATCGACTCGATGGCGACGGTGCTCTACCAGAGCGCGACGATCGGGTTGATGGCCGTACCAGTCGCATTGTTGATGATTGGCGGCGAGTACGACCTGTCCGCCGGCGTTTCGGTGACTACTGCGGCACTGGCCGCCGCGATGTTCAACTACCAGTTCAACACCAACGTCTGGGTTGGTGTCGGGTTCTCGCTGGTGCTGGCGCTGGGCATCGGGTTGCTGAACGGCTATCTGGTGGTACGAACCAAACTGCCGAGCTTCCTGATCACGCTCGCGACTTTCCTGATGTTGCAGGGTCTCAACCTCGCCGTCACCAAGCTGTTGTCCGGTGGAGTGGCCAGCAACAACATCTCCGACATGGCCGGATTCGACGGCGCCCGCGCGGTTTTCGCCGCCGAGATCCCGATAGGCGGCGATGGCACGGTCAGCATCGCGGTGCTCTGGTGGATCATCTTCGTCGCGGTGGCAACGTGGATCCTGTTGCGTACGCGCCAGGGAAACTGGATTTTCGCGGTGGGCGGCAAGCAGGAAAGCGCCCTTGCGGTCGGCGTTCCGGTTAAGCGTACGAAAATCGGCCTGTTCATGGCGGTCGGTTTCACCGGCTGGTTCACCGGAATGCATCTGCTCTTCGCATTCAACACCATTCAGGCCGGTCTTGGCGTCGGCAACGAGCTGCTCTACATCGCCGCCGCGGTCATTGGTGGTTGCCTGCTCACCGGCGGCTTCGGCTCCGCGGTGGGCTCGGCGATTGGCGCGTTGATTTTCGGGATGACGACACAGGGAATTGTCTACGCCGGGTGGAACCCGGACTGGTTCAAGTTCTTCCTCGGAGCGACGCTTTTGTTGGCGACCCTGGTGAATATCTGGGTCCGGCGGCGGGCGGTGAAACAGTGACCCTGCCCACGGTGAAACTGACGGATATCGGGAAGCGCTATGGCAACGTCACCGCGTTGGACGGGATTTCCCTGGAGGTCTCGCAGGGCGAGGTGACCTGCATCCTTGGCGACAACGGCGCCGGCAAGTCCACCCTGATCAAGATCGTCTCCGGACTGATCCCGCCGGACTCGGGAAGCTATCAGGTTTCCGGCTCAGCTGTACGATTCTCGTCGCCTCGGGAGGCGCTGGCGCTCGGCATCGCCACGGTCTACCAGGATCTGGCACTGGTGCCACTGATGCCGGTCTGGCGAAACTTCTTCCTGGGCTCGGAAATCACCAAGGGCGCGGGTCCGTTCCGGCGCCTGGATATTCCGGCGATGCGTCGTACGGCCGATGTCGAGCTCAGCAAGATGGGCATCAATCTGGCTGACGTGGACCAGCCGATCGGGACGTTGTCCGGTGGCCAGAGCCAATGCGTGGCGATCGCCCGTGCGATTCATTTCGGCGCCAAGATCCTCATCCTGGATGAGCCGACGGCCGCGCTCGGTGTCAAACAGTCCGGTGTCGTGCTGAAATACATCGCGGCGGCCCGGGCCGCCGGCATCGGGGTGATCTTCATCAGCCACAACCCGCACCACGCGTATCTGGTCGGAGACCGGTTCATCATTCTCAACCGTGGCGGTCTCGCGATGAACGCCACCCGCGACGAGATCACGCTGCCCGAGCTCACCCACCAGATGTCCGGCGGCAGCGAGTTGGAGGCGCTGGAACACGAGCTTTCCCGCTGACCGGTCGGCTCGCGGGACAAACCGCTGGAAGGACGATCACCACCGTGCTAGAGTGTGCGCCATGAAGCGCGCAGCGATGACGACGACGCCGGACATTGTCCCGGCGCGCTGATATTTGTCTAAAAGCCCGGGGCGAGTGCCCCGGGCTTTTTGCTGTCTGGTGGCTCGCCTCACATCCGCGAGGAGACCAGCATGTATGACCACCGCAAGCTCGGCCGTGAGCTGGGCATTTTCGACACCGATCCACTGATGGGCGCTGGCCTGCCGTATTGGCTGCCGGCCGGCGCGATCGTACGGCACACCCTGGAGGAATATGTCCGGGAATCCGAGCGCCGGGCCGGCTACCAGCATGTTTACTCGCCAGTGCTGGGAAAACGGGAGCTCTACGAGATTTCCGGGCACTGGTCGCATTATCAGGAGGACATGTTCCCGCCGATGGATCTCGGTGGTGAACAGGTCGTGCTGCGGCCGAGCCTTTGCCCGCACCACGCGCTAATCTACCGTTCTCGCTCGCACAGCTATCGGGAGCTGCCACTGCGGATAGCCGAGTTGGGTGGCATGTACCGGGCGGAATTGTCCGGAGTGCTCGGTGGATTGACCCGCGTACGGGCGATTCAACTCAATGACGCCCACATTTTCTGCACCGTGGAACAGGTCGCCCAGGAGGCTGGCGCGGCGCTGGACCTGATCCTGCGGGCGTACGACGCTCTCGGCATCGTGCCAGTCCGCTACCAGCTATCGCTTCCTGGGCCTGGAAAGAAGTATCTTGGCGATCCCCAGGCGTGGCGCCGGGCCACCGAGCTGCTCATCGAGGTGCTGGACAAATCCGGGGTGGACTACGAGTCGGCGGAGGGAGAAGCGGCCTTCTACGGGCCGAAAATCGACATCCAGATCGCGGACAGCTTGGGCCGTGAGTCGACCCTTTCCACCGTACAGGTCGACTTCCACCAGCCCGAACAGTTCGACCTGCACTACATTGACTCGGACGCGACCAAAAAACGGCCGGTAATGGTTCATCGCAGCATCATCGGCAGCCTGGAAAGGGCCGTCGCGCATCTCATCGAGGTGCATGGCGGCGCCTTCCCGGCCTGGCTGGCGCCGGTCCAGGTGGCGGTTTTCCCGTTGTCCGACGCCGAAGTCGCGCCAGCCAACGCGTTCGTACGCCAGTGCCTCGACCGCGGGCTGCGTGCCGAGGTCGTGGTGGAGGGGAGCCTGGGCGCGCGCGTACGAGCCGCCCGCCACGTGCCGTACCAAGCCGTCATCGGTGCCAGGGAAGCGACCAGCGATTCGATCGCTCTGCGGCTGCGGGATGGTCGTCGGCTGGATGCGTTGCCAGTCAACGAAGTCCTGTCGCTGATCGGCGCCCAGGTCGATGCTCGGAGTCACCTTCTAGTCCAGGAGGAAGAAGTCTGATTCCTCGACAGGGAGTTGGCGGTGCTCGCGGCGGCCGCGGACCTCGACGTGCATCTCGATGGGCGTACGGTCCAGCACGGCCTCGATCAGGGTCGCGATGAACCGGTCCGCGCTCAGGTCCGCAGGCACCGCGTCGGTACGGATGGTGACGCCGTCGAAATCGGCGTCGTCCCATTCGGCCAGCACGATCGAGGTCGCGTCGTACACGTCGGACTCGACCCGGAGTTTGCGCAGCATGTCCAGTGCCTTCTCGAAAGTCCCGGGCTCGTCGAGCACCGTGGACCGGAGGACGAAAAGGAAGCCCATCGCGGCCATCGGATAGCGGCCGCGCAGGTTTTTGGCGTCTCCGTACGACTCTTCGAACCGGTTGGGCAGGTTGTTACGGAAGGACGACACCATCGACTTGGTGGAAACCAGCAGCTCCGGTCCGCGAGCCCACTGTGAGATCAGCACGTCGACCTGTTTCACGTACGCGCGGCCGAGCACCCGCGCGTCCGAGGGCGCCACTGTTTTGTTGCGCAGCAAGTGATCGCGGGCGGCCGGCTGCAGCGAGCGGGGCAGCCGGTCAATGAAGATGCCAACCTCGCGGGGGAGCACCCGCGGCTTGGTAAGCCGCGGCCATACCTCGTCCGGTGGGAAGCCGGCACGGCGCAGCTCGTACGCGGTCCAGGCGTCGATCGCCTTGGCCAGCCGGCCGGACTCCGAACCGCTGCCGTCCCTTACCGGAATGGCCAGCAGGGTAGCCAAAAGATCATAGTCGGCGACATAGCGCGGTGGGTCGGCGTCCGGCGCCCACGGGTCCAGCGGCGGCCGCACCCGGATTTCCTTCTCGAAGGAGTCGAAGACGTCTTCCTTGCTGGCCATCACATCCGCGCTCCAGCGCCGCGCGCCACCCGGCGGCCGTGTAGGTCGGCATGCGCGCTTCGCAGCGCGGTGAGGTCTTTGCGGCGCAACCCAAGATGGCGGACCAGCAGCACCTCGTCGACCAGCGCGGCCGCATCGGTGACCGAACCCGTACGCAATGCTTCGGCGACTCGCGGTTGTAGCGCGAGCAGCTCGTCTCTGGCCGCCAGCAACAGATCTTTCGCCGGCACCGGCAGTTTGTCGGCCTCTTTTGGCTCCAGCTTGAGCATCCCGCCACCATACGCCCGGCCGACGACCTCGGCGCCGAGTAATGTCATCGCGTTGAGAGCCGCGACCGGCAGCAGGTCGAGACCGGTTTTCACGTACCCAGAACGCAAATAGAGGCCATGCACGGAGTTGAGGTGGTGCACCCTGGCTCGGTTGGCGCACAGCCGCGGAGTGTCGGCATTCATATACGTCAGGAGCAGATGTGCCGGCGGCACCAGCGGGACGCGCCACCAGGGCGTACGAACGCGGCACTTATAAGCATTGTCGATGCCGACCTGTTCGCCAGCTTTTATGTAGAGCCGGGCCGGTTCGGACGGGTCGCCGGGCGGCCGGAAGAGATGGGTGGCGCGGCCCTGCGCGCCGAGGTCGCGCCACGCCGCCGACGTGAACGCGAGTCCGCGCAGGTGCCGCGAACCCGGCGGCGACAGCGGAATCAGCTCGTCCGGCGGTAGTTCCTTCTCGGCGATTTCTTCTGGGGAGAGCGCGAAATAGCGGTTGTTGCCGGTGACCATGCCGAGCGTGGTGTCGCCCCACGTCTCCAGCTCGGTGAAACCGGTGATCGCCGCAACGGCGGCCTGCGCGGTGTCCGGCAACAGCGACGCGGTCCATTTGTGCCCGGGCGTGGGCGGCACCCAGCGGCGGCCGACCGCGCTGTGCAGGTCGCTGAGATTGGTCGCCTGAAAAAGCTCGCAGTGACCGGTCGGGCCGCGGTCGAAACCGTCCGCCAGCAGCAGCACGACTTCTTCCATCACCCCTGGGAAAACTCGCTCGGTGAACAGCACCAGCCGGACACTTTTGAAGCGGGTCATCAGAAACCGCCGAACCCCGGCGGCGTAGTTGACGCTCAGCAACTCGGCCGGCAGCACCAGGCCGAGCCGGCCGCCGGGTTTGAGGAAAAGCGCCGCGTGCACGGTAAAAGCGGCCCAGGAGGAGGCCAATCCGCTCAGTGACACGCCAGCTCGCAAAGCGGCGGCCTGTGACCGTACCCGTGCCTGGCCGGTGAAGTCCTGATAGCGCACGTACGGCGGGTTGCCGACCACCGCGTCATAGCGTGGCGTCGGGTCGAGGGTGAAGAAGTCGGCGACCCGGATCTTCGCGGCCGCGGCCGCGCTGGCCAGCCTGGTCCGGGCGCCGGACGCGCTGGCAGCGTGCATCTCGACGCCATGCAACTGCCGCTCATCCGCCCGACCGCCCAGCTCAGCCAGCCGACGGGCCGCCGCCACCAGGAAAGCCGCCTCGCCGCAGGACGGCTCCAGCAACACGTCGGAAGGACCGCGCAGCGCCCAATCCACGACGTACCGACACAGCTCCGGCGGGGTGAAGAAAGCCCCCCTCGCCTTGCGCGCTGCGCTCGGGTCGATCGCGGTCATGCCCACGCCCTTATCCTCGCCCACCGGCGGCCCTGGCTCGCCCAGCGCCACGCACGGCGATCACTCTCGCACGCGGGTGCGACACTCAGCGGCGCAGGTAGAGGTCACGCAGCAGCGCGATCTCGGCGAAGTGGTGGATCGCCTCCCGGTTGATGTGCAGGACCAGCGCGCCCATCGGCAGGTCTGCGTACGGCCCCTCTGCGGGTCCACACGGCAGCGCGAGAGCCGCCGCGTCCAGGCTGCGTACGCCCGCGATCCATCTCTCGTACGCACCATCAAGCTGCTTAAGCGCCTGGTCTGCGGTGCTTGCGTAGTCGTACGTGTCGTAGTCAGCGGGCGGGCCGCCGAAATGGCTGGCGTTGCGCATCGTGAACACGCCGATGATGACGTGCGCCAGCCGCCACGCGATGGTCGTGACAGGCGCCGGATTCGGTGGTGGGTAAGCGAAGTCGATGGTCGTCTTCGAGTCGCTTTTGACGCGTACGCTCCAACAGTCAGGCACCGGCTCCCAGAAATACTCGTCGTCGGTGAGTCCGTCCAGCCGGGGCCGGGCCTGGTTGGTCCAATGCCAGTCCAGTTGGTCGGCGAGCTGCGTGGTCCAGTCGATGTCCATAGCGGCCACCGTACGACCAATCGCGGACACCTACCGTCCTGAATCCCGCTTCAGCTCAGCGGATCAGGTCCAGGAACTCTCACGTGCCTCTCGTGGCGCCATACCATGGTATGGTGCGGTCATGGTTACGAAGAAGGTCACGGTCACTCTTCCTGAAGAGTTGATTGATCGGGCGACGGAACTCGCACGTCTTGCCGGCCTGCCTTTTTCGACTTGGCTGGCGCGAGTGACTGAACATGAAGTCAAAATTCAGGATGGACTCGCTGCGCTGCAAGAGTGGGAAGACGTGGAGGGGCCGCCCTCGCCAGATGCTGAAGCCTGGGCAGACGAGCAGTTCGTGCGACTCGAGTCAGAGCTGCGACCGCCCTACCGGGCCGCGAGTTGAGGCGTCCTCCACTCCCAGTCGTCTACGACGCTGGTGCGCTGCTGGCCGCCGAGCGCGGCGTCGACCGTTTTCGCGTACTGCATATGAGATTTTTGGCCGCCGGCCTGATCCCCGTGGTGCCCTCCCCGGTGCTGACTCAGGCTTGGCGAGGCGGAGCTCGGCAGGCGAATCTGGCGCGCGCAATCGCCGGCTGCCACATCGAACCAACCGATGAGGAGACCGCGAAGGCGGCTGGCGTTTTGCTCGGCCGATCAGGAACCGCCGATGCCGTCGATGCGATAGTTGTCGTCACCGCGTTGTCGCGTGGCTCGGTGGTGGTCACGAGCGACCCGGGAGATTTGCACAAGCTCGCCGAAGCTGGCGATGTCGCGAGTCAGCTGCACCTTATAGTCATTTGACGGGTTAGCTCTTGTGAAGAGTGGCGGTGCAGTAGGCGGCTGGGCCGGTCTGGTCGCTGACCTTGCTGCCGTTGACCAGGATGCTGCAGGTGACCGGGGTCGTGTTGCTCGGGTCGAGGTTGGTCACCGTCACTGTCACCAGGGTCGTGGACGCGCTGATGGTCCTGGTCCAGGCGGTGCTACCTGAATAGCTCGTGACCGAGCCGTTGGCTTCGATGTACGTGCCGTGGATGGGACCTGATCCAGTGGCGGTGTAGAGCACTGTCGTCTTGTTCGCGTTGGTCGCGTTGAAATAGACGGCGACGAGCAGGCCGCCGCCGCAGCACAGCAGGACCGCGAGCGCTCCGCAGACAATGGCGATAATGAGGCCGGTGCTGGAGCGGCGACGATAGGGTGAGCTCACGCCGGCATTCTAGCGAAGGCATCAAACCGCCTTTTCGCGGCTGGCCGAAAATGACAATTGTCAGCCCGTCGCTCACCTTTCCGGCTTCGGTGACGAAGTCGACATTCAGCGAGTCGGCTTCGGCGATCGCCAGCCGCACGGCGGCCTCGAAGAGTCGCTCGTCGAGCCGTCCCTCGATGTGGACGTAATGCGCGCAGTTGTAGGTGGGGTTCGTCGGATCGGACAGCTGGCCGTACCAGAGTCCAAACTGTGCGACCGAAAGTGGTAGTCGGTCACCTTCACCCATCGGCACCGCCGACCAGCTTCCACCACTGCCGAAGGGTCGGATTTTCGCCAGCTCCATGAGACCGATGTCAGCGCCGGCGGCTTGCCAGCGTTCGGAAAGGGTCATGATGCGGATCGAGTCGGTTCGCCGATCCCGGCGACATAGCCGAAGCCGTGTTGTTTCTCGCGTCGGACCGGGATCGGCGCATCACCCTTCAGGACCTTTATGTCGACGGCGGCGCCACCCCGCGCTGCTGATCACCGCCGTTGAGGAGAGCACGATGTCACCGCAGGGCAAGGCAATTCCGGCCATCGCGCCGTACTCGATGCCGGCCGAGGACACGCTGCCGCCGAACCGGGTCGACTGGCGGCCGAGAGCCGATCGGGCCGTGCTGTTGATTCACGACATGCAGAACTATTTCCTCGCACCGTTTTCGCCGACGGGACAACCAACCGGGCCCTGAGCCGTACGACACGGTCTTGACCAAATGGCGATACAGCGCCTTTCAGCAGACCAACCTGGCCGAGTTGATGGCGGACCTGGGTCGGGATCAGCTGGTGATCACCGGAATTTACGCACACATTGGCGTGATGACAACGGCCTGCGACGCGTTTATGCGTGACATTCAGACTTTCCTGGTGTCTGACGGGGTCGCCGACTTCAGTGAGCACGAGCACCGGGATGCGTTGCGCTGGGTCGCCGGCCGCTGCGGCATGGTGTTGTCCGCCCACCAACTGCTCGGAAAACTCGCCGAGCTGGCCGCCGTACGGGCCAACTGAGGTGGACCGTACCCGCTGAATCGGGCAAACTAGCGGCATGCCGCAAGACAACCCACTCGGTCCACCGATCGATGTCCATGACCTGTTTCCGCTGGAACAGCGCCAACTGTTGGAGTTGCTGCGCGGCTTGACAAGCGAGCAGTGGAAACTGCCGACCGCTTGCGCCGGGTGGGACGTGAAGGATCTCGCCGGGCACCTGCTGGGTGATCACCTGCACCGACTTTCCGCGAGCCGGGACGGACATCGTACGGCCGGGCCGGCCGATGGCGAAGCCTTTCCGGCTTTCATCCACCGGCTCAACGACGAATGGGTGACCGCGACACGAACGCTTTCCGCGCCAGTGTTGGTCGACATCCTCGCGGACGCCTCGGCGCAGGTATGTGATTTCTGGGCCGGTGTTGACCTGTTCGCGCCGAGCATCGCGGTTTCGTGGGCCGGACCTGATCCAGCGCCGATGTGGCTGGATATGGGCCGCGACTACACCGAATACTGGGTCCACCACCAGCAGCTCCGGGAAGCGGTGGGCCTGTCAGCGCTCGACGATCGGGTGTTGGTGGATCCGGTGGTCGACATCTTCATGCGAGCGCTGCCGTACACGCTTCGGGAGGTGACCACTAACGGCCCGGTGACGTACGAGGTCGGCGGCCGGGTCTGGTCCTGCGTGCGTACGAACAACAAGTGGGCGTTGCGCCCAGGCGCGGTGGGCGATCCGATCACCGCCGTACGGACCGACCCGGACACATTCTGGCGACTGTGCACAAAGAACGCGTCCGTCGAGGTGGTACGGGCAAAAATTGTCACCGAAGGCGAGCGGGCCGTCGCTGAGACGATGCTGAAAATGGTCTCGATCATCGTGTGACGGTCCGGAATCGGCCACCGATGAGCACTTCGGGCGTCGGTCCGTACGATCGGACGGGCAGAATGGATCCAGAACCGGATATCGCTGAGGAGCCCGCTCGATGGTCGACGCCATGCCGACGCCCGTGATCGTCCCAGCGCCCGACCGGATGAGCCGGTCAGACGGTGCGTTTTCGGTGACCGTGGACACCGGGATTTTCGCCGACGAGGCCGCCGGTCCGGTCGCCGATCTCGTACGCACGCTGCTTGGTCCGGTCACTGGATATGGCCTCCCGCCGGCGTCGGCTCCCGGACCGAACGTGGTGGCATTGCGGGTGGATCCGAGCCGGGAAGATCTCGGTTCTGAGGGCTACCAGCTGGCCGTCGAGCCGGACCGGATCGCCGCGGTGGCCGCGACCAGCACGGGCCTGCGGTGGGCCGCGCAGACCCTTCGGCAGCTGTTGCCGGTCGAAGTTTTCGCCGCTGAGCAGCAGAACGGCGTCAAATGGGACGTGCCGTGCGTGGATATCGTGGATGTGCCGCGATTCCGGTGGCGGGGCATCATGCTCGATGTCGCCCGGTGGTTCCTGCCGCTGGATCAGCTTCACCGCTTTGTGGACCTGGCCGCTCTGCACAAGTTGAACGTCCTGCATTTGCACCTCACCGACGATCAGGGCTGGCGCTGGGAAAGCCGGCGCTATCCCCGACTCACCGAGGTCGGTGCGTGGCGGCGGGAATCGATGGTGGGGCATTACGACGAGCAGAAGTTCGACGGCGTGCGGCACGGTGGTTTCTACACGCAGGACGAGTTGCGGTCCCTCGTCGCGTACGCGCGCGATCGCGGCATCACGGTGGTGCCGGAGATTGACATGCCCGGGCACATGCGGGCGGCCATCGCCGCCTACCCGGAGCTGGGCAATTTTCCGTCCCGTCCGGTCGAAGTCGCCACCACCTGGGGCATCCATGACGAGGTGTTGAATCCGGAGGAGCGGACCGTTCAGTTCTGTACGGACATTCTGGCCGAGGTGTTGGACGTTTTCGACAGCGAGTTCGTCCACATCGGCGGAGACGAGTGCCCGAAGAGCGAATGGCGCGCTTCCCAACGCGCGCAGCAGCTGATATCCGAGCGCGGACTGTCCAATGAGGACGAACTGCAGTCGTGGTTTATTCGGCAGTTGGCCGCTTTCCTGGCGGACAACGGTCGCCGGATGATCGGCTGGGACGAGATTATCGAGGGTGGCCTGGCCGACGGAGCGGTGGTCATGTCCTGGCGCAGCGAGGAGGGCGGAATCACCGCCGCGCACCTCGGTCACGAGGTGGTCATGACTCCGTCGCAGCGGGTCTATTTCGACTACTACCAGGCGGATTCGGCCGGCGAGCCGGTGGCGATCGGCGGCCTTACCACGTTGGAGAGCGTCCGCGCGTACGAACCGGTGCCGATCGCGCTGGCCGAGCGGGTCGACCGGGTGCTGGGGACGCAGTGCCAGCTGTGGACCGAATACATCCCGGACTCCGCACACCTGGAATACATGGCATTCCCGCGTACCTGCGCGTTCGCGGAGGTCGCGTGGGGCAGCGACCCGGCGGATTTCTCCCCGCGGCTGGCCAGTCACCTCGACCGACTGGACGTTCTCGGTGTCCACTATCGGAAGCTCGATCAGCGGTGACAGCGTTGACGGGGCCGCGCATTTCCGGCACTCTGGGCGCGAATCCGACGGCCGGACGGGAGCCCGCATGTCAACGAAACGAGCGGTCGCCGCACTTTTCGCGGCGGTGCTGGCGATGACGGGGTTCAGCGCACCGGCGAATGCGGCCGAGGCCGATCCGTGCCACGCCCTCAATGCCCGGACCGTGAAGTTTCCGGTGCAAGGTGCCCGACACGTGGTTTTCGCGGTGGCGTCGGCCTACGGCGTCAACACGGTCACGGTCACCGAATGCGTGCGAGAAGGGCTGCGCTGGCGGACGGTCCGGACCGCGGACGGTCGAGCGGGCACCAAGGGTTTCGCGCCGCCCGGCCAAAAACGCGAGGGCGACGGGCGTACGCCCACCGGCTCCTACACCTTGACCGAGGCCTTTGGCGAAGGCGATCCGGGGACCGCGCTGCCGTACCGCAAACTGCATTCCACCGGCGACTGCTGGGGATCCACGGTCACCGATCCACGCTACAACGAATACTATTCAGGAGTTTGCGGTCCGGACGACGAAAATCTGTCCGCGATCATGCTTTCCGGGCAGTATCAGCAGTCCGTCGTGATCGACTACAACCGGCCGCCGGACGCACCGGTGGTGGCCGGCCTCGGGTCGGCGATCTTCTTCCACATCCGGACGTCCGGTCCCACCGCTGGCTGCATCGCGGTGGACAAACCCGTCCTGGTGGACATCATGCGGACCCTGCGGCCCGGTGACCGGATGGTGATGGGCATCGCGGCGGACCTGTTCGCTACCTGATATCCGCGGTAATGAGCAAGACGTCGTCAGCGCTTTCGGCCACCAGCGTGCCAGCAGGGTCGAAAAGGTAGCCACCGCCCGGAAAATCCTCGTCGACAGTCCGGCCGGCTTGGGTGCAGACGCCGATCCACAACCCGTTCCGGCTCGCCGAGCTGGCAAGGTGCCGCTGACATTCCGAGCGCCACCACTGAAAACCGCTGTCCCAGTCCCGGGTTTCCTGCTCGCCATAGAGACCGGGAGCCGCCGCCAACAGGACCAGTTGCGCTCCGGCGCGTGCGTACGCGTCGAAAAGGTCACCATGGCCGATGTCGTAACAGACCGCGATGCCCAGTCGTACGCCCGAAACAGTGAATACCGGGGTGTCCGTGCCGGCCGCGAACTGGTCTCGCTCGTCTGGCGCGACATTCACCTTGCGATAGGCGCCGACGAGCTTTCCGCCGCTCGCGACGATCTGGGTGATGTAAGGTCTGCCGGCCGGATTCCGCTCCACCAGGCCGGCTACCGCGGTGATCGGGCGGTGCGCGGTCTGTAAACAGAAATCGCGAACTTCCGGGCTCTCCAACGTCAGCATCGCTTCGGGCTGTTCTTCGGGCTGGAGATATCCGGTCAGGCTCATCTCCGGAAAACAGATGATGTCCGCGGTGCTGTCTCGCACATAGTCCGCGGTCGCGGCGAGGTTCGCGGCCACCGCACCTTTCGGGCAGTTCTGCTGGACGAGGGCGATCTTGAGGAGCGGCACGGCTTGACGCTACCTCGTCCGATCGGATCTGATGAGGCAGAACAGGGGAGGTGCAGATGGGTTCGGTGCTCATTACCGGCGCGAACGGCATGCTGGGAAGGCGACTCACCGCGCAGGTGCTGGAAGCTGGGACGCTGGCCGGCCCGGACGGAAAGCAGACGGTCGTCGACGCGGTGGTCGCCGCGGATGTGGCCGAGCCGCCGGTGAAACTGTCCGACGCACGGTTGACCTACCGGGTCGGTGACATTTCCGACCCAGACTTCGTCAGCGATATCGTCGATTCGGAAGTCACCTCGGTGTTCCATTTGGCTGGGGTGGTCAGCGGTGCCGCGGAACGCGATTTCGATCTCGGGCAACGCGTCAACGTCGACGGCATGACGTACTTGCTGGAAATCCTGCGCAGCCTCGGGACCGCGCCGCGATTTGTTTTCACGTCCTCGCTGGCTGTTTACGGCGGAGACCTGCCGGCTCGGCTGACCGACGGTCAGCGGCTGACTCCGCAGACGTCGTACGGAATGCAGAAGGCGATGGGGGAGTTCCTGGTCGCCGAATACACCCGCCGAGGCTGGATCGACGGCCGTGCGCTACGGCTGCCGACCATCGCGATCCGGCCCGGCGCGGCCAACGCGGCGGCGAGCAGCTTCGTTTCCGCGATCGTACGGGAGCCGCTGGCTGGCCGTGCGTACGCCTGCCCTGTCGATGAAACTGTGCGGTCGCCCATTCTTTCGCCAGGCAGGTGCGTGGAAAACCTGCTGCGGGCACACGAGTTGCCAGCTGATGCCTGGGGTTGGGACCGGTCGGTGACCCTGCCTTCACTGGACGCGACAGTGGCCGATCTCGTCGACGCGGTCCGCCGGATCGGCGGGGAGCAGGCCGCCGAATTGGTCACGTACGAACCGGATCCTTTTGTCGCCGCGATTGTCGCCGGCTGGCCACAGGCTTTCGACACGAGCAGGGCGCTGCGGTTGGGATTCACCGCGGACGCCTCGGTGGACGAGATCGTCGCGGCGCATGTGGAGGACGTACGAGCTGGCTGGTGATTCCGATGGATAGTGATAGTATCCATCCTATGCGAGTCGCCGAGCTGAGCCGGCAGTCCGGGGTGCCGGTGCCGACCATCAAGTACTACCTGCGTGAAGGTCTGCTGCAGCCGGGCGAGCTGACCAGCCCGAATCAGGCGCAGTACGACGAAACGCACGTGCGTCGGCTGCGGTTGATTCGTGCGTTGCTGGACGTTGGTGGCCTGTCGGTCGGCTCGGTGCGTGAGGTGTTGGCGGCGATGCAGACGCCCGACAAGCCGTTGCACGAGGTGCTCGGTGTGGTGCAGCGGTCGATCACCCCAGTGCAACCGGAGGATCCGGAACTGGCCGAATGGGCCCGCGAGCGGGTCTGTGCGTTGGTCCAGAGTCGGGGATGGTCCACGGTCGAGGGAGATCCGGCCTGGCGGGCGCTTTCTGATGTGTTGGTGATATTGCGCCGAGTGGGTGATGATGTCATTGTCGGCGCGCTCGACAACTACGCGGACGCGGCCGAAAACGCCGCCGCGGTTGACTTTCAGCTCCTTCAGCGGCGTACCGGCACCGAATCGGTGATCGAAGGCATGGTGGTCGGCACGGTTCTCGGAGACGCGCTGCTGTCGGCTTTGCGGCGGATGGCCCAACAGAACGAATCGGCGCGTTTCTTTGGACGGAAGGTCGCTGCTAGGTAGTGTCTGGTTATTCCGGGGGGATGAGAGTCGAGGTCCAGAAGTTGGCTGCTGGTGCCGTGGGGAAGCCTTCATAGCAGCGCTATGGGGGCTTTCCCACGGTGCCTGCAGGCGGCTTCTGGGCTCGGCTATCGCCCGGCGGAATAACCAGACACTACCTAGCTGAGTGCCCGCACGACCGACTCCAGGACCGCCTGCCAGTGCTCGCGCTGACGGACTCGCTCGGCCGAGTCGGCCAACCATTCCTGGTGAAAGCGCAAAAGTGTCCGGTCTCCGGTCGCTTGGACGGCCACCTGCACGGTGGTGTCGTGGTCCCAGTCGCGTGGTCGCCACGTCAGCCGGACCCGGTCCTGCTGGTGGTAGCTGCGGATTTCGCCGGCGGTGCCGTCTTCGGTGGCGTAAGGAGTGCCCTTTTCGGTGGCCAGCCGCGCACCTTTGCCCAGCCACAGCGCCACTCCAGCGTCGCTGACCAGAAACTCCCACACCTGTGCGATCGGAAAGGGAATCGTCTGTGACACGCCGATTTCGAAGCCGGCGTCCTTGGTCTCGCCGACCATCACAGCGCCGACTGCTGGTGCAGAACACCGCGCCACTGGTCATTCTCGCGGGCATACACGGTGCTGGCGAGCACCGAGAACTCGACCTCTTTTCCCGCGACCAGGGCGGTGACATCGGCCTTGTATGTCACCAATGCGCTGTCGCTGGTGATAAACAGAACTCGCTGATCTGACAGGACCGTCTTGACGTACGGATTGCGGTTCGCTCCGATGGTGGCCACGATGATTTCCTTGCTGGCCACACCGTATTTGCTGACCACCAGGGCGTCATCGCGAAGATTCTTGGCGTAGAAGCCGCCGTCGCCCTCCCGGTTGGCTCGCCATAGCTCGTCTTCCGCTGCCAGCAACGCGCTTTCGTCCGTCATGTCCATCCTTCGACCGGTAACTGTCTTAGTTGGTGTCGGACACCGACTATAGTGGTTACGTGAGCAAGGGCACAAGAGTGCTGACCGGTGGCGACGGTGTCAGCTATCGGTTCGATCCCAGCAGCCTCCCGCTGGAGCTGCTGCTCAGTGGCGGTCCCGGTCCGTACGGAAGGTTCGAGACGCTGGACCGGCCGGCCGATCTCGCCAGTTGGCTGCAGGAGTCCCGGCTGGCCTTGACAGTGCCGGTAACGGCCGCGGATTTCCGGATCCGACCGGCCGAGTTCGCCGAGATCCAGGCCCTCCGCGACACTCTTTGGCTAGTCGTCGGCGAGATTGTGCATGGCCGGCCACCGAGCGCCGAGGATCTCACTCTGATCAACGAGTCCGCCGCGACCACCATTCAACCCAAGGTCGACCTAGTGACCGGTGGGCTGGGCTGGGTCACGCCGATCACCGGAGCGCAGGTTCTTGGTGTGGTGGCGAGGGAAGTGATCGACTTCCTGGTGTGGGATGGCGGCCGGCGGGTACGGGAATGTGCCGCCTCGGACTGCCGGCTGGTTTTTCTCGACACGTCCAGATCGCGCAACCGCCGCTGGTGTTCGATGGAACGCTGTGGCAATCGCCACAAAGTCCGTACCTATCGAGCCCGTCAGGACGAGTAGAAGTCGAGTTGGCCGACCGAGAGCTTGCCGACATACGAGTCGGAACGGGGTTCACTGGCATTGAAGAACACCGTGAAGAGGCCAGATTCGTAGCGTACGGAAGGCTTCCACACGCCGCCGCGGTGCCAGGGCGTGCCGTCCAACGCCGACAGGATTTGTCGAGCGGGACTCCAGCTCGCCAGGTCTTCGCTGTACGAGAGGTAAAGGCCGCCGTCCGATGGCGGGCCGGTCAGATTGTGGCGCGCGGTGACCATCGCATAGCCGCCGTCGATCGCGGTGACCGCCGCGTCGAAGTTGCCGGTGCTCACGACCTTACGGCCGCGCCAATCAGTTATCCCATCAGCACTTTCGGCGTACCCGATGGTGGGCGGCTCCGATGTGGACAGTCCGGTGCAGTACCACATGCGCCACAGCCCGCCCTCGTAAACGAGATTGGGTTCCAGCACCGTGCCACGCTCCCATGGTAGTGATGCCTGGAAAACCGGCTCCGAATGCCGGCGCCAGCCGGTGCCGTCGAACTCCAGAAAGCCGATTTGGTACGGCCCGGTGATGTCGGTCCACGACGAGCTGCTGGCGTAGTAGATCCTTCCCCGCCATTCACCGTCGACGCGCCCCCGAACGTATGAGGCGCAGTGATAGCCGGTGGCATCCCAGGCGTGGGCCGGCGGGAACTTGGCGAGCGGAGTGCTGTCAATCGACCATTCTCCGCTGTTTCGCTGGATGTGGGCGGACTGCAAACCGATGGCCTTGTCGCCTGGAGTCATCGAGCCCAGCGCCATCCATTCCCGGCCCCGCCGGTGGGTCACGGTGACATCGGCGACGCCTTCGAACAGGACTTTCTTCCCGGTGACGCGCAACTCGGGTGTGGTGTGGGTCATGTCGGTCCTTCTATACTCGGTGACAGTAGTTCGTCCGTGGGATTGTTCGATGATCGAAGTATCAGATGGGTGAATGTTTATGTCAAGGCAGTCCGAGGTCACCCAGTTGTTGCTGGAACAACAGCGGGCCGGCACCAACAGCCTGGTTTTCCATGAGGCGGTGGCCAACCGGCTGGGCATCACGCCGACGGACGTGCGCTGCCTGAACATCCTTGGCGCCGGGCCGCGGACCGCCCGCGAGTTGGCGCAGGAGTTGAACCTCACACCCAGCGCGGTCACCACGGTGGTCGATCGGCTGGAACAGGCTGGTTACGCGCACCGCGAGCGCAGCGAAACCGATCGCCGGCAGGTGACCGTACGAGTGGACCCGGACCGGTTCGGCGAGGTGGTTGCCTTGTTTGGCGGGATTTTTCGACGAATGAAGGCGCTGATGGCCAGCTATGCCCCAGCTGAGCGAGCCCTGATCGTCGACTATTCCGCCAAGGTCAACGAAGTCCTTTTGGCGGAAACCGCCGCGGTGCGAAAGCTCGGTGAACGAAGGCCTGGGCTGTACGGTCCGGTGGCGCGTTCGATACGCTCGGCGACGGATTAGGTCATCCTAACTTTGCTGGGAGTCGCTGAGTGATCGCGGACGTGAATGGCGGGCCGGTGGCCCCGCTCGCCGGCACGGCCGGCGCGCTGGCGCCGCTGTTGGCGCAGGTGGCGCGGGCGTTGGCCGACGGCGCGCAGGCCCGGGGTGGGCCGGTGCCGGCCGGTGGGCCACCGGCGGTGGAGGCGGCCGTACGGGCCGTTCTCGGCGCCACCGCGGCGCCGCGGGACGGGGTGGGGGCTGATGCCGCGCTGCTGGATCTGACCCGCGTGCTGGCCGCCGGGGCAGCCGATCCGGCCGATCCAGCCTGCATCGCGCATTTGCACTGCCCGCCGCTCGCGGTGGCGGTGGCCGCCGATGTCGCGGTGGCCGCACTGAACCAGTCGATGGACTCGTGGGACCAGGCCCCGGCGGCGACCGTGATCGAGCAGGAGGTGATCGCCGCGCTGGCTGAGCTTGTCGGCTATGACAAGGAAAAAGCCGCTGGCGTGATGACCGGTGGCGGCACCGAATCCAACCTGATGGGACTGCTGTTGGCCCGGGACGCTAGGCCCGGGCCGGTCCGCGTTTTCTGTTCCCCGTACGCACATTTCACCATCGCCCGTAATGCGATGGTGTTGGGTCTTGGCCCGAACGCGGTGACGCCGGTACGGACCGAGGCGGATTCGCGGATGGACCTCGCCGCCCTGCGGGACGCGCTGGCGGCATCGCCGGAGCGAGCTGTCGTGGTGGCGACCGCCGGTACGACAGACCTGGGCACCATCGACCCGATCGACGAGATCGTTTCGGTCGCACGGGAATTCGGCGCGTGGGTGCATGTTGACGCGGCGTACGGCGGTGGTGCGCTCTTCTCGCGCCGACTTTCGGCTCTGCTGAAGGGCATTGATCAGGCTGATTCGGTGGGCCTGGACCTGCACAAGATTGGCTGGCAGCCGGCGCCGGCCGGCGTTTTTCTGACCAGGCAACGGAAGTCGTTCGCGCCGCTGGCGATGTCCGCCGCCTATCTGAATCCGGTCGACGACGAAGAGGCTGGATTTCCCAGTCTGCTGGGCCTGTCGTTGCGGACCACCCGGCGAGCGGACGCGTTCCGGATCGCCGTCACCTTCCGCGCCTTCGGCCTGTCCACCTTGGGAGATTTCGTCGATACCTGCCACCAACTGACGCTGTCGGCGGCGGCGGCGATCGCCGCCGCGCCACGGTTGGAGCTGCTGGCTCCGCCGATTCTGACGACCGTGGTCTTCCGATATCGGGCGAAGTCCGATGTGGACAAGGTCAATGCGGCCCTGCGGCGACAGTTGATCGTGGACGGGACGGCCGTGGTTGGCCGGACCGAGCGTGCCGGCGAGACCTGGCTGAAGCTGACACTGCTGAATCCGTACGCCACCCGCACCGACCTCGACCGGGTGCTGGACGCCGTCGTCGCGGCCGGCGAAGCGCAGGAGAACAAATGACAGACCGGCTGGATGACGCCGATCCGGCGGCGGTTGCCGAGTTCGCCGCGATGGAGAACCTTCTTCGTTGTTGGATAAGGGAAACAAACGTGCCGCGGCCAGATGGCGACCGATTGTCGTTGTCGCTGAAGTCTTCTGGGATCACGCTCGAGGCAGTGGTCACGCACTGGTCGGCGGCCGGGTGGCACCGGTTCGGCGAGGTTTTGGTGGCCGGGCACGGTCCGGCTGATCTCGCGACGGTCGCGGCGCTGATCGCTCGCGAGGCTGGCTTTGGCTCGGGAGAGTCGGTGTCCGGCGCCGATCTGGTCGCCCGGATCCTGGATTCGGCCCGTCGTACGGCCGAATTCGTCGCCGGCCGGCGGGCCGAACCGCGAGATCCGGAGGGCACCACACCCTTCCTTTCCGGTGAGCAGGCGCTGATTCTCGGCCACCCGTTGCACCCGACGCCCAAGAGTCGGGACGGCATGCGCGACGCGGAGGCGCGGGCGTACGCGCCGGAGCTGCGTGGATCTTTTGCGCTGCACTGGTTCGCGGCGGCGCAGGAGATTGTCAGTTCTGACTCGTCCGCCCCGATGATGTCCACATTGGATGGTCCAGCGGTGCCCACCGGCATGGTCGCGGTGCCGGCGCATCCCTGGCAGGCGGCCGATCTGGTCGGCCGGCCGGCAGTGGTCGAGGCTCTGCGCAAGGGAACCCTCATCGATCTCGGGCCGGCTGGAGCGCCCTGGTTTCCCACCTCCTCGCTTCGTACGATCTATCGACCGGACGCGCCGGTGATGCTGAAACTCTCGCTG
This sequence comes from Fodinicola feengrottensis, assembly GCF_039530045.1. Lineage (NCBI taxonomy): Bacteria > Bacillati > Actinomycetota > Actinomycetes > Mycobacteriales > Fodinicola > Fodinicola feengrottensis. Next base: position 81,928 of record NZ_BAAANY010000032.1, on the reverse strand, counting down.
GGATTGCGGATCACCAACTCCCGCCGGGAAAACCTGCGCAAGGAGCTGGTCCGCGGCGCCGAGGTGAGTCGACTGCTTGACGCCGGCATCGGCGCGTCCATCCAGTCGAGGTATCCCTGCTTTGACATCCTCCGGGATCCCGCCTGGCTCGCGGTCGACGAACCCATTCACGGGCTGGATGTGGTGCTGCGCGCCAATCCGTTTGGCGCGGATGACGAGTTTCGTTGCGTGGCAGGGCTGGTGGCCGCTCGGCCGGGGATCGGCCCGTCCCGCCTGGCGACGCTGATCGGCAGTCTCAGCCAGCGCCTTTCCCGTACACCCGGCGATCTTTCAGTGGAGTGGTTCCAGCGCTACTACCTGGCGGTGATCGAGCCGGTGCTCTGGTTGTGCGGTGCCCATGGCATCGCATTGGAAGCCCACCACCAGAACACCCTCGTGCAGCTCGACGATCAGGGGTGGCCGGTGGGCGGCCGTTATCGGGACAACCAAGGCTATTACTTCATGGCTTCACGGATCGGCGAGCTGGACCGGCTGGTGGCTGGCGCCGGGCAGGAGTCGGACACCACCGTGCCCGACGAGGTGGCCGATGAGCGGTTGGGCTATTACCTGGGGATCAACAACATTCTCGGTCTGATCGGTGGCTTCGGATCCGCCGGCCTGGTGGCGGAGACCGAACTTTTCCATGCGTTGAGGGGCGGACTTGCCGCGACGCGAGAGGCGATGACGGTGGCTGGACTGCGCGTGCCGGCCATGGTGGACACCTTCCTGACCTCGCCCACCCTGCGATGCAAGGCAAATCTGCTGACCAGGGTGCACGGGATGGACGAGTTGGTCGGGCCGGTGGCTACCCAGTCGGTCTACGTGACGATCCCGAATCCGCTGCGGTCATGAGCGCGGACGACTTCCAGCTCCGGGAAATCACCGAGGCGGATACCGATTTGTTGGTGGGGTGGATGAACGACCCGGAGGTGGACCGGTTCTGGGAGCTGGCCGGGCCGCCTGAGCGAACGGTCGCGCACCTCGCCACGCAGGTGGCGCTGGGACACACCACCTCCTACATCGGGGAAATTGCTGGCGAACCGATGAGCTATTGGGAGCTCTACCGGGCCGACCAGGATCGGCTCGGCCAGTTTTACCCGGCTCTCCCGCACGATGGCGGCATCCATTTGTTGTTGGGGCCGGCCACGGCTCGCGGCCGTGGCCTGGCCGCCGTCCTGATCGGCGCGGTCGCCGATCGGATGTTCGCCGGCGACGCCGAGATGTCCCGGATCGTGGCCGAGCCGGACGTGCGGAACGTCCGGTCCATCCGCGCCTTCGAGCGGGCCGGTTTCAGTCGTACGACGGACATTGTCCTTCCCGAGAAGCGCGCCGCGCTGATGGTGCGCGAGAGGTGATCTGAGTGAACAGCGAACCGTACGATCTGATCGGCGTCGGGATCGGGCCGTTCAATCTGTCCCTGGCGGCGTTGGCCGATCCGGTGCCGGGGCTGCGAGCCCTTTTCCTGGACGCGAAACCGGAGTTTTCCTGGCATCCGGGGATGTTGCTCCCCGGCACCCAGCTGCAGGTGCCGTTCCTGGCGGACCTGGTGACCCTCGCGGATCCCACCAGCCGCTGGTCCTTTCTCAACTACCTGCGTGAGCATGACCGGCTTTTCCCGTTCTATTTCAGCGAAAGGTTCCACGCACCGCGGCGCGAATACGATCATTACTGTCGATGGGTCAGCCGGGAGTTGGCGGGCTGCCGGTTCGGCGCCGAGGTTGGCGCGGTTCGTCGGTCCGGCGACTTCTTCGAGGTGACCTACCGAGAAGCCGAGCGGAACCACACCGTGTTGGCCCGCAATGTGGTGCTGGGCGTGGGAACCGAGCCGGTGCTGCCGGCCGCGTTGGCTGCTCTGGACAGTGATCGAGTGGTGCATTCGGCCAGCTATCTCGGCCGCCGGGACTCCATCGCGGGCCTGTCGGACGTGACCGTGGTGGGTGCCGGGCAGTCTGGCGCGGAAGTTTTCCTGGATCTGCTGCGGGATGCGCCCGAACACGGCCGCCGGGTCCGCTGGATCACCCAGACCCCGTTCGCGCCGATGGAGTATTCCAAGCTCGGACTGGAGCATTTCACCCCGGCCTACACCGACTATTTCCGCCGGCTACCCGCACCCGTACGAGACGCGCTGGTACCTGAGCAATGGCAGCTCTACAAAGCGATCAGTGCTGAGACGATCGCGGAGATTTTCGATGTGCTCTACGAACAAGGCATCGGCGGCGAATGGCCGGAAGCAGTGCTGCTGCCTGGCGTCACAGTGAACGCGGCCGCCGACACCGGCGGACAGTTGGACCTGACGTGCCGGCATGTCGAGCAAGGTCGCGAATTCGGCGTACGGACCGCGGCGGTGGTCGCGGCGACCGGTTACGCGGCTCGGCAACCGGATTTTCTGACACCGATCTCCGGCGGCGTCGCCTGGGACCAACAGGGTCGCTACCAAATCGACGAGAACTATCGAGTGTCCTTTGTGGACGACTGGCCGGCCGGCTTGTACGTACAGAACGCGGAGTTGCACACTCACGGCGTCGGCGCGCCAGACCTGGGCCTTGGCGCGCATCGGGCCGCGATGATCCTGAACGCGATCGCCGGGAAGGCCGCCTACCGGCTGCCGGCCCGTACGTCATTCACCACTTTCGGTGCCCCGGCACCGCAGCCGGACTCGGAGGCGCCCCGTGTCGCTGTACCTGCCCGATGAGCTGACCGCCGACCGCTGGCAGGACGCGTCCCGCCGGATGTTGGCCAAGGCACTGGCCGAATTCAGCTATGAGGAACTGCTCGTCCCGGTCGCTGCCGGGCGGGATCGGTACGCCGTCGAACTTTCCGAGCGGCTGTCGTACGTCTTTACCGCCCACCGTGGTGCGTACGACTCGTGGCATGTCGACGCGGAGACGATTGTCCGCCGAGAGGATGGAATCGACGCGCCCGCCGACGACGCACTGCGGTTCATTTTTGATGCCGGACCGGCGATCGGACTCAGCGGCGACACCACCGGGCATCTCATCCGGGAACTGTCGGCCACCCTCAGCGCTGACACTCGGTTGGCCGGATCCGCGCTGCCAGTGGAAAAGCTCGCTGACCTGCCGTACGCAGAGGTGGAAGGCTATCAGACCGGCCACCCCTGGATCGTGCCGAACAAAGGGCGGCTCGGGTTCTCGGCCACCGACGCGGCGACCTTCCCACCCGAAGCACGCAAACTCTTACGCCTGCCGTGGATCGCTGTGCACCGGGACCTCGCGACCTACCAGTTCACCGGGGATCTGACCGAGCAGCGGCTTTACGAAACCGAGCTGGATTCCGACGCTCGCGCGAGATTTGTGGCCGTCCTGACCAAACGCGGCCTCGACCCGGCCGACTATCTGTGGCTGCCGGTGCATCCGTGGCAGTGGGACGACACGATCCTGCCGCTGTTCGCCGCCGACGTGGCCGCTGGTCGGATCGTCCCGTTGGGCGATGGGCCGGACGATTTCCGGGCGCAGCAGTCGATTCGTACGTTCAGCAACGTCACCTCGCCGAGTCGGCACCACGTGAAGCTGCCGCTGTCGGTGCTGAACACGCTGGTGTGGCGCGGCCTGCCGACCGAGCGAACGGTGGCCGCGCCGGCGGTGACCGAGTGGGTGCTGGGGCTGCGCGATCAGGATGAATTCCTCAGCGATGAGGCGCGTCCGGTGCTGCTTGGCGAGGTGGCGTCGGTGACCGTACGCCATGACCTGCTGGAAAGCGTTCCGGGCGTGCCCTACCAGTATTTGGAGCTGTTGGGCGCGATTTGGCGGCAGCCACTGACCGAACAGCTGGATGCGGACGAGCATGCGCGTACGCTCGCCGCCCTGCTCTATGTCGACCCGGAGGGCCGTTCGCTGGTCGGTGAACTCGTTTCACGCTCCGGCTTGACGTCAAAGGAATGGCTGGCGCGGCTCGTACACGCGATGTTGCCGCCGCTGCTGCACTTTCTCTACCGCTATGGTGTGGTCTTCTCGCCGCACGGCGAAAACGCGATCGTGGTCTTCGACGAGCACGAGGTGCCGACCCGGCTCGCCGTCAAGGACTTCGTCGACGATGTCAACGTCAGCGCCGCGCCGCTGCCGGAGCTCGCCGACATGCCGGCGCCGGTGGATACGATCCTGCTGCAGGAGCAGCCGGACTTTCTTTGTCAGTTCATCCATTCGGGGCTGTTCGTCGGGCATTTCCGCTATCTGGTCGAGGTGATGGACCTCTCTCAGGATGACTTCTGGTCGGTTGTACGTGCGGAGATCCTCGCCTATCAGCGGCGTTTTCCCGAACTGGCCGAGCGTTTCGCGCTTTTCGACCTGTTGACCGACCGGATCGAGCGACTTTGCCTGAACCGCAACCGATTGTTGCTGGACGGCTATCGAGATCGCCCGGAGCGTCCGCACGCGGCTGTGCATGGCACGGTCCCCAACCCGTTGGCGCGGTGAGACGATGGTCTGGGAACCGGAGCTGGCCGAACGAGCCCGGCGGGCCGAACTGGCCGCCCAGCTGGGTGGCCCGGAGAAGGTGGCCCGGCAGCGGGCCGCCGGCCGGCTGACCGTACGGGAACGGATCGACGGCCTGTTGGATCCTGGTTCTTTCCGGGAAATCGGCGGTCTGGCCGGCCGTGGCACGTACGATGAGAATGGCGAACTCACGGATTTCTCGCCGGTGAATCTGGTCGTCGGCACTGGGCGGATCGATGGTCGCAAAATCGTCGTACGCGCCGACGATTTCACTGTGCGAGGTGGATCGGCGGACGCCGGAAACCTCGCCAAGACCGCATATCCAGAGCAGTTGGCACACGAAATGCGGCACCCGCTGGTCCGGCTGATCGAGGGCAGCGGCGGCGGTGGCAGCGTCAAGATGCTGGAGGATCACGGGTTCACATACGTGCCGGTGAACCCCGGCTGGGACCATGTGGTCGCCAATCTTTCCACCGTGCCGGTGGTTTCGGCCTGCGTCGGGCCGGTCGCGGGCCTGGGTGCCGCGCTCGCGGTCACCTCGCATCTGACGCTCCTGGTGGACAAAACGGCACAACTTTTCGTTGCTGGTCCACCGGTCGTGCGATATGCGACCGGAGAGGATGTCACCAAAGAGGAGTTGGGCGGCGCGTCCATTCATCGGCGCAGTGGTGCCGTCGATCTGGTGGTGAGCAGCGAGATCGCTGCTTTCGCCGCCGTACGAGCGTTTCTCTCGTACCTGCCGACAAGCGTTTACCACCTCCCACCAGTGATCGAAGGCACTGACGATCCCGATCGGCGAGAAGAGAGCCTGGTGTCGCTGGTGCCACGCGATCGCCGCCAGCCGTACAAAATCGCGCCGCTGCTCGACGCGGTTTTCGATGCCGGCTCGGTGTTCCGGTACGCGGGTTTCGGCGGCTCGTTGGTGACAGCGCTGGCCCGACTGGACGGGCATCCGGTGGGTGTGGTGGCCACCGATCCGTACAAAGGCGCGACTTTGACCGCCCAGGGCGCGGACGCTCTCACCCGGCTGGCCGATCTCTGCGAGACTTTCCACCTACCGCTGGTATCGCTGACCGACCAGTCCGGCATGGTGATTGGTACGGCCGGCGAACGGTCCGCCGCGATCCGCCACGGCGCCCGCGCGGTTGCCGCCATTTACCAGGCAAAAGTGCCGATGGCCGAGGTTATTGTGCGGCGAGTGTTCGGGGTCGGCGGTGCGGGTCAGGTCAATCGGCACCGGCTGGTCCGGCGATGGGCCTGGCCGTCCGGCGACTGGGGTTCGCTGCCGGTCGAAGGCGGCCTGGAAGCGGCCTACCGAGCGGAGTTGGAGGCAGCGCCGGACCGCGCTGCCGAGCGGGCCCGCATTCTGGAAAGGCTCGACGCGGTGCGTTCGCCGTTCCGTACGGCCGAACGTTTCGGCGTCGAGGACATCATCGATCCGGCCCGAACTCGCGGCCTGCTCTGTGACTGGGTCCACGACGCGTACGACCTGTTGCCGCCGCTCATCGGGCCGCCCGCATTCGGCCCCAGACCATAGAAACCAGGCCATGGAAACCAGGCCATGGAAACCAGGCCATGGAAACCAGGCCATGGAAACCAGGCCATGGAAACCAGGCCATGGAAACCAGGCCATGGAAACCAGACCATAGAAACACAGAAAGCCGACTCAGCGGCGGAGAGTGTAGATGGTGGTGTCGGCATTGCAGGGGCTGGGAGCGTTCACCTCGACTCGCAGGTTGCCGGTGACCGTGTCGTAGTCGACGCCTTCGACGGTGTATGCGCCGACGCAGCTGCTGCGCAACGGAAGCTGCGCCAGCCAGGTCACGTGCGCGGTCACATCCTTGCCATCCAAGCGATGGGCGAGATCGATCTGCAGCAACGGCTTGCTGGTCGGGTAAAGATCGTTGTTCGAGTCGTCCGAGGCGCAGATCAGCCTGGTGGCGCTGACAAAGTCGCAGCCCTGTGGGTTGCGGACCAGCTGCTCGAGCAGCACCCGGCCGGCCAGCGGCAGGTTGCCGCCGGTGCGCGGGAGAACTGGATTCAGCAGTGGTGCGGGGAAAACCAACAGCCGGGTGACCGGGGCGAGTTCGCTGGAAACCAGCCACTGTCCGTCCGGGGAGACGGTTGTGTACGCGTTGGCGTTGGCAGTCGTTTCGCCGTCGCCCAGCTGGTGCACGTACTCGTACCGCTGACCGCCAGGTGTCGTGACCAGCATCATTTTCTTCGTCACCGTGCCGACGGTTTGCTGGTAAGGATCGAAAACATAGCCGCGGAACGAGTCCGGATCACCGATGTGACCCCAGCCCTGGGCCTGCAGGTCGGCCGGAATGGTGGCCCCGGCCGTGTAGTAGATCCGCAGTGGCTGGCCGGGCGTACGAACGGTCGCGACACCTTCGCCGGCGATCGAGCCGCTCACAGTGGTCTGGTCGACGACTCGCCAAGCGTGCGGATGAACGGTGTTCGCGGTCACCGCGGGAGCCGTAAAGCCGGTGAGAGCGGCGCCCAGCGTCACCGCCAGAATGCCGAGGCGGACACGGTCACGGATCATGTGGTGCCTCCTGGAAGCGGATGCAAGCGACCCTAGGAGGCTGGCTCTTCTGCCGTCAATCCCCTTCTAAGAAGCCAAAAATGGTTCATAGATGTGAACGCCAAAAGGCCGTCTCCGGCGCGTGGGGCGGGTCGGAGACGGCCGGGAAAGGGCCGCAAGTGGCCAGCGGGAAATCAGCCGATCGTGGTGGTGGTCAGGGTCGGGTTGGGGTCCGGGTAGCACTTGGCCGGCGCGCTGATCGGAATTCCGAGCGGGCCGTTGACATTCGCGGTCACGGTCAGGCCCGGGTCGTCCAGGCTGGTGCCGCCGAGCTGGCTGGTGATGGTGCCGGAGCCGCCGGCGGTGAGGTTGAGGGTGATGGTGGGCAGCTCGAAAGTGGAGCCGCCGTTCACCGGGCCGGGCACGCTGAGCACGACATTACTGCCGCTGAGAGCGACGGTCGGGGTCGAGTTCAACCCGGAGCCGCCGACCAGGGTTGCCGACACGAACGTCGCATTCGCCGGCACCGGAATGTTCAGTGAAAGATCCTGGACATTCTTGATGGTGTAACCGCCGGCCGAACCGGGAATCTGGTTGGACGCCGGGTCGATGACGACGGCGACCGCGCCGCCGGCCGCGACGGTGGCTGGCGCACTCGCGTCGAGGTCCTGGTTGAGGGTGAAGTCGGCGGTCTGGCCGACAGCTGTGGCCTGGCATTTGTACATGGCGGTCTGGGTGGCGGACGCGGCCGTGCCGAGCGTGAGCACGGGCACGACCGCCAGGGCGGTGATGGTGGCGAGGCGGCGGGTGGCCAGCTTCATCGGTTCTCCTTGGCGAAGCCGCGGTGACGCAGCTCTCAGCGGGGATGGGCAATGTGGTTCTTACACCCACAAAACTGGCTACTCAACGGTACGTTCTTCACAGACTATTCACATATCAGCGACAAATGCCTGGTCAGGGCCATAGTTGGCGGAAAGTACGCGGAACGGATGTTGTCACCTCCTGGCCACGCCGGGTGCCTGCGTACGGCCGAGCCAGGTGCCTGCGTACGGCCGGCCCAGGTCCCTGCGTACGGCCGGGCCGGCGCCGGCATCGCTACCATGGGTGGTCTGATGACCCTCACCGACCAGCTGCCGCAGACCGCCGATCCCGACTCCCTTTACGAGGCTTTCGCCGGCTGGGTCCAGGACGGTGGCATCAGCCTCTATCCGGCCCAGCAGGATGCGCTGATCGAGGTGGTGTCCGGCTCCAACGTCATCCTCGCGACCCCGACCGGGTCCGGGAAGAGCCTGGTCGCCGCCGGCGCGCATTTCGCCGCGCTCGCGGACGGCCGGCGGAGTTTCTACTCGGCGCCGATCAAGGCGCTGGTCTCGGAGAAGTTCTTCGCGCTCTGCGACATTTTCGGCGCCGAGAATGTCGGCATGATGACTGGTGACTCCAGTGTCAACCCGGAGGCGCCGATCATCTGCGGGACGGCCGAGGTGCTGGCGAATATCGCGCTGCGCGATGGTGCGGCCTGCGATTTTCGGTTCGTCATCATGGACGAGTTCCATTTCTACGCCGATCCCGAGCGCGGCTGGGCCTGGCAGGTGCCGTTGCTGGAACTGCCGGACGCACAGTTTTTGCTCATGTCAGCGACTCTTGGCGATGTCAGTTTCTTCGAAAAGGACCTGACTCGGCGCACTGGTCGTACGACCGCGGTCGTCCATTCCACCGAACGCCCGGTGCCACTGCACTACTCGTACGTTTTGACGCCCCTGCACGAAACACTAACCGAGCTGCTCACCACTCACCAGGCGCCGGTCTACATCGTGCATTTCACCCAGGCGTCGGCGATTGAGCGGGCCCAGGCATTGATGAGCATCAATGTCAGTACGCGGGCGGAGAAGGACGCGATCGCCGAGCTGATCGGCAATTTCCGGTTCAGCTCGGGATTCGGAAAGACGCTGTCCCGGCTGGTACGTCACGGGATCGGTGTACATCACGCCGGCATGCTGCCCAAATACCGCCGGCTGGTGGAACAGCTCGCGCAGGCCGGTCTGTTGAAGGTCATCTGTGGCACCGACACGCTCGGCGTCGGCATCAACGTGCCCATCCGTACGGTGGTTTTCACCGCTCTGAGCAAATACGACGGCATCAAGACCCGACACCTGAAGGCCCGTGAGTTTCACCAGATCGCCGGCCGCGCCGGCCGCGCCGGCTACGACACCGTCGGGTCGGTCGTCGTACAAGCGCCCGATCATGTGGTGGAGAACGAAAAGGCGTTGGCCAAGGCCGGCGACGACCCGAAGAAGCGCCGGCGGGTGGTCCGGAAGAAGCCGCCGGAGGGCTTTGTTTCGTGGGGCACGGCCACGTTTGAGCGGCTGGTGTCGGCGGAGCCGGAGCCGCTCACGTCGAGTTTCGCGGTCAGCCACGCGATGCTGCTGAATGTGATCTCCCGACCGGGCGACGCTTTCGTGGCGATGCGGCACCTGCTGACCGACAATCACGAGAGCCGGCCCACCCAGCGCAAACTCATCCACCGCGCGATCGCGATCTATCGGGCGCTGCTGGCCGCCGGGGTGGTGGAAAAGCTCGACGAACCGGACGCGCAGGGGCGTACCGTCCGGCTGACCGTCGACCTGCAGTTCGACTTCGCGCTAAACCAACCACTTTCGCCGTTCGCGCTGGCCGCTTTCGAGTTGCTCGATCGGGAGTCCGAGACGTACGCGCTGGACATGGCGTCCATTGTGGAGTCCACTTTGGACGATCCGCGCCAGGTGCTGTCCGCGCAGCGGAACAAGGCTCGCGGCGAGGCCGTGGAGGCGATGAAAGCCGAGGGCATCGAGTACGAGCAGCGGATGACCTTGTTGGAAGACGTGACCTACCCCCGGCCGCTGCTCGAGCTTTTGGAGGCCGCGTACGGGATGTACAGGCGCGGCCATCCGTGGGTGGCGGACCACGAGCTGTCGACCAAGACGGTGGCCCGGGACATGTACGAGCGGGCGATGACTTTCACCGAATACATCTCGTTCTATCAGCTGGCCCGATCCGAGGGCCTGGTCCTGCGCTATTTGGCTGACGCGTACAAGGCGTTGAAGCAAACTGTCCCGGACGAAGCCAAAACCGACGAGCTGATCGACCTGGTCGAATGGCTCGGCGAGCTGGTGCGCCAGACCGACAACAGCCTGCTCGACGAATGGGAGCGGCTGCGCAACCCGGAGGCCGAGATCGCGGCGCCGGTGCCGGGCGACGACCGGCCGCCGGCCGTCACCTCGAATGCGCGCGCTTTCCGGGTGCTCGTACGAAACGAACTCTTTCGGCGGGTGGAGCTCGCGGCCCGCCGGCGCTATTTCGACCTTGGCGAGATGGACGCTGAGAGTGGCTGGGACGCGACCGCCTGGCAGGACGCCCTGCGGCCGTATTTCGACGAACACAACGACATCGGCACCGGCGCGAACGCCCGCGGCCCGGCGCTGCTGATCATCGAGCAGCTCGCCGACCGGTGGAATGTCCGGCAGATCCTCGACGACCCGGCCGGCGACCATGACTGGGGCATCAGCGCGCAAGTCGACCTGGCCGCCTCCGACGAGGCCGGCACCGCCGTCGTACGGATCGTGGACGTCAACCAGCTCTAGCCTCAACAATCCCGGGGAAAGCGTCAGGCGTTGGTGAAGCCGTTGTCGACGGCGATGCGCCAGGTGCCGTCGGGTTGGTGGCGCAGGATGTCGGCGAAGCCGGCGTCGAGGTCGAACGGGGTGCCGTCGCGTCGGCGACCGGTGAGCGCGTACCGGCCGAGCGCGAGCACCACATCGTCGGAGCGCACGAGGCTCGACGGGGTGACCGTTAGCCGCGCATCCAGTTCGAGGAGCCGTTGCAACGCCGCGCGCAGCTCCGCGGGTCCGTCGGTGACTTCGCCGGGCCTGATGACGAACACCGCCTTCGGGTCGTAGGTCGCGAGCACCCCCTCAAGGTCGCCGTTGTTGAAGGCGGCGGCGAGTTCCGGGTGCACCTGTTCGGGTTCTGCGGCCATGACTGGAAATCTAACAGCCGGCCATGGGGGAGCTGGTCGACCGGTTCGGCCCACCTGACGATTCCGCCGCGCCGTATTCCTGACTGCATCCGGCCGATCTCCCGCTTGCTGTCCACGATCCGGGCGGCTTCCCGTTCACGTTGTAGCCTTGGTGGGTGTTCTGGTCTCAAGGTCCTTCTTCGCGTGAACTGGCGATCCAGGCGCTGTCGTCGGTCGAGCGCGGCTACGACCTGCTCGGGCCGAAGTTCGACCACACGCCTTTTCGCACCCCCGAGACCATTCTTGGCGCGACCGCTGATGCTTTGCGTCCGCTTGGGCCGTTCGAGCGTGGACTGGACGTGTGCTGCGGTACGGGCGCGGGCATGCGGGTCCTTGGACCCCTGTGTCACGGACAGGTCACGGGCGTCGACTTCAGCACCGGCATGCTCGCGCAGGCGCGCAGGGCACACCCGTACGCGGACTGGGTGCGGGCCGACGTCCGGGCTCTGCCGTTCGTCGAGGCCTTCGACCTGGCGGTCAGTTTCGGGGCGCTTGGACACTTCCTGCCCGCCGAACGGCTCGCGCTGTTTGACGGGATATACCGCTCGTTGCGGCCGGGTGGCCTCTTTGCCATGCCGATAGCTGCGCCTGCGCCGATCATCTCGGGCTGGTATTGGGCGCTGCTCGGATTCGATGTGGCTATGAGGGTCCGCAATATCGTGTGGCGGCCTCCGTTCGTCATGTATTACCGCACCCACCCGCTGCACGCGATCCGCAACGACCTGACAACAGCCGGATTCACCGTGACAACGCTCCCTTTGACGGCCCTGGGCCGCCGCGAGGACGACAGCCCACGGTGCCTACTTGTCCTCGCCCGGAGACCAAGCACATCTTGATGGGCCGCGATTTATGGCTTGTCCGGGCTGGGAAAGTACGGCCGGAAAGCGGCCTCGATTTCGGCGACGAACCGGGACGGTGACTCCAGCGCGAGGAAATGGCCGCCTTCGCCCAGGACGACCCGGCGGGTGAGGTTCGGATAGGCCCGGCGCAGCCAGGACTCCGGTGGCACCGGCAGCTTCGGCTCGTGCGGCAGCAGCACCGAAGTGGGCACCGGTACGGATTCGCCGGGCAGCAAAGGCTTGTACGGCAACGCATATCGCCGCATCGACGTGCTGATCGTCTCGGTCACCCAGTAGATCATCACGGTGGTCAGCAGGTCGTCGGCGCTGAGCTGGTCGCGGGTCGCGGGATCGCTCCATGTCAGGAATTTTTCCAGGATCCAGGCGGCCAGTCCCAGTGGCGAGTCGTTCAGCCCGTACGCGAGGATCTGCGGTCGGGTCTCCTGAACGTGTGCGTACGCCCCTTCCGTCGCGTCCCATTCCTGTTCGGCGGCAACGAAATCTCGTTCGGCGTCGGTCAGCGCGGCGGGCGGGCTGAGCGGATTCGCGGTCTGAATGGCGAGCACCGAATCGGCGTGATGCTGGCCCAGCCGGTTGACGATGCCGCCGCCGATATCGTCGCCGTGCGCCACATAATGGCGGTGTCCGAGCTCGGACACCATCAACTGGTCGAAAAGATCGGCGACAAGTTCCTGGCTGACATCGTCGGTGGCGTACCGGTCGGAGAAACCGAAGCCGGGCAGCGTGGGCACCACCACGGTGAAGTTCGCGGACAGCGGGCCGAGAACATTCAGATACTCGACGAAGGAGCTCGGCCAGCCGTTGGTGAGCAGCAGCGGCAGCGGATCCCGGCCGGTGCCGGGAATCCGCAGGTAGTGCAGGCCAGTGCTCGAGCGGAACTGCGGGAACGCGTTCAGCCGCTTTTCCTGCCGGCGCCAGTCGTACGAGTCCCGCCAATAGCGAACCAGCTCTTCGATTCGACTGATCGTGTCGGCGGTCTCGCCACCGTCCAGCACCGGCGGCGCCGGCATGCGTACGCGCCGAAGACGCTCACGCAGATCGTCCAAACCGCCTCTGGAACCGCAACGCGGAATGGCTCACTCACCGGCAACCTCCTGCTCCGGAGGACAACACTAGTGTCAGGCCGGGCGAGCCGCCGAAGAGATGCCGTATTGCCGGATTTTCCGGTAGATGGTGGCCCGGGACATGCCGATGGCGTTCGCCGCCCGGGTCGGGTTTTCGTCGTTTTCCAGCAGCGCGTTGACAATCGCGTCTCGTTCCAGCGCCTCGATCGGGGACAGCAGCCGGTGGCTGGCCGAGCGGCATTCCGGTGGCAGGTCGACGACCTCGATCACCCCGGACGGCCGCCTTTTGATCGTGGTGGACAGGACCCTGCGCAGCTGACCGACATTTCCCGGCCAGTTGAGCCGGCCGAGCTGGGCCAAAGCCTGCGGTGAACAGGTGAGCTGCTCGCTTTTGGTGAGCTGGCAGAGCAAATGGTGCACCAGTTCCGGCAGGTCGTCGAGGTGGTGGCGCAGCGCCGGAACTTCCACCGTGCGGGGAAAAATCGAACGCAACGCGGTGTCCGGCGATCCGGTGGTGTGAGTGAGGACGACCCGAATCGGACCGTCCGGGGTGTCCCAGCAGTCGTCGCTGAGCAGGTCGGCGATCGCCGCGGCCTGCTGGTCGGTGAGTTTTTCGGCTTGTGTAAGGACAACGGTCGCGCCAGGAATGGTGAGGTCCTCGGACAGGGCCCGGAGCCAGCTGTCCACCTCGGCCGCGTCCGGCGGACCGATGACCCGCAACGGCCGGCCGGGATCGTGGTGGTGGTGGACGGCCCGGAGCAGCGTCAGCTTGCCGGCGCCGGGCTCACCCTCGATCGCGAACCAGTCTCCGGTGGCATAACAGGAAGAAGCCTGCTCGACACAGCGCTGCCAGGCTGGCCCGGTGCCGGCCAGGCCCGGCAAAGCCGTCCGCTTTCGGTTTCCACCATGGAAAGAGACCGCGCCGGTTGGTCTTTCCAAGCGAATCTGGAAAACTCCGCCGGCCCGGCCAGCTTCGGTGGTGGCCGGCGAATAGCGCAGATGGGCCGTACGCCCGCTGGGCAGTTCGACCGTACGCAACGCGTGTCTGTCGTCCATGGTGTCCACGGCGTAGCCGAAAAGGGTCTGTTGTTCGGCCGGATCGATCAGTTGCCTGAGTGAATCGTTCATCATCAGCACGTCATTGTTGAGCGCCAGCACAGGTCCGGCGGACCGCTGGCAGATTTTCATGTATTCCCGCATCAAGGCCAGTTCGCGTTGCCCTGACTGGGCCAACAGCTCGGCCTCGATCTGCCGTGCGGTCGCTGAGGCCAGTGCGATCAACATCGGCCCAGGTGTCCGGCTCCACGTGGTGATGTCCAGTACGCCGACCACCTTGCCGCGGATCGGGTCGCGAATCGGCTCGCCCGCGCAGGCGAACTGCCCCAGCTCGCCGGTGTAATGCTCACGACCGTCCACGAATGCCGCTGACCGGTTGGAAATCGCGGTCCCGATCCCGTTGGTGCCGACGAACTGTTCGGCGTAGCTGAAACCGGGCGCCAGCTGAACAGCGTCCAGTGCCTGGCTGATGGGAAAACTGGAACAGCGCCGGTCAAGCACCACCCCGGTGTGGTCGGTGAGAATGGTGCTGACCACTTCGCCGCTAAGTTTTTCGTGCAGTACCTCCAGGATCGGCGCGGCACTGCGGGCCAGTGGCGCTTCCAGATCGGGATCGCGAACAAAGGGCGCGACAATCCGGTCGACGTTTACCTTGCTTTCCCGGGATCTTTCCCAGGACGCGAGAATGACCCGCCTGATTCCGGGCGGACCCTCGCCCGTACCGGTGAGAAAGCGGTCACGAGCGTGGCTGACTTCGGCGTCCTCGTACCCGCTTGGTCTGATGCCCGGCTCTCCTGCCACGAGAGCTCCTTTGAGTGGCCGTACGAGCAAGAGTAGGGCCATCCCGGTGTGGGCCGTGTCTCAGATTGAGACGGTTGGTCGCCTCCTGACGCGGTGTGATGGCTGGAGTCCGCGGTACCTCCCAACCACCATGCGGTGCCTGGTTACCGGGCCGGGTACGCGCGCCTATCCGTAGGGAGTTCTCGATGACCACCTCCGCCGCCCATCTCGCCCCGCCAGAGGCCGCCGCCCCGGCGGTCCCGAACCCCTTCCTGGAGAGCAACCCGGCCGCCGTCGGGCTGCCCGCCTTCATCGCCGGCTCGATCGCGCTCGGGTTGGTACTGGTCGGATACGTGCCGGCCAGCGCGGTCGGCGCGTCGCTGCCGATCATCGGGGCGGCCACCGCGATCGGGTTGACGATCGCGGCCTTCTGGGCCGCCGCCGCCGGCCAGAGCGCGGTCGCCAGCATCTTCGGGATCTTCGCCGGCTTCTGGCTCTCGTACGCGGTGCTCGTCATGGGCCTGATCCACAGCTGGTTCGGCATCACTGCGGACGCGGCGGTGGCCACCCAGGGCCTGTTCCTGATCAGTTGGCTGATCATCGTGGTGATGTTGACCCTCACGACACTGCGGCTGCCGTTCGCGTTCAGCCTGCTCTTCGTACTCATCGACCTCGCCCTGGTTGCAGTCCTTATAGGCACCTTGCAGGGCTCGGCTGGCTGGCTGAAGATCGGCGGTGTCCTGGTCTTCGTGTTCGCCGCCGTCGGCGTCTACCTCTACGCGGGCGTCGCGTCCGCCACCACCGGCGGGTCGAACCTGCCGCTCGGCAAGCCCATCATCGGCGGCTGACCTGTCCCTTTGTCCTTATGTCCGCAACGCCCCGTTGCTTGCGCCAGACGCAGAAACGGGGCGTTGCGGACAGAACAGCCCGGTCAGAGGGTGGTGAACCAGCGGGCGGTGTCGGCGACGCCGGTGATGTTGGAGCCTGAGTGGTACGACCCGCCGTACGACAGCGGCGTCAGCTCCGTCACCGGCACGTGGACGCCGTGCGCCTGGAACGACGCCTGACACGACGTGGTGTTCGCCGGCGCGGCCTCGACATCGCCGCTGGCCGAGCGCAGCAGCCGGACCGGCACCCGCGGCGCCCAGTCCTTGCAGATGCTGTCCGCCTCGGCGAGCGCGGCGGCGAGTCGGCCGGTCGGGTGCCGCAGCATGTCCAGGCCCTGCTCGGTGTACAGCTCGTCGACGGTGGCCGGCAGCGTCGACAGCATTTCCGGGCCGGAAGTGCGCCCGTTGAACAGCCGCTCGACCTTGTCCGCGTACGGCTGCTGGAAAACGTCCCGCGGGCTCGGGTAAAGGTGGTGCAGCTTGTTCCACGCGACCATCACGAACGCGCTGTACGCGACGCTCGCCTTGGGATTGAGTTTTCCGTTGACCAGCGCGGGCAATTCGATGCCACCGAAGTCGTACGCGCCGCTGATCGCGGACAGTGCGCCCAGCCGGAACCAGCCGTCGGCGCCGCCCTGTAGCGCCCGGGCCAGCCCGACGGCCGCGTTCGCGCCCTGCGAGAAGCCGTTCACCAGCACTTTGCGTTGCAGCTGACGGCCCTGTCGCTGCGCGGCCGTACGAGCCGCCCTCAGCATGTCCACTGAGGTGGTCGTCTCGGAGGGGATGTCGAGATAGGCGGGATACATCGGGGTTCCATAGCCGAGGCCCAGATAGTCCGGTGCCACCGCGGCGAAACCGGTGCTGGCATACGTGAGCGCCGGCGCCACATTCCAGATATCGCCCGAGAGCAGGTAGGTCGACGGGGTGTCCTGCCAGTAGTTCGCCGTGCCGTGCGTGTACGAGACAACCTGTAGGTCGCCCTTTTTGTTGATCGGCAAGGCAAGGAGGCCGCTCGCGGTGGTGGGACGGCGGTGCGGGTCGACCGTACGATAAATCAACCGATAAGTCTTGACGCCGTAGCGTAGGGTGCCGGGGTCGGTGAATTCGCCCTTCTTCAGAGTCGCGGAAACGGCCTGGGCATTGGCAAAAGTGCCCAGATAGTCGACGGACAGCAGCTGGCCGCGGGAACTGGTCGTACTGACCGCCGGATTCGTGGTGGCGGACGCGAAAGCTGCACCTGGCGCGGACGCGAACAGGCCGGCCGCGACGATCGCGGCCGTCATTGGCAATGTGATAGCCGCGAGCGTCTTTTGTTTTCCGGAATCGGTTCTCATGGCCAGGGACGCTATTGCCTCCGACTACGGACGGGCGTCACCCTGTGGTCCTGTCCCGCGGGTCCCTCTCTGGAGTATCACCGGGTGATACCAAGGTCTCCCGCGGACCGTACGCTGCTGGAATGGCAACGAAAGTGGTGAGCCGGCGAGTGCTCAACCGGGCCTTGCTGGAACGGCAGCTGCTCGTACGGCGGTGCAAGCTCAGGCCCGCCGCGGCCATCGAGCGGCTGGTGGGACTGCAGGCGCAGGCCACCAATCCGCCCTTTCATGGTCTTTGGTCGCGGTTGGTGAATTTTGATCAGCGGCAGCTGGACGAGCTGATCACCAGTCGTCAGGTCGTACGGGCGGCGACCATGCGCGGGACCCTGCACCTGCACACCGCCGACGATTTCCTGACCATCCGGGCGGTCGTTCAGCCCGGCTTCGAGCGGGCCATGCAGTCCACGTACGCCAAGGTCCTGGATGGAATGGATGTCAATGAGTTAGCCAAAGTCGGACGCGAGCTGTTGGCCGGCGAGCCGCTCACCTTCGGGCAGTTGCGGGACGGACTGCTGGCTCGCTGGCCGGGCCGGCACCCGACGATGGTGACAAATGCGGTGCGTACGCAGGTGCCGCTCGTCCAGGTGCCGCCATGCGGCACGTGGGACCGCAGCGGGCCGCGGGTCTACACCACGATCGAGAAGTGGCTCGACCGTCCGGTGTCCGCCGAACCAGCGGTGGAGTCACTGATTTCCCGTTATTTATCCGTTTTCGGTCCGGCGACCGTCGCCGACGTACAGAACTGGTCCGGCTTGACCCGACTCGGCGAGGTGGTGGAGCGGATGCGCCCGACCTTGCGAACTTTGCGCACCGAAGACGGTGCCGAGCTTTTCGACCTGCCGCGCGGCGCGTTACCCGATCCGGACCTGCCAGTGCCGGTGCGACTTGTCGCCGAATTCGACAACGTGGTGTTGGGGCACGCTGACCGCTCCCGGATTGTCCCCGACAAATACCGAAAGCGGATCATGACCGTCAACGGCATCGTCCGCGGCACCGTACTTTCCGACGGTTTTGTGGCAGGGCTGTGGAAAATCCAGCGTACGAAGACGGCAGCCACCTTGGTGGTGACGCCCTTTTCCGTACTGGACCAGGAAGCCACCGAAGCCGAAGCTCTGTCCCTCCTGCGTTTCACCGCTCCTACCTCGGAACACCAGGTCAGTTTCGAGGCGGGAACGTCAGGGTGATGATGTGGGAGAGGGCGGTGCTGATGTACGCGTCCCGGCCAGCAGGGGCCGCGTCGTCGAATTTTCCGTCCAGTGCCAGCTGGGCGAAGCCGTGGCAGAGCGACCAAGCGGCCGTGACAGCGAGGCGGCCGGTCTCGTCGAGCTGGCCACCGCCGAGGTAGGCGCTCATCGCGTACCGCAGTTCGTCGTGCGCGGCGGCGAGCGCGGCGCGCAGGCGCGGGTCATCGGATTTGAGCATCGAGCGGCGGAACATCAGCTGGAAACGGCCGGGATGGTCGAGGGCGAAGCGTACGTAGGCGAGCGCTTGGGCATGCAGCCGCTCGGTCGGGTCGGCGCCTGTGCTGGCGCGCAGGGCTGCTCGGAGGGTCTCGCAGCCGCGGATCGCGACCTCGGTGAGCAGCCCGGCCGCGTCGCCGAAGTGGTGCGCGGGTGCGGCCGGTGACACCTTGGCGCGGCGGGCCGCCTCGCGCAGGGTGAAGCCCTCGACGCCGCGTTCGGCCAGGATCTCGTCGGTGGCCCTGATCAGCGCGTCGCGCAGGTCGCCGTGGTGGTAACCATGCCGAGGCAGCTCGGTCATGCGTTTCCTTTCGATCGTACGTCCGGCGACAACTTACTCGTACCTCTATCTTGACAGTGTTTAGATCGAGTGTTTAAGGTCCATCTTAACGCTGTTCAGATAGGGGAGTTGGTCATGGCGGAAGACGAAACCAGTCGGAGTCGGCGAGGGTTGCTGCGGGGAGCCGCGATAGGGGCCGCCGGCCTCGCGGTCGGCTTCGGAGCGGGCGCCACGGTGGGGGTGGGCGCGGCAGCTCCGCCGTACCAGGGCTCCGGCCGCCGGCGGTTCGCCGGCAAGGTCGTGCTGATCACCGGCGCCACCTCCGGGATTGGGCGAGCCGCGGCGATTCAGTTCGCCGCCGAGGGCGCGAAAGTGGGCTTCTGCGGCCGGCGGGTGGACCGCGGCAAGCAGGTGGAGCAACAGATTCGGGCGGCTGGTGGCGAGGCCACCTACGTACGAGCGGATGTGCTTGTCGAAGGCGACGTGAAGTCCTTTGTGGACACTGTCGCGGGTCGCTACGGCGGGCTGCACGTGGCTTTCAACAATGCCGGTATCACCATCGAAAAGCCACTGGACCAACTCACATCGGCCGAGTTCGACCGGGTGATCCACACCAACCTTCGTGGCAGTTTCCTGGCCACCAAATACGAAATCCCGCATTTGGTGGCCGCTGGCGGCGGTACCATCGTGGTCACCTCATCGTCCAACGCGTTGGCGACGACGGAGAATCGCGCCGCGTACACAGCAAGCAAACGCGGCATTGTCGGTCTCATTCAGTCGGCCGCTTTCGACTTCGCGGCGAAGGGCATCCGGGTCAACGCCCTCATCCCGGGCACCACCGATACCGAGTTGGTCCGCCGCGCCGCCGGAATGGAAAACGTACCGGACCCGGCCTGGCGAGTTTTCGCCAGCCAGTGGGCCAAAACTCACGTACCTGGATTGGGGCGAATGGCCACCGCGGACGAGATCGCGGCATTCGCGCTGGCGTTGGCCTCCGATGACTTCCCGTACCTGACCGGTGCCCAAATGGTCATTGACGGAGGTAAAACCGCGCATGCCGGTTGACAGTGACCGCGGGGGTCGCTGACTATGGGTGAGCGCCATAAAGCGCACCTGGGTCGAGAGGCGCTGCGACGGGTGACACCCGCCACGCTCGGCCACGGGTTGACCGCGAAGGGCGCCTCCGTCAAGGAGGTGGCTCTGATGCAGGTGCTCGGTCGGGTGGTCGCGCTGTGGCGCTATCCGGTGAAATCTATGGCAGGCGAGTCGCTGGACTCCGCCGATGTATCGTGGCACGGCGTTGCCGGCGACCGCCGCTGGGCTTTCATCCGTGCTGGCCAGGTGGCCAACGGATTTCCGTGGCTGACCATCCGGCAGCGCCCGGAAATGTCGCTCTACCGCCCCGTTTTCACCGACCCGGACCGCCCCGACGCCTCGCCTACGGTGGTGCATACGCCGTCCGGCGCCGAGGTCGACGTGCAGGATCCGGCGCTGGCCGGCGAACTCGGTGACGGCGTACGGGTGATGAAACAGAATCGCGGAATTTTCGACGTACTCCCCGTTTCCCTGATGACAACCCAAACCGTCGACAGTCTCGGCGAGCTTGTCGGCACTGTTTTGGATCCCGTACGGTTCCGCCCGAACCTGGTTGTGGAGGCCGCCGGCGACGCGCCTTATCCGGAGGACCGGTGGGTCGGCTCGACGATCCGCGTCGGCGACCTGGAAATGCGCGTCGACCAGCGCGACCAGCGTTGCGTGCTGGTCAACTACGACCCTTTCACCACCGAACGCAACCCCGCCATCCTTCGTACCATCGCCCGTGACCGCGACGCCTGCCTCGGGGTCTACGGCACCATCACGCGCCCCGGTCGCGTCACGGTCGGCGACCCAGTCCTGCTTCGCGCCGGAGTCTCTCGCGCCGCGTGATCTTCGGCGGCAGCCGCCTGGGAATGTAACGAAACTGGTGAGGTTTTGTCCGTTTCGCTACATTCGCGAGTGGTTGAGTGCGCAGGAGTCACTTGAGTCACAGAGATAACCGACCCATCCGGAGTACGGGACGCCAATCCCAAAATATGGGACAGAATCCGGTCAGGCACATTCCGCTGTTCTTATTGGGACTGGTGGGATCAACTCTCACCGCCAGTAGCCAATTCTCGCGAACATCGCCACCCACCATGTCCGTTTGTAACGTTGTTGCCCATCCAGAGCCCCAGAATGGGCAACACCGTCACAATCGGACATACCCCTACCCAGTACCAGATCACCCACAGTCAAAACCGCACCCCACAAAGGCCGGGGGGTGAGCGCGACGCACGTCAGCAGCGCGCAATACTCAGCGTCACCCAGTCGCCAGCATGTGGCTACTGATAGTGAGATTCGTTGTTGATCTTGCTCAGTTTGCCTATCCAAAACGGACATGGAACTGAATTTTCCTTTTTGGGTAGGCAAAGTGAACAAGATCAACAACTTCGACACTGACTCCGCCGACCTCCGGCACCCATTCTGAGCAGGCGAAACGCTTAACTTAAGGGCATTGCCCCCCGCAAACGTGATGCTGGTTCGTTCTCCCTGTCGGCGGGCGAAGCCTTACCACACGTCCGGGGTCGGCGGCGGCCCACAAAACCCAACCACCCACTCAAGCTCCACCGCCAACCCCGGACGTGTGGTAACCCCCAGGGCGACGACGGAGAGAACGAACCCTCGCCACCCATACCCAAACCGCACGGAACCCGTCGACCCCGTTCTTCCTTGAGGCTCCGCCCGAAGGGCCCCCACCCACCTCACCGCACGCCCCGCTGCACAATCGGAATCCAATTGTGCAGCCCTCTACACCGGGTGCGGCGCGAAATTGTCGTACCCACCTCGAAAAATCACCCCCACCCAAGAACGGGTGGGGGCGGGTTTGGGGACCAATGTTCAACTAAAAATTAAGGTCCACCTCTCAACCCACCCCCCGCCCGTTCAAAGGGAGGGGGAAAGAAAAACAGACACCTACGACAATTTCGCGCCGCACCCCCGTCAAGAAACCAGACGCTTCGGGGTTAAGAGGACACGCTCACCGCGACCCGAGCGAGACCTGCCCAGCAGTCCGATGGAGAGTCCCAGCCGGCGGCCGGCAGAATGGGGAGCGTTGTCAGCTGGGTAAGGGAGCGGACGGGACTGTGACCACGAGCATCGACCAGAAGATCGCCGAAGAGCTGGGCGTACGGGAAGGGCAGGTGACGGCGGCGGTCGGGTTGCTCGACGGCGGCGCGACGGTGCCGTTCATCGCTCGTTACCGCAAGGAAGTGACCGGCACTCTGGACGACGCGCAGTTGCGTACGTTGGAGGAACGGCTGGGCTACCTGCGGGAGCTGGAAGAGCGGCGGGGCGCGATCCTGGAGGAGATCCGGTCGCAGGGCAAGCTCACCGACGAGCTCAGCGCGCAGATCATGCAGGCCGAGACGAAGGCGCGGCTGGAGGACATCTACCTTCCGTACAAGCCCAAGCGCAGGACCAAGGCGCAGATCGCCCGCGAGGCCGGGCTGGAGCCGCTGGCCGATCTGCTGCTCACCGATCCGAACCAGGACCCGCACACCAAGGCGACCGAGTTCATCGACGCTGACAAGGGGGTGGCCGACGCTGGTGCGGCGCTGGAAGGTGCCCGGTCGATCCTGGTTGAGCGCTTTGGTGAGGACGCCGACCTGATTGGTGACCTGCGCGAACGCATGTGGTCAGTGGGCCGGATGGTGTCCAAGGTCCGGGAGGGCAAGGAGGCCGACGGCGCGAAGTTCTCCGACTACTTCGCCTTCGCCGAGCCGTTCACCAAGCTCCCGTCGCACCGCATCCTGGCGCTGCTGCGCGGCGAAAAAGAGGACATGCTGGAGCTCGTCCTGGAGCCCGAGGAGGTCGATCCGGACGCGCCGGTCGGCCCGACCGAGTACGAGCGGCGGATCGCCCAGCGGTTCGCCATCGCCGACCAGGGCCGCCCAGCGGACCGCTGGCTGGGCGACACGGTGCGGTGGGCGTGGCGTACGCGCATCCTCGTGCATCTGGGCATCGACCTGCGGCTTCGGCTCCGCCAGAACGCGGAGGACGAGGCGGTCCGGGTCTTCGCCTTCAACCTGCGCGATCTGCTGCTCGCGGCGCCGGCCGGCACCAGGCCGACGATCGGGCTGGACCCGGGCTTTAGGACCGGTACGAAGGTCGCCGTTATGGACGCGACTGGCAAGGTCGTCGCCACCGACACGATCTACCCGCACGTGCCGCAGCGCCGCTGGGACGAGGGCATCGCGGCCGTCGCTCGGCTCGCCAAGCAATACGGCACCGAGCTGATCGCGATCGGGAACGGCACCGCGTCCCGGGAGACCGACCGGCTGGCGATCGAGCTGATCAAGAAGCATCCGGAGCTTGGCCTGACCAAGGTCGTCGTCTCCGAGGCCGGCGCCTCGGTTTATTCGGCGTCCGCGTACGCGTCGGCGGAGCTGCCCGATCTGGACGTGTCGCTGCGCGGCGCGGCCTCGATTGGCCGCCGCTTGCAGGACCCGCTGGCCGAGCTGGTCAAGATCGACCCGAAGTCCATCGGGGTCGGCCAGTATCAGCATGACCTGGCCGAAAACAAGCTGTCCAAGTCGCTGGACGCGGTCGTCGAGGACTGCGTGAACGCGGTTGGCGTGGACGTGAACACCGCCTCGGTGCCGCTGCTGTCCCGGGTCTCCGGCATCACCAGCGGGCTCGCCGCCAGCATCGTCGCGCACCGCGACGCGAACGGCCCGTTCCGCTCGCGTACGGCCCTCAAGGAGGTGCCGCGGCTCGGCCCGAAGGCTTTCGAGCAGTGCGCGGGCTTCCTGCGGATCCGTGGTGGCGACGATCCGCTGGACTTCTCCAGTGTGCACCCCGAGGCCTATCCGGTCGTACGCCGCATCGCCGCGACCGCGACCAGCGGCGACATCGCTGGCCTGCTCGGCAACACCCCGGCGCTGCGCAAGGTGAAGCCGGCCGAGTTCGTGGACGACACGTTCGGGCTGCCGACGGTCACAGACATCCTCGCGGAGCTGGAGAAACCTGGCCGCGACCCACGGCCGGCATTCCAGACGGCGTCCTTCGCGGACGGCGTGGAGACGCTCGCCGACCTGAAGTCCGGGATGATCTTGGAAGGCGCGGTCACCAACGTGGCGGCCTTCGGCGCCTTCGTGGACATCGGCGTCCACCAGGACGGGCTCGTGCACGTGTCCGCGATGTCCAAAAATTTCGTCAAAGACCCGCGCGATGTCGTCAAACCGGGCGATATCGTGAAGGTGAAGGTCCTGGACGTGGACATCCCACGGAAGCGGATCGCGCTCACCCTGCGGTTGGACGACGAGGCGACGCCCGCTCCGGCCGGCGGCGACCGGGACCGCCGCGGCGGTGGTCAGCAGCGCGGTCAGCGTGGCGGTCAGTCAGGGAGCGGCCAGCAGTCCGGACAGCAGCGCGGCCAGTCCGGCGGGCAGTCGGGGGGCCAATCAAGGGGAAACGGCGGTACGAGCAATTCCGCTGGCGGCGCGCTGGCGGACGCGTTGCGTCGGGCCGGTCTGGTCGACGGCGGCGGAAGTCCGACCATCGGCAAGCGCTGACCCATTCGTGACCATGCCAGTGGCGGGGCAACATCAGCCTCGTCACTGGTTACACGTACGAGATTCGAGTAAAGAAAATGCAAAGAATAAACCGGCTACTTCTGGTCGAACCAAAAGAAATCTAGTTGTGAGTGGCCGGTTCTGACGTTTCGCTCCGTCACTCCGGAACTTCTGCAAGCATTGCCCGCCAGACACAGCGCGACACGGAGCGAGGTGGTGGCGAGATGGCAGCGCCCACAGGAGTGGTAGCCCACGCTGGCGAAGGAAAACTGCGAAGAGACGTCGGCTTCTGGGGGCTGATGTTCATCTCGCTGGGATCCATCATCGGCTCCGGCTGGCTGCTCGGTGCTCTCACGGCGGCTCAGGTCGCCGGTCCCGCGTCGATCCTGTCCTGGGTCCTCGCGGCAGTCATCCTGATCGTGCTGGCGCTCATTCACGCGGAGCTGGGGGCGGCCTACCCGGTCGCCGGCGGTACGGCCCGGTTCCCGCTGTTCGCCTTCGGCTCGGTGACCGGCTTCACGGCCGGCTGGGCCGCGTGGCTGCAGGCGGTCGCGATCGCCCCGATCGAGGTCGAGGCCAGCCTGTCTTACTTGAACAGCATCGCCTGGGTGAAGGACCACCTGCACCTGCTGAACCAGGGCGGTCTGCTCACCGCGAGCGGCTTCTTCTGGGGCACCTTGTTGATGATCGTCTTCACGGTCATCAACTGTGTCGGCGTCAAGTTCCTTTCCGAAAGCAACACGGTGATGGTCATCTGGAAGACGGCGGTGCCGCTGCTTACCATCGGCGTGCTGTTCTTCCTGACCTTCCACCTGAGCAACTTCACTGCCGGCGGCGGGTTCGCTCCGTTCGGCGCGCACGGTGTCTTCGCCGCGCTGCCGTTGGGGGTGGTGTTCGCCCTGCAGGGCTTCGAGCAATGCATCCAGTTGGCCGGTGAGGCGCGGGATCCGCAGCGCGACATCTCCCGGGCGGTGATCGTCGCGGTGATCATTGGGACGATCATCTACATCGGGCTGGAGGTCGCCTTCATCGGCGGCCTGAACCCGGGGAACCTGGTGCACGGGTGGACGAACCCAATCGGCGCCGGCGATTTCGGTCCGTACGCGACGCTGGCACTGGGCGTGGGTGCCGGTTGGCTGGCCTACATCCTGTTCGCCGACGCGTTCATCTCGCCGGCTGGTACGGGCCTGATCTACGTGGGCACGTCAGCCCGGCTCTCGTACGCGCTCGGCCGGGACCGGCAGCTGCCCCAGCTGCTCGGCAAGATCAGTTTCCGCGGCATTCCGCTGTGGTCGATCCTGCTGGCCTTCGTCATCGGCGAGATCGCCTTCCTGCCTTTCCCGAGCTGGAAGTCGCTGGTCAGCGTGGTCACCTCGGCCACCGCGGTCATGTACGCGTACGCACCGATTTCGTTGGCGGCGCTGCGCAAGCGCGACCCGAACCGGCATCGGCCGTACAAGGTGCCTTTCCCCAAGGTGCTGGCACCGGTTGGTTTCGTGGCCGCGAACATGATCATCTACTGGGGCAACTTCGACACCACCTGGCGGATCGCCGTCGCGATGATCATTGGGCTGGTGCTGTTCGAGATCACCCAGGCCCTCACCCCGCAGGTGGAGCGCTCGCTGCAGGACTGGCGGGCCGCCTGGTGGGTGGGTCCGTGGCTGCTGGGAACGCTGATCATTGGCTATCTCGGCCAGGACTATGGCGACCCGAAGACGAACATCATTACCGCGCTCAAGATCATCCCGAACTGGGTCGACCTGCTGGTGGTCGCGGCGTTCAGCCTGGTGATCTTCTACTGGGCCGTCAGCCTCGCGATGAGCAGCGACAAGGTCGCCGCGGCGGTGGAGAAGGAAGCGCTGGAGCTCGCGGTCGAGCCGGAGCTGCGTACGGCGTGATCTGACCGGCAGTCCGGAAAGGCCCCTGATCCCCGCGATCAGGGGTCTTTTCGTTTGTGTCGATGTTGTTGCGAAGGATCCGTTCCGCTCTGTGGACTGGATGACATGTGTCATGATGCGATCGGGACCAGCTGCGGGGGGTGGGGAGGCAGACACCCGATCCAGGAGGACCGTCATGTGGGCGCAGCCGCAGTGGGAGGAGATCCGGTTCTGCGAGCCGGTGGACACGCTGCGGGTCGAGGTCTCGCTGAATCCGTACGCGAGCATCCCGACGCTGCTGTTCGACGCGCTCGGCGGGTGGGATCGGGGAGTGCCGGACGGCTGGCGGCAGCGGATCGCCCGGACGGCGTCGGCTGAGCAACGGTCCTCGGTGCGCACGATGACCCAGCTCGGCCGGGCTCGCCAACCGGACTGCGTGATCGCGCCGGCGCCGGCTGACCAGGAGACCTCGCTGGCGGACGCGCTGGAGCAGCTGCGGACCACCTCGCCGGACACTCTTTTGTCTGATCTGGACGGCATGTACGGCATCGACCTGCCGGCGCAGTGGCAGCCGGTGGCCCGCGAGCCGCGCCGCTGGCTGCGGCATTTCGCCGGCGCCGCCGAGGTGGCCGCGGCGGTGGTCGCGCAGACCTGGACGGCGGCCGGCCGGTTGCTGGACAAGGAGATCGACCGGGTCGGGCATGCGGTCGTACGCGGCCGGACCGATCTTTTGTTGGCCAGCCTCCATCCGCGGGCCCGGTTCACCGATGACGCCCTGTGGCTGCCGGCCATTGAGGGCAACCGCTATGAGGTGCGCGCCAAACGGCTCGTACTGGTGCCGATGGTGTCTGGAGCGCAGTCGATCGCGCACGACCTGGAGGACGACGAGACGGTCTGGATCGGCTACCCGCTGCCCGCGCTGCACCAGCTGTTCGGTGCGGATCCGGACCGAGGCGCCGCAACGGCCACCCTTGACCGGCTGCCGGCGCTGATGGGTGGCGTGCGAGCCCGGTTGTTGCGGGCCGCGCAGCAGCCGATCACCATCGGTGATCTCGCCGAGGTCGGCGACTGGGCGATGAGCTCGGTCAGTCGGCACTGCGACTGGCTGGCCGAGGCCGGCCTGATCGAGCGCACTCGGTCCGGCCGTACGGTGCTGGTCCAGCGCACCGTGCTCGGCCATGAGCTGGTGGAGCTTTTCAGCACCTGATTCCTTGCGCTCTGGGCGGAACCGCTGACAGCGTAATCACCCTTTTCCGGTAAGGAAAACGTCGGCCCCAGGTTTATCGTCACGGCAGTGGCGATTCAGTTCCTGGAGGGTTTCGATGACGGAAATGGCACGGGTGGCACAGGGTGGTTTCGGTTTCGACGGAGCGGTTTTCGAGCAGCTGTTGCGTGAGCGGATCGTTTTTCTCACCGGTGAGGTGAAAGACGAGAACGCCAACACGATCAGCGCACAGTTACTGCTTCTCGCGGCCGAGGACCCGGAAGCCGAGATCAGCCTCTACATCAACTCGCCCGGCGGCTCGGTCAGTGCTGGCATGGCGATCTACGACACGATGCAGTTCATTCAGCCGGACGTTTCCACGTACGCGCTGGGATTCGCCGCTTCGATGGGTCAGCTGCTGCTTTGTGCCGGCGCGCCCGGAAAACGCTTCGCGCTGCCGCACGCGCGGGTGGTCATGCACCAGGCGCTGGGTGGCATGGGTGGCACCGCCACCGACATCGCGATCCAGGCGGAGCAGCTCATCTACACCAAGCGGGTGCTGCAGGAGCGGACCGCTTTCCACACCGGCCAGACCTACGAGCGGATTGAGGCGGACGCCGACCGGGACCGCTGGTTTACCGCGCAGGAAGCCAAAGACTACGGTTTCGTCGACGAGGTGATCCCGGTCGTCACCCGCCTGCGCGGTTGAGCCGCGCCCGGTCGCCGGCAATGCCAGCTTCTTGGCATTGCCGGCAACCTGACGGTTTTCAGTGCCAGAGTTGATAACTGTTGGTGCCGTGCCCGCACGAGTTGGTGTATGCGGACTTGGACGAATTGCTGTCCAGACAGAACCCGGTGGCGTAGTCCTGCAGTTCGATGTTGCCACCGAAGGTGAAGACGTCCCACAGCTGGTAGCTGTTCGTGCCGTGACCGCAGGGATTCGTGTAGAGCGACTTGGATGAGTTGCTGTCCAGGCAGAATCCGGTGGCCACGTCCTGCAGCTCGCGGTGGCTGCCAAAAGCGACCACGGTCCAGTGCTGGTACGTGTTGGTGCTGCCACACGGGTTCGTGTAGGCGGACTTGGATGCGTTGCTGTCCAGGCAGAATCCGGTGGCGTAGTCCTGGAAGGTCTGCACAGACTGCGGGGAGAGGATCTTGGGCGCGGCCGGGCCGGTGGCAGCCGCGGCCGGGCCGGCCGTCATCGTGAGAGCGGTCAGTACGCCAACCGCGACGGCGCCGATTTTGGTGTGAGCGCGCATTTCTGCCTCCTGGTCGGGACGGTCACCCGGCAGCCTGCCGGCCGATCGCGGGCGCGGCTTGTAAGAACGCGTCAATACCGGAGATCTCCACGCTGGTGACCTGGTGCGGGATCCGGTCTAATGCGCGAGGGTGCCGGCCGCGCCGGCGGGCCAGCCGGAACTGGCTTGGGCTGCAGCCCACCATGGCCTTGAAAACATGGTCGAAATGCGGCTGGTCGTGATATCCGGCGGTGGCCGCCACCTCGGCCCAGGAGATGTCGGACTCGGCCAGCCGCAACGCACGTTGTAACCGCAGTACCCGTGCGAGCGTCTTGGGCGGCAGCCCGACCTGCTGGTCGAACCAGCGTTCCAGTCGCCGGCGGCTCCAGCCCAGCTCGCTGACCAGGTTCTCCACCGGCGCGGCACCCGCGCTCCGGTGCAGTGCCCGCCACGCGAAGCCGACTTCGGGCCGGTGCGGCGGCCCGGACCGCAGCCGCCAGACCAACAACCGGTCAATCAGTGCGAACCGGGATTCCCAACTGGGGCAGCAAACCAACCGGTCGAGCCACCGCTGCGCGCGCGGGCCGAGCAGGTCTGTCAGTCGTACGACGGTGTCGGTCAGTTCATGCATGGGGAGCCCGAAAATGGTGTAAGCGGCCAGCGGATAAAGAATGATTTCCACGCCTTCCAGGTGGGCGCCGTGTTCGGCCAGTACGGCGGTGCGGCGCAGGCCCGCGACCAGCGAGCCGTGCTCAGCCGAAGGTGAACCTGTGCGTACGGTCCCGGAGAACTGCAGGAGAACCGTCACCACACCGTCTGGCAGCTCCAGCCGGCGCCTTGGCAGACCGCGCAGCCGGTAGCCGCGATAGCAGATCACCGAGCCGCGCAGTTCGCGCGTGGGCGGCCTGCTGCTGAGCTCACAGGATCGGCGTTCGCGCGCCGGCAGCGGGACGGTATGAACGCGAGCGTGCCTTGTCATGCGGCTCCCCATCCCCGGGTGCGAACTCTTTTGCCGCTCCTGCTCGCAAACCGGGAGCACGCTAACACGTGCGAAGAGCCTCGCATACCACCTTTCCGGAAATCAGCGAACTTCCGGGTTTCTTAACCAAAAACCGCATACGGAAGAGTCAAGAACTATTTTTCCGGTGATCGCCGCAAATCGCCCGCACGGCGACTTTCTTGGCGGATTGCCGTTCGCGTTCCTGAACGTCAGAGCTTGGTGCCGGTGGTGCTGATCAGCGGTGGCATTTGGATGACCAGATCCGGGTCGGACAATTCCTGGTAGAACCGTTCGATCTGGTCGTCGGTGAGCAGGCCGCTGGCGATCAGCCCGTCCCGAACCTGCTCGATATTGGCCCGGTTCACCCCGCCGACCGCGGATTCGCCGATCCCGATCGCGCAGGTGCCCTCGGCCCGGATGTCCACCAGCCCGAGGCTGGCGAAAAGCTCCGGCAGTTTTGGTCCGAGCGAAAGATCCGAGCCGTGATTGGCCAGAAAAGTGATGAATGCCTGCGAAACCACGGAGACATTCTCGTGGTCGGCGTCCACTCGTACCACCGGCGTCCGGCTGAGGTCGAAATCCTCGATGAGCAGCCGGCCGCCGGGGTTCAACGCGCTGGTCAACCGGGCGAGCGCGGCCACCGGATCGGCCAGGTGAACGATCACCAGGCGGGCATGGATAAGGTCAAAACCGCCCGCTGGCAACGGATCCGAGGTCACGTCGTGCTGGCGGACCTCCACCACCGCGGCGTCACCGGTGTCGACCAGCCGCGGGTTGAGGTCGGTGGCGAGCACGTGGCCGGCCGGCCCGACCCGGTCCGCGAGCAGCCGGGCCACCGATCCGCTGCCGGCGCCCAGTTCCCAGCAGCGCGCGCCCGGCGCGAGCCCGAGCGCGTCGAGGTGCCGAATGGTTCCTGGGTCGTACAACGACTCCAGGTTGTCGAAACGAGTCGCGGCTTGCTCGGCCGCGTTGTCCAAGGTGTAAGCCGAAGAATCCCCCATAACTGCGGAGGATGGCATTCCCGGTGCCCACTTGTCCTGCCCTAATGGGACCTTTTCAGGGCACCTGTTGAACCCGCCAGATTGGCTGGAAAAGGGGATTTATGCTTTCTGTGCGAGTTTAATCGTCGTCGACACCGCGGGCCACCAGAGCCTCGCCGAGGGATTCGGTACGCCGGAGCGTACGGATGACGAAGGGCAGCACGAAACCGCGGACCGACCAGGCGATGCCACGGGCCCGCTGGGCTTCCCGGATGTCCGACGCGATTTCCGCGAGCACCGGCACCGACCGCAGGGTGAGCGCCACCAGCAGGCCGAGCCGGGTCGGGTCGGCGCCGAACCGGCGCAGCGGCTGGAGCAGTTTTTCCACCGTGGCCACGAGCTCGGTGGTACGGGTAGTGAGGGTCAGCAGGCCGGCGAGCGCCACCAGGGCGATCAGCCGGGCGCAGATCAGGATCGCGGTGTGCAGGCCGGCGAAAATCCACTGGGCACCGAAAACGAACAAGACGACGAAGGCGATGGGCTTCAACTGCGCCCAGACAAGCCGAACCGGAATGCGCCCCACCGCGTAGAGCAGGAGGCAGCCGACAGCGGCCGCGATCAGCCAGATCTCGTACGGGATCAGGAAAAGACCGATCGCGGCGACCAGCAGGGCGGCCAGTTTGAGCCCGGCCGGCAGGCGGTGCAGGAGGCTCGGAGTTGGGTGGTAGAGGCCGAGCAGGCTCATCCGACCAGCGCCCGATAGAACTTCAGCGCCGGCTCGGGGGAGTCGTCCGCGACCACCCGGCCCTGGTCCAGCACGATCACCCGGTCGAATGAGTCCAATGCGTCCAGATCATGGGTGACCAGCAGAATTTGTTGTGGCAGTTCGTCCAGCAAGGCGGCGAATCTGCGTTTGTTCGACAGGTCCAGCAAAGTGGTCGGCTCGTCGCAGACCAGCACGGCCGGTTCCACCACCAGCACGGACATCAGCGCCAGCAGCTGTTTCTGGCCGCCGGACAGCAGATGCGCCGGATGGTCGCGGTGGCCGCCAAGGCCGTAGCGGTCCAGCACCGCGGTGACCCGCTGGGCGATCTCGGCTTTGGAAAGACCACCGCGGCGCAACGAAAAAGCCACATCCTCAGCGACCGTGGGCATCACGATCTGGCTGTCCGGGTCGGCGAAGACGAAGCCGACCTGGCGACGCACCTGCCGGCCGTGCTTGCCCACCTCCAGCCCATTCACCAAGACCTCGCCGGCGGTGGGCGTGACCAGGCCATTGACCGTACGCGCGAGGGTCGACTTGCCGGAACCGTTGGCGCCGACGAACCCGACCCGGTTTTCCTCCAGGCGCAACGAAACATCGGTGAGGACGACTCGTTCGCCGTACCGGTGCGAGAGTCCCTGGAATTCGATCACGCGGACACACTCCGGACCAGGGTGGCCACCCCGAGGCCGCCGCCGGACGCGATCGCGGCCAACCCGTACGCGCCGGGCTTGTTGATGAGCTGGCTGAAAAGCCGCACCATCAGCACCGCGCCGGAGGCTCCCCAGGGATGGCCGAGCGCGATCGCGCCGCCGTCCGGACACACCCGCTGCCAGGACAGGTCGAGGGCGTCCAGGCAGGCCAGCACCTGGCCGGCGAAAGCCTCGTTGAACTCCACAGTGGACACTTGGTCCAACGTCAGGCCGTTGCGCCTGAGCAGCGTCTGGATCGCTGGCACCGGGCCGAAACCAGGCCGTCGCGGGTCGACACCGGCGACCGCCCAGTCCACGATCCGCAGGCCCGGCAGCCAGCGCTGCGCTCGCCATTTCTCGCTCACCACCGCGACCACCGCGGCGCCGTCGTTGACACCGCAGGAATTCCCGGCCGTCGCGGTGCCGCCGGGACCGAACGCGGCCGGCAACCGAGACAACCGGCCGACCCCGAAGCCGGGTCGTGGTCGATCGTCCGTGGTGACTCCAGCGACCGGCACGATTTCCCGGTCGAAGGCGCCCGACCGCTGGGCGGCGACCGCCCGCGCGTGGCTTGCCGCCGCGTACTCGTCCTGGCGTTGCCGGCTGATCCCGGCCGCGGCGGCCAACGCGTCGGCGGCCGGCCCCATTTCCGGGTCTCCGTACGACGC
Source organism: Fodinicola feengrottensis (assembly GCF_039530045.1). Taxonomy (NCBI): domain Bacteria; kingdom Bacillati; phylum Actinomycetota; class Actinomycetes; order Mycobacteriales; genus Fodinicola; species Fodinicola feengrottensis. The sequence continues at coordinate 49,090 of NZ_BAAANY010000032.1, read as the reverse complement.
CGGCGCGAACGGTGCCCTGGGATAGAAACGCGGCGGTTCGCCGGGCGTACGCGGACGCTCGGCCCGCCAGGGCGCGGTCGACGGGCTCTCCACGCCGCCAGCGAGATAGGCGTGGCCGCGGCCGGCGGCGAGCTGCGCGGCGGCCAGGTTGATCGCCTCCAGTCCGCTCGCGCACTGCCGGTCGATGGTCAGGCCCGGCACGGATTCCCCCAAGCCGGCGCGAAGTGCGGCCACCCGGGCGGTGTTTCCGCCCGGCCCCATGAGATTCCCGAGGATGACATCGTCAATGTCAGCTGCGGCAAGGCGTACGTCATCGGCGGTGGCGGTCAACACGGCGGCCGCGAGCTGGTCGGCCGGCACCGACCGGAGCGACTTGCCGACCGTCCCGATCGGGCTGCGGCGGGCCGCCACGATCACCGCGGTCATCGCAGCGGCCGTACGTCCGGCCAGCGGTCCTGGACCGCCGCACGGGCGATTTTTCCGCTGGTGGTCAGCGGAATCCGGTCCACTGTGAACCAGCGGCGCGGGCGTTTACCGGCGCTCAGCCGGACCGCGGTGTGGGCGCGCAGGGCGCGCCGGTGCAGGACCGTACCAGGCTCCGGCTGCAAAACGGCCGCGACGACCGCTCCCAGCCACGGATGCGGTAGTGCGACCACCACCGCCTCGGCGACGCCCGGCGCCGCCCGGAGCACGGCTTCCACTTCCTCGGCGGAGACTTTCGTGCCACCGCTGACAACTGTGGCGGCACCCCGGCCAACCACCACCAGTGAGCCGTCCTCCCGCAGCAGACCGCGATCGCCGACGCTGACCCACTCGCCTGCGTCGACTCTCACGCCGTTTGTCAGGTATCCGGCGAAAAGCAGCGCGGAACGGACCCAGATCTCGCCTTCCTCAGCGGCACCCACCGGCTGTCCGCCGTCGTCCCGGATTTCAATGTCCACAGTGGATGGTGGCCGGCCGACGGTGGCTGCCGGCTCGGTCGTACGAACGCTGACCACCGACTGCTCGGACGATCCGTAGTATTCGACGACCTGGCAACCGGGCAATGCTTTCTCGGCCCGGATTTCCAGGTCACGGTCGAGTTTGGCGCCCACCGTGAGAATCATCCGCAAATGTGCCGCCGGCTCCACCTCCCAGACCGGTACGAGCGCGGCCAGCATCGCCGGGATGAGGTGCGCCACGGTCGCTTCGGCGGCCCGCGCGGCCGCCTTCGCCGGCGACCAGTCCGGCAGCAGCAGGCACCGCGCCCCCACCGAAATCGCATGTGTCACCGCGAAAATCCCACCGGAAGTCGACAACCGCCCACCTGACAACACGGTGTCATCGACGGTCATCCCAGTCACGTCGGTGAACACCGGATAGGACTCATGCCACGACCGCCGTGTTCGCCCAAAAACCTTCGGCCCGCCCGTACTCCCCGACGTCGTCCCCAGATAGAACTCGACGTTTTCGTCGTCAGCAAGGGAAAGATCGCTACCAAAACGTGGAGTTCGGGAAGTCTCGACATGGTGGGTGGGACGCGCGGCGGCCAGGATGTGCTTGGTTTCGGCGGCTGACCAGGCCGGATCGCAGACCAACGCGGCCGCGCCACACCAGTCGGCGGCCAGAAACCAAGCCACCGTGCCGACCGGATCGACGCCGTCCAGCGCCAGCCGGTCACCCGCTCGTACGCCCCGGCCGCGCAGCTCGGCGGCGCCACCAGCGACCCACTCCCAGAGCTCCGACCAGGTCACCGTCCGCCGGCCGTCGTCGAGCGCACTGGCGTCCGGCCTCTCGGTCGCCCAGCGCCGCAGCTCGGCCAGCACCAACCCCTCAGTCACTTATGGAGGTTACGTCGACCTTCGCCGCGTGCGTCTTCGAGACCGGCACCAACGTCGGATATGCCCGATGCACGGCGACCGCCACCAGGGACACGATCACCGCCTTGGCCACGTCGCCGGGAATGAACACCAGCGACTGGATCGCGGCGGTGGGGAGGCTGCCCACCACGACCGCCCAGTACGGAATGCCCACCGCGTAGATGACAACCACCCCGCCGACCACACAGGCGATCAACGCTTTGACGAAGCTCAGTTTGGGAAGCGCGCGCTCCACCAACCAGCCGGTCGCGTACGCGCCCAGCAGCCACCCGATGATGAAGCCGCCACTGGGCCCGGCGAACACCGCCAACCCGCCACGACCACCGGACAGCAGCGGGAAGCCCACCAGGACCAGCATGATGAACAGCGCCAACGTCAACGCCGCCCGCCGCCCGCCCAGCAGGCAGCCGACCAGCATCACCCCCAACGTCTGCAGGGTGATCGGGACCGTACTCCCGAAAAGGTAGATACCGGGCATCAATCCCAGGACCGCGATGAAAGCGGCGAAGACCGCGATCTGTGCCAAATCAGCAGCCAACAACCGACGAGTGCGAGCCATAGTCTCTTTCCGTCCGACGGAACGCGTGCCAGCACCGTAACTCTCCCGGCTCGTCCTCTGAGCACAATCGAGCCGTCATATAGCTGGCCAAGTCTGTCGATGTTCGCTCTTGACGCCGGTCAGAGGGCGCGGAGCATGCAACAGCGCGGCCAGCGGTCCAGCCCGAGCGACGCCTCGTGGTCGCGGATCGTACGCAGGCCAGGCGTGACCTCGGCGGTGGTCAGGCGACGAAAGCCGAGACGCTCGTAGTAGGGCAGGTTCCACGCGACCTCGACGAAGGTGGTGAGGGTGAGCGCGGGATGTCCACGCTCGCGCGCCCACCTGCCCACCTGGTCGATCAAGGCCTGACCGATCCGCTGGTGGGCGTGGTCCGGATCGACCGAGACCTGCTCGATGTGGGCGTTCCCGTCCACCACGTCGGCGAGGACGTACGCGGCGGGGTGATCGGCGGCGTCCGTCGCGACCCATGCCCGGCCGTCTTGCTGGTACGCCCGCAGCTGCTCCTCCGGCAGCCCCTCGTCGCCGGCCACCTCGTCCATCCCGATCTCGGCGAACGCCTTTCCGGCGGCCACCTCGATCCTCCTGAGCACCGGCAGGTCAGTCTCGCCCGCCAACCGAATCGCCACCGTCATGCCAGCGACGATAGTGCTGTCCGCGCCGTGGCAGTGTCCCCGATCGGGGCGGCTTTGGTCCTTGAGCGCGGGACAATGTCCCGCACTCGATGTCGAGTGCGGGACATTGTGCCGCAGTGAAGGCGCGGCGAGCCCCTCCAGTGGCATGGGTTGCCGAGGGTGTCTCTTAGTGCAGCAGTCGGAAAAGTTGGGCTTCGCCGGGCTGCAGGGCGACGGCGAGTTGCTGCGGGTTGGCGTACGTGAGCCAGCGGTTGTGGCGTGGGTCGAACAGTTGGACGCCGGTGACGGCGGAGCCGGTGTGTACGACGGTCGCGGCGGCGTCGCTGACCGAGCGGTTCGCGACCAGCAGGTGCTTGCGGGAGCTGTCACTTTCGCTGAAGCGGCCCAGAATAACGGCGCTCCCGCTGACCGCACTTACGTAGTCATCGGCCACGAAACCAGCGGCGTTGGTCGGCAGCGGCGACTCGTTGGCGTGTTGTACGGATTCCGAAACCAGCGGTTTGAGCTGCTGGCCGACCGGCTGCAGCCACTGCGTGTTGATCTTCTTCGCGGCCGTATAACGCTCGGTGCGGTGGCCGTCGAGAGTGATCAGCGCCGGGCCGAAGCCCTCGCCGCGGGCCGGATCCGGGGTCCAGTAGGTGAAATACTGGATGCCCTTCGCGCCGTAGGCGAGACTTACGTTGACCTGCCACAACAAATCCGCCGCGGTCGGGGAGCGGTGGCCGTTGTAAGCCAATGTCTGAATGTAGGTCCAGGTCGGCAGGTTGTGGGCCAGCCCGGCGAGCCGGAAACGGGCCCAGTTGTCGAAATATCCGGTGTCCTCGCCGCTGGCCACGATCGGATAGCGGTCGAAGGACAGCAGCGCCGGCTTGGTCGCGGCTATGTAGTTGTTGACGTACGTGTCGTAAGAAGGACCGTTGCCAGGCAACAGGTTCGCGTAGGGGAGCAGTTGCGGTGCGAGTGTCCGGGCCACGTCGAAAGCCTTGCCCAGGCTGCCGAAAATGCCGTCCCACGGCTCGTCGAAGAGGTTGAAGCCAGCCAGCGACTTGTGCGGGCCGTACGCGTCCAGTGCCCGCTGGAAAAGTTCGCGGGCGTCCGCGGTGGTGATCGACATCGGCACACTACGGTCGTCCGAAATGGTGAACCAGCGGGTCATGTTCCGGACCTGAGTGTCGTCCGAGACGAGAACTTTCAAGCCGGTCTGGTCGGCCACCGACAGCATCTGTCCGATGATGTTGCCATCGTCGGCATAGTTTCCGCTGACCACGAACGTAAAACCGGCATCCGCGATCTCGGTGTAGCGGGCCACTGTCGTCTCGTACGGGTGCGGTGGCCAGAAAATGCCGATCGGGAACTGTGTTCCGCCGACCAGCGGCAGCTCGGCGGCGGCGCGTGGCTGCACACCGGTCGTGACCGCGGCTCGCTCCTGTGCGACGGCGGCGGTTGGTGCGGCGGCGGCCAGGGCGGCGGTGGGCAGCACGCTGGCGGCCGCGCCGAGTCCGGCCATCCGGAACACGTCGCGGCGGTTGACCAGGCTGGCGATCGCCGATTCGGCGGGTTCGAGCGTCATCCGTGTCCTCCCGGGCAAGCGATGCGGGCATTAGTCACTAACGCACCGCACGGTCCGGGCTATTTTCACGTACGAAGGGCCCGCTGCCACTACTTAAGGCCCCAACCGGCCAACCCACGGGCCGGTTGCGGACCATCGGAATACGATTCGGAGCATGTTCTTCGTCATGCAGGTCTCTTTCGACGGCGATGACCGCCGGCTTGCCGCTCGCCCGGCCCACCGCGAGCGGCTCGCCCAACTCAAGGCTGAGGGCAGGCTTCTCGCGGCCGGGCCGTGGGACGACGAGTCCGGTGCGCTGCTGATCTTCCGTACGGACCAGGCCGGCATGGACGAGATCGTCGCCGCCGACCCGTACTATCGCGGCCCCGGCGTCACCGTCGACTCGCTGCGCGAATGGCACCCGATCGCTGGCGATGTGCTCGACTAAAGCCCAGCTGGGAAGGCGTATTTGTTCGGCGGATTTTGCTGTTGCGCGGTGGTTCCATAGACAAGCGCGATCTCGTCATGGGCGTGCAGGACGAGCGCGGCCGGGTCACCTTGGACGAGTTTTCCGTTCACGTACGCGCGAAAAACCTGGTCGGAGCTGACCTTGAGGCCGCCGATGTGGTCGCTGGCAAGGGAAACCCGCCATTCGGTGAAGAACTGACCGAGCGTGAAGTCCTTCTTGACCGGCGACTCGACGTGGATGACGCCGGTGGTGTCGTGGGTGTGCAGCGGGCTGATGTGGCCGCCGGCCTCGTCGATGCCCAGCTCGGCGGGCACCTGGACGGGTTTGCCGTCGGCGATCACGTCGAGGTGGGCGTGGATGTGCTCGACGGTGCCCTCGGCGCTGAGCAGCGGCAGGCCGGCGGCCTGGATGGCCGCCGACGGATCGGTCGGCGCGGCCCACGGCGGGTTCGCGGTGGTGCCGGCGGTGGTCGGCGAGGCCTTGGGCGCGGCCTGTGACTTGTGGCCGGTGGTGGCGATGATCATGACCACCGCGCCCACCACCACTACCAGCGCGACCACCGCGGCGGAGCTCCAGATCATCAGCTGTCGGCGGCGGCGAGCCCGCGCCTTCGCCGCCATCGCCGCCGCTATCCGGGCGCGTCGCTCGTCGGCGGACTTGCCGCTGCGTCTGACCATCTTCGCTCCTTTGTGTCGCGCGTACGAGTGTCGGACGCTTGCGAGGCGACCATGGTTCCGTCGTACGCTGACATCCTGATGGCACCGATCGGGCGAACCGGACGCGGGCGGCACCGTACGCTCGCGTCGCTCGTCGTCGTTCTTGGCGTGCTGGCGGGCCTCTATGGCATGCACATCGCGCCCAACACGGGCGCTTGCCACGGCAGCATGGCCACAATGGACAGTGGCGTGAGTCACGTCATGGGCCTGGCGATGGGACCGGCCGTCGCCGAAAAGGTAGGCCTGACCTGCGATCCCACCCTGCCTCGTGATTTCCACTGGGCGGTGGTCCTGTTGGTCCTGTTTGTCGCCGTCTTCGGCATCGACCGGCTTTTCTCTTCGGCCGTACGTCCGGTGCCGCCGGCCCGTCCGCCGCCGCGCGACCCGCTGCTGGACCTCTGCATCAGCCGGACCTGATCAGGCCGCGTTTTTCGCTGCCCTGACCAGTTCGCACGCGTACGCGTGCATGTTCGGAAAGATGACAACCAAAAATGCGTACGTTCACACGTCTCTGTGCTGCCGCCGCGGTCGCCCTGGTGGTCGCCGGTTGCGCGAACCCGATGGCCGACCACGGATCGATGGGCGCCTCACCGTCCGCCGCAGATCACCGCGGGATGGAAATGGCGACCGGCGACGGGCTCGCCGCCAGTGCCGATGGATTCCGTTTGGCCATCGGCAAAACCGCCGGGCCACTGACCTTCCAGATCCTTGGTACGAACGGGAAGCCGGTCACCAGCTTCGAAGTCGACCAGACCAAGAGAATGCACTTCTATCTCGTCCGGTCCGATCTCACCGGTTTTCAGCACGTCCACCCGGAAATGGCCGCCGATGGCACCTGGACAGCGAACCTCGCCACTGCCGCACCGGGCAGTTATCGGGCGTACGCGTCCTTCCTCTCCGCCGGCAAGGCGCTGGTGCTCAGTCAACCAGTTTCGGTGCCTGGCAAGGCATCCGCGATGGTGCTGCCACCGCCGACGACGACCACCACGGTCGACGGCTACACCCTGACGGTCGACAGCCCGTCGTTGCTGGCCGGCATGTCCCATCCGCTCACGGTCAGCGTGGCGCGGGAGGGGAAGCCGGTGACGGACCTCCAGCCGTACCTCGACACGTACGCACACCTGACCGCCTTCCATGCCGGCGACCAGGCGTTCGCACACCTGCACCCGGAGGGCTCGGTGCAGGGTGATCACGGCGGGCCGAAGCTGACTTTCGTGGCGATGCTGCCCAAGTCTGGCGACTGGCGGCTGTTCGTCCAGTTCCAGACCGGCGGGCGGCTGCGCACGGCGGCGATCACACTCCGGGTGCGGTAACCCCAACCGCGGTGTACAGTCGGGCTCGACATACCCCAGAGGGGTATGTCGAGCCCTGGAAGGAGCCAAAAGATGGAAGCCGTCGGTCGAGCGCTCGCGCTGGCTGGGTCGATGACCTGGGAAATTCTGTGGGCGCTGATCCTCGGATTCGCGCTGTCCGCGGTCGTGCAGGCGCTGGTCCGCCGGGCCACCGTGGTCCGACTGCTCGGCGACGACCGGCCGCGCACGCTGGCGATCGCCACCGGGCTCGGCATCGCGTCGTCGTCCTGCTCGTACGCGGCAGTGGCGCTGGCTCGGTCGCTTTTGCGCAAGGGCGCCAACTTCACCGCCGCGATGGCCTTCGAGATCGCGTCCACCAACCTGGTGATCGAACTCGGCGTGATCCTCGCGCTGCTGATGGGCTGGCAGTTCACCCTGGCCGAGTTCGTCGGTGGGCCGATCATGATCGTGGCGCTGGCCGTGTTCTTCCGCATCTTCCTCCGCAAACAGCTCCTGGAAAAGGCACTGGAACAGGCCGACCGCGGACTGACCGGCTCGATGGAGGGTCACGCGGCGATGGATATGAGCGTACAAATGCAGGGATCGCTGTGGAGACGGCTGCGGTCCGCGCCGGGTTTGACCGCGGTTTCGCACATTTTCGTGATGGAGTGGGCAGCCGTCTGGAAGGACATTGTCGGCGGTTTGTTGATCGCTGGCGCGATTGGCGCTTGGGTGCCGGACAGCTTCTGGAGAGCCTTCTTTCTGGCCAATGATCCCGTACTCGCCGGCATCTGGGGACCGATTGTCGGCCCGCTGGTGGCCGTCATCAGCTTCGTTTGCTCGATCGGCAACGTGCCGCTCGCGGTGGTGCTCTGGAACGGTGGCATCAGTTTTGGTGGTGTGGTGGCGTTTATCTTCGCCGACCTGATTATCCTGCCGATCCTGAACATCTATCGGAAATACTACGGCCTGAAAATGGCGGCCCTGATGGTCGGTGCTTTCTATCTCGCGATGGTGATCGCCGGCTACGCGATCGAGCTGATCTTTGGCGGCCTCGGTCTGGTGCCGTCCAACCGTGGCGCGATGGTGATGGAGTCCGGCATTTCCTGGAACTACACCACCTGGCTGAACATTGCCTTCCTGATCCTGGCCGCCCTACTGGTCTTGCGGTTCTTCCGCTCCGGCGGCCTCCCGATGCTGCGCATGATGGGCGGCAGCCCCGACTCCGAGCACTCCCACGCCCAGTAACCGAATGCGTGCGTTGAGAGTTAGGAGAAGCTGGCGGCGTGGGTTTGCGCCCACTCACGGAAAGTGCGGGGCGGGCGGCCGAGGATGTCGGTGACGGTGGGCAGTACGGGGGACTCGTCGAGGGTGCCGTCGACGTAGAAACTGAAGAAGGCGTCGACGTATTCGACCGGCATCGCGGCGGTCATCTGAGCCCGCGCCGCTTCGTTCGACAGACCCTCGAAACGCAGGTCGCGGCCGAGGATCCCAGCCAGGATGCGTACCCGGTCCGCCGGCGTCAGTGCCTCCGGGCCAGTCAGCCGGTACGTACGATTTTCGTGGCCGGTGTTCAACAAGGCCGTCGCGGCGACGGCGCCGATGTCGGCCGGGTCCAGGACCGCGGCGGCCACGTCCGGGAAGGCGGCGCGTACGACATCGGATTCTCGCAGCTGTGGCAGCCAGTCCAAGGTGTTGGTCATGAACATGCTCGGCCGCAGGATGGTGAACGGGACACCGGACTCGCGGACCGCCACCTCCGACCGGACCATGTAGGCGCTGACGGCGTTGCTGAGGTCGCCGAGCTCGGCCGAGCCTCCTGACAACAGCACGACCCGCTCCAGGCCGGCCCGCTGGACGGCGGCCAACAGGCCGGTCATGTCGGCATAGCCGCTGAGCAGGAAGGCCGCCGTCGCGCCCTGGAAAGCGTCGGCCAGCGAAGCTGGGTCGTTGAGATCCCCGATCGCGACCTCCGCGCCTTCGGGCAGCTGCTTTTCGGCCCGTACCAACCCTCGTGCCTTGCCGCCGGCCGCCAGTACGGCGCGAAGGACTTCGCTGCCCACGTTGCCGGTCGCGCCCGCTATCACCACAGTCATCTGAAACCCTTCGGAACGATCCTTAACGTCGATGATGCTCACCGTAGAGGTTCCCCGCCAACGCCAGCGACCAGCGCCTGTTGGCGCTTCGGGAAAGGGCCACTAACCAGCGCAAACTCGGTGAACGCGGCGCGGAGTACGGCCTCGCCCTGGGTCAGTCCTGGCAGCTGTTGTTCGATGGCGTGCAGGTTGGCGGCCGGCAGCAGGCCGTTCAGGTGCCCGATGCCGGCGCGTACGACCGTCTCCCGCACGATGCCGCCGGCCTCGGCGATTTTGGGCAGCACGGCGGCCATCGCGTCCGCCGGGACTTCGAGGTCGAAGTGATGGTACGGCTCGAAAACCCGAGTTTTGGCGTCCTTCAAGGCATCCCGGATGACCTGGGTGCCGAGGCCACGAAAGTCCGCGGCGGTGCTGAGCGGGCTGGCGAATCCGCTGTGTGTCATGGTCACCGTGCAGTCGGTGACTTCCCAGCCGTAGAGCCCATGACGCAGCTCCTGTCGGACGGTTTCCTCGACGGCGTGGTGAAAAGCGGCCGGCAAGGAGCCAAGCTCGACCTCGATGCGGTACGTTACTCCGCTGCCCGCCGAGGCCGGCGCGATCCGCAACCCAATGGTGGCCCAGAAGAAGTTCGGCCCGCGCCGGGAGATCTGGTGCACGGCTTCGCCGATGCCCACCGGCCGTTCGATGTGGATGGTCTGGGTGTCCGCGAAGAAAGCCCGCACGCCGAACTCCGATTCCAGTTGGGCGGCGATCACCTCTTTCTGCACCTCGCCGTAAAGCCGGACCGACAGGGTGCCGCTCTCGGCGTCCTGGCGGACCGCGATCAGCGGGTCGCGTTCCACCAATGCCTGCAACGCGGCGAAAAGTCGCGGCCGCTGCGCTGGATCCGCGGTGCGCACCACGGTTTCCAGACTGGGCGGCGAGAAGTACGCGCGCTCGGCCGCTTCGTCCGGGGTCCCCAGCTGGTCGCCAATCCGCAGCTCGGGCAGTCCGCCGAGTTTCGCGATCTGGCCGGCGACGGCCTGGTCGGCCACCACCGCCCCGCCGGGCCGAAAGACCTGCACCGAGGTCACTTTTCCTTGTCCGGCACCGAGATCCTGCCGATGGAAGGTGACCTGCTGGCGGGCCGCGACAGAGCCGGAGAAGAGTCGTACGTACGCGAGCTTCTCGCCCGCCGGACCGCGCTCGATCTTGAACACCCGGCCGGCCAGTGGCCCGTCACTGGCGCCTTGGGCGGCCGGCAACAAGTCCCGGATGCCGGTGAGTAGGTCGGCCACGCCTTCGCCGGTCACCGCCGAACCAAAGAAAACCGGGTGGGCCAGCGTTCGCGCGGTCTGCCGGGCGAGTTCGCGCCGGCACCGCTGTTCGCTGACCACTCGTCCCTCCACATAGGACTCCAGCAGCTCGTCGCTGTGCTCGGCGAGCGTCTCGATCCACCCGTCGGTGGTGGTCGCGGTCGTCCGAGCCGATCGCGTGCCCAGGTCTGTGACGGTGTTCATGGGAACCGTGCCGGCCACGAGTTTTTGTTTGACAGAGCTCAGAAGATCGTCGTATGTGGCGCCGACGCGGTCGATCTTGTTGGCGAAGATCAGCGTTGGGATCCGCAACGCGGCGAGCGTACGCATGAGCACCCGCGTCTGCGGCTGCACGCCTTCGACCGCGGACACGACCAGCACCGCGCCGTCCAACACTCGTACGGCCCGCTCCACTTCGGCGATGAAATCGCTGTGCCCGGGAGTGTCGATGAGGTTGACGGCCAGGTCGCCGAGCATGAAGGACGCCACCGCGGACTGGATGGTGATGCCGCGCCGGCGTTCCAGCTCAAGTGTGTCGGTCTGGGTGGTGCCGCGGTCGACGCTGCCGATCCGGTCGATGACGCCGGTGGCGTAGAGCAGCCGCTCGGTCAGGCTGGTCTTGCCGGCGTCAACATGCGCGACGATGCCGATGTTGAGCGTTTTTGCCAAGAGAGATCCCCAGGGAGGTTGCCGAACAGTCGTCTGTCTTGATGACCTGCGACGACTGGCGCATCCCGACTCCCTGGGTCGATGAACTCCTCACCGCGCATGCTAGCGAGCCGGCGGTCGCGAGTCAGCCGATTATTTCGCGATTGACATCAAGCATTCTTGAGGTTCTAGGCTGAAGCTTCACCGATGAGAGGACGATCCGTGGGTCTAACCGAAGCTGAGCGGAACTATCTTCGTGGCCAGAGCCTCGGCCGGTTGGCCACCGTGGGGCCGGACGGCGGTGCGCAGGTCCGGCCGGTCGGATTCAAGCTGAATGACGACGACACCATCGACATCGGCGGACCGGCCAACGCGGCCAGTCAGAAATATCGGAACGCGGCGGCCCGGCCGCTGGTGTCGTTCCTGGTCGACGACATGACGCCGGACGAGCCTGGCGCGCTCGCGCCGGGCTGGGGGCGGGGAGTGGAGATCCGCGGCGAGGCTGAGCTGCTGACCGACGCGGATCCGCCGCTCGCGCCGGACTTCTTCAGTCGCGAGGTCATCCGGGTGCATCCGCGCCGGGTGATCAGCTGGCAAATCGACCCGGAGGTGCCTACGGCCGCGGTCAAGGCGCACTCCTGACCGGCGAGGCAGAATCGCGGGTATGACTGAGATCAGGCACCGAACCGTACCGGCGAATGGGCTTCAGCTGCGGATCGCGGAGGCCGGTGAAGGACCGCTCGTGCTGCTGCTGCACGGTTTTCCGGAGAGCTGGTATTCGTGGCGGCACCAGTTGGTCGCGTTGGCGGAGGCCGGATTCCACGCGGTGGCGCCCAACCAGCGGGGCTATCCGGGGACCGGCGGGCCGGCTGCCGTTGAGGACTACACGATCCTGCACCTGGTGGGGGACGCGGTGGCGTTGATCGAGGCGCTCGGCGAGTCGACCGCGACCGTGGTGGGGCATGACTGGGGTGCGCCGGTGGCCTGGCACACGGCGTTGCTGCGCCCCGATGTCGTACGAGGGGTGGCCGCTTTGAGCGTGCCGTACAGCAAACGTTCCCCGACGCCGACGCTGACCGGGCTGCGGTCCCGGTTCGGCGACAACTTCTACCAGCTGTATTTCCAGCAGCCGGGCGTCGCGGAGGCCGGATTCGAAGCCGACCTGGACCGCGCCTTTCGCCGGTCGCTGGTCGGGCTTTCCGGCGACAGCCCGCACATCCGGCCACTGGTCGTACCGGAGGGCGGCGGTTTCGCGGACATCTGGCCAGCGCCGGAGAAACTGCCGTCGTGGCTGACCGAGCAGGACATCGGCGCGTACGTGCGGGAATATGCGGGCACCAGCCTCACTGGCCCGCTGAACTGGTACCGCAACATCGACCGGAACTGGGCGCTGACCGCGGCCTGGGAGACCGCAAAGATCACCCCGCCGGCGCTGATGCTGGCCGGCGACCGCGACCCGGTCATCTCATGGTTCGACCCGGTCCGGTTGGAGGCGTCCATGCGGTCGGTCATCTCGGACCTGCGCGGTTTCCGGCTGCTGCCCGGCGCCGGCCACTGGGTGCAGCAGGAACGTCCCGAGGAGATCAACGCGGCACTGGTTGACTTCGCCGGCGCCACCTCCTGACATCGCAATGTCAGCGCGGGCGCCTAGGTTTCGTACGTACCCGGTCGGCCGGTCGCCCCTCCCTCGGCGGCCGACCGGCCGGGCCGGCGCTGACCGGCTTCGCCGTGCGTGCTGGCGTGGTCATGGCAAGCTAACCCCGTACCGGAGGAAGGCGGTCGGGGATGATCGAGGTGCTGACCGGGATGGGGCTGTCCGCCTCGGCCGGCCTGAACGCGTATCTGCCGCTGCTCGCCGTGGGCCTGGCCAGCAAGTTCACCAGTTTCGTCGCGGTGCCGACGGGCTGGATGTGGCTGCAGAATCCGTGGGTGCTCGGCGTCCTCGGGGTGCTGGTGGTCGTGGAGTTCGTCGCGGACAAGGTGCCGGCCGTCGACCACCTCAACGACATCGTGCAGACGGTCATCCGCCCGAGCGCCGGTGGCCTGACCTTCGGCGCGGCCGCGAGCGGTGAGACCGCCACCTTCGCCGACCCGGTCACCTTCCTGCAGAACTGGAACTGGGTGCCGATCGTGGTCGGCGTCGTCATCGCCCTCTTCTTCCACGGCGGCAAAGCGACCACCCGTGCGGTGGTCAACGCCAGTACGGTCGGGCTCGGCGCGCCTTTCGTCAGCTTCTTCGAGGACATCGTCTCGGTGGTGCTGATCCTCGCGGCGATCTTCGTACCGCTGTTGGTGCTGATCTTCTTCGCCGGCATGACCGTGCTGTTCCTGTGGGCCTTTCGCCGCTATCGCCGCCGCAAGGCCCGCCGCTCCCAACCCACCCTCGCCACCCCCTGACTGCTCTTATGTCCGCAACGCCCCGCTGCTCGCAACGGGACGTTGTGGACAAAACCGTCAGCGGGGCGTACGGCGGCGGTGGCTGGCTTGCCGGGCGATCCGGAGTGCCTCCTGGGCGGCCGGTGAGGAGGCGATCGGTACGGCGGCGGCGCGCAACTGCTCGTACGTCCGCTCCTGCTGGCGGTGGGCCGCCTTGGCCTGCGCCGCCTCCTGCGCGACGTCCGCGGACGGCGGCCGCAGCGGCCGCGAGCTGGCCGGATCCAGCCAGCGTTCCAGCCGGGTCTTGACCCACTGCAGGATGCGTACGGATCCCCATCGCAGCAGCGGCGGCCCGTCGTCGTACCCGTCGCCGGTCGGGCTGGTCTCCAGTGCCTCCGCGATGTCCCGGATGCGGTAGCCGCTCTCGAAAAACGGCCGCAGCAGGCCCACCAGGTCGCGGACCGCGAGCTGGCGCAGCACCAGGTTCTCGTGCCGCATCCAATTCACCGCGGCGCGGAACTCGGTGTCCCCGCTGGGCACCCGACCGGCCGGCCAGCGAGCGGGCACCTGGTATCGGCGCTCCACCGGCAGGTCGGTCTCCGGGGCGCCGTCACCCGACGACACGGGTTGCATAGCACCAGGATGCCCAATCCGCACCCGTACCGGCTGGATACCGCCCTCTCTCGGCGTGTCGACAGATCGTCAACGTGGCTCTCGGGGCAGAAGTACCAGGGGTGCTCGCCCAGTCCGACGCGACGAGCGCCTCGCTGGGGGTCTTTGCCGCTGGCCCCCGATCGCCTGAACGATTATGGTCTCCACAGCAGCGAAAACGATGGGAACCGATGTCCGCAGCAGCCACTTTTCACCGGTTGACCGACTATTCACCGGACCGTCCCTGGGACCAGCCGCAGGACGACCCACGACTGCGCACTGAGTACGTGCCGAACCTGGTCGATCTTTGGCCCGGGCAGGTGAAAACGTACGACCCTGATCTGCCGGTGGTGGGCCTGCCGACCGAGCTGCCGTCGCCTGGGGTGTCGGCCTCGGCGGCCCTTTCCGGACAGCGCAACGGAGCTGGCCGGCTGGACCTGCCGGCGTTGACCCGGCTGCTGTTCTACTCGGCGGGCGTGGTGCGTTATGTCGACCTCGAGGACGCCCGTGGCAGGCGCTATCTGCGGGCCGCCGGCTCGGCTGGTGCCACCCATCCGCTGGAGCTTTACGTGGTGGCCAACGGGATCGACGGGCTGCCCGACGGCGTCTGGCATCACGACCCGATCGAGCACCGGTTGGTACGCGTCGGTGCCGCGCCGTCAGCAGGCCCGAGTTATGTTGTCATCACTGGCATTCCGTGGCGTACGGGATGGCGCTACGCGGAGCGCGGCTACCGGCACCTGTGGTGGGACTGCGGCTCGCTGCTGGCCCAGCTGCTGGCGTTGGCCGAGTCCGCCGGCATCCCGGCCGGGTTGCGGATGACCTTCCCGGACCACGAAGTCGGCGCGCTGGTGGGCGCCGACGGCCGCGACGAGTTCCCGCTCGCGGTTGTCGCGCTCGGCACGGGCGAGCCGGTCGCGAAGGCCGAGGGCACCGCGGCGGCCGGCCTGGTGGGTACGAACGTGCTCGAGTTCGGGTTGGTGACCAGCACCCAGCGAGCGTCCGATGTGGACAGTTGGGGCGCCGGTCCGGTGCCGGCCGGCCCGCCGGTCGAGGATCCGGGCGACACCGACGTCTTGGAGGCGCTGATCCTGCGCCGCGGGTCCACCCGTACGTTCGCACCGGCCGCCGTGCTGCCGGCGGACTGCCTGCGCTGGGCGTTCGCGGCGGCCACCCGGCCGCTGCCCTGGGATGCTGGCCCTTCGATCCTGCGGCACCGGATTTTCGCGCACGCGGTGCAAGGCGTAAGACCTGGCCTCTATCTTTGGTCCGACGGTGAGCTGATCGCCGAGCGGCTGGGCGATCTTCGGGACGAGGCCACGTATTTCTGCGAGCGGCAGACGCTCGGCGGCGACAGCGGCTACACCGCGGTGCATTCGGCTGACCTCGGCATGTTGGCTGGCGAGCGCGGCTACCGGAGCGCGCAGCTGGAGGCCGGCATCGTCTCCGGCCGGCTGCAACTGGCCGCTTTCGCGCTTGGCCGCGGCGGCTCCGGCATGAGTTTCATTGACGACGTCACCGAACAGGTGGTCGGCATCTCGGATGCGATCATGCTCGCGACCGTGATCGGCACGGCCGACTATCCCGGCACCGCCGGCGGTCCGCCCGGTCAACCGCGCAAACTCTCCCGCCTCCGCCGGCCCAGAGACTAAAACGGCCCAGGGACGAGAAAACGCCACCCTTGGCAGGCCGAGGGTGGCGTTTTCAGGGGAAGGGTTTTTCAGGGTAAACCTAGTAAACCGAGACGCCGTACGTGTTGAGCGCTTCGACGACCGGCTGGAAGAACGTGGTGCCGCCGGAGCTGCAGTTGCCGCTGCCGCCGGAGGTCAGGCCGTAGGCGGTGTGGCCACCGTAGAGCGGGCCGCCGCTGTCACCGGGCTCGGCGCACACGTTGGTCTTGATCATGCCGGTCACCGTGCCCTCGGAGTAGTTGACCGTGGCGTTGAGGCCGGTCACCGTGCCGCTGTGAATGCCCGACGTGCTGCCGCGCCGGGTCACCGCTGTGCCGGTGGTCGGGTTGGCTGCGCCGGTGATGTCCACGCTGCCCACCGTGCCGGGGTGGTTGGTGTAGCTGGCGGCGTACTTGACCAGCGCGAAGTCGTTGCCCGGGAACTGGCTGTTCTGGTTGCTGCCGACCAGCTGGGTGTGGCCGGAGTCGGCGTACCAGGTAGAGGCCACGTTGCCGCAGTGACCGGCGGTCAGGAAGTAGTACGTGCTGCCGTTGCGGACGTTGAAGCCGAGCGAACAGCGATACTGGCCGCCCCAGATCGCGTCGCCGCCGCTCAGACGCGGGCTGAACACGCCGGCCACCTTCTCCACCCGGACGGCGTCGCCGAGCTGCCGGGTCGCCGCGGTGACCTGGGCGAGCTTCGCGCCGGTGACGCTCTGGTCGACGCTCACCACGACCTGGTCGGTGGCCGGGTCGGTGGCCCAGGCGGTGCCCGGAACGGTCGCCGAGCGGCCCAGCGCGGCGGTCACGCCGGCGAGTTGGGCGGCGCCGTAGGTGACCATTTTCGGCACCGCGCCGGCCGCCGCGACCTGCTGGGCGGCCGCGTTGTCGGTCACCGTGACGACGGATTTTCCAGCGCTGTCGACATAGTTGCCGGCGGACCGGGCGCCGAGCTGGCTGGCCAGTGCCTGGGCGCTGGCCGGCGACATGGTGCTGCTGGTGGCGGCCTGCGCGGGGGCGGCCATCAGCGCGGTGCCGATCAGGCCAAGGGCCGCCGTGGCGACGGCGGCGTGGCGGAGCGAGGACCTTGTGAGTCTCACGTGAGCCTCCTGATGGGAGTGGAGACGCGGCGACGGACATGTTTCGCGAAAGGCGCAGACACCTTCGTACGCACCAAATGCCGAGTCGGTGGAAGTATCAACTAAACCTGACCATCGACACAAGAGTTGATTTGTCGGATAACCGAAATGTCCACTACTACGTTTTTTGTTATCTCCACAAGGAGAAAATGCGCCGCTGTTTCCCCACCTGGCGCTGGAAAATTTCCTGTGCGAGCGGTGGCTCACGATCCACCGAGGCGGCCGGCCGGCGGCCCGGCACAGGCTCGAAAATCCACCGAAACGATGGCGCGAAATCGAAGCAGAGCCGCGGCCGACAGTGGAATTCGGCTGGAGTGCGGACCGCTTCGACCGGCACTATGCGCGTACGAGCGGGCGGGCATAGCGCCACTCGCCGTCCTCGTTCGTGCCCTCCTCGCGGACGAAACCGCTCTTGAGCAGGGCGCCCTGGCTGGCCAGGTTGTCGGCGGCGGTGTGGGCCACGACCCGGGCACCGGCGGCCTCGGCGGCGGTCACCGCGATCGCGATCGCGTCGGTGATCAGGCCCAGGCGGCGGGCCGACGGGACCAGCCCGTAGCCGATCTCGGCCTCGCCGTTGTCCTCAGGCGGCCCGAAAAACCCGATCGTTCCGACCGCGAGACCGTCGCTGCGGCGGATGATGTGCCGCACGGACCACCGCCGGTCGGCCTCGAGCGTACGGCTCACCAGAGTCATCGCGTCCTGGTCGTCCTCGCGCGGATAACCTTCCGCGAACCACTCCAGCCGCTCGCCGGCCGCCAGGATCTTCACCTCGTCCGGGCTGACCAGCACGAGTCGTACCAACGATCCTTCGAGCGGTTCGTCGCTGAGCTGCACGTGTTGTCCTTTCGAAACGATCAGGCGTCGTAACGAAAGTAGCAGTCGTGGGAGCGGACGCAGGCCCGCTCCCACGACTGTGCTAGCAGGTGCTGCTGGCCGGTAGGCCGGCGAAGCGGCTGGTCAGCCAGACCAGTGAGTTCGGGATGGTGGCGAACAGGTTCAGCACGTGTTCGGGCACCGGATAGTCCTGGTATTGCACGGTGGAACCCTTGGCGCACCAGGAATGGTACGTGTCGATGTTGAAGTCCGGCCGGATGATCTCGTCCAGCGGCGACTGCTGGAAAAGCACCGGCGCGCTCGGCGCGGTGGCTCCGGTGCTGTTGTCGGCGAACATTCGTTGCGTACGCGGGTCAGTCACCACGTCGGCAGTGGTGTAGTCACTGACTTTCTGGAAGGTGTTGGTGGACACCAGTTGCACCAGGCATTGTTTGCCGATTTTCGACTCAAGCTGTTTTCCCTTGTCGTTGAACAAAGATGTCAGCTCCGGATATTGTCGCTGCATCCCGACGACCGCGCCGAGGGTGAAGCCGGAGAACGGGCCGCCGTCGACGCCGACCAGGGTTTTCTTGAGATCTCCTGGAAAGTCGCCAGCCACCCAGCCTTTGACGTTCAGCTCGGGTGCGTAGCCGGGTTGCATTTGGGCGGCCCACGCGGTGGCCTGCCCGCCGCCGGAATACCCCCAGCCGGCGATCGGGGTGGTCACGTCCAGGCCGGCCTCGGGCAGCGTCAGCGCGGCGCGAATGCCGTCCAGGGTGGCGTGCCCGGCGACCCGGCCGACCGCGAAGGTCATCTTCGGGCCCTCGAAGTCGGTGATCACCGCGGCCCAGCCGTACGACAGCGGGGTCCAGATGCCGGTCGAGTCCAGCTCGGTGCCCTGGCGCAGCTCGTACGACGGGTTGCAGTCGCGACCGAGGCTGTCGATGGCGATCTGGAACGAGAGCAGCGGGCGCTTGCCGGGATACGGCGTGAGCGGCACGACGACCGTGCTGACGGTCGCGATCGCCTGGTCGTTGGCGTCGTTTGTGCGTACGAGGACTTGGAAAACCCGGGCGGGCACCGGGATCAGGTACGTGCTGGCGGCGACTTGCCGCTCGCGCAGGATGGTGCCCGGGCTGCTGGCCTCGAAGCCGGCCGGCGGTTGGTAGAAGGGGTCTTGGTCGGGCGGCAGGACCGCGGCCGGCGCCGCCTGCGCGGCGTGCGCGGCGGTTCCGCTCGCGCCGACCAGCAGGCAGCTCAGCAGCGTGGCGAGCGCGATCGACAGCGCGCGCCACCGGGGTGTGGTCATGGAGCCTCCTCGGGAGGGCGGATAGACTAATACATCTGTATTACTTTTAAGTGATACAGGAGTATCGGTCACGAATTAGGGTGTGTCAATGGTCACGTCTCGAGGGGCTCATCAGGAGCGCAGCCGCGAACGGCGGGAAGCGCTGTTGCGCGCGGCCATCGAGCTGATCGCCCAGAGCGGTACGCGGGCGGTGACCCATCGCGCGGTGTCGGCGCGAGCCGGGTTGCCGCCGGCCGCCGCCGGCTACTACTTCCAGACTGCGCAGGAGCTGATCGAGCAGGCGCTGCGCTTTCACGTACGGGAGCGCTCGGCCACCCTCGCGGCCCTCATCGAGAGCATTGCCCAGGCCGCGAAAACGGCCCGTGAGCTGGGTGAACGTGTCGTGGAAGCACTCATTCGCGGTCAGTCCGGGGTCAGCGTCGCGCAGTACGAGGTCTATCTGGAGGCCACCCGGAACCCGGCCCTGCGGGAGGTGGTGCAGGAGTCGATGAGCGCCTTCGAACAGGTCGCCGCCGGCCATTTGGAGCGGCTCGGGGTCCGCGAGCCGGCCCAGGCGGCCAAGGCGTTCGTGGCGATCGCGGACGGTTTCGCGCTGCACCGGATGGCGAGCCCGCTGCCGTACGACGAGGATTTCGACCTGATGGTGAAGACGCTGGCGGGCATGATCCTGGCCCATCGGATGGACCGCGCGGCGCTCGACCGGCTGCTCGGCTGATGCCCGTTCACCTGCCCTTACCGGCGCTTTAAGGGCACCTTAACGACGCCGAAGATGCTTGTCCCATCAGATTGACACGTCTTCCGGCAGGTGGTTCAGATGATGGAACGTCTACCAGTTCTTCTTCACGCTCGTGACCCGATTTCCTACGCGGGGATCAAGGGGCAGTTGGCTCCGCGTCCCGAGGTTCGGATCGTCAGCAACGACGAGTGGCAGTCCGCGCAGGTCGCGTTGGTGGTGACGGACCGGATCGATGAGACCGCGATTCGCGCTCTTCGTGGCCTGCGGGCTCGGGGGATCAACCGGTTGGTGATCATCGCGACTCAGATCGAGGAGTCGGAGCTGGTGGCGGTCGTGGAGATCGGTGTCGCCGGTCTGGTACGGCGCGCGGAGGCTACCGCTGAGCATTTGGTGACGGTGTTGAAGTCGGCCGCGGCCGGCGATGGGGCGGTGCCGCCGGATTTGCTGGGGAGGTTGCTTAACCAGGTCGGTCAGCTGCAGCGGCAGGTGCTCGGCCCGCGGGGGTTGACCTTCTCCGGTCTGGCGGAGCGGGAGGTGCAGGTGCTGCGGTTGGTGGCGGACGGGTTCGACACCGAGGAAATCGCGCAGAAGCTGTCGTATTCGCAGCGTACGGTCAAAAACGTGCTGCACGACGTGACCAGCCGACTGCACCTGCGCAACCGCTCCCACGCCGTCGCGTACGCCCTCAAACACGGTCTTATCTAGCAAAAACACGTCACCTTCGCGATCGCCGCGAAGGTGACGTTTTGTGTTTCAGCGCGGCGAGGGATCGCGGTTGTAGAGCTTTTTCGCCCACAGGTATCCGGCCAGCCCGATGACAGCGCACCAGGTGATCGCGATGAGCGCGGTGCCGCCGACCGCAGTGCCCATCAACAG
Organism: Fodinicola feengrottensis; assembly: GCF_039530045.1. Taxonomy (NCBI): domain Bacteria; kingdom Bacillati; phylum Actinomycetota; class Actinomycetes; order Mycobacteriales; genus Fodinicola; species Fodinicola feengrottensis. The sequence goes on along the minus strand of NZ_BAAANY010000032.1, from coordinate 28,406 downwards.
TCCCCTGAAGGTCTCGATAATCGGGGTGAACGGTTGGTATTGCGCGAACCAGCGCAACCCGGCCGGCATGGACGTGGTGGGCACGAAGCCGCTTCCGAGGAACGGCAGGAAAGTCAGCGGCATCGGGAGGTTGCTGGCGGTCTCCACGCTTTTGGTCACCAGGCCCAGCGCGACGCACAGCCAGGTCAGCGCCAGGATCACCAGGACGGCCATGCCGGTCGCCGCGAGCCAGCCCAGCGGGCTCGCGGCCGGCCGGAATCCCAGCAATATCGCCACTCCCAGCACGATGGCGAGGCTGACCACGCTCTGCGCGATGTTGCCCAGGACGTGTCCGGTCAGCACCGAAGCCCGGGAGATCGCCATCGTACGGAACCTCGCGACGATGCCCTCGGTCATGTCCATCGCCACCGAGATCGCGGTGCCCTGGCAGGCGCTGGCGATCGCCATCAGCAGGATGCCGGGCACCACGTACGTGAGATAGTCCGCGCGGGCGCCGCCGAGGCCCGCGCCGAGCGTGCCACCGAAGACGTACACGAAAAGCAGGAGAAAGACGATCGGCATGCCGACGAGCAGCAGGGTCATCGACGGATAGCGCACGATGCGGCGAATGCTGCGCCGCAACATTGTGGTGGAATCGCTGACGGCGTAGGAAAGTGTGCTCATCGTACGGCTTCCTTCTGGTGTTCTTGTGAGGCGTTTCCGGTGAGTGCGAGAAAAACGTCGTCCAGGTCCGGGGTGTGAATGGTCAGGTCGGCGACCTCGATCGACTCGTATTCCAGCCGCCCGAGCAAAGCCCGCAGCGACCGGACGCTGCCGTCGCTCGCGACCTGCAGAGTCAGTGTTTCGTCGTTCCGCGAACTGTCGCGCAACGCGTTGGTGGCCAGGTCGAAGGCGGTCGGATCGGCGAACCGCAGGCTGATGTGGCCGCCGGGTATCAGCCGCTTGAGCTCGTCCGCGGTGCCCTCGGCGACGACTTTTCCGTGGTCCAGCACCGCGATTCGATCGGCCAACTGGTCGGCCTCTTCGAGATACTGGGTGGTCAGGAAAATCGTGATGCCGCGGGACACCAGCTCGCGGATGACCTGCCACATGTCGCGGCGGGCCCGCGGGTCCAGGCCGGTGGTCGGCTCATCCAGGAAAACCACCCGAGGCTGGCCGACCAGGCCCATCGCGAGGTCGAGACGTCGTCGCATGCCGCCGGAATAGGTCGCGGCCACCTTCTTTCCAGCATTCACCAAGCCAAACTGGTCGAGCAGCTGGCCGGCACGCAGCCGGGACCGCCGCCGGCCGAGGTGGTGCAGGTCGCCCATCAGCACCAGGTTTTCCTCGCCTGTCAGGAGATTGTCGACCGCGGAAAACTGCCCGGTGACGCCGATCGCGGCCCGTACGGCGTCCGGATCGCTGGCCGGGTCATGGCCGGCCACCAGGATTTTGCCACCATCGGCGCGAATCAACGTCGACAGGATTTTGACGGCGGTGGTCTTGCCGGCACCGTTGGGACCCAGCAGGGAAAAGATGGTGCCCTTGGGTACGGACAGGTCGATGCCGTCGAGGACAAGCTGATCGCCGTACGACTTGCGCAGCCCGGTGGCCACGATCGTCGGTTCGGCTGGGGAAATGGTCATGATTCCTCATCTGCTGGGAGTTTTTGGGCAGCACAAAGCTCGGGCCGTCGTGCTGGAAGAAAATTAGGAGCGGTGGATGATGATGTCGCCGGAATACGTACGAGCGCGGACCTTGACAGTTTCGTCGGACTCCTGCGGTCCGTCGGCCTCGTCCATGGAGTTGATCAGGTCGCCGGACCACGAGTTCGCGTCCAGCCAGACGGCGGTGCCTTCGCGTACGCCGACTTCCAGCTCGCCGGCGGCGGTCGTCACGGTCACCGTGCCGCGGACCACCTCGCCGATCCGGATGCTGCCGTTGGCCGTACGAGCGGTCACATCCGCCAGAGCGCTGTCGACCGTGATGCTGCCGTCGGCGGTGTGCAGCCGCACATCGCCGGTCACGTCGCCGACGATGATGTCGCCGTCGGCCGTGTTGATCGAGCCGGAGCCGTCGATCGTACGGACCCGGATCTCGCCGTCAGCCGTGTTCAACCGCAGCTTTCCCACCTGGTCAAGCCAAATGTCGCCGGTGGCCGAGGTCAGCTTCGTCTCGCCAAGCCGGCCCTGGCTGTGCAAACCTGCCGCGGTCTTCGCCTCCAGCGTCGAACCGGTCGGCAGGCTCAGCGTTACGTCGACCGCACCGCCTTTGGCCGTGAAGAGAAGGCCTCGACTGTTGGGCGTTTTCACCAAAAGCCGGCCATCGGCGTATTCGACCCGGGTCTGCGTGGCGGTCCGCACGTCGGCCTCCTTGGACTCGTCGTGCGGTCGCACTTCGACCACGGTATCGGTCCGGTCGCTGGCGGCGATCCGTACGTCACCTTCGACGATCTCGATGACGGCGAGAATGGGTTCTGGGGTCTGGAAAATCGGCATGGCTGTCCCGTCGTGATGAGGTTGTCGGTTATTAGCGCAGCCAGCCGGTGTAGCGCTGTCTCGACTCGGTCGCTCCGGATCGGCGGGTGACATGCCGCCGGTCGTACGGTCCGAGGGCGGCGGCGACAGCTCGTACGAGCCAGGCGTTCACCGACAGTGCTTCCTCGTTGGCCGCTCCCTCGATCCGCGGTTTCAGGTGCTCGGGGAGCCGGAGCGTGATCCGGGAGGTGCCGCCGTCCTCGGCCTCCGGTGGAGGCGGCGGAGGCGCCGCGGGCAGCGGCGGGTGGTCGGCGACCGTACCGAACGGCCGGTCGCCGACCGGTGACGTCACCATGAAGTCAGGATCCCGGCCACGCAGCCGGACTTGCACCGATCCTGGACCCAACTCGTCGCTGATCTCGTCCGCGGCGGCCGACATGGCCTCCAGCAGGACGAGCCGAGCTGCGGCTTCCAGCGGTGCGGTCAGCCGCTCGGCCAGGTCACGGGCATCGTCACCACCGGCTTCAGCTGCGAAGATGAGCTCGCGGCGGAGGCTGTCGACGTACGGCGTCAAGTCCATGCCGACGACTATGACATCAAAGTGACGTCACTGCAAGCTCGTGACATCACTTTGATGTCATAGTGTGGGAAGTTGATCTCCATCGTCGGCTTGCCGAGGCTCGTCGACGATGGTCCGGATGACTTCGGTCTTGGCGTCGGCGTAGTCCTGTACGCGCTGCCACGTCTGCTGAGCCAGTTCGCGTTTGCGGGCCGCGTACCGTTCCCGCTCGGTGTCATTGCTCCGCAGACGATCGCGAAAACGCAGCATCCGGTCGATTTCGGCTGCCCCTACGGTGAAAACGTGAAGGTTGATATTGGTGTCTGGGCCTTTGAGAAGCCGGTGTTCGAACCACTGCGGCTCGCGGATCCGCAACACATAGCCCGCGGCCACCAAAGCCGGCACATACGCCGGTTCGTCGGCCGAGTCCGGGACGGCCAGCACAATGTCGATGATTGGCTTGGCGACCAGGCCTGGCACCGAAGTGGACCCAGCGTGCTCGATCCGTACGGCCGTTGGCCCGAGCAGGGAGTGGATCCTTTCGGCCTCCCGTTGGTAAAGCAGCGGCCACTGCGGGTCATATTCGGTGAGTGTGATGGGTGCGTTGTGCGGCTCGATCGCGCCGAGTGGAGTGTCATCGGTGGGCATCTCGCGGTTTGTCCTTCCGGAAGGCAGCCTTGAAGCGTACCGACCGCGGTGCCGCTCGGGCGACGCAGTGTCGTACCGCGGGCATAGCATCGGCGAAGCCATGATTCGTACGCACCGGGGAGGCCGCATGACCACGCTCACCAATCGACCGAAGACGGCGCTGCTGGTCATCGACGTGCAGAACGGAGTCGTCGCGGATGCGTACGACCGGGACACCGTCGTCGCCAACATCGCCACGCTGGTTGACAAAGCCCGGGTGGCAGGCATCGACGTCGTCTGGATCCAGCACAACAACGACGATCTGGTCAAGGACACTGAGAACTGGCAGTTTGTGCCGGAGCTGAAGTGGGGTGCTGGCGAACCGGTCGTGCAAAAGCACTATGCCGACGCCTTCGAGGAAACCGACCTGGAGTCGGTGTTGGCCGCAGGAGGCATCGGCCGGGTCTATGTCGCGGGTGCGCAGACTGACGAATGCGTCCGCTCCACCCTGCACGGGGCTCTCGTCCGTGGCTACGACGCGACCCTGGTCGGGGACGCGCACACGACCGATGACATGTCGTCGTACGGCGCGCCGACGCCCGACAAGGTCATTGCCCACACGAACCTTTACTGGCAATATCACACCGCTCCCGGCCGAATCGCCGGCACCGTCAGCACCGCCGATGCCGACTTCGGCGCTCCAGTTGCGACCACCGTTCAGCTCAAATATCACACCGTGACGCCACGAATTTTCGTCACCGACGTGACCGCGGCCGTCGACTTTCTGAAGACGACTTTCGGTGCCACTGGCGAAATCGCGCCAGGACGCCCGGCCGAAATCCAGATCGGCGACTCTCTCGTCATGGTGTCCGAGGCCGGCGAACGTGAGCTTTTCCCGGCTTTTCTCTACGTCTATGTTGACGACGCGGACGCCGCCTATCGCCGGGCGATCGATGCCGGCGCGGTCAGCGTGGAAGAGCCTTCGGACACCCCGTACGGTGACCGCCGCGCGATGGTCCGCGACCCGTTCGGCAACACCTTCCAAATCGCCCATCGGGCTGCTGTTTAGATCTCACCGACAGGGCCCTGGTGGTCGACGATGTCGAGCCAGCCCCCGCCTCTATGGTGGACAGATGCCATCGGTCAAGCAGTTTCAAGTCACTTTCGATTGTGCGGAGCCAGAGCAGGTCGCTCGTTTTTGGTGCGAGGCGTTGGGGTATGTCGTGCCACCACCACCCGACGGGTTCGCTAGTTGGGCCGATTTCGATCGCTCGCTGCCGGCTGAGGAGCAGGGTTCAGCGTTTGCCTGCGTTGATCCCTCTGGCGTAGGACCGAGACTGTTCTTCCAGCGCGTTCCCGAAGGCAAGGTCGTCAAGAACCGGGTGCATCTTGACGTCCGGGTTGGCACCGGGCTGGTGGGCGAAGAACGGCTGGCCGCGCTCGAGGCCGAGTGCGCGCGACTGATCCCACTTGGTGCTGTCCGTGGACTACTGCAGGTCGCCGATGAGGTCAACGAGTCGTGTCTCGGAATGCAGGACATCGAGGGCAACGAGTTCTGTCTCGACTGATCGGCGCCAAAAAAGTCGACTCCACTGGGATCGTTTCACCGAGCGCCACGTCTACCGGAGTTATGCCGATCTGGGACAGCCGTGTTGAATAATGCCGATGAGCGGCGGTCGCCGCTCGTCGGCACGTTTATCCTCGGAACGCTCTGGGGCGGATGGCCGGCGATGTTCCCGGCGCTGGACGCCTTCCGGAATTCGTTGCATGCGCAGCTGATCGCGTCGGTCGTGGCAGCGGTCGTCCTGGTTGTCATCACTCGTGGTCGATTCGGCTACCGGTCGGGTGGAGCCATTCTTTGTAGGTGAACTCGAGGCTGTATCTGTCGGGATCCAAGACAGTGGCCGCGTAGTATCCGGGACCGTAGTAGAGCCGATCCGAGGGTGCGCCGTTGTCGGTCGCGCCGGCTGCCATAGCGGCGGTGTACGCCGCGTTGACGGCCTCTTTGGAGGGCGCGGTGAAGCCGACATGGGCGGCACGTCCGGCACTGACTCCCGCGCGTAGCCAGAGCGGGTACGTGTGGTCCTTGCCGAATCCCTTGAGGTCGGGGTGTCCTTCCGGGCCGGTCGAACCGTCGAAGTCGATGAGGTGGCTCAGGCCCAGGGGTTTCAATGCCTGGTTGTAAAACTCGATTGAGCGGTCCATGTCGCTCACCGTCAGAATAACGTGATCTATCATTGTCAGGGGTTCCTTTCTAGGAGCAGTAATGGCATGAGCCTAGAGCCAGACCTGGACTGTTTTGGTCCTGGTCTTGAGCAAGTGATGTGTTTCTTGTTTGGGATGGTCCGGTGATCCAGGAGTTGCTCCCCAGAAGGGTGTCCCCAGGGCGCGAACACCGGGGATCGCCTTCATACCACCGCTGAACGCCGGCCAACCTTGGCTCGTATTCGGCCAGGATGATCGGTGATCATCGGTTCTAGCCGGACACAGACAACAAGCCCCTGACCGCCTTTTCGGCTGGTCAGGGGCTTGTTTGTGCTGGTCACGCATGGTGCCCCCGGGCAGAATCGAACTGCCGACACCCGCTTTAGGAGGCCGCCCGACACTGCGGAAACCGGTGTCTACCTGCGAATACAGTGAAGTCTAGCGTCACTACGGCGGCATCCTGTGCCGGCCGTGCCGTCAAGTTCGCACCACGACCGGAACCACGACTTGCCGAGTTCCGGTCGAGGAGCGGTGGGGAAGATGTTCCGCAGGTTGGTCACGTTCTGTAGTCGCCGGTCGGTCGCTCTCCAAACTGGGCAGTGGCTACCTCGGTCCCTTCGCGTGCTTCCTGTCGTACGGTGGGCTGCGTTGGGTAGTCCGATGACGAGACGGGAGGTCGGGACATTGGGACGCAAGAACCTTGAGCTGACGGTCGTACGCAGGGGCGACAAGCTGATGAACCTTGTCGTCGAGGCAGATCCCGACGATGCCGACGAGTTGCGGACGCTCCTACTCGACGCCATCCGGCGAGACGGCTGGAGCGACGACCGGATCAACGAGTTCGAGCTCCAGATCCGCTACGCCGGCGACCGTAGCGTCCTCAAGACCTTCGTGACCGCAGTGAGATAGAGCCAGCATGCGTCAGATCTTCTGAGAAGGAGCCTCATGTCTAGGAAGATCGACGTAGTGCAAGCGATCCTAGACGCGGCAATACGAGTACAGGAAGTTCCCGATCGTAAGCCGTGGGATTACGGGTGGTGCGATCCCGGATACCGTCGATCTGACGGTGCTGCTTTGAAGGGGCCTCGCGGTTCGGCGACTATCCCTGCTGATGTGCTTCCAGACTGGGAGGACGCTGTCGAGCGCCTCGCGCGTGAGCCCGCCATTCAGGCGCGCTGGAGTGAGGAGGAGTTCTGGGGGATCGTTGGATCGCTAACAGTGGCATTGCATTATGGGTCAGATCCTTCTGGTTTGCTCGCGAGTAGTTTGGAAAGACTCCGCAAAGCGCCTCCAGCATTGACGCTCCAGTTGGTCGCAAATGTAATTTGGGACGAGCCTCCAATGGCATTCGGTAACGTGGTATTGGGGAAAGCTGACAAAGTCTTCCTCCAGTTGATCAATGATCGAGCCGGTGCGGGACAGGTCGTGTCGGACGACCAAGCAGATCGTTGGTTTGAGGACCAGATTCAACCGCGCTTGAGTCACGGACGCGTCCACCCTGTGGCACTAGCCTGCTGGACGCCCGGGCAGTCGTCGCTCGCGCTGTCGCAGTCTGAGAGAAACCTTCGTGATCTCGTCGACCTTGTTATCCTGCTCGAACGTGATCTTCCTCGGTTCGAAGTCTTTCGTAGAGGAGCCACGAACCGACCTGGTATTCGGGGTCTAACGCTTGAGCGCGGCTCGGTTCAGAGTGGAATGAAAGGAAAGCCGTGGTCGCTCGAACTCGCCTCCATGCCGGTTCTCTTCAACGCTTTTGGAGTAACGCGAACTGTGAAATGGTATGGAGCTGAGCCCGTGCCGCTGGGCGCGATGCTCGCGCAGCCGTACTTGCGTGAAGCGGTGAGCTCCTGCTTGGCGAATGACCCTTTGTCATTGAGTGTTCGGGTGGCCGCAAGGTGGTTTTCTGAATCCCATTTCACTGGAGAACGTGACCATTCGACGCTTGCGCTTGGTGTAAGCATGGATGCCTTGGTAAGTGGCAAGAAGGCGATGCCAGGTGGCGCGTTGGCGGATCGCTATGCCTTCCTAAGTGGTGCGCCGGCTGAGCGCCTGGGCCGCCGCAAAGAATTCAATGAGTTCTATTCTATCCGTAGCGCAATCGCGCACGGCGGTAAGAGCAGCAAGATCGAGCAAGACGAGCTCATCGATCGTTATCGGCAGGCGGTTCGGGAGACCGCTTGGAGAATCATCGCCCTGCGGGACCAATTTCAACCGCAGTCAAGTGATGAGGTGGACGGTCTCTTCGATGATCTGCGTCTGGGAGTTCGTACCTGGGTCTAGACGAGTGCACGGTTTTGTGAGGTTTTGTGTACGGCGGCTGTACACGAAACTCCCATGGCCGAATTGGCGAGCCAGGTGCTGGGCGCGCCTCGCGTTGCCCGATTCGGGCATTCGGGGCTTGGTTGAGGTTTTGTGAGGTTCTGTGATCGTTTTGTGTACGCCGCTCCGTACACAGAACCTCTGGCCTGGATGGCGCCTGGTTGGGCGATCGACCCTCGCACAAAACTCACAAAACCCGGTTGGCGTACACAAAACCCGTTCTCGATCGGTTCAGTCTCGATAATGGTTCAGGTTCGGTCGAGGTTTTGTGGGTTTTGTGTACGCGTTTGCTGGCAAGGGTTTCCTGGAGACCGTTGGGTGTACACAAAACCCCGATCCTGTACACAAAACCTGCACCGCGGCGATTGGATACCCCGCGCTGATCGGTCAGGCGGGACGCAGCGGGATGACATCGGCGGCTGCGCCGCCGGCGGTGCCGGTGATGGCGGGGTTGACGAGGTAGGTGGTGGAGGGGCGGCCGCCTTTGGCGCCGGCGGTGCGTACGTATTCGCGGAGGTAGCCGTACTGGTCGAGCAGGGTGAGGGCGGGGATGATGTCGTCGACGCGGGGGAAGGTGCGTCGGTTGGCGTAGTAGGCGTCGCGTCGGGTGAACGTGGTCTTGTTGTTGCGGGTGATCCAGTCGAGTACGAATTTGGCGCCGAATACGGCGGTGTCGACCTGCATTTCGTCGAAAGCGACCAGGGCGTGTTCGGCGTAGTAGCGGGCGATCCGCTCAGCCCGTAGCAGGGTGTCCCGGGTGAGGGGTTGGGCGTAGCCGCCGCCTTTGGTGTCGCGGAAGTTGTCGGCGACATGCAGCAGGCCGGCGATGCGTACGCAGCAAGACCCGACCCATTTGGAGCCCCATTCGCGCATCATCGGGTGCGACCACGTACCGCCGGGCGCGAGCAGCTTCTCGACCTCGTCCTGGAGGTCGAACACGAGGTCGTCGGCGTCCTTGGTGACCTGCACCATGACCGGCTCGGCGAGAGGTTCGAGGCTGAGTGTGAGGGTTTTGACGGTGTGCTGGTATTCCTCGGTGAGCAGCTGCGGGATCAGCGGAACGTCGCGCACCCGCCGGAGCCCGACGTTGTCCGGCGGCAGTGAGTACAGGAAACGTCCGAGCAGGCCGCGGCCACCGGCGTCGGGAATGCTGCGCAGTTCCCGCAGCACCGAGGGTTGCAGCGCGAGCCCAACGGTGAGGCAGACGCTCTCGATCACCTCCCGCCGGTTCTGGCGCGAGACGGGTAGCCGGTCGTTGCCGTGGCCACGTAGGAAGACTTCGAAGTTGGGTTTCCCGCCGTACCGGCCAGCCATCAACGCCACGATGGTGCCTTCGGGAGCCATCACCGACAGCCGGCCGCCTTGCTCGGCGATCCGGGACGCTGCGGTTTCCGAGGTGATGTCGTCCTCAACCAGGATCGGTTTGGGCGGCACCACGATCTCTTCGAGCCGCAGCGCTGCCTCGATCGCCTGCTGGGTGGCCAGGTCCCGTTCAATCCCGCCGGTGGCGTCGTCGGCCTCGGTACGGGCCTTGGCGAGTTCCGCCTCGGCGCGGCGACGCGCTTCCAACGCTTCCTCACGTTTCGGCGCCGAAAGCTCCACAAGCGCTGCCTCGGCGGCGAGCAGTGGCGCTGTCAACGCCTTGAACACTGGGCTTTTCCTTGATCCGGGCGGCATCGCGGTCATGGTGAACACGTTGACGTGCTCGATCCAGTCGGGTCGGATCTGGATCTGCACCCGCCCACCGGCCGCCGTGGACAGCACCGATAGCGCGAGCGAGCCGGGCAGGTCGACCGGGACCTGGAAGAAGTCCGCGACCGCGGTGACATACTCCCCGAGCCAGTCCGGCAGCGCCTCGGTCGGGAACACCGGCAGAGCCTGCTTTTCCGGCAGTGGCAACGGTTCCGGCCACGCGCCGGTCGGCGCATCGGCGAGCAGTTCGCGGCCGGTGGCCAGCAGGTCGTCTGTGTCCCGACCAGACGTTGCGGCGTCGGTTATGCGGGTGCCGAGCGCGATCATCGCCCGGCGCCGGGTGTGATCGGTCAGGATCTTCGCGTAGTAGCCCGCTTGCGCCGGCACTACGGCACTCCGGTGGATGCCATGAATGGCCCCGATACCGCCGGCGCGGTCCAGTTCGCCGGCCGAAACCAGGTGGTTGACCAGGGCGACCGGTTCGGTGGGCTGGCCGGCGGTGTGCAACTGCGTGAGCGCGGACCAGATCACCGCGTGCGACGGCCGGTAGAAATCCTCGCCTGTCAGCTCGGTCAACTCGTCCAGCACGGCGCCACTGAGCATCACCGCACCCAGGACCTTCTCCTCAGCGTCGGCGTCGTGCGGCGGCATCTGCTCAGCCACGTCGCTCTCCCCCACCCTTTCTCGCGCCCATGATCATGCTCGCTCGCCGGCCGTACGCCGCCGTTTCCTTGAGGCGGCAAGGAAACCGGGTTCAAGCCGCCGCTGACGGCCGTAGTCGACCGCCCTCGGGCAGCGGCGGCAGCGGCGGCACCGTGCCGGCTGGCGCGAGCAGGTGCGCCGGGACACCGGACGCGTCCGCGACCCGCTGGCGCTGGTTGGTATCGGCGAGGTCGACCACGGGCTGGGCGTTGCAATGGCCGCACTGCTGCGATCCGTACGGCAGCCCGACGTACAGGTGCGCCGGGCAGAAAAACCGGCCACACCCCCGATTACTGCCCGGGTAGTCACCACACAGGTGGAACAGGCCGCGGTGAATCGGGATACTGCACGCCGGTTCGGCGCAGACACTGACCACCTCAAAACCCGCCAGGCGCCCGTCAGGCATCTGGAATCGCGGCCGGTCCCACCGGCAAAACTCGCACACCTGGTCGGTGTCGGTCGGAGCGTTGTCGTTGCACATATCGAATTTCTCCTCTTTCGGGCGGCGATCACTTGCGGGTAGAGGTGGCTGTTCCGACTCTTTTCCTATCCAGCTTGAAAAGATGACCAAAGTGCGGTCGGGAAGTAGTCCGCCTGGGTGGGATCCGCTAGCCGTTCGTCGGGACCTGACAAGTCGAACCAGCTCCCGAAGTCATCGACCAAGCGGCAACGCGTGCACTCGGCGTTGAACGTCGAGTGGTCACGGCACAGTGTGAGTTCCCGGACGTACGTGTAGCGGAAGTCGTGCGCGTCGGGAACGTCGTCGTCGCTGAGTCCCAATGCAACGGCCCGGTCGTGCATTGCTGCCGTGATCTCAGCCATGGTCGGTGGGCCCAGGATGATGAGGTGGTCGCCATCCTCTCCGAGATCGAGGTACTTCAGTCCGTTTTTGGTGGTAGAAGCGCCCTTGACCACGTTGGTGGGATAGATCGAGGTGGGTTCGACTTCGTCCGGTAGCGCGGTTTCCGATACAGCGGTGGAAAACTCGGAAGCGATGATGGTTTTCGACATCAGTGTTGATCTCATTTCCGGTTGTATGAGTTAGGCGATCTGGTCGAACAGGCTGGCGAGCTGGTTACCAAACAGGCTCGGTGTGCTGATCTGACGGTTGCTCCACAGCACTTCGGTGCGGCGGCCGCCGGCGCCGCCTTGCGCGGTGACAGCGTGGAATTCGACGCGGTCCCAGCCCGCGTACAGCTGGTCGTAGAGCGGCGATGGGTAGCCGGACAGGACGACGCAGGCCCGGGCCGTGGTCAGAAGGGCAGCCAGCTCGCGGTGCGAGGCGTCACTAGTCATCTCGTGCCGGTACTTCACGCTGTTGCGCGCCGATCCGAGGTACGGCGGATCCGCATAGATCAGCACGTCCTTGTGAGCGCCGTACGCCTCGATGATCTCCAGAGCCGGCCGGCACTCCAGGCTGACGGCATGAAGCCGCTCGGCGACCGCGGCCATTCGCTCGACGTAGCCGGTGAGGTAGCCCGGCATCGAGGTGCCCGATCCGGCCGGATCGAGGTAGAGACGCCAGCCGGTGCGCGTGAAGCCACCGGTCCACCCTTGCGACAGCAACACCCAGATCCGCCGCGCCCGCTCGATTTCCTCGTCAGCACTGTTGAGGTCGTACGCCGCCTGGTGCTCGGCGCGGCCATGCGGTGTGAGTGCACAGGCACGAACAAGCTCGGCGGTGCGGTCACGCAGGACCCGCCAGAACAGCATCAGGTCGCCGTCGAGATCGTTGACCGTCTCCATCGCCGCCGGCCGCTTGGCCAACAGGACCGCCAGCGAGCCCGCGAACGGCTCGACGTAGTGCTGATGCGCCGGCATCCGCTCAGCGATCCTTGCGGCAATCCGGGTCTTCCCGCCGTAATACGCGAACGGTGGCTTGACGTTCACCGCGCCACCTCTTCAGCCACGCCGGAGCTGGATCCGCCGGCCCCGCAGAACAGGTCGGTGAGCCTCAGCACGAGCCACCACCGAGGCCCGCGTTTGGTGCGGCAACGGGCTGATTGATCGGTGGAAGAGTGAACGCGACCTGGTCGGGCACCCGTTCGCGACTGATCACGGCGATAGCCCCGACGAACCGACCAGCGCCCACGATCAACGGCATCGACCGGCTGGAGTCGTTGCTGTGACTGCCCGCCGCGCGGAGTTTGACCGGGCCGGTGAGCTTGTCGAACCTGGCCAGATATTCCGGCGAGACGTACGCGTCGAGCAGCGTGCCGACCGCGGTAGTACGTGCCGCGCTTTTCTCCATGATTGCCCGGAAATTCGGGTACGTCGCGGGGCGGGCGTAGTTGATCGGCGACCGGTAGCGTCCGGCGTTGACCTCCAGAATCCATTCGGTGCCGCGCCCGGCGTCCGGCGCGGTGTCGGGGTGAACGGCGTCGAGGGTGAGCTGGTGCACGTCGGGGTCGGCGGCCAGTCGGCGGATCAGGCGCAGGTCCAGGTGGGACAGCGTGAGTTGGTACGGCGCGCCGGTGGGTTGGCTGTCGCGGGCCGGTTGGAGGTGGTAGGCGCCCATCGTGAACCGGTCGGTGGCATAGAGCCACATGTCGGTGCCGGTGAACTGGACGAGCGCGTGCGTGAGGATGGGAAGGTCGTCCTGGTCGGGGCTCAGATGCGGAGTGATCACGCTAATCGCGTAGCGGAGCTGGGTGGCGTCGACAAGGAAGGGCATGGTCAACGGGCTCCTGTCTGGCAGGGGTGAGAAGGTGGCGGTGATCAGCACGTCGATGACGTGGGCGGCGCGCTAGCTACCACTTGCGTAGGCCGGCGAACTTACGGCGGGCGCCGATGGCCTGCTTAAGCACTCGCTGTCTCAGCTTTGTCTGGCTCAGGCTGTTCACGCGGGTGAGTCCCAATTCGGCAGCGATCGCGAGCAGGCTCGTCCGGTTCAGGTGCTGGGCGTCCAGGAACGCGGCGCCCGCCTCCTCGGTGTCTGTCGCCCTCAGATGCGCGGCGATGGTCGCCGCGGCGGTGTCGGGCTCGCTCGCGGTGATCGGTGGCGCGGTTTTGGAGTTCTCGTTGTCGTGTCGGTAGAACTCGGTTTTGGCTGCGTTGGGGGTGGTGTTGACGGCTTCTTCCATCGTTTGGTGGCGTCGGTTCAGGTTGTTCAGGGTGTGGTGGGCTACGTGGATGATGCTGTTGGTGGCCTCGAAAACGTCCATGAGGTTGCTCACCGTTTCGGTGTCCAGGTCGTTCGCGGACAGCGCTGCGGCCATGGTGTCGGCGGCGTTGGCGAATTCCAGTGCGGTGGTCGCGATGGCGTGTAGTACTGCGCGAGTTTCGGTGATATTTGGTGCGCAGCTCATGTGTTCACTCCTGGTTTTGTTGTGGGTGGAGGGAAGGTGTGCCGAATGGGGGCGTGGGCCGTGTACGGCCCACGCCGACGGGGGTTAGGGCTGGTGAGAGTTGGATTCGGTGGCGTGCTCGGCGGCGTCGGTGAAGTAGCGGCGATAGCGCAGCCAGCGGCGGAGTTCGCCGCTGCCAAGGGCCAGGATCATCACGCCGAGGGCGACACCGCCGGTGATGATGGCGATCCGCAGGACCAGGTCGCGGGCGATGGGGCCGGGGCCGGTGGCGTAGTAGAGACCGAGCAGGGCCAGGGCGCCGATGACGACCATGCCGGTGATGTCTGAGACCGCGCTGGTGATTTTGGTCAGCACGTACTGGGTGCGGGTGACCTTCATGACCCGGACGAGCTGGACCTCATCGGTGTACGGGTCGGCGTTGTCGTCGGTGCCGATGGTTGGGGTGTTCATATGTGCTCTCCTGAAAATGTCGTGGGAATTGGTGTGCGGGTGTGAAAAGTTGCGGGCTCAGGCGGCTGTCACCTGCCGGAATTGCAAGGGCGTGCCGGGACGGCGCTGGTCGCGGCGCCGGATGTTCGGCCGGTAGGTGACAACCGGCTCGTCGGCGTCGGTCGGTTGGTGGGTGACGGCGAGGTCCCGGTTTCGGGCTCGGTACATCGCATCGTCGGCGCGGGCGAGCAGGGCCTGCCAAGTGACGTATTGCGGGTCGGCGACGGCGATGCCGACGGTGATCCGTACGACGGGACCGCCGGCGGCCTGGGTGAGGCGGGTCAGGGCGGTGCGGCCCGCCCACGCCAGCCGGGTGGCCCACGCGTTCGGGTCCTGGTCGGTGGGTGCGGCGAGAATGGCCGCGAACTCGTCGCCGCCGATACGCGCGACCGTGCCGTACGAGTTGAGCAGGTCCTCCAGGACGTGCGCGGTGGTGATCAGGGCGCGGTCGCCGGCGGCGTGGCCGTGGGTGTCGTTGATCTGCTTGAACGCTTCGATGTCGATCAGCAGGCACACCAACGGCCGGCCGAACATTGCTCGGCACGTTTGCGCTGTGTCCCGGGCCGCTGCGTCGAACGCGGCTCGATTTCCCAGTCCCGTCAACGGGTCGGTAAATGCCCGCTGATTCGCGTCGGTGACCTCGACGTGCAGATCTGCGATGGTGCGGGCTGTACGGGTCAGGTACCACCCGGTCGCAGCTGCCGCGGCGCTGCCGGCGGCGAGGCCGGCGACCGTCGCGAGAACGTCGCTGTGGAGCAGGGTGTGAGTTGTGCCCCGGATGTTCATGATGGCTGTCCTTTCGTTGTCTCGTAGGCGGATCAGAAGGGCGGGTTAGAACGGCGGTTCGTTATCGACCGGTTCGCTGGTCCACGGGTCATCACCAGCCGCACCGCCACCGGTGGTGGTGGGTTTGGTGCGGGTGACTTTTTTGGTGGTGGCGGTGGCGAATTTCAGGGACGGGCCGAGGTCGTCGACGGCGAGCCCGTAGGAGCTGCGTTTCTCACCGGTCGCGGTTTCCCAGTGCGACTGCTCCAACCGGCCGGAGACCACGACGCGGCTGCCGCGGGTGAGGGACGCGGCGATGTTCTCGGCGATCTCGCGCCAGGCTTTGCAGCGCATGAACAGCGGGTCGCCGTCGACCCAGTTGCCGGCCTTGTCACGGCGGCGTTTGTTGTGCGCGACGGTGAACACCGTCCACGCGGTGCCGTTGGGGCTGAACCGCAGTTCGGGATCCTCGGTCAGATTTCCGACGATCACCATGGTGGGGTCGATGGACATGCCGATCTTTTCCTTTCTCTGGAACGGATTTAGAGGACCGTGGTGATGCCAGCGAGGGCAACGACAGCGACGGTGGCGATGAGCAGGTCGACACCCGCGCGGATGAGGCGGTATTTCGACCGGGCAACGCCAGCGAGGTAGATCAGCTCCGCGGCGGCGTGTTCGTCCGCCTCCCGGGCGTACCGCTCGGCGATCCGGGGTAGGTCGATGGGATGGACGCCGGCGTACGGGTCCGTCAACTGCTCGACGGTGGCGCCGGCGTGGCCCAGGACTCCGCCGGTGCCGCCGAGCCGGGGCCGGATCGCGGCGGCCAACATTCCCGCGGCTGCAGCGGTGATGGCCCCGGCGACGGCGGTGAGCGTCGCGGCGGCCGTGGGTGGCTTCAAGGTGAGGATGGCCAGCAGGACGGTCAGGATGGTGCCGGCCAGGCCGAGCAGGGCGGCGGCTTTGCCGTCCGCGCGAGTCAACTCCGTACGGATGGTGGCCGTGTCGCCGGCTAGCTGCGCCCGGTGGTCGATGGACTGCACGAGATGGTTCCTTTCGATGAGAACGCGGAAAGTCGGGGTGGGTGGTTGGTTGGGTGGTCAGGCGGCCCGGAGTGGGGCGTCGGTGGGCTGGTGGTCGCCCGGTGTGGCTGGGTAGGTCGGGTCGTAGGTGAGGACCTGGCCGACGAGGTCGAACTGCGGGTGGCCGGTGCCGCGGTACGGCGTGCAGGGGTGGTAGGCCAGTGCGGCGCCGGCCGGCCGGTCGGCGGTGTCGCCGAGCCGGACCGCGGCGCTCTGTTGGATGGTGAAGTCGTCCGCGAAATACCAGCGGGCATCCAGTGGCCCGCCGGAGCAGACGACCAGGGGCTTCTGGATCGGCCACCGTGCAACGCACTGGACTGGAGCGCGGGTGGTCTTGCGGTGAATGGTTCTGGTGGTGGCCACGGTGGTGGTCTCCTTACTGGTCAGTCCGGTGACATGTGGGGGTGTGTGACTCATGTCTGGGTGGGGCAGTTTTTGTTGCTCAGCAATGGGTGGCAGTCCCAGACCACGTCTTCGACGCTCTCGGTGACGGTCACTGTGGGAGCGGCCGGGTCGGGGATTTCCTTTGTCACTTCCCGGATCCCGACGACGCGTCGGGTGCAGACCTCGGCGCGGTCGGCGATGACCAGGACGTGGAGGCCGTGAAGGGCGCCTTTCAGGTCGAACGCGACACCGCGAACGACTTTGTGCACCGGGCCGGGTAGTGCCCGTGCGATGTCGGCGAGAACGTTCCGCTGATCGGTGTCTCCGGCGAGGATCCAGGTGAGATGTCCGCCGAACGCGCTGCGGCCGCTGTACGGGAGTGGCACTTCCGGGTGTTTGTCGAGCAGGTCGGCTAAAGCCCTCAAACCGGCCGTGTACTCGCTTCGCTGACTCAAGGAGCTGTTTTCTGGCATGGCTTCGCTCACCCTTCCTTTCAAGGAATGTGTGCAATAGCGGGGAGAATGCGCGGTGCTGGCTCTGTTCCGAGATAGGGAAGACTCGTACCGCAGGGCTATGCGGCGGTGTCCTCTTCGGTGGTGTCCGGGTCGGTGAGGATGTAGCGGCCGTGGCCGCTTTGGCGGACCCGGCCGTCGGTGATCAGCTTGGCCAGCGCGTCGCCAACCGTACGCAGGGAATGTCCGCTGACCCGGTTGACGGCTTGCGCGATCTCGCCCTTTTTCATCTCCTCGCCGCGCTCGGTCAACACCTGGAGCACCACATCGGCCGCGGTGCCACCACCGGTGGCGTTGTCGGTGGTGTTGAGGGCGTCGGTCGTGCCGGCGGTGCGGTTCATAACCGCGGCGACGGCGGCGGGGTCGGTGAGGTCGTTGAACGCATCGACGACGGCGGCGAAGTCGTCGAATGCTGTTTTGCGGTCGGCTCGGGTGGCGTAGTCGGGGCCGGCGGCCATGACCGAGAGGTTGTCCAGCTGGACTGGGGTGCCGTGGGTGGCCCATTGGAACGGGTCATCGACGTAGTGGGTGCGCATTGGTGCCGGTCGGGAGGAGGCGCCGAGTAGGTAGCCCATGCCGCCGGTGGGTTGGCCGTTGGGGAACGTACGGGGCAGTCGGTGTGGGTCGACGGGGATGGTGCCGTTGAATGCCACCTGCCCCGAGAGTGGGTTGGCGGTGCGGAACACGATCACGTTGCCGCTGGCCAACGAGTCGCGGATGGTGGTTGACCCGCCGAGTTGGTCCAGGAGCGGGACCTGCACGATCAGCCGGAGCCGTACGCCGCATTTGCGGGACATCTTCGCGATGTCCTCAACCAACTCGCGGGCCTGCTCCAGGCGCAGCAGTTGGTGGGCTTCTTCGATGGTGACCGACAGCAGTGGGATGTCCGGGGTGGGGTCGAAGTGGGCTTTGCCGCGGCGCTTTCGGCCTTTGTCGTCGGTCCAGGACATGGTGGCGAAGTACGCGTTGCGGGTCAGCATCACCCGGTGCACCGCGCGGATCATCCGCATGCCTTCTTCCAGGTCGCGGGCTGACCAGGGCACGTTGTCCATCCAGTCCGGCAGTGACTGGCCGCGCTGCGGGTCGATCACCCAGGACACGATCAGTCCGGACGCCCGCTCGTACGCCAGCAGCTCGTCGACCAGGCGTGACTTGCCGGACCCGATCGCGCCGGCGATCAGGTCGTGCACCGCGCCGCTGCCGGGCTGGTAGAAGCGGTACAGCGCCGGCTCACCATCGGCGTAGATCCCGATCGGCGCGATCCCGGTCGCCGGGTCGAACTCGCCCGGGCCGGGCCACGGCAGCGTGTCGTGCAGCGGGTTCTGCGACAGCACCATCAGCCGGGCCTCGGACGCTCGACCGGACGCGGTCGGCTCGATGACCAGGGAGCCGGGTTCGGCGTCGTACGCGGACATCACCATCTCGGTCGCGCTGATCGCGTTCTGCGTCGCCAACTTCCCCGGCGGCAGCTTGATCACCCCAGCCCAGCCGTTCTTGATCGACGCGACATCGGTCAACTTCGCGCCCGGCAGGGCATAACCCGACGCGCCGACCCGCTCGTTGAAGATCTCGACCACCGAGCTGTCCGCGACCACCTGCACGCCCCGGATGCGGTGATGCCACCACCACGGAAACGCCACCGCCACCCCACCGAGCCACAACACCGCGGGCATCGGTCGCCCAACGCCGTACCCGGCGGCGACCGCGAGCCACCCAGCGGCTGCCAGGAGGGATACGACGGCGTACAGGCGCTCGGCGACCCGGTCCAGGTGCAACCACCGGCGCCCGGCCCACCACAGCAACCCGGCGGCGATCGGAGCGATCACCAGCACCGACCTGGTCGCATCCGGCCGGCCCGCAATCACAGCACCGGCCAGCCAGGTCAGCACGATGCCCAGGATCGGCGCGAGCTGGCGCCGGTACCGCCACACCAACCGGCGACCGGTCCGCATCGCGCGCTTGCCGCGGGCGGGCTTGCTACCGCCCACCAGCACCATGGCCTGCCCGCCGGACATCTGCCCGGAGAACATCGAGGCGAAGTCCTGGGCGGTACGGCGGCCCTCCTTGTTCACGGCCTTGGCGATCTTACGCACCTGGCGGCGGTTCGCCTTTCCCAGTGGCTTGCCGATCATCGGGGTCTCACCTCCAAAGTTTTAGGTCCGTCTAACGAGAATGGGTGGCCGGCCTCGCCGGGTGCAGTGGTCCGGCCGGCCTCCCTGTGCGGAATCTAGGAGTGCTTGTAGAAGTCGGTCTTGGCCGCGTGCGGGGTGGCGTTGACCGCCTCCTCCATCGCGCCGTGGCGCTGGTTCAAACCAGCCAGCGCCTTGTACGCCGCCGACCGCAACCCGTTCGTGGCCTCGAAAATCTCCATCACCTCACCGATGGTGTCCGGATCCACGTCCTGAGTCGCCAAACCGGCGGCCAACTGATCCACCGTCTCGGTGAACCCCTGCGCCTGCTTCACTATCGCGTCCAACGCCTCACGCGTCTGAGCGATGTTGTTCGCCTCACCCGATACCGCCATGGTCAACTCCTTCTCGTCGTTCTTGGCATGCGTTGGCTGGTGCTCACCGGTCAGAACGCCGGCCGGTGTTTTCGCTGTCGTCTCCGGTCTCTTTTCCTCCTCCGTCGGAACGCCGCTGTGGCTTGCGTCCCACTCGGCAGCCGCGGCCTGCTCTTTCTCCTGACGGCGGGCCGCGAACTTGGCATGCTTCTTGCGGCCTTGCTCCCACCCATCGGCCCAACCGGCACGAATCGACTTGCCAGCCGATCGGCTGAGCCGAGTCGTAATCTTCAACGCGGTCAGGGCGCCCGTGCCAGCCGCCAGAGCCCAGCGCACCGGCGACAACCAGCTGTGCGAGCGGCGGATCTGAGCGGCTTTCCGACTGGCGTCCCGCTTGACCTTCGTGATCCCTTGCCGGATACCTGACCGGGTATCGGCCAGCAACTGCTTGCCGGCACCCATCAAGGCCCACGCCAGACACGCGCAAATCAGAATCATCACGCACCACCTAGAAAATCGATCCGATGAAACCTGACAAAAGACCAGCGATCATCGCGATCGCGCCGGTCAACGTCGCGCCGACGGAGCCCGGAATTCCCTGTGCCAAGATGGGCAGCACCAGTCCGATACCGGCCGTTCGCGTCTTTGCGCCCTTCTTGGGCCACATGTCGTGGATGTAGATGACCGTGAGTACCAGCGAGAGGACGAACGGAACTGCGATCCCAACTACCGTGGCGGTAACGTGGCCGACCATCGTCGATGTCCAGCTGACCGCCGAGGTCAAGATGTGACCGCCGATACCACCTGTAATGGCCGTGCCACCGACAAGCGTCAATGCGGCCGTAGTCTTCTTGAAGATCTTGAGGTAAAACAGCACTCCCGCCAGTGCGAGGGCGATCACCCCACCAATCGTGCTGAGAACCATCTCGAATACCCGACCTTTCCTAACTCGCCAGCCAGACAACGGCAATGACAAACAGACCGAACAACAAACGCATCGGACGCTGCAAAACCCACGCCAGCGCGTACAAGAGAACCGACGCAGGAATCCCGATTCCGATCGCATAAAGCCGCCCCAAAGCTGCGAGAACCGGCGAGTCGTCACCAGCCCACGGCGCAGCTTTCGCGTAACCAGCAAGGTCAGCTATCGATGCTGGCGCTTCGCGCCATAGCGATACCTGGACAGTTGCCGCCATGCGCTCTCGATCGGCGATCAGTGCACGCCATCGCGCAATACGCTCCGTGATCCAAACGGGCGGTATCCTCGCGCGCGTGCCCGCACGACGCGGCTCCGCGTTGGGCGCCGAGTCGACGGCCGATAGTGCTGCCGCATCTTCGGCTGCCTCATCACGCTTAGTGAACTCCACACTCATCAGGCCACCTTCGTTTTGTTGCTTGCAAGGGACTCGGTCGTTGCGATGAGGTCTCGGCAGATCGTCTGAGCGGCTCGATCCGCGTCCTCCTCGGGAAGCCTTTTCAGCGTCGCCTGGAGATATTCGAATGCGGCAGAGAGCTGCTCGGTGGGCGCCGTTCTTGACTGAATCCGATCCCGAAACCACGCCTGACGCCGAGATTCTCGGTCGCGTGCTCCCTTTTTCATTCGATTCCCCTTATGCCGCAGCCGAACGGCTGTTTGCCGCGCGAATTTTCTGCCTCTCGCTAACTGATTTACCGCCCCAGATCCCAAACGGCTCCCGATTTTCCACCGCCCATTCGAGACATTCGCGCTGGACAGGGCATATTGCGCAGATACGCTTCGCGTCTCGGAAAGACCCGCCCTTTTCGGGAAAGAAGATCTCCGGATCGACCTGCGCACATATGGCTCCATCTACAAACGGCGGGATAGTGACCGCTGTGCGTACCGGATCGCTTCCCTTGCGCGTCCTTGGCACGATCACACCGGTTACCGCCGGAGTGATGCGGTGGAGAGTGATCGCGGGCTTACGCAGCTTTGGCACTGGATTTCCCTTCGTAGCAGTCGATGCATCTGCCGCCGTAAACCAGCGGAAGTACGTATCCGGCATCTCGGCGGCAGTCGCAGCACGTACGTCGAGCCGCGGTTGCCTTGCTGATCGCGGCGAGCTGCGCTGCGGTTGGCTTGCGCTTTGGGACGCAGAGGTCGATCCGGTACAGCCACGCGAAAAGTCGGTCGCCGCGGCGGATCGCACCAGCAGGTTCGTGCCCGCCGGGAGCGAGTCCGGTCTCACGGAGCTGGCGACGTGTCGCGTACCCCACCGGAGCGCATCTCCAGTCCCAGACTGGAAGCCCACGCCAAATGTTGGCGCTTTCCAGCTCCACAGCCAGGTACGTACCCGGACGCGCCGTTTTTGGCTGTTGAGCTGCGGAATTGTTGCGTACTCGCTCGGTCGTCACGTCGTGCCCGAGAAGGCGCGCGTTTCGCTCGATCTCGCGAACCTGTGTTGCCGTCAGGCCGGTGGACTCCGACAACGGAATCCGGCCCCACCAGGTACACACCCGGTACAGCGGTTCGGTCTGCGGGTTCATGCGGCACCGCCGACGCTGGCATGGGCGAGTTCGGCTTCGACGGCGGCGTGTACGGAACGGACCCGGGTCAACTTGTCCAGGGCCGCGAGGTACGCGCCGTCGTCGAGCACGGGCCTCTCTCCGGCAGTAGCGCCGGGTCGTACCTCGGCCTCCTGCCGAGTGAGGTCGACAACGACCTCGGTCTGAGTCCGTGCGGACTCGGCGACCCGCATCAGGGTTCGCAACGTGGCGGTCAGTTCTCGCTCGGCCCAGGCATGCCGTGCCTCGATGGCCGGCCGGCTGTCCGCGCTCATTGTTGGGCCGCCGCGGTGCACCAGTCGGCGAACAGCGTGACGCCCTCGGCGTCAAAGCTGCTGAGGTCACCGACTCGGAATGGAACTCGAACGGTGCTGAAGGTGCCCAGCAGACGGACCCTGGTCAGCTCGGAGCTACTCATCACAGAGATCGCGTCGACCTGCGGGGTACTGGATGGTCCGGCCGCCAGCCACTGGTCGTAGGCGGCATCGTCAGACGGGGCTCGGTGATCGCGCTCGTATCGCTTCCACGCCGATCGGTGCTGGTCCAGTGTCACCAAGGTCAGCGCGAGCTCGTCGAGGTCCAACCCGAGTCGCCCTTGACCGTCCCTGCTCACCAGGTCCGGAACGCGAGCGACCAGCCGCGCCAACATCGGGTGGCGACCGAGCAGCCACAGCGCCGCCGCGTACGGATGACCGGCAGGCGGAGTGGGAATGGCTGTGGTGTTCGGCCAAGCAATCAGGTCGGCACGCGGCCGGCGGTTTCTGGTCATGAGGTGGGTCCTCCGTTCGGGTTACGCAGCAGGTCGGCTTCGGCCAGTAGCCGGCGGGCGCGGTCGGCGCCGATGCCCAGCGCTGTCTTTGCGGCACGCACGGACACCGAGCCGTCGGCGTCGCGAGGGGTCAGGGTTGGATCGGCGAGGATGACCAGCAAGTCGGCATCTGAGCGCGCGATGACCGCTGCCGTCTTCGCCCGTCTCGGGCGGGTTGTCTTGGGCCGCTTGCGCAGCTGCACGTTCACCGGCGCCGTGACCTTGGCTGCGGCGGCGACAGCTGGTGTGGAGTCCGGGACCTCGACCGGGCCAGTGCCGGCGGCCGGGGTCCCGGAAGACTTGGACGCCTTCTTGGTCGCCATCTGCGGGTGGCGTAGACGGTGCAGCAGGCGCATCAGCAGTTCGTACGAGCCGATCAGTGACAACGGCGGCCATGCGGCGATGACGGTCGCGGCGATCGGGTGGTGCCAGCCGTGCAGCACGTTGGCGGCCACACTCACCGCCGCGCCGGCGGTCACCAAGACATAAGCGAGCCAGTCGCGGCGGCGCCCCGCCAGCGAATCGGCGAGCAGCACGACAGATCCCGCAATGACCAGGCCATCGACCGAGAGCGGGAACAACGGCTGGCGCCACGCCGGCTCACCGTTAACGGCGGCCCAGTCATGCATGTGTCCGAAGCTGATCGCGCCGGCAATCAAAGCGACGCCGGCAACAGAGATCACCGATGCCGCAACCAGCACGATGCGATCAACGGCGACCTGATCGCGGTCAACAGGCGCCGACTGCGGGCGGCGATCGAACCAGCGCCGCCGAGCCCGCTCGGGCGCGGTCTCAACTGCCGCCGGTTTGACGACCGGCGCGACCGGAATCGCGGTGTAGTCGTTTATGGACTCGGTCAACTCGGCGAGCCGCTCCGGCGAGAGCCGTCGCGCCTCAGCCCGATCGAGTGACTTCATCGGCGGCCGCATGATCAGGCAGCTCCGTCCTGGGCGACCCAGTCGGAGGCGTCAACGAGCCCGTGAGCCTGAATCGCAGCAGCCACCATCTCGTTGATGGCGCGGGCCGGAATGACGAACCGACCACGGATACGTACGGCCGGAAACTCCGCGTTGTTGATCGCGGTGTAGAGCATCCGCGTCGAGATGCTGAGCATCCGCGCGACTTCGGCAACCGTGTAAAAACGCGGCGCCGGTGGCGCCATCTCCCGTTTGACCTCGGTCTTCATCTGGTTCCTCCGTAGGCGACGATTGGACTAGTGTGCACGAGAGTACACTAGGTCAATCGATTGGCAAGGGTTTGGCTGAGCGGGTTGCGAGACGGGAGTGCCCTAGCTCAATTACGGTCTTCGAGTGACCGTGAAGGCAGATGACCCGCGTCCGGCGTTCGTGCAGGTGGCGGACGAGCTGCGACAAGACATCCAGGCCGGCACCTTGCGTGGCGGGCAGCAACTTCCGTCGTGGCGCGCACTCGGCAAGAGGTTCGGTGTTACGCCATCGACGGTCGAAAAGGGAATCAACATCCTGCGTGCTGAAGGTTTAGTCGAGGCCTCCCATGGCCGCGGCACCTTTGTACGCGACATGGACGCCGAACCTGAACCGAGTGCCGAATACGTGGCGATCATGACTGAGATCCGGGCTCTCGCCGACCAGGTTCGCGCGACGAATGCTCGCATGGCTGAGCTGGAGAAACTGGTCGGTCACCCGACTCAACCGCCGCCGTCAACTGACTGATTCGTTCGCGCATTGAGTCGCTGGCGACGGCAAGTGAACGCAGCTCACGGAGGATCCGTGCACGTTCCAGATTGGTCAATCCGTTGGCCGCCGGCTGCGGCCGGCGGGGCCGGTCGCGATCGGTGTTGGTCATCGTCGATCAGTCCTTCGTACGTCGTGGGTCGAACCGATGCGACGTACTCTGAGGGCATCAGACGCACACGATGCGCAACGTCGTGGGACGTACGAACGTGAAGTTGGGACCCGTACAAAAGTGCGGGTTGGCATGGCGAGGCCGGTGGAGAGTGGCGGGATGGTGATGGAAGGCCCGATCGGTGAGCGCATCCGTATCTACCGCCGCCGGCGCGGCCTGAGCCAGCGAGAGTTGGCCGAACTCGCCGGCCGTTCCGAGTCTTGGCTGTCGCAGGTCGAGCGCGGTATCCGCTCTGTCGACCGCCTCTCGGTTCTCGTCGACATCGCGAAGATCCTCAAGACGGACGTTGAGACGCTGTCCGGTCGTCGTATGGAGTTTGCGCCCAACGGCGATCCGGAACTCGACGGCATGGAGCGCGTACGCGAGGCGCTCAGTGCCTATCCGGCTCTGCTCGGCAGCGGTCCCGTAGTCGCCGATCTCGCGGACCTTGACCAGCTCACGGTCGAGGCTCACCGCCGCTACCAGGCCGCTGACTACGGTTCAGCCGCCCGGATTCTTCCCAGTCTCATCACGACCATCGACAGCGCCGTCGCGCAAGCAACCGGCGACGAACTCCGCCGAGCGCTCGTTATTCAGCACCAGGCGTACGTGGCTACCGCGAAGCTGGTGACCAAGGTCGGCGACGGCCGGCTCGCGTGGGTCGCGGCCGATCGAGCTGTGACCGCGGCTCTTCGTCTCGACTCGCCCATCTTGAAAGCTGCCGCCGCGTACCAGCTCGCGTCTGCGTTCTACCGGTTCGACAGGGGAGCGGAGGGGGAGCGGATCGCGATCGAGACGGCCGAAAGCTTCACCGATGACTCGCCGATGGGCCTGTCCGTTCGCGGCGCGCTGTTCCTGATCACCTCGGTCATGGCCGGGCGGCGAAGTGACCGAGTGGCCTCAGCCGAGCGCCTCGGCCGCGCGCGGCAGCTCGCCGAGACACTTGGACATGACGGCAACCACGGCTGGACAGGATTCGGCCCGACGAACGTGGCCATCCACGAGGTTTCCGCAGCTGCGGAACTCGGCGACGCGCAGTTGGCGATCAGCATCGCGGAGGACGTTGACACGTCCGGCCTTCCCGAAGGCCTTCGCAGCCGTCGCGCCCAGGTCCACATCGACACCGCTTGGGCGTACGCCCAGCACCGCAACGACTCAGCCGTCGTCATCAACCTGATGGAAGCCGAGCGGGTAGCGCCGCAGACGCTGCGATACAACATCATCGTCCGCGAGATGCTGCGAGAACTCCTCAAACGGGAGCGAAAGTCCGCAACGCCAGGCCTGCGCCCACTTGCCCAGCGGTCGGGAGTCTTGCATTGAGCGAGGACAAAGTCATTTACCTGATCGCGGCAGCCGCGCCGCCGGTGCTGGAGATCGAGATACCCATATCTCTCCTTCAAGAATGTGGCTGGCAAGTCTGTCTCATTTTGACGCCTACAGCCGCTGGCTGGGTTGACGTACCTCGGTTGGAGAAGGCAACGAGGGCGGCCGTTCGAGTGTATCCGCGCCGTCCTGGTGATCAGGATCCGCTGCCTGAGGCAAATGTGGTGCTCGGAGCGCCATTGACCTTCAATATGATCAACAAATGGGCCATGGGCGTCAGCGACACCCTGGCCTTGGGAGTTCTCAATGAGTTGCTGGGGGTGGGAATCCCGATCTTTTCGGCACCGTGCGCTAAGGATGCCCTCCGCAAGCATCCGGCGTACGGAGCAAATGTCCGAACCTTGACGGCCTCCGGAGTCCATTTTTTAAACTCTGAGCGTCTAACATCCCGACTTGGCAATGGCCTGGTTACGTTCGATTGGCCGGCGGTTGTGGGTGTGCTTGACGCCGCCTTGTATCCCGGACTCTAGGCGTCTTCGAGATTGAGCCCAGAAAGGTTGGGGCCCGAGAATCGGACGCCGATGCCGCTTCTCGATTGGGACGGGAGTGCAGAGGTAGTATGAACTATGACGCTACTTGATCCCGGTGACGCGAAGGCTCTCGTGGAGCTTCGGGCGATGTTGAGACATGCGCAACAATCCGCGCGTACGACGGCCCGGGTTGGTCAATTGACTGCCTTGATTCTCCTTGACGCGGTTAATGAGCGTATCACGCATATGGCTGCGCAGAGTCTGCAAGGGATTGAAATCAAGTCAAAAGATGGAATCGAAACCATCTATAGTCGAGTCAAGGGAAAACTCGCCACCTCCATGCCTGCAAATAACGGATGGGCCGAGGTGTGGAAGTTGCATCGTGCCAGAAATATTGCCCAGCATGAGGGGATTGGGCCCGACCCGATCAGGATGTCCGGTTGGATGATTGCAACCGAGCGCTATGTTTCGTCTATGGTTCGAGTTGTCTTTCAAGTAAATATCGAAAATGTGCACCTCGCGGAAGCTGTTGCTGATCCTGAGATGGCGGCGCACCTGCACGCTGCTGAAGACTTCCTTGAGCAAGGGGAGTCGGGCTCTGCTGTCGAAGAGGTCTGGCGCGCGTTTACCCCCGCATATAGGAAGTGGATAAACTATTTTGGCGACACGCACGCTAAGCGTCCTTTTCGTCTTCAAGCGGCGGGACAGCTAGAGTTAGATGAGATGATCGTGGCTGCACGGAATGCTGCAGCTGCTCAAGCCTTTGCGATGGAACCTGCCGAATATACCTGGTTTGCCGCCTTGCAGAAGACGCCCTCATTTATGATTGGTCTGGATGATGCACGACAGGCGCTGGTGTTCGCGTTCTGGTGGATTGTGAGATGGGAAGCGGTGGCTGCAATGATGGTCTCGCCCGGACTTCGACGCCAACGCTGGATGGAGAATGAACATAGTTCGAGGACCAGGGAGGCGGATGGGCCGGCGTATCTGGATGAGGTTGAGGTGCGACCGATCTCAGTAGGGCAAGGTCAAACTTCTTTCCAGGTGTCGTTTTCTCTTGTGAATCTGCCGCCGTTGAACCTCAGATTCTTTCAAGACTGGAGTTTAGCCGTTAACGATGGTCTCGCGGCGTTGGCGATTCCAGGATGCACGAAGTGGTCGGCTGCATCTTGGAACATTAATGCCGAGGTGACAAGTGGAGTCGATGTCGAAGCACTTGTGGCGGCGGTTGAGCAGGTACTGATTGATGCGGATGCCGTTGCGGCGCGTGTAGCGACTGGGCGAGTTCGTGACGAGCGGGAGCACCTCCGGGAATGCGATGAATTTGCTCAGCAGATAGATAGTCGTCGCGCTGAGCTTCCCAGCTGGGTGCAGGATATCTATTTGGCTCGGGAGAACGAGGTTGTTCAAGGAACTCGCTCCTCCCGCCTTCGGGTCAGAGTTGCAGAAGGCGCCAGACTGGATCATCAACGAATGAATAGCTGGTTACAGGCGGCGCCATTGGTGGAGAAGTGGGGATTTCCGAGTGACGACGTAGTCGCACTGGAGCCGGAACTGAATATCTCGCAAGTTCTCGGGCTTGTCAGTAGCCTTGAGTCGTCCGTCATCATGGCAGCAACTTTCGAAACCGTCGATGAATTCCCTGAAGTTGAGTTGAAAAATGCGCTGGCACGTGCGATTCGCGGCCGAGATCGAAACTAAGGGGCTGGAATCATATAAGATTTCAAACAGTTGATTTGATTGTGTAGTTCCACTCGCC
>NZ_BAAANY010000031.1:197135-272240 GCF_039530045.1 Fodinicola feengrottensis | reverse complement strand
CACCAACCCACCTGGGGAAAATGATCTAGCACCCGTGGGGATTTTCTTTTAGCGCGGACAACGATCGGATCCAACAGCGGCAACACCAGCAAGGTGATGGCGATGGCCACCACTGCGTCGGTGAAGAACAACAACCGCTCAGACGGCTTCGGCGCACTCATAGCCGCCATGATCCCAAGCCACCCGTCACACCAGTCACCCACCCAACCCACCCGCGCCCCAATGCCCTTAAGTTAAGCGTTTCGCCTGCTCAGAATGGATCGTTGTGCCGGAGGGTCGCCGGCTGCCTGGTCGGGAACGGCGGAGGCGGAGTCGGTGTCGAAGTTGTTGATCTTGTTCACTTTGCCTACCCAAAAAGGACAATTCAGTCCTATATCCGTTTTGGGTAGGCAAAGTAAACAAGATCAACAACAAATCTCACTACCAGTAGCTACCAGCTCGCGACTGGGTGACGCTGAGCACGTACGCGCTCGTCTCAACCCCGCCGAGGCGCGGCCCGAAGGGCTCGGGCCCCGCCGAGGCGCGGCCCGAAGGAGCTCGGGCCGCGGCGGCGGTGGGGTCGTCCCAGTGCCCTTCTGGGACGACCCCGGCGACGCATGCCCGCGTGCCGGCCGCGGCGGCCGCCAGGCCGTCCCCCACCGCGGCGGCAGGCCGGCCCGGTTTTTGGGGTGGCTTGGCGACGCGGTCGAGTCTGCGGCCCCCGGGAGGCACTTGCGGCTAAAACAACGCGAAGTAGATGGCGATTTGGTGGCAGATGGCGGCTACCAACGTGCAGGCGTGGAAGAACTCGTGGTGGCCGAAGGTGCGGGGCCAGGGGTTTGGCCATTTGACGGCGTAGAGGATGCCGCCGGCTGTGTAGATGGCGCCGCCGACGATCATCAGGACCAGTGCGGCCACGCCGCCTTGGCGGAGGATGTCGGGGAGGACGAAGACGGCCGCCCAGCCGAGCGCGACGTAGAGCGGCACGCCGACCCAGCGCGGGGCGGACGGCCAGCACATCTTGAGGGTCACGCCGGCGAGCGCGCCGGCCCAGACCACGGACAGCAGGATCACCGAAGTCGGTGGTTTCAGCAGGAGAGCGCAGAAGGGGGTGTAAGTGCCGGCGATGAAGACAAAGATCATCGAGTGGTCGAGTCGGCGCATCACCGCGTAGCCGCGTGGTCGCCAGAGCCGCCGGTGGTAGAGCGCGCTGACGCCGAAAAGTCCGCACACGGTGATCGCGTACACAGCGCATGACGCCGCTGGCAGCCAGCCGGGTCGGGTGGTGGCAAGGGACACCAGCACGATGCCGCCGATGACGGCGACCCCGAACGCGTAGAGGTGCAGCCAGCCGCGCATCCGTGGCCGGGTCAGCAGGTGCGGCACCACGTCGGCGAGGTCGGGCCGGGTGGGGCGTACCGGGGTCAGCGAGTCACTCACCCGGCCAAGGTTACGGCACCGTAGGTTAGGTCGGACAGGTCGCGGGGTGAACAACACGGTGTGATCTGCGCTGGGATTGATTGAGCCATTTACAACGATGTAATTAGCAGTATTCTGCGTATCCGCGCCATCGGGCTGAGAGCTAAATAACGTCGCCCCCAAACCGAGATATGAGTCACGTCTTCTGAACCGATTTTCATGCACGTTCTCACATGCTGGAACCGGCACAGGCGCGGTCACGGCTACTAGGCTGCCCAGAATCCCCCGGGCAATATTCCCCGTGCTCGCATTCACCGTGCGGGGGATGACCCATTCGTTGCCAACCACCGGTCAGCGTCGACCGGAGGACGAGAGGACGTAATGACCGCCACTGTTCCCGGCCTCGACCAGGCCCCCACCACGCATTCCCGCCTGCTGGAGTGGGTACGGGAGGTGGCGCGGCTGACCACCCCGGACCGGATTCAGTGGTGCGACGGCTCGGACGCCGAATGGGCCAAGCTGACCGACGAGCTGGTCGCCGCCGGTACGTTGACCCGGTTGAACAACGAGAAGAAGCCGAATTCCTTCTGGTGTGCCTCAGATCCCACCGATGTGGCGCGGGTCGAGGACCGTACCTTCATCTGCTCGGTCGATCCTGCCGACGCCGGACCCACCAACAACTGGATGGATCCGGCCGAGATGAAGGGGATCATGACCGAGCTGTACAGCGGCTGTATGCGCGGTCGCACGATGTATGTGGTGCCCTTCTGCATGGGCCCGCTCACCGCCGAAAAGCCCATGTTCGGCGTGGAAATCACCGACTCGCCGTACGTGGTCGCCTCGATGCGCATCATGGCCCGGATGGGGTCGCACGTGTTGGAGCGAATGGGCGAGAACGCTGTTTACGTGCCGTGCCTGCACTCGGTCGGCGCGCCGTTGGAGCCGGGCCAGCAGGACGTGCCGTGGCCGTGCAACCCGACCAAGTACATCACCCAGTTCCCCGAAGAGCGGATGATCTGGTCCTTCGGCTCCGGCTATGGCGGGAACGCGTTGCTGGGCAAGAAATGTTTCTCGCTGCGGATCGCCTCGGTGATGGCCCGTGACGAGGGCTGGCTGGCCGAGCACATGCTGATCCTCAAACTCACCAGCCCCGAGAACAAAACCCACTATGTCGCGGCGGCCTTCCCTTCCGCATGCGGCAAAACCAACCTCGCGATGCTGGAGCCGACCATCGACGGCTGGACCGTCCAAACGCTCGGCGACGACATCGCGTGGATGCGTTTTGGTGAGGATGGCCGGCTTTGCGCGGTGAACCCGGAATACGGTCTTTTCGGGGTAGCGCCGGGCACCGGCTGGAAAACCAACCCGAATGCCATGCGTACCATCGCGAAGGGCAATTCGGTCTTCACCAACGTCGCGCTCACCGACGACGGTGACATTTGGTGGGAAGGCATGACTGAAGAGCCGCCGGCCCACCTGACCGACTGGAAGGGTCGCGACTGGACGCCGGAGAACGGTGAGCTTTCGTCGCACCCGAACTCGCGGTTCTGCACCCCGATCACCCAGTGCCCGATCCTCGCGGACGAGTACGAAGACCCCAAGGGCGTACCGATTTCGGCGATCCTGTTCGGCGGCCGCCGCAAGACGACCATCCCGCTGGTGACCGAGGCCCGCGACTGGAACCACGGCGTCTACATGGGTGCCACGCTGTCGTCCGAGACGACCGCCGCGGCCACCGGCGCGGTCGGTGTCGTACGGCGCGACCCGTTCGCGATGCTGCCTTTCATCGGCTACGACGGCGGCGACTACTTCCAGCACTGGATCGAAATGGGCAAGGGCGGCACCGGCGACGCCAGCAAACTGCCCCGGATCTTCTACGTGAACTGGTTCCGTCGCGGCGACGAAGGCCAATTCCTGTGGCCGGGCTTCGGGGAGAACTCCCGAGTCCTGAAATGGGTCATCGAACGCATGGAAGGCACCGCCGACGCCATCGAAACCCCCATCGGTCACGTCCCCACCCAGAGCGCTCTCGACGTCACGGGCCTGGACCTGAGCGCGGCTGACCTGGCGGCCGCACTCCACGTCGACGTGGACGAATGGAATGCCGAAATCCCGCAGGTCACCGAATGGTTCGAAAAATTCGGCGACAAACTTCCCACTGTTTTGTGGGCTGAGCTGGACGCACTGAAGGCCCGCCTGAACCAGGGATAGGTTTTTGGTGGGTACGAGCGACTGGGTGACCTCAGGGGCGGCCGGCCCTTGAGGTGGGCCCTGGTTTGGCGGCGTTGACTGCGGGTGCGGTCGTGGCTGGGACTGAGGGCGGTGTCTGCTGCGGCCCGGCTGAGAAGTGGTGTCGGCTTGGGGATGAGCGGCCTGGTTAAGGGCGGTGGCCGGTACGGGAGGGACGCCCGCACGACGGCCCCGCAGGCCGGTTTGTCGGGTCAGGTGCTGCCAAAGGGCCGGTGATGGCCTTGGTCAGGGTGTCGCTCGTACCAACGCCTGATTAAGCGACGGACGGTACGCGACGGGTGTGTTGGTTAGGAGCGGCGGACGGTGCGGGACGGCGCCCTGGTTAAGGGCGGTGGACGGTACGGGACGGCGCCCTGGTTAAAAGCGTGGACGGTACGGGACGATGCCCTGGTTAAGGGCGGTGGACGGTACGGGACGATGCCCTGGTTAAGGGCGGTGGACGGTACGGGACGGCGCCCTGGTTAAGTGCGGTGAACGCGAGGGTGCGGCGTCTCGTCTACCAGCCATCGGAAAATCCCGCCCCGCCACCAAAGACCGGTGGCGGGGCGGGCTTTTCCGATGGTTACTGCCGATCCGCCCTGTGTTTCTGGCGCCTTCGGCGCGGGCGCCGTCGACTACGGCTACGAGAGTCCGCCTTTGTAGGCCCGCAAAGACCGCGGGCCTGCAAAGGCGGACGCTCCTGCCGGAGGGGCGACAACATCGGGCCTGGCGGCCGATGGCGCCGGACGGGGCTGGGTCCCGTCTAAGTTGACCGACTTGGGTGTGAAGGTGACGGGTCCGCACGGGGTGGGGACAGCGGGGTTGGGTTTCGTCGAAGGTGACCAACTTGGTGGAGATGGTGACGGTTTCGCGCGGGGTGGGCACGCGGGGTTGGGTTTCGTCGAAGTTGACCGACTTGATGGGAATGGTGACGGTTTCGCGCGGGGTGGGCACGCGGGGTTGGGTTTCGTCGAAGTTGACCGACTTGATGGGAATGGTGACGGTCTCGCGCAGGGTGGGCACGCGGGGTTGGGTTTCGTCGAAGTTGACCAACTTGATGGAGATGGTGACGGTTCCGCGCGGGGTGGGCACGTGGGGTTGGGTTCCGTGCAAAGTTGGCCGACTGTGGTGTGAAGGTGACGGTCCCGCGCGGGTGGCGCGTCTGGGTGTGGAGGCGAGCGTCCTGGCGTTTTCGCGACCGAGCGGGCAGGGGTTACGGGTGTGCCAAGCCGACTAGGGTCGGGTAACCCTGCGCGAACTTGACGTTTTCGTTGTGACTCTCGGCGTGTTGACGACGAAAACGTCGGGTTCGCGGGCCGGCGGGACAGGAGCGGACGATGAGTGACTTGGGTGAGCGGCTGGAGCGGGCGCACCTGATGCCGGCTGGGCCGGCGCAGGTGGCGGCGATCGAGGAGGCGGTCCGCGAAGCCGACGCCGAGGGGCTGACCAACCTGCAGTATCGCGGCAGGTTACAGGCCACCGTCGCCTACCACCACAGCGCCGAGTCGGCGAAGGCGTTCGACACGTTCTCCTGGTGCCTCGCCGCGTACGACCGCGGTGACGGCGACCCCGAATACGACATGAACCTGTGCTGGCAGTTCAAGTGGATGGTCAGCTCGCTGACCAAGTTCCCTGACGTGCCCTTGGATCGTACGTACGCGGTGCTGGACGACATGGAGCGTCTTTATCGGCTCGCCGGCCAGTCGATGAACCCGGTGCACCAGCACCGAGAGTTGGTCGCCGAGCACATCGGCGATGTGGCCACCGCCGATGAGCAATATCAGCTGTGGTGCGCGGCGCCGCGCGGCGACGTGTCCGACTGCGTTGGCTGCGAGCCCACCTCCCAGTTGTCCTACCTGGCTTGGCGAGGCCGCGACGAGGAAGCCGTGGTCCTTGCGCTGCCGGTGCTCAGTGGCGAGTTGACCTGCTCGGAGCAGCCGCAGGACATTCTCACTGAGCTGCTGCTTCCTTTTCTTCGTACCGGAAGAGTGCAGGAGGCCGCGCAGGCGCACCGGCGGGCATACCGGGCCATTCAAGGGAACCGGGCCAAGCTCGGCACGCTGGCCCAGCACCTGGAGTTCTGTGTGGCCAGTGGCAACGAGGATCGCGGGCTGGAGCTGCTGGAGCGGCATTTGCCGTGGCTGGACGAGCCGTCGACGCCGTCCGCCGAGATGCGGTTCTCGGCGGCCGGCGCGGCCGTCCTGCGCCAGGCCGTCGACGCCGGCTTTGCGGAGCTGGCTCTTGGGCGCGGCGACACCGAGATCACCGCTGGTGCCTTGTACGACGAACTGACTGAGCGCGCGCTCGCGCTGGCCGCCCAGTTCGACGCCCGAAACGGCACTGACGAGCAGGGCAACCAGATCCGGGCGCTGTTGGCCGCTGAGCAGTTGGTTGAGCGGGTGCCGCTGTCTGGTGCGGTACGCCAAGCGGCTCCTTCAGTCGTACCAGCGGCACCGCCGACACCCGACCTGCCGGCGTCCGCCCAGGAGCTGGCCGACCTGGCCGAGCGGGCTGGGGTGCTGTGGAACTTCGTCGAGGCGGAGGCGATCTGGGCGCGCTTTGACGAGGTGTGTCCAGAGCCGTCACCCGCCCTGCTTGGCCGGCGGTTGAACGCGCGCGCTGGAATGGAATCCCGCCGAGAGCCGGAGGCGGCTGAGCGCACCTGGCTGGCCTCGATCGAGGCCTTCGCGGCGGCCGGCGACGAGGTCGGCCGGCAGCTCGCGGTGGGCCGGCTGGCGTTGCTGCGCTGTCACCTCGGCCAGGCCGAGGAGGGCTTCGCCGAGCTGACCGCGAGCGTCGCGAGGATCGACGAGCTGGGGGATCCGAAGCAGCGAACCCGCGCGCACCTGCGGCTGCTGACTGGCCTGCAGGCGATCCACCGCCCGGACGATTTTCCGGCTGAGCTGGCCGAAATCCAGCGGCTGGCCGAGGCGGCCGACGACGTGCCGCTGGCGGCGCAGGCGGCGATGGACTCGGCAGAGGTGACCGGGGAGCGGGCGAGCGCCGAGCGGGCCGTCGAGCTTTTCCGGAGCCTCGGGCCGAGCAACGTGCTGTGTGAGGCGCTGATCCTGGCCGCCCGGCTGCGGGCCAGCGACGGTGACCTCGAAGGCGCGTACGCGCTGCTGCCCGACGCGTTGACCGCCACTGAGCAGGCGATTCGCGGCCGGGCCTGGCACCTGCGCGGCCAGCTCGCGATGGATCTGGAACGGGAGGCGGAGGCGTACGAGTCGCTGGTCGGAGCGGTCGCCGCGCTCGCCACCGCCGACCAGCCGGTGCCGGCCGCTTTCGCCCGCGTCGACCTCGCGTCCGCGTGTCTGGTGACCAGCCGGCCGGACGAGCTGGCCGACGCGGCCGAGGACGCGCTGCCGGTACTGGCCGAGATCGGCGCGGACGGTGAGCTGGCCCGGGCGAAGTTCCTGCTGGCTCGCGCGTACCGGGACCTCGGACAGCCCGAGCAGGCGCTGGAACTGCTTGATCAGGTGGCCGATTTCTGTGCTACCGAACGGAATCAGGGTGGTCTTGGGCAAATGCGCGAAGGCGCCGCAGAGATCCTTGACGAGCTCGACCGGGACGCCGAGGCGGCGCAGCGGTTCGCCGACGCGGCTGCTGCGTACGGCGCCGCCGACATGGTGTTGGAGCAGCTTGGCTGCCTGCGCCGAACCGCCCTGTCGTGGCTGTGGGCGGCCGAGGCCGAGCGGGCCGTCGGCGCGTTGAACGGCGCCGAGCAGCTGGCGTCGGTCATCCCGGACACCGAGCCGCCGGCGGTCTGGGCGCTGGCCATGCTCGGCTACGACGCGGCTCGGATCCTGGCCAACACCGGCTCGGCACCGGAGGCCCTCGTACGGGTGACCCCGGCGGCCGAGCGCTTCCGGCAGCTGGGCAAGACCATCGAGGCCGCCGTCGCCGACGTACTCCGCGGCCGGCTCCTGCTGGACATGGGCCGCCACCTCGAAGCCCAGCGCGTCCTCACCGCCGCCCTCAAAACCGTCCCCGCCGAAGCCGACGGCCCCCGCGGCGAGCTCACCGAACTCCTTTCCCGAGTCGTCGTCTCCTGACCTCGCGAACTCGGCGTTTTCGCTGGCGACACGCCGGGGTTGAGGACGAAAACGTCGAGTTCGCGAGGGTCTGGTGGCGGAGATGACAGGTGGCGTACGCCCAGAAGTCAGAGATCTTTGGCAGTCTGGTGGCATGGGTGATCTTGCGGACGACCTGGAACTGGCGCTGCGACTGGCAGATGCGGCCGACGAGCTGACCCGGCGGCACTGGCGGGACCCGGCGCTGGACATCCAGCTGAAACCGGACAACAGCTTCGTCACCAACGCCGACAAAGAGGTCGAGGCACGGCTGCGCGAGGAGATCGCCGCCGCCCGCCCGACCGACGCGGTGCTCGGCGAGGAGGAAGGCCTGATCGGTGACCCGGCCGCCAGCCGGCGCTGGATCATCGACCCGGTCGACGGCACCGCCAACTTCGCCCGCGGCCGGCACGGCTTCGCGACCCTGATCGCGCTCGCGGTCGACGACGTGCCGGTGGTCGGCGTGATTTCCATGCCCGCGTACCACGAGCGCTGGTGGGGGGCCGTCGGCGTCACCGCCGACTCGACCGGCGGACCGCTGCATGTGTCCACCATGGACACCCTGACCGAGGCTCAGGTCGCGTACAGCGGCCCCTCTGTCTGGCGTCGCCGTGGCTTCGGTGACGGCATCGAACGCATCCGCGCCGCCTCGTACGAAATGTTCACCGCGTCCGACGCCAGCGTCTCCGGTGACGTCGCCGCCGGCCGGTACGAGGCCGCGCTTTGCCCCGCCGGCAAAATCTGGGACTTCGCCGCTTCGTACGCCGTGATGGTCGCCGCCGGCGCGAAGGTCACCGACATCACCGGCGCCGCCCGAGTGGACACCGGCACCATGGTCGCCGCCAATCCCACTCTGCATGCCGAGGTTCTCCGACTCCTTGGTACGGCTGACGGTTCCTAGCCCAGCGACCGCTCCAGGTGCCGTCGTCCGGGCGTAAGGTGCATCCGTGGCCATCAGAGATCTTCTCTACAAAGTTTACGAGCGGCGGCTGGCCACCTCGCTCAGCGGTAAGACCATGCCGCGGCACATCGGACTCATCATCGACGGCAACCGCCGGTGGGCCCGCGATGTAGGCCTGACCACGCCCAGTGGGCATCGGGCCGGCGCGGCCAAGGTCGAGCAGGTGATTGGCTGGAGCCACGACGCCGGCGTCGAGGCGGTCACCGTGTGGCTGCTTTCCACCGAGAACCTGTCGCGCCCGGCGGAGGAGCTGCGGCCGCTGCTGCAGATCATCGAGGGCCTCGCCACCGACCTCTCCGAAGACGGGCAGCCGTGGCGGCTCACCGTGCTGGGTGCTCTGGATCTGCTGCCCGACCAGACCGCGGCGATCCTCAAAGAGGCCGCGAGCCGTACGGACGAGCGCACCGGCATGCGGGTGAACATCGCGGTCGGGTACGGCGGCCGGCGGGAGATCGCGGACGCCGTCCGGTCGCTGCTGCTGGAGCACGCCAACCGGGGCAGCTCGATCGAGGAGCTGGCCGAGATCCTGTCCGCCGACCACATTGCCGAGCACCTCTACACCCGCGGCCAGCCGGACCTGGACCTGATCATTCGTACGTCCGGTGAGCAGCGCCTTTCCGGGTTCCTGCTGTGGCAGAGCGTCTACTCGGAGTTCTACTTCTGCGACGCGTACTGGCCGGCTTTTCGGCGCGCGCACTTCCTGCGCGCGATGCGGGACTACGCGAACCGGCACCGCCGCTACGGCGGCTGACCGGCTCGTACCGTAAGCGCCTTTTGTGCGGTTCGCTGAACCGCGGATGTCGGCCATGTGTCCAGTCGATGCCAGTGGTGTTTCGGCAGGTCGTCGACGCGTACCCGCACACCGCGGCACGGCGTGTCAAGGGCTTGATCTCTGCTGCGCACGGCGTAACTTCGGTAGTGGCGGACCGGGTCTTCCGGACCGCCCGGGTGGCCCCTTGTAAGGAGCCTTCTTGGTCCGACCGCTGCACGCCCTGGACGCAGGTTCATCCAGTGGCTGCGATAAGCGAGGGGGCCGGCACCCGGCCCCCTCATGGGGTCAGGTCCCGGCCGAATCCTCACCGCGGGTCTGGGGTGCAGACCTGCTGGAGCGGCGCCGTGACTACACAATCCGCGACATCCGCCCCGGAAATCCGGACGTTCGTCATCGACACGTCGGTTTTCCTCTCTGATCCGGGCGCGCTGGCTCGCTTCGCCGAGCACGAGGTCGTCCTCCCGCTGGTGGTGATCAGCGAGCTGGAGGGCAAACGACACCATCCCGAACTGGGCTGGTTCGCCCGCCAAACCCTGCGAACTCTCGACGAACTCCGCATCAAATACGGCCGATTGGACGCGCCGATCCCCGTCAACGACGAAGGCGGGACCGTACGAATCGAGCTCAACCACTCCGATCCCAAGGTGCTCCCGCCGGGCTTTCGGGCGGACGCCAACGACCACCGGATCCTCGCCGTCGCGCTCAACCTCGCGGCCGAGGGCAAGGACGTCGTGCTGGTCAGCAAGGACATGCCGCTGCGGGTGAAAGCGGGTTCGGTCGGCGTCGCCGCCGACGAATACCGGCACGAGATGACCTCCGGCGACGGCTGGTCCGGCATGGTCGAGCTGGACGTGACCGAAGAGCAGATGGCGACGCTGTACGGCGAGGTGTCGCTGGACCTGCCGGCGGCCGCCGGGCTGCCCTGCCACACCGGTCTGGTGCTGCTGTCCGGCCGTGGCTCGGCGCTGGCCCGCGTACAACCGGACAAGACCGTCCGGCTCGTACGAGGTGACCGCGAGGCCTTCGGGTTGCACGGCCGGTCCGCCGAGCAGCGGGTCGCCTTGGACCTGCTGATGGATGACGACATCGGCATCGTGTCGCTCGGAGGCCGGGCTGGTACGGGCAAGTCCGCGCTCGCGTTGTGCGCCGGCCTGGACGCGGTGATGGAGCGCCGCAAGCACAAGAAGGTCGTCGTTTTCCGGCCGCTCTACGCGGTTGGCGGCCAGGAACTCGGCTACTTGCCGGGCACTGAGGCGGAGAAGATGTCGCCGTGGGGCCAGGCGGTCTACGACACGCTCGGCGGACTCGTCAACGACACCGTGCTGGAGGAGATCCACGCCCGCGGGATGCTCGAAGTGATGCCGCTGACGCATATCCGTGGCCGAAGTCTCCATGACGCGTTCGTCATCGTCGACGAAGCCCAGTCGCTGGAGCGAAACGTGCTGCTCACAGTGCTTTCGCGGCTCGGCCAGCGGTCCCGCGTCGTGCTCACCCACGACGTCGCCCAGCGGGACAACCTCCGGGTTGGTCGGCACGACGGCGTCGCGGCGGTCATCGAGGCTCTCAAGGGCCACCCGCTGTTCGCCCACGTGACCCTCACCAGGTCCGAGCGTTCGCCGGTAGCCGCCCTGGTCACAGAGATGTTGGAGGGTCTGAACATCTAGTTCGCGGCCGCTTTCCAGAGGCCGGATTTCAGGGGTCGACACGCCCGTGTCGACCCCTGAAACGCGTCCGTACCAAAGCGGGTTAAAATACCTCAGTACGGACGAACGGGTGATGAGTTCGACCGTGGGTGTGACGTTTTGAGCCGGACGGACGATGGGTTAACGTACGACCGCCCAGGCGCTTGAAACGAGCTCGGCCATATTCTTCCCCGGGCCGAGTTGTCGACGCGGCGACAGTGACCGCGCCGGTGACAGGGTGGTGGAGCCGTTCGCGGGCTGCCTTTATGGGCGGCTTGGTGCGCACGACGAAGGGAAGTTCGCAGGTGAACCGGATCGTTGTCCGGGGGTCGAGCGTGGTGGTCCGCAGTTTCGCGGTCGCCGTCCTGATGCTCGGCGTCGGAGCCGCTTATTTCGCCGGCTCGATGAAACAGCCCGAGCAGATCACCGCGGTCAGCCAGCAGACCCGGCCGGTCGATGACGACCGCGCGGACCAGGCCGGAGCGCTCGCCGACGCCAAGCGCGCCGGCACGACCGCGCAGGTTCAGGCCCAAGTCCAGGCGGCGGCAGCCGCGGACGCGAAGGCGGCGGCAGCCAGAGCGGCCGCCGCGAAAGCCTCCCGATCCCAGGCTCGTACAGACGACGGCACCGGTGCAGGTCTGAGTGTGCCCCCGCCGTCAGTGGACTGCATAAAGAACTACAGCGGTAACCGCCGGATCGCCTGCGGCATGCTTCCTCAATGGGGATTCTCCACGGGCGAGATGACCTGCCTTAGCCCTATGTGGGATAAGGAGAGCGGCTGGTCAACGCACGCGACCAACAGTGCGGGTACTGCCTGGGGTATCCCGCAAGCCGTTCCGAAAGACCGTCTTGCTGAGGCAGGTCCCGGCTGGAGGGACGACCCGGCCACCCAGATCAAGTGGGGCCTCGACTACATCAAGAAGCGATACAGCACCCCTTGTAAGGCTTGGGCGATCTGGCAGACCCGAGGTTGGTACTGATCGTTCGTTGACGACGCCGTCTCCGCTACGCGGGGGCGGCGTTTTCGCGTTTCTGTCCCGTTGGGTGAGTAGTAGTACTCAGCGGGGTTGAGTATCAGGGCAGATTCGGCTGGGTACGGATTTCGGGACGCTTCACTCCAACGAGGAATCTCTCTTGGAGCTGAGTGATGGCGAGTCCCCTGCCGTTGGCGCGATGCCCGTTGTGTGCCGTCGAGAATCCCCAGGTGTTGCCGCATTGCCGAGGCTGCGGCCTGCGGTTGGTCGGCCCGGCGGCCGACGAGATCAGGTTCATCGACCAGGAGCTGACCGGCGTCGACCAGCAGCTGCGGCGGCTGCGCGATGCCCGCCATAACTTCGTCCACCGCCGGCGGGTGCTGGTCGCGCAGCTGGAAGCCGAGCTGGCCGCGGCGGCGCTCGTGCCCGCCGGTCCGCCCGCGCCCACGGTCGTACGGCCGTCGATCCCGCCGGCTCCTTTGGGCGTACGCGGCCGACCTGCCGTCACGTCCTCACAGCCCATGCCGCCGGCCGCGCCACAGCCGTCGTCTACCCGTACCGAAGCGCGCGCGGTCGACGAGAACTCACCGTGGACCGTGCAAAACGTCTTGCTCAGCCTCGGCGGCCTGCTGCTCAGCGTTGCCGCGGTCGTCTTCACCGTCGTCGCGTGGGGACGAGTCGGCATTGGCGGCCGGGCCGCGATGCTGGCCGCGTTGACAATCGTCGTGCTGGCCGTGCCGGCGCTGCTGAACCGGCACGGCTTGCGTACGACCGCGCTGGCGGTCGCGAGCGTCGGGCTGGTGTTTCTTGGCCTTGACGCGTACGCGGCCCGGGCGTCCGGACTGCTGCCGGACAGTCTGGCCGCCAGCACGTACGCAGGCTTGGCCGTTGCCATAGTTGCGGCGATAGCGGCCACTTATCCGGCGCTGGTGCCGAACCGTTTCATGCGACCGCTCGCGGTGGTGCTGGCGCAGGCCGTGCTGCCGCTGCTGGTCGCCGACCTGCGACCCGGCGCTACCGGCTGGGCGGCGGTCGCGCTGCTGGTCGCGGCGGCCGATGGCGCGCTCGGCTGGCGGCGCAAGGACGAAGTGATGATCGTGGCCTGCGGCTGCGGAGGGCTTGCTCTGGTGGCCGCGGGCGGCGGCTCGCTGCTGGGGTTGGCGTTGGCTCGTACGGCCACGACGTCCGCGTTGGCGGCCGGCGTCCTGGCGCTTGGCGCGGCCGTTCTGCTGGCCAGCGGGCTGGTGTTCGGGCAGCGGACGGTCGCCGATCTCGGGGCGGGTGCGGTGACGGCCGCGGTGGCGATCGGGCTCGTCGTCATGCCCGCGCGAGTGGCCGTTCACCCGCCGGTCGCGGCCCTGATCGCGATCGCCGCGCTGGTGGTGGCGGCCGCGTCGGCGGCGCTGCCGGCCCGATGGCGGCGGTCGTCGATGCTGGGCGCTCTGCCCGTGGTGGTCATCGGCGCTGTGGTTCCGGCCGCGAACGCGCTGCTGGTGATGGTGGGCGACAGCGCGGCCGCGGCCGCGGTGTGGCTCGGACATTACGAGCTGTCAACCGCCGCTCGTACGGCCATCCGGCTGTTTGGTGGCATCGACGTGTGGACCGTGATTGCCGCCGTTTTCATCGCGGTGGCCGGCACCGCGCTGGCCTACCGCGCGCTCGCCGCCTGGACGGCCGCCGCGATCGGGGCCGGCGGCTTCGCGGTGGTCGTACTGCTGCTGCCCGCGGGCCTTCGGCTGGACTGGCCGGCCGCGCTCGCCGTCCAGCTGGTCGCGATCGGTGCCTTGGCCGGGGCTGCGCTAGCCCGCCGGAGTGCGCCGGCTGGGGCGAGCGAGCCGTCGACGGCTGCCCCGAGAAAGGACTGGCCGGGAGCTCGGCGGCTGTTCACGGCGACCGCGGTGATCAGCGCGTTAGCGCTGGTAGCGGACCTGGTCTGCTGGTCAGCGCAAGGGCAGCACGCGGCCATCGCCGCGCTGACCGCGCTGGCCTCCGGCGCCGTCGTGGTAGCCGTACCGGCCCATCAGCGGGAACTGAACTGGCTGCCGGTCGGGATCGCGGTCGCGGCTGCCGGCGCTGACAGCCTGACCATCCTTTCGGGCGTACCCACCTGGTGGGCGTCCCTTGGCCCGCTGGCCGTTGTCGTGATGACTCTTGGCGTCGCCGGCTTGCTGCGTGGCGGGCAGCGGTTGGCCGCTGAGCTCTCGGCGCTGCCCTGGGCCCTGGTCGCGCTCGGCCTGACCTCCGGCCATCCGTGGCAGTCCGGCCTGGTCCTGGCGATCTGCGGCGCCGGGGCCGGCGTGGTGGCGGTCCACCGCGATCGGCGGGCCGTCCTGGTCGCCGTCGGGGTGCTGGAAGTGGCGGCCTCGTGGTGCTGGCTGTTCGCCGCGGACGTACGAGTGCCGGAGGCGTACACACTGCCCGCGTCGTTGCTGCTCGCGGGGGCCGGCGCCGTTCTCTGCGCCCGCGGCCTTCATCGCGATCCGGCTGGTGCCGCGGTCGGGTTCGGTCTCGCCGGGATGTTGCTGCCAAGTCTGGCGTGGTTGCCCGTCGAACCCGGCCAGGCGTGGATCCGGCTGACCGCGATCACGCTGGTCGCGGTGGCCGTGACCAGCGC
Source organism: Fodinicola feengrottensis (assembly GCF_039530045.1). Taxonomy (NCBI): domain Bacteria; kingdom Bacillati; phylum Actinomycetota; class Actinomycetes; order Mycobacteriales; genus Fodinicola; species Fodinicola feengrottensis. The sequence goes on along the minus strand of NZ_BAAANY010000031.1, from coordinate 257,537 downwards.
CTTGCTGCTCGTACGGCGGCCGTGGGGGGAACTCGCGGGATGGCAGGCGGGTGGTGCGTTCGCGGCCGTACTCGCCATTGGCGGTGCGGCCGGCGACGCGATCGCGCTGGGCTACCGGCTCGGGTGGGAGCAGCGCTGGACCGCCTTCGCGGTCGTCGCCGTGGTGGCGGTCGCGGTGGGAGCCGCCGCGATCGTCCACCGATCCGTCCCGATTTCGGTCGCGCTGGAGGTCACCGCGATCCCGGCCGCAATGGTCGCCATCGGGTTGACGGGCGGCCATCTGTGGCAGAGCGGTCAGATCTTTGCTCTTATAGCGGCGATTTCCGCGGTGGCTGCGCTGCGGGCGGACCGGCGCTTCCTGGGATATGTGGCCGCTGTCGCGCTGATGGTCGCGTCTTGGTACTGGCTCGACGCGGCGGCCGTCCACCTTCCGGAGGCGTACACACTGCCCGCCGTGCTGGCGCTGCTCGGTTTCCGGCTGGCCTGGGCGACCCGCCGGCCACCGTCGCTCAGCGCGACCCTGCAGGTGGCCGCCGCCGGGATTCTCGCGGTGCTGCCGAGTGTGCTGTGGCTCTCGGTCGCGCCGACCGAGGCGTGGATCCGGCTGACCGCGCTGGTCATTGCCGCTCTGCTGCTGGCGGTGGTGGGTGGTTTCGTACGGTTGCCGTGGCCGGTGCCTGGCACGCGGGTGAGCGGATGGCAGCTGATCGGTGAGCTCGCCGCCGGCGCGGCCGTACTCGCCGCCACCCTCGACGCGGTCGTCGCCGGCTTCCACTTCGGCTTCCCAGCGTCGGCGATCGCGTACGCCGTGCTGATGGTCGGCGCGGTCGCCGTGGCTGTGGCGGCCTTGGTACGTCATCCGTGGTACTCCAGTGCCCGAGCCCCAGACTCCGGTGCCGTGGCTGCTTCGGCGCGGGTCCGGCTGGCTTTGGTGCTGGAGGCCGCCGCGCTGCCCGCGGGGCTCGCCGCTGTCGGGCTGACCGTCGGCCAGGCTTTCCACACCGGGTTGGTGCTGTTCCTCGCCGGGCTGGTGGTCGGGCTGCACGGCCTGCGGCCGGACCGCCGGATGGTCTGGTTCGTGGCCATCGGGTTGGAGCTGATGGCCACTTGGAGTTGGCTGGTGGCCGCTCGGATTGGTACGCCCGAGGCGTACACGCTGCCGGCCGCCGGGCTGGCGATCGCCGGCGGCTTCTGGATGAGCCGGCGGTGGCCGCAGCTGCTGTCGTGGGTGACCTTCGGGCCGGGCGTGACTGGGTTGCTGCTGCCCAGCCTCGCGATGACGTTCCTGGTGTCGACCGAGTCGTGGCGGCCCTTCGCGCTGGGAGCCGCCGCGCTGGCCGTCACTCTGCTCGGCGCGTACCGCCGCCGCCAGGCCCCTTTCCTGATCGCCGCCGCGATCCTCGCCGTACTAGCGGTCCACGAGCTGTCCCCGCTGGTCGCCGATGTCGTCACCGCCCTGCCGCGCTGGGTCCCGCTCGCCGTCGGCGGCGTGGTGCTGCTGGGCGTCGGCGCCCGCTACGAACACCGCCGGCGGGACGTCTTACGCCTCAGCCGAGCCGTCGCCCGCATGCGCTGACCCGGAGATCAGGCTGGGGAGGTGGGTTCGCGGGGTTCCTGGTCGTCGAGGAAGCGTTCGATCAGGCCGCGGACGACGGCGGCCATGGTGAAGTTGTGGCTGGAGCACCAGTCGCGCAGCCGGGCGTGCTGGTCGGTGGGCAGTCTCACGGTCACCAGCTGGCTGTTCTCGCCGCTGGGCAGCGTGCTGGTGAGCTGCCGTCGCCAGTCCGCCGGCATGCCGGTCCAAATCGACGCGCGACGCATCCGCGGCGAGTCGAACTGGTGGGTTGGTGGGACGACGCTCGGCGGCTGGGCGACGGCCCGGGTGGTCTCCAGCAGCCAGGCGGTGACTTCCTGGCGGTCGGCGGGGGACAGCGATTCCAGCGCCGCGGCGAGCTTGCCGGCCGGGCTCGGTGACGGGCTCATGGACGTACGATAGCGCGCGCTATCGCCGCCACGATAGTGCTAGCTAGCCTTTGAGGGCGCTGACGATGTCGGCGGTGGTGGTCACGGTGGCGAAGTTGTGGTGCAGGTTCGCCGCGGTGATCCGGGCGAACTCGTCGGCGGTGACCGTGCTGCCGTCCGGGCCGACCTCGTCGAAGGTGTGCGTCGCGTCGAGCGCGAACAGCACTCGATAACCGAGGTCGCCGCCCATCCGTGCGGTGGTTTCGCAGCAGCGGTTGGTCTGGATGCCGCAGACCACGATCTCCCCGATGCCGGCCGCCGACAGCCAGGCGTGCAGCTCCGGCTTGCCCAGGAAAGCTGAATGCACGGACTTCTGCAGAGTCAGCTCGGCGGTGACATTTTCCAACAAGGGCTGGAAATCATTGCCTGGCTGACCGGGGCGCAGCGGAGAATCGGTCTTCGTGGAGTGGTGTCGTACGAGCACGATCGGGCGGCCGGTGCGGTGCCAGCCGGCCAGCAGCTCGGCAATGTTGGACTCGAAGTCGGGGTTGTTGCGGGTGCCCCAGGACGGGTCGGAGAATCCTTGCTGGACGTCGACGACGATGAGGGCCGCGTTGGGCGCGATGATTGTCATGCCTTCTATCGTTCGCCGCCGAACCGACGGGAACTAGTGGCAAGAATGTCACCATGGGGTAGATTCCAGCCATGCGGACGATCGCGCTTCTCCTGCAGCCGGGCAACAACGCTTTTGATGTCGGCGTCGCTATCGAGGTCTGGGGCCGAGACCGCACCGAGCACGGCGTGCCGCCGTTCGAGCTGCGGACCTGCGCTCGTACGCGCGAACCGGTGGCGTTGGAGAGCGGCCTGCAGGCGGTGCCCACCCACCCGCTGGCCGGGCTCGCCGGCGCTGACCTGGTGGTGGTGCCCGGCCGGAAGGACTGGTTCGCTCCAGTGGACGAGGAGGTGAGTCGCGCGCTGCGGTCCGCGGTGCGCCGCGGGGCGACGGTGGCCGCGCTGTGTTCGGGCGCCGCCGTGCTGGCCGAAGCCGGTCTGTTGGACGGCCACCGGGCCACCACACATTGGTTGCTAGCCGACCGGTTGGCCGTCGATTTTCCTGATATCAAAATGGAAACCGACGCACTGTTCATCGGCGACGGTCCACTGTGGACCTCGGCTGGCACGGCCGCCGGCATCGATCTCTGCCTTCATCTCGTACGCCTCGCGCACGGCTCGGCGGTGGCCGGCACCATCGCCCGCCGGATGGTCACCCCGCCACACCGGGACGGCGGTCAGCGCCAGTATGTGGACGTGCCGGTCCCGCCCGTACGCCCGCCGGCACCGTCGATAGCGGCCGTCCAAGACTGGGCCCGTGACCGGCTTGATTCCGCGCACACTGTCGCCGGTCTGGCTGGGAGAGTCGGTGTCAGCGAGCGTACTTTCGCGCGCCGGTTCGTCGCCGAGACCGGCGTCTCGCCGCTGCAGTGGCTGCTCGCCGAACGGGTTCGGCGGGCCGCGGAGTTGTTGGAGCGTACCGATCTTTCCGTCGATCGGGTGGCGACCCGCTGCGGTTTCGCGGACGCCGGTGTGCTGCGTACCCATTTTCGCCGGCAAATCGGCACCACGCCGGCCGCGTATCGCCGAACTTTCGCCCGGTCAGGCTGAAACTCAGCAGGGAGCCGGCTCCGGGTGCATGCGGAAGTCGTAGCGGTAGGGTAGTGGCTCGTCGGTACCGGCGGCTCGCTGGTAGTCGGACCAGAGCCGGCCGAGGCTGTCTTCGCCCTCCTTGAGGTCGCTGATTTCCCACGGACCGCGCAGAATCGCGCCGGCTCGCTGGGTGTCGCCAACGGCCAGCGCTGCCCGGCATTCGCACAGCCGGATCCGGCCGTGCGCTCGCTGCGCCGAATCGAGCCCGCTGATCAGGTCCAGCGCGTCCGAGGCCAACCCGGCTCGTAGCAGCGCGGCCAGGGTTTCGTTGGTGAGCTGCCAATTTCCGGGCAGCAGCGCATGCGCATGAGTCAGCAGCGCGGCCGCCGCGGTGGCGTCCTGCTCCACCACCGCCAGGTTGCGCAGGCTCCACGGGTTTTCCTTCAGCGCGGACGATTTCTGCCAGGCCGCGCGGGCGCCGGCGTGGTCGCCGGTGGAATGGCGCAGTAGACCCAGGTGCAGGAGGGCGTGCCAGTCGTCGCCCAGGGTCAGCAGTTTATCTGTCCACTGTGGACCAACGTTTGTGCTGACCGGCTGAGTTTGAGCAGGGAAGGCGCCAGTTTCCCAGAGCTGGAGCCACGGTTGCTGATCCGGGCCGAGGGTGTCGTCGGCGAACGGCGTGGCGGCCTCGGCGGGCAGGCCACCGGTGCGTACCTCCAGCGCACCCCAACCGGACCCCACCGACAGTCGGTCAACTGGCGCTTGCGCCGCCCACCGCGCGGCTTCGGTGTCCACAGTGGACAGGTCGGTGGCCGGGATCACCCGCGCGACCGCTTCGCCGGCGGCTTGGCTAGCGCGTGTCCAGTCGCCGTGGGCCACTTGGGCGTCCACCGCGATCGGGCCGTACGCCTCGGTCCAGGACCAGGTTTCGCCGGCGGGCATCGGCACGTGCTCCAGCTGCGTACGAGCCAGGCCCGCCTGGATTTCCAGATAGCGTCCGTCGCCCAGCCATTCCTGCCAACGCCGGCCACCCTGGCCAGTGCCCCAGAAGAAGAGTTTCCGGCCACGCATCGGACGCGTCGACGTCTGGAAAAATCCGTCGCCGTTCTCGTCGACGGCGGCGATCCAGCCGGCCCTGTCATCGGGAATATCGTAAAAATAGTCCGCCGCGGTGGCTGCCCGGGCCGGATATCCGTCGGTGGGACCGGGAACCGGAGTTTTCCTTAGCTCCGCCTCATAGCCGAACTGCCAGGCGGTGTCGGCCGGCGCCAGCACCCGGGTCGCGTCGGTTTCCGGTACGGCCACATTGGACCACCAGTAAACTGGAATTGTTTCCCGGTGCGGATTGTGCAGCCGCGGGCGTACGAACAGAACCCTGGAATCGGGCGGCAGCCACGCGTCCAGCTGGACGACCATCCGGCGCAGTCGCTCGTACTCCCACATGCGCAACACCGGCACGCCTTTTGGCCCGGACACCCAGCCAGCGTGCATGGGCGCACACGTCAGCGGCCAGTGCCCGGTGGTGCCGAGGTTCCACTCCACCCCGCCGGCGAACCAGGCGTTGCGCAGCGCGAGGTTCGCGGTCTGCAGCACCGATGGCCGGTGCAGAAGTTCGCGGCCGTTCGTACGATCGACCAACGACCACAGCCGGCCGCCGAACTCCAGCAGGAAAGTCGCGGTGAGCCACTCGTTTTCCAGTACGGCAACCGAAAGTTCACGGTCGACTGGCTCGCGGCTGTAGTCGTCCTGGGCGTGGTACGGCAGCAGGTGGCTGATCCGCCCGTACTCGACGTCGAGTTCCCCGCCGCGAACGCTGGCGTGGATATCGGTGCCGCGCAGCATCGGCAGCGGGCTCTGGGCCTGCGGCGAGGCCACCGGCATGCGCAGCTTTTCCAGTCTCAGAGTGGAACTCACCGGACTCCTCCGTCGGGACCTGTTCTAGTGCTATAGGGCTACTCAAGCGGCGATAGCCGAGCCCAAGCGCCGCCTGACGGCACGGCGAAACCGCCCACGTGGCGCTGCCACGCCAGGCGGCCCCGCCGCACCGTCAGACGACACTTGGATCTCGACTCTCATCCGCATGAGTAGCCCTGTAGTACTAGCGGGTTCCGACGCTACCGGCGGGTGTACACCGAGACAGTGACGCAGGCCACTACTGGCCCACCGTGTGGCCTTTGACCGCCTGCAGGGTGTAGCTGTGCGGGAGCCGCCACGGCCGGTCGGTGAGCCGGTATTCGCCTTCGCCGACGTAGTCCATCTCGCCGGGCCGCGCCGGCCACGGCACGCTGTCGTGCTCTTCCAGCATCGTCAGCCGCAGGTCGTTGGCCAGCAACGCGGTGACGATCTCACCGAGGCCGTGGTTCCACTCGTGGGTGGTGTTCGCGGTGAAGACCGCGTCGGTCTCCACGTACGTGCCGCCCCCAGTCCAAACTGTGGATTCTTCCCTTTCGAAATAGGGAAACTCGACCGCCAGTAGGCCATGGTCGCGGGGGTCGTCCAGCGCCCACAGCATCGGGTGCCCTTCCCGGATGAACAGTCGGCCGCCGGGCTTGAGCAGGCCCGCCACCACGTCAGCCCATCGGCGTATGTCCGGCAGCCAGCACAACGCGCCGATGCCGGTGAAAACCAGGTCGAACTGGCCAGCGCCCAGCAGTTCGACCGCGTCGTACACGTTGCCCTGCACGAAATCCACGTCCGCCCCGAGACCGCCGGCAAGCTTGCGAGCCTGGTCGAGGGAGGCGGCCGAGAAGTCCAGCCCGGTCATCCGGGCGCCGAGCCGGGACAACGAAATCGTGTCGGTGCCAATGTGGCACTGCAGGTGTACGCCGCGCAGGCCCTCGATCGAGCCCAGCCGCGGCAGGTCGAACCGTACGACGCCGCTCAGGAACGCTGGATCGCTCTGGAACTTCTCCAATGAGTAGTCCGGCGAAGCCGCGTGTGCCGCCGCCCGGTCGTCCCAGTTGGCTTTGTTAACGGCGATATAGTCGTCCACGTCCGGCACGATCTCACGCCGCCGACCACCGCGCGACCCAATTTGCCCTTAAGAGAACCGGTACGGGTCGAAGGGATCGCCGTCCTCGACGATGGCGTAGGTCGCGATCTGTTCCACGAAGAAGCCAAAATGTGGTGCGATGACCCGAAAAACCAGCGCCTCGGCGTCGTCGGCCTGGTATGCGCCGTCGACGATCGGGGCCGGCGGCAGCACCCAGACCGGGCCGTCCTCCGGCACCGGGATCGCGTAACGTACGCCGTTTCCGGTGGTCGCCACGATCATCACGTCGTGTAGTTTCCCGGCGTGCTTGACGAACTGCGGCCGGCGCGCCCGGTGGACGTCGGCGATCTGTTGGGGCGAGCCGATGAAATAGCCGTTCCAGAGGTCCGGAAGGTGCACTTCGTCGACAGCGCTGAAGAACTCGGTGACCTCAGGCGGCACCCGCTCCTGGAACTCGGCCCGCAGCCCGTCCAAAGTGGCGGGGCCGCTGGCCAGCGTGACCTCGTTTTTCCCACCCGCCTGCGCGGTCTCCTCCACCACCACCCGCGCGGCCTGCTGCAGCCGGCTGACGACACGGTCGATGTTCACAAGGCATCCCAACGGATTCCGGCCCGCGACTCGTGGGCCGAAATCACCTGTCGAATGAACAAAGGCTACGGATGGGTCATCGAGAGCAGGTCCAGGGCGGCGTCGAGCTGGGCTTCGGTGACGACACCTTCGCCCGGCTGGTCGGCCACGAAACCCAGATCGAAGACGGCTTCCCGGATCGTCTGCCCCTGCGCGATCGCGTGCTTGGCGACCTTGGCGGCGCTCTCGTACCCGATGTAGCGGTTCAGTGGAGTGACCACCGACGGCGACGAGCCGGCCAGCTGATGCGCGCGATCGACGTTCGCGGTGATGCCGTCGACGCACTTGTCCGCGAACAGCCGGGAAACGTTGGCCAGCAGCCGGATGGACTCCAGCAGGTTGGCCGCGATCACCGGCAGCATCACGTTCAGCTCGAAGTCACCGGTGGCGCCGCCGAACGCGACGGTCGCGTCGTTTCCGATCACCTGCGCGCACACCTGCCGCACGGCTTCGCAGATCACCGGGTTCACCTTGCCCGGCATGATCGACGAACCCGGCTGCAGGTCCGGCAGCGAGATTTCCCCAAGGCCGGTACGCGGACCCGAGCCGAGCCAGCGGATGTCGTTGGCGATCTTGAAAAGTCCGACCGCGATCGTACGCAGCTGGCCGGACGCCTCGACCAGGCCGTCGCGGGCGCCCTGCGCCTCGAAGTGGTCGACGGCCTCGGTCAGCGGCAGCTCGGTGGCCTCGGCGAGTTCGGCGATGACGGCCGCGGAGAAGCCGGGCGGGGTGTTGATGCCGGTGCCCACCGCCGTACCACCCAGCGGCAGCTCGGCGAGTCGGGGCAGCGACGCCGCCAGCCGCTCGACGCCCCGCTCGACCTGGGTGGCATAGCCGCCGAACTCCTGGCCGAGGGTCACCGGGGTCGCGTCCATCAGGTGCGTACGCCCCGGCTTGACGACGTCAGCGAACTTCTTTTCCTTGCCCCGCAACGACTTCGCCAAGTGCTGAAGGGCCGGGATGAGGTCCCGTACGACAGCGTCGGTGGCGGCGATGTGGATGGAGGACGGGAACACGTCGTTGGACGACTGGCTCGCGTTGACGTGGTCGTTCGGGTGCACCGCACGGCCCAGCTTCTGGCTCGCGAGGGTGGCCAGCACCTCGTTGGTGTTCATGTTGCTGGAGGTGCCCGAGCCGGTCTGGAAGATGTCGATCGGGAACTGGGCGTCCCACTCGCCGGCCGCCACCTCCGCCGCGGACTCCTGGATCGCCGCCGCCATGTCCGCGTCGATGACCTTGAGCTTGGCGTTCACCTTCGCCGCCGCGGCCTTGATCCGGGCGAGCGCGGCGATGTGCGCCGGCTCCAGGGTCCGCCCGGAAATCGGGAAGTTCTGCACCGCACGCTGCGTCTGGGCCCGCCAGCGCGCGCCGATGGGCACCCTGACCTCGCCCATCGTGTCGTGTTCGATCCGGTACTGCTGCTCGCCGTCCTCGGCGGAAGTGTTCGTCGCCATGTCCCCTAGCCAAGCACGAACGGCGCGGCCAAGGCAGACTGGGATGACCACAAGATGGACTCAAATCGGAGGCGCCGTGTCAGTGCTGGCCAAGAAGACGGACCACGTGCTGATGTCCTGGCTGCAGCGCGCGGTGGACGCCGGCATCGACGGCGTGGGGCCGTTCCGGGGGGCCCGTGACCTCGTCGACCCGTTGCAGCGCAAGGGAATGACCCCCAGCCAGATCGCCGACCGGCTGGTGCGTACGCAGTGCGGCCACGCGGCCGTGCAGGGCGCGGTCACCAGCGTCGGCGGCATCGCGACCGCGGCGGTCGGCGCCCCGGTCGGGCTCGCCGCCACCCTGCTCGTGCAGGCCCGGCTGACCGCGGCGATCGCGTACGCGCACGGCCATGACCTCGCTGACCTGGAAGTACGCAGCGCCGTCGAGGCGTGCGTGAGCGGCACCACAGAGGCCGCCGCGGCCAAGAGCACCGGCATCACCGCCGGCAAGAAGGCGGCCGGCGTGGTGCTGCCGCGGATCCAGGCCCGCGCCGCCGCCCGGGTGGCGACCCGGGTGGCCGCCGGCAAGACAGCCGGCGCGATCGCGTCCCGGGTGGCGGCCGTCGGTGCCAGCCGGGTGGTGCCGGTGGTCGGCGCGGTCGTCGGCGGCGCCTTCGACCTCATCTCCACCAAACGCGTCGCCGACCGCGCCCGCCGGATGTTCGTACACACCCACCACACGCACGTCATCGACGGCGAAGTCGTCGAATAGAGGCTCAGCCCGAGTGTTCGCCGATGCAGAACTCGTTGCCCTCGGGGTCGACCAGCACCGACCACCGGAGCCCCGGCTGCCGATATTCGGTCTTGTAGGTGGCGCCGAGAGCCACCAGGCGCTCGGTCGCCTCGGCGCGGGGTTCGCCGCCGAGATCGACATGGACGCGGTTCTTGCCCGTCCGCGGCTCGGGCACCTTCTGCAGGCCAAGGTTCACCGCGGCACCTTCGCGGCCCAGGAGCACGAACTCGCCGTAGTCGCCGAGCACCTGGAGATCCAGCGCCGGTGCCCAGAACCCGGCGAGCCGCTGCGGATCCTCGCAGTCAATGGTGACCATGCTGATATCAAGAGTCATAGCCGGACCGTACCGGCCACCTACGACATCGCAGCGGTGCCAGTGAGCGGGCGTTAGCGGCCGGTCCAGGTGGGGCGTTCCTTGGCGAGGAAGGAACGTACGCCGGTGGCGAAGTCGGCGCTGCCGTAGACGGTCGCGAGGATGTCCTCGTCGGCGGGCAGGTTCGCGTTGCGGATCCGGCGCAGCGACTCGCGGGTCGCCCACATGGTCAGCGGGGCGTGCGAGCTGACCGTGCGTACGAGGTCTGCTACCACCGCGTCGAGCTCGGCGGCCGGTCGCACCTCGGACAGGAAACCGGCCGCCTGCGCCTCGGCGGCGGAGATAAGCCGGGCCCGCACCACGATGTCCAGCAGCAGGCTCGCGCCGAACCGGGAGACCAGCAGCGCATACGTCTTGGCCGACAGGCAGTTGCCGAGTGTACGGGCGACCGGGATGCCGATCTTGGTGTCGTCGCTGGCGACCCGCAGGTCGCAGGCCGATGCGAGTGGCACGCCGGCGCCGACGCAGAAGCCGGTGAGAACGGCGATGGTCGGCACTCGTACGGACTCGACCCGGTCGAGCACGTCGCCGACCTTTTTCTCGTACCCGATGCCGTCGGTGCCGTCGGAGGAAAAGCCAGCGAATTCCCCGATATCCGTGCCGGCGATGAAAGCCTCACCGCCGGCGCCGCGCAGCACGAGGACTTTCACGTCCTCGTCGCGGTCGGCCCGATCGCATGCCTCGACCAGGCCGTCGTACATTTTCGCGGTCATCGCGTTGCGTTGCCGCGGCCGGTCGAACGTGACGGTCAAGGCCGGACCGTCCCGCTCGACCCGCAGGTTTTCGGTCATGACTAACGGTTGCCGACGCCGACGTAGTCGCGCTCGCCGGGGCCGGTGTAGATCTGCCGGGGACGGCTGATCTTGAATGCCGGGTCCTGCATCATTTCCCGCCACTGGGCGATCCAGCCGGGCAGCCGGCCGAGCGCGAACAGCACGGTGAACATCCGGTTCGGGAAACCCAGTGCCTTGTAAATGAGACCGGTGTAGAAGTCCACGTTCGGGTAGAGCTTGCGTTCGATGAAGTAGTCGTCGGACAGCGCGTGCTGCTCGAGCTCCATCGCGATGTCCAGCAGCGGGTCCGAAACGCCGAGCTTGGTCAGCACGTCGTCGGCCATCTTCTTCACCAACGCGGCGCGCGGGTCGTAGTTTTTGTAGACGCGGTGGCCAAAACCCATCAGCCGGACGCCTTCTTCGCGGTTCTTCACCCGCTTCACGAAACCATCCACGTCGTCCGAGCTGCGGTGGATGTTCTCCAGCATTTCCAGCACCGCCTGGTTGGCGCCACCGTGCGACGGGCCGGACAGCGCGTTGATGCCGGCGGCGATCGACGCGAACATGTTGGCCTGGGCCGAACCGACCGTACGCACGGTTGACGTCGAACAGTTCTGCTCGTGGTCGGCGTGCAGGATCAGCAGCAGGTCAAGGGCGGCCCGCGCGGTTTCGTTGACCTCGTACGGCTCGGCCGGGAAACCGAACGTCATCCGCAGGAAGTTTTCCACCGTACCCAGCGAATTGTCCGGGTAAAGGAACGGCTGGCCGATCGACTTCTTGTACGCGTAAGCGGCGATGGTCGGCAGCTTGGCCATCAGCCGGATGGTGGTCAAATCCACCCCGGCGGGGTCGGTCGGATTAAGATTGTCTTGATAGAAGGTGGAAAGCGCGTTAACAGCCGACGCCAAAACGGGCATCGGATGCGCGTCCCGGGGGAAGCCGTCGAAGAACCGCTTCATGTCCTCGTGCAGCAACGTGTGGTGCCGGATCGAGGAATCGAACGCGGTCAGCTGCTCGGTGGTCGGCAGCTCGCCGTAGATCAGCAGGTAGCTGGTTTCCAGGAAGGTGGAGTTCTGCGCGAGCTGCTCGATCGGGTAGCCGCGGTAGCGCAGAATGCCGGCGTCACCGTCGATGTAGGTGATCGCCGACTGGCACGAACCGGTGTTCACGAAACCGGTGTCCAGGGTCACGTAGCCGGTTTTGGCCAACAGCTTGGAAGAGTCGATCCCGGCATTACCCTCCGTCGCCGGGATGATCGGCATCTCGAGCTCGCCGCCCGGATAACGAAGGACGGTGGTGCTCTGGTCAGTCATCAAGGGGCCTTTCGTCCGGGGCGGGGAGCGCCCAGGTCATGGGTGCGACTCCCCGAGGGAGACCGATACAAGCCGGTAGATTGAACGCTACTCGTCCGTACAGACTCTCGGCACGTCCGTGGCCGCCGCTGGTCCGCTTTGCCGGTGTGATTTTTCTCCAACTACCCGACGATATGCCTGCTGGTAGGGGACTAGTACTACAGGGCTACTCATGCGGATGAGAGTCGAGATCCAAGTGTCGTCTGACGGTGCGGCGGGGCCGCCCTGCGTGGCAGCGCCACGTGGGCGGTTTCGCCGTGCCGTCAGTCGACACTTGGGCTCGGCTATCGCCGCTTGAGTAGCCCTGTAGTACTAGCTGAGTGCGTCCTGTGGATAACCGGCCAGTGCGGTTTCCAGCTCGGTCCGGGTGGGCGGATCGGCGCCCTCCCGAGTGCACGTCAGCGCGGCCGCGACGACGGCCGCTCGTACGACCGGACCGATCGTCGCCGTGAGATCCGCGCCCGCGAGGGCCTTGGGCAGTGCGCTTCCGAGCAGCCCGGCGGCGGCCAGCCCGTGCAGCAGCGCGCCGGCGAAGCTGTCGCCGGCGCCAACGGTGTCTACCAGCGCGATCTCCGGTGCGGACACGGTCAGCCGCTGGTCGCCGGCGAGCGCGACCGCGCCGTCGCCGCCGCGAGTGACCACGACGAGTGACGGCCCGCTGGCAGCCCATCGTGCCGCGACCTCCAGGGGGTCACGGCCGGGGTGCAGGTGGTCGAGGTCCTCGTCGCTGACCTTCACCAGCTGGCACAGCCGGACCAGTCGCTCGACCGCGGCGGTGACCTCCGGCCCGGAGCCGACGATGGAGGGCCGCAGGTTCGGGTCAAGACTGAGCGTGACCTCGTCGTTACTGGCCTGCTCCCGGGCGAAGGCCTCGATGGTGGCCGCGCCCGGGGCCCGCAGCGCCGCGATCGAGCCGAGGTGCAACGCTCGTACGGACGCGGGCAGCCGGGCCGGCAGCTCGCCGGGCCGCCACTGCCAGTCGGCCGTGCCGGTGACCCAGAAGTCGTACGACGCCCGGCGCCGCTCGTCGAAGGACACCACTGCCAGTGACGACGGCTCGGCGGCGTCGACCAGGAACCGCTCGTCGACGCCGTCTTCGCGGAGCCGGCGGCGGATCTGCCGGCCGAAGGCATCGGCGCCGATCCGCGCCAGCAGTGCCGTCGGCGAGCCCAACCGGGCCGCCGACACGGCGATGTTCGCCGGGCTGCCACCGGGGATCGGACGCAGCAGACCGTCGTCGCCGTTGGGCACCAAATCGACAATGTTCTCGCCGATCACGGCAATAACTGGGTCCACTGTGGACAATCCTGTTTTCACGGCGCCTGGTCGAAATCAATCAGTGAGTACGCCTTCAGCTTGGTCAGCGAATGCCAGCTGTCGATCACCCGGATGGTGCCGCTCTTGGAACGCATCACGAGTGAGTGGGTGGCCGCGCCGCCGCGCCGGTACGTGACTCCCGGCAGCAGGTCGCCGTCGGTGACGCCGGTCGCGCAGAAGAACACGTTGTCGCCGCGTACCAGATCGTCGGTGGACAGCACCCGGTCCAGGTCGTGGCCGGCATCCAGCGCCTTCTGCCGCTCGGCCTCGTCCCGCGGCCACAGTCGGGCCTGGATCTCGCCGCCCATGCACTTGAGCGCGCAGGCCGCGATGATTCCCTCAGGTGTGCCGCCGATGCCCATAAGGACGTCGACCGCGCTGGTGTCGCGGGCCGCGGAAATGGCGCCGGCCACGTCTCCGTCGGAGATGAAATGGATCCGGGCGCCGGTCTGGCGGACCTGGTTGACCAGCTCGCCGTGCCGGGGACGGTCCAGGATGCAGACCGTCACGTCACCGACGCCGGTGTCCTTCGCCTTCGCGATCCGGGCAATGTTGTCCGACACCGGCGCGGTGATGTCCACGACGCCCGCGCAGTCCGGCCCGACGGCGAGTTTTTCCATGTAGAACACCGCGGACGGGTCGAACATCGCGCCTCGCTCGGCCAGCGCGAGAACGGCGATCGCGTTCGGCATGCCCTTCGCCATCAGGGTCGTACCGTCGATCGGGTCGACCGCCACATCGCACTGCGGGCCCGTACCGTCGCCGACCCGCTCGCCGTTGTAGAGCATCGGCGCGTGGTCTTTTTCGCCTTCGCCAATGACGACCACGCCGTTCATCGAGACGCCGTTGATCAGTTGGCGCATCGCGTCCACCGCGGCGCCGTCGCCGCCGTTCTTGTCGCCCCGCCCCACCCATCGGCCGGCCGCCATCGCGGCCGCCTCGGTGACCCGAACCAGCTCGAGGGCGAGGTTGCGGTCGGGGGCCTGCGGGCCAGTCGTGGTGGGCATCGGGGTGTACTGGTGCGACCCGAGCTCCGCCGGGTCCGGTCCGGCGCCGCCCATGCGGCCGTGCTCGTTCACGTGTGCCTCCCTGACGCCGCGCTGGGTGTCGCGGCGACGCTCCCTCGTCGGTGCGTCTCATGCTACTGGCGGTGGCCCCGACCGCTGGTCGGCCTCGTTCGTACGCTCGCTGGAAACGTCCGGTCCGGCAGGGGCGGACCGGGGTCAGTCGGCCAGCGCCGATGGCGGACGATGGGGGAGTGAGTAGCTCTTCCGCGCCGTCCCGCGCCAATCCACTGCCGCGCAACATGGCGATCAGCCTCGGCGTGCTGCTGATCCCGATCGTGGCCGTCGTGCTGGTGGTCCAGTGGCTGTCCGGTGGCCCGGCCGCGGTGGACCCCTCGTCCGCGTACGAGTCGGCCCGGGCCGTGGACCGCTTCCCGGTGCTGCAGCCGCAGGGGCTGCCGACCGGCTGGACGGTGACGCGTGCTGATGTGGACCACGGCAACGGTGGTACGGCGACGCTGCGGATCGGTTACGTGAGCCCGAGCGGCGGGTCGGCGCGGATCGTTGAGAGCGACGTGCCGGTGACCAGCCTGCTGCCGGACGAGCTTGGTGGCGTACGCCCGCCGGTCGGTGACCGCACCGTCGGCGGCCGGGACTGGCAGATCTACTCCGGCCGCGGCAAGGAGCGCGCGCTGGTGTGGCAGCAGCCCAAGGTCACCATCCTGGTCATCGGCCAGATGCCCGATTCCGAGCTGAACGCCCTCGCCGCTTCCCTCCACCCAGCCAGGTAGCCCTCGCCGCCTCCGCCGACCACCCTCGGTCACGCTCCGCGACGCCCGTTGGTGGTTACTCAGGGGTGGATTCGCGGGCGGCGCGGGCGGCTTCGAGTTTCTTGCGGGCGCCGTCCAGCCAGGCCTGGCAGGCGTCGGCGAGCGCCTCGCCGCGCTCCCACAGGGCCAGCGACTCCTCCAGGGTGGCGCCGCCGGTCTCCAGTTTCTGGACGACCTGGGTGAGTTCGGCGCGGGCCTGCTCGTACGACAGGTCGCGGACATCGGCGTTCACGGACGGTTTGGCAGCCACCGGCCGATCGTACGTCCCCCCGTCGACACCGCGTTGGTACGGCCTGCCGCCGACACGGCAGGTGGGGAAGGTCCGCCGGCGGCACGGCAAAGTCAGAGGGCGGCCTCGATTTTCTTCGCGGCACTCTCGGCGTGCGCCTGCCAGCTGGGATCGTGTGCCCCGCCTGGTGTCAATGCGAAGTCGACCAGGATTTCGGCATTCCCGTGGGAAAAGATCAGTTGAGCGGTGCCCGGGGTGGGCAGCCAGCCGCCGTACGCGGGCGAGTGAAAGCCAGGCACCGACACGGATCCGGTCAGGTCCTGCCCGTCCTCTCGCGCGGCGGCTTTGGCCGCGTCTGCCCCCGAGCCCTTGCTTTGGTAGCTGCTGGGAAAGACGTCGACTTCGACGTAGAACCGGGAATGCTTCCCGTCCGCTCGGTTGGAGCCCACCCATGCGCAGCCGCGAAACAGCGAGTGTTTGTTTTCCTTGCGGTTACACGTCTTAGTGGTGGGGCCGGTGGCACCGTCGCTGATCATGACCGGGGTGACGAGATTCTCCACCTGGAAGTAGCCGGAGTACTGGTCCGTGGACCGGTTACTGGTCAGGAAGAACACGACCCCTCCGGCCAGCACGACCAACAGGATGACGGACGATAAACCGACGAAGATCCAGGGACCGGTCCGGCGGCGCCGAAGCGGCATGTACGGCCCGTACGAGCCTGGCGGTGGAGGCATTGCTGCCATGCTGAAGACCCCGTCTTTGAGCGGTGTTCCGCTACTGAGCCGACTGTTATCAAGGAGACCAGGACTAGCTGTTTTGGCAGGTCTAAAGGCTGTATAAGTCCAGCTACTCCTGGCCTCCTTGATAAAGGTACGAAGGCGGCCAGCTGTTGGCATCGCCAGCGCCGAAATTCTGCCCATCCGGGCCACCGTGGTGTCCTGAACGGATTCGGCACGCGCGTACACGTCAGCGCATTCGCGCGCTGTCTTGCCGATCCGGGATCGGTGGACCGGACATGGGTCTGGACGGTTGGTCAGCCTTGATGTGCGTCCCCGTTCAGTAACTCCAGGGACAGTCATTACTCGTACGAGCGGCCCCGCGGTATCGGCCGACTGGCATTTTTCGGTTACCGCTCAGGTGCGGTCACGGTCGCGTGCAGCTCGCCCTCGGCGAGCCGCAGCCGCACCTCGTCGCCAGTGTCCACATCGGACGGTTTGCGGACGACCTGGCCGTCTTTCCTTTGTACGACAGCGTATCCGCGCTCCATGGTGGCCGCTGGTGACAGCGACACAACGCGGGCGCGCAGATGGGCGATGTCGTTGCTGGCGGAGTCGGTGCGGTGTCGCAGAACGCGGGTCGCGCGCTCGGTCAATGCCTTGACCTGCTCGGCGAGCTGGTCGAGCAGCGTCTGCGGCCGGGCCAGCGCGGGCCTGGACAGGGTGCCGGTGAGCCAGGACTGCTCGCGGTCCAACCGGCCGGTGATGGCCGCGGCCAGCCGGGACCGGGCGATCGCGATCCGGTCGCGTTCCTCGGTCCAGTCCGGCACGATCCGCTTGCCGGCGTCGGTCGGGGTCGAGCAGCGTACGTCCGCGACCAGGTCGAGCAGGGGACTGTCCGGCTCGTGGCCAATTGCCGAGACGACCGGCGTACGACACTGGAAGACCGTACGAATGAGCGCCTCGTCCGAGAACGGCAGCAGGTCCTCGACGCTGCCGCCGCCGCGGGCCAGCACGATCACATCGACCTCGGGGTCCGCTTCCAGTGCGTTCACGGCCTCGATGAGCTGCGGGACCGCGGTCACGCCCTGCACGGCGACATTGCGGATCCGCATCTCCACAGCAGGCCAGCGAGCGCGCGCGTTGGTGACGACGTCCCGCTCGGCGGCGGACGCGCGGCCGGTGACCAGACCGACGCAGCTGGGCAGGAACGGCAGCCGGCGCTTGAGCTCCGGCGCGAACAGGCCCTCGGCGGCGAGCGCGCGCTTAAGTCGCTCGATCCGGGCCAGCAGCTCGCCGACCCCGACGGCCCGGAACTCGTCCGCACGCAGCGACAACGTGCCGCGCGCCGGGTAGAAGTCGGGCCGGGCGTGCACGATCACCCGGACGCCCTCAGCCAACGGTGTCTCGCAGGCGTCCGCGACGGAGACCTTGCAGGTCACCGGCAGGCTCATGTCCACGCTCGCGTCCCGCAGCGTCAGGAAGACGACGCCGCCGCCGGGCCGCCGGGACAGCTGGGTGATCTGGCCCTCCACCCAGACGTCACCGAGCCGGCCGATCCACTGGCCGATCTTGGCGCTGACCAGCCGGACCGGCCAGGGCTGGTCGGGGGTGCTGCGGGTGCTGTCACTCACGCTCCTCAGCCTATGGGGAACGTACGACCTACGATGGTGGCCATGTCGTCGCCGAGGAAGCGTGTCCTGCTCGCCAAGCCGCGCGGTTACTGCGCCGGCGTCGACCGCGCGGTGATCACCGTGGAGAAGGCGCTGGAGCTGTACGGCGCCCCGGTGTACGTACGCAAGCAGATCGTGCACAACAAGCACGTGGTCGAGACGCTGGAGAAACGCGGCGCGATCTTTGTGGACGAGACTTCCGAGGTGCCCGAGGGCGCCATGGTGGTGTTCTCCGCGCACGGCGTGTCTCCGGCCGTACACGCCGAGGCGCAGGCGCGGAACCTGACCACGATCGACGCCACCTGCCCGTTGGTCACCAAGGTCCATAAGGAAGCCAAGCGGTTCGCTGACGACGGCTATCAGATCCTGCTGATCGGGCACGAGGGTCACGAGGAGGTCGAGGGCACCGCCGGCGAGGCGCCGGAGGCGACTCAGCTGGTCGACGGCGTGGCCGGCGCGGACGCGGTCAACGTGGTGGACGAGAGCAAGGTCGTGTGGCTGTCCCAGACCACACTGTCCGTGGACGAGACGATGGAGACTGTCGATCGGCTGCGTCAGCGCTTCCCGAACCTGGAAGCGCCGCCGTCCGACGACATCTGCTATGCCACCCAGAACCGGCAGGTCGCCGTCAAGCAGCTGGCCCCGGACTGCGAGCTGGTGCTGGTGGTCGGCTCGACGAACTCGTCCAACTCGGTCCGGCTGGTCGAGGTCGCGAAGGAAGCCGGCGCCGACGACGCCCGGCTGATCGACTACGCGCACCAAATTGAGGACTCGTGGCTGGACGGCGTGACCACCGTCGGCCTGACCAGCGGCGCGTCCGTACCCGAAATCCTGGTCGCCGAGGTCCTCGACCGACTCGCGCGGCACGGCTTCGACCTGGTCGAGGAAGTGACCACCGCGGACGAACGGCTCACCTTCTCGCTGCCCCAGCAAATCAAACGCGACCTCCGCGCCGCCCAGGCCTAACACCTGTCCGCCGTCGCCGTTGTGACAATCGGATTCCGATTGTGTCGGTCTACATAGGGTGCGGCGCGAAATTGTCGTACCGATGCTGTTTTCTAGCCCCCTCCCTTTGAACGGGCGGGGGGTGGGTTTGAGGACCGACGTCCAACTTATAATTCAGCCCTTGCCTCTCGACCCACCCCCCCGCCCGTCACTGGGTGGGGGCAACTTTTGCGGTTGGGTACGACAGTTTCGCGCCGCACCTGGGTCTTTTGGCTGCTGAGTTTCCAGATGGCCCTCCACCGACGGACACCTTTGTTGATCATGGGCCAATCCCGCACTTTCCTCGACGAGTGACACCAGAAATGTGCCGCTCGACGACCGGCCCGGCATGGTTTTGTCGGTGCCAGCGAGGATTCTCGAATTCGGGGGCGGCATTTTCGGCAGCCGAAAATGGCGCCCCCGAATCGAGTATTCGCGTGCGGGCCGACAGTTTCGGCAGCTACGTACGGGCTGGGCGGCGGTGGGTGAGGACGGTGAGGGTGCTGACGCCCAGCAGGGCGGCTCCGATGGCGAGGCCGGCGGGTACGCCGCCGACGCGGTCCGACAGGGTGCCGGCCAGCACCGGTCCGACGCACTGGCCGATGGCGAAGGCGATGGTCAGCGCGGCGATCGCGGCGGCCCAGCGATCCGGGGGCAGCATTTGTTGCGCGCAGCCGGTGATCGCGGTGACGACGGTCAGGAACGAGCCACCGAAGAGCACCGCGGACCCGAACCACGCCACCGGGCCTGGCACCAGGACGAGCAACGCGGCGCCGGCCGTCGTGCCACCGAGCAGGATCGCGGCGATGACCTGGCCGGGCAGCCGCTGCAGCAACGGGGTCCATACGATGCTGGAGGCGACCCCGCAGCCACCCAGGACCAGCCAGAACAGGGTGATCACCGAGCCGCCGCTGGCTGCGGTCAGAAAGGCGATCACGAACGTCATGTACGCCGTGTAGCCAGCGCCGTAGATCGCGTACGTCACCAGCACCGACACCAGTGGCCGTAGCGGGGCACTCCGGCGCTTGGGCCGGTCGCGGGCGACGGGGTCGGCCGGCAGCCGGCGGACCGCGGCCGCGGTCAGGACCAGGCCGGCGAGACAGAGCGCGCCCAGCGTCACCCAGCCGAGCCGCCACCCGTACGCGCTGACCAGCGGCGGGATCGCCACCGCCGACACCACGATGCCGGCTCCGGGGCCGGTGAAGTAGAGCCCGAGGCACAACACCGCGCGACGCGGTGGCAGGTCGGCGGTGAGAGCGGCGGTCAGGGCGCCACCGGCGATGAAGGCGATCGCACCGGCGATGCCGCTGGTCAGTCGCAGGATGAGCAGGACAGGCACGAGTCCGCTGACGGACGCCGCGAGGACCGCCAGCGCACTCACCACCAACGCGGCGAGCAGCGCCCGCCGGTGGCCCAGCCGGGCCGCCACTGGTGCCGCGAGCAGCGCACCGGTCAGGTAGCCGGCCGCGTTGACCGTGTTCAGCAGCCCGGCGGTCGCGTACGACCAGTGCAGGTCGGCCCGCATCGACGGCAGCACCAGCGCGTACGCGAACCGGCCCAGTCCGTTGACCGCCGCCGAGGCTGCCGTCAACCCCGCGATCAGCAGGACAAGGGCACCGCCCCACTGCGATGCGGCCGGCCTCGTACTCGCGTGGGCCACCATCTCGTCAGGTTAGGAGCCGATTCATCCCATGACTCGACGCCGTGGTCCAGATCACCCCCGTCATCACCCGCGTGTCGCCACCGAAACGCCGAGTTCGCGAAGGTCAGGACACTCGGTGATGGTCGAGTTCCTCGAAGGCGAGAAGCTGGTCGCTGGCGGACGCGACCAGCTCCGGAGCGGAGACGGCCCGCGGGGTGCGCTCGATCTGGGTGGGCTCGGGCAGCAGCTCCTCGCTGACCTTCAGGTCGGCCAGCTTGCGGGCGGACACCAGCACCCGGCCCTCCAACGAGCCGACGCTCTGGTTGTACGCCTTCACCGCGCCATCCAGCGCGTTGCCAAGCCGCTCGACGTGGCTTCCCATGGTCGCCAGCCGCGAATACAGCTCCTTGGCGATCGCCTGCACCAAGTGGGCGTTCTTCGCGAGACCGTCCTGTTTCCAGGTGTAGGCGATGGTGCGCAGCAGCGCGATCAGCGTGGTCGGGGTAGCGATCACCACGTGGTTCTCGGTCGCATACTCGACCAGACCTGGATCGGCCTCCCATGCGGTGGCCAGCAGCGTCTCGCCGGGCATGAACATCACCACGAACTCGGGGCTGTTCTCGAAGGAGTTCCAATATGCCTTGTCCGCGAGCTTCTTGACATGGTCGCGGACCGCTTTTGCGTGCTGGGCGACCTTCGCCTGCCGGGTCTGGGTGTCGCCTGTCTGGGCCGCGAGGAACGACTCATACGGCACTTTGGCGTCGATCACCACAGACTTGCCGCCGGCCAACTGGATCACCACGTCCGGCCGGAGCACGCCGTCGGACGTACGAACAGTGTGCTGCTCTTCGAAGTCGCAGTGCTCGACCATGCCGGCGCTCTCGATGATCCGGCGCAGCTGCATCTCGCCCCAGCGGCCGCGGATCTGCGGCGCCCGCAGCGCGGACACCAGTTGCGCGGTCTCGCTTCGGACGCCCTCGCTGGTCCGGATCATCTCCGCGACATGCGTCTTCAGCCCGGCGTATTCGCTCGTCCGCTCCTGCTCGAGCCGACGGGCCCGCTCGTCCAGCCGGCGCAGCTGGTCGGCCAGCGGATCGACCAGCGCCTTGATGGCCTGCTCCCGCTGCGCGAGATCGCCCTTGGCCGCCGTCGTCGCCTGCCCGAACCGCTCGCTGGCCAGCCGGATGAAGCTGTCGTTGTTGGACCGCAGCGCGTCCGCCGCCAGCGACCCGAAGGCCTCCCGCAGCCGCTGCTCGACGTCGGCGGCGCTCTGCCGCTCGTGTTCCAACGCGGTCTGCAGCGCGTCCGCCTGTGCCCCGGCGGCCGCGGCCCGCTGTTCGGCGACGCCGGCCCGCTGTTCGGCGGCCCCGGCCCGCTGGTCCGACGCCAACACCGCCGTCCGCCCCGCCTCCAGCTGAGTGCGCAGCGCGTCCCGCTCGACGCGCACGGCGTCACGCTCAGCGGTCAGAGCAGCCGACACTCCGGCTTCCTTCGACCGGCCGGCCAGCAATCCGAACGCCACCCCGGCGACCGCGCCGAGAATCAGCCCGACAACGACAGCGGCGACAATGTCCATCCCCCGATCCTGAACCGAGGGACCGACAGAATCGACGACCTAGCCCGGCGTGTTGCCCGCCGCGAGAGTGACATTGTGAGGCGATAAATCGGGGCAAAGCGTACCCACGACGTCACCCTCGCCGAGGTCAGGAGTAGATCGTCTTCTGCTGCTGGTACGCCCGGATGGCGTCCGGTCCCAGCTCACGGCCGATCCCGCTGGCCTTGACGCCACCGAAGGGAGCGCCCGGGTCGACCATGTAACGGTTGATGCCGATCGTGCCGGTGCGGACCCGGTTGGCGACGGACTTGCCGCGCTCCGGGTCGCTTGTCCAGACCGAGCCGCCGAGCCCGTAGTCGGAGTCGTTGGCGAGCCGTACGGCGTCATCGGTGTCGCCGTAGCGGATAACGGACAGTACCGGGCCGAAGATCTCCTCCTGCGCGATCGTGGATCCGTTGTCCACCTCGGAGAAGATCGTCGGCTGGACGAACCAACCGGCGTCCAGACCGTCCGGACGGCCGCCGCCGGTGACCAGCTTGGCGCCGTCGCCGACGCCCTTGGCGATGTAGCCCTCGACCCGGTCGCGATGCGTGGTCGACGCCATCGGCCCGATCTGGGTGGCCGGGTCCAGTGCGTCACCGACGGTCAGCGAGGTGGCGAAGGCCGCGAGGATGTCCACCACCTCGTCGTACCGGGAGGCCGGTGCGAGCACCCGGGTGCCGAGATAGCAGGTCTGGCCGTTGTTCATAAGTGTCGCCGCGAACAGGTCGTTGCCGATCTTGGCGAGATCCAGCTCGGCGTCGTCCAGGATGATCGCGGCGGACTTGCCGCCCAGCTCCAGGGTGACCGGCCGCAGCAGCCGGCCGCAGGTCTCGGCGATCTGCCGGCCAGCGGCGGTGGAGCCGGTGAAGGCCACCTTGTCGATGTCGCGGTGTTGGACCAGATACGCCCCGACCTCGCGTCCACCAGGCACGATGTTGATGACACCGGCCGGGATGTCGGACGCGGCGACCGCTTCGGCGAAGAGCATGGCGTCGAGTACGGTCTCGGGCGACGGTTTGAGAACGACGGTGCAGCCGGCGGCCATCGCCGGGGCGTGTTTGAAGGCGGCCAGCGTCTGCGGGTAGTTCCAGGGCGCGATGGCGCCGACCACGCCGATCGGTTCGCGCCGTACGGTCGTCGTACCGCCGAGCATGTGCGGGCGTTCCTCTTCGAACACCGAGTCCCTCGCCTGGCCTGCGAAGTAACGCAACAGCAGGACCGGGAAAGCGGCTTCCAGTTGGGTCGCGATGGAGATCGGCATGCCGTTCTGCGAGCTGACCCGGCGGGCCATCTCCTCGCCGCGGCTTTCCAGCTGAGCGGCCAGGCTCTCCATTGCCGCGGCCCGGCGGGCTGGCTCCCACTGGGACCAGCCGGAGGGGTCGTCGAACGCCCGGCGGGCGGCCGCGACGGCGGCGTCGACGTCGGCTTCCTGCGCTTGCGCGACAGTGCCGATGACCTCGCCGGTGCTCGCCGACGTCACGTTGATGACCGCCGCCGAACTCGGGCGGATCCATTCCCCACCGATGAACATCTGCTCGTAGTCGGTCGTCATGGCGTCCTTCCTCGCGGGAGTGTCCCTGACCAGCCGGTCAGTTCGCCGGTCATGATGTGACCCGGCCCACTCCATTCAAACGCTTGTGCGTTCACAAAGCGAGGAAAAGATCCGTGAATGCGGCTGGCAGCTGATCATCCACCCGTATTTGCGGGCGTACGCCCCGGTCTCGTGGTGAGGTCGAGGCGTACGTCAGCTGGCTACGACTTGCGGGAGTTCTTCAGCTCGTCGATTTTCGTCTTGGCCGCGTCGACGCCCTTCGCGACCACGGGTTTGGCCTTCTGGACCGCGTCGGCGACCACTGGTTTCGCCTTTTCCACGGCGCCGGCCACCACTGGTTTGGCCTTGTCCACCGCGTCCGCGACGATGGGTTTGGCCTTGTCGACGGCCTCCTTCGCCTTGGCCATGCCCTGGTTGACCGCCGGGCCCGCCTTGTCGGCGATGTCCTTGGCGGCTTCTTTTGCCTTGTCCAGGAAGCTCATCGTGCGCTCCTCATCAACCCCGTCGTGGTGGGCGCCCAGTCTACGAGGTCCACCGGCGCATGATCACAGCTCAACAGCCGTTTCTCAGCTGGCTTCACTGTGCCAAAGGTGCATCAGAGCGTACGCCCGCCAAGGCCGCCACGCCTTTGCGCGCTCGGTGAGCGCGGCTGGATCGGTCGGCAGGCCGTTGAGGTCAGCGGCCCGCTTCACGCCGAGGTCGGTAGGCAGGAACGAGTCAGGGTCGGCCAGCGCGCGCATCGTCACATAGCCGGCGGTCCATGGGCCGACGCCGGGCAATGCGCAGAGCGCCTCGGTGACCTCGTCGGCGGCCGCACCCGGATGCAGCTGGACGCGGCCGTCCGCGACCGCGGCCCCCAGCTCTCGGATCGTCCGACGCCGTGCGGCCGGCATCGGCAGCGCCTCATCTGGCGCTGCCGCGAGTGCTTGCGCGGTGGGGAAGACGTGGGTCAGGCCGCCGTCTGGTTCGGCCAGCGGCTCGCCGAGCGCCTCGACGATCCGGCCGAGAACCGTACGCGCCGCCGCCACCGAGATCTGTTGACCGACCACCGCCCGTACGGCGATTTCCAGTCCGTCGACAGCGCCTGGCACCCGGATCCCGGGTCGCTTGAGGACCAGCGGCTCCAGCGCCGGGTCGGTCGCGAGCGCGGCGTCGATGGCGGCCGGGTCGGCGTCCAGGTCGAGCAGCCTGCGGGCCCGCCAGACCGCGGTCGACAGGTCACGCAGGTCGGCCAGCCGCAACGTGCACTCGACATATCCATCGCGTACGGCCAAGGCCATCGTTCCTGTGCCGTGCGGGAGCCGGAGCGCGCGCTTGTACGTGTCCGCGTCCCACTCCTCGATGCCGGTCACCCGCCGTGACCTGAGGAAACCCATCAGACCCTCGGCGTCCATCGGCGGCCGGTATGGCAGTCGTACGGTGATCGTCCCCGGCGCCGACTCGCTGCCGTTGCCGTGGAACTTCGCCCGCAGCTGGGTCGGAGTCGCCGCGAACACCTCGCGGATCGTGTCGTTGAACTGCCGGATGCTGGCGAACCCGGACGCGAACGCGATGTCGGCGAAGGACACCTTCGTCGTCTCGATAAGCACCCGAGCCGTCTGCGCCCGCTGCGCCCGCGCCAACGCCAACGGCCCAGCTCCCAGCTCGGCCACCAACTGGCGATGCAGGTGCCGCTCGGTGTAACCCAGCCGCGACGCCAACCCGGCCACCCCATCCCGCTCCACCACCCCGTCGCCGATCAGCCGCATCGCGCGAGCGACCAGGTCAGCCCGGGTATTCCACTCCGGCGACCCAGGCGCGGCATCCGGCCGGCAGCGTAGGCACGCCCGGAACCCAGCCCGCTGAGCCGCCGCGACCGTCGGATAGAAACGCACGTTCGCACGCCGCGGCGTCATCGCAGGACAGGACGGCCGACAGTAGATGCCGGTCGTCTGCACCGCCATCACAAACCACCCGTCAAACCGGGCGTCGCGACTGCTGACCGCCCGGTAACACACATCCAACTCCGGCAAAGGACTCACGCGGTTAATGGTCGCTCGACTGGCGGTCGTTAGCTAGCGGGAAACGGACGTCTGTGTTCGGTTGCCCGGGTACGGCTGCCTGGGCCGTCCCGGTCCCGAAAGTCGACCGCCGGAGCCAGATCGCCTTCAGCCGGGTTGCCTATTACAGGCTGTAGCAGCGCGAAATTGTCGTAGGTGTCTGTTTTTCTTTCCCCCTCCCTTTGAACGGGCGGGGGGTGGGTTGAGAGGTGGACCTTAAATTTTTTGTTTGGACATTGGTCCTCGAACCCGCCCCCCACCCGTCTTTGGGTGGGGGTGATTTTTGGGGGTGGGTACGACAGTTTCGCGCCGCACCCTATGTAGAGCCTGCGCAATCGGAGTCCGATTGTGCAGTCAGGCCGCTAGCGGACCGGCGGGGTGACGGCCGTCGGTCTTTCGGCGGCGCTCGCCGAACGCCACACTTTTGGCGCCATTGGGAAACCCGCGACTCGTCGACGGCGAGCGCACTGGCCCGTACTCACCGAGCCGGACAAACACGACAGTCGCCTCAGTCGTCACGGATAGTCACGACACCGACGTGCTACCCATCAAGCCGCGGGAAGCGAGGTATCCAAACGGCAGGGGAGATGGGTGGGCGGCGACCGAGCGAGGGCGAAACGTAGACTGGACCGTTGTGAGTCTCACCCTGGGCATTGTCGGCCTGCCGAATGTCGGCAAATCCACCCTCTTCAACGCGTTGACGAAGAACAACGTGCTCGCGGCGAACTATCCGTTCGCCACCATCGAGCCCAACGTTGGCGTCGTGCCGTTGCCGGACGAGCGGCTCGACAAGCTGGCCGAGCTGTTCAAGTCCGCCAAGATCGTGCCGGCGACGGTGTCGTTCGTGGACATCGCGGGCATCGTCAAGGGGGCCAGTGAGGGCGAGGGGTTGGGGAACAAGTTCCTCGCCAACATCCGCGAGGCCTCCGCGATCTGCCAGGTGATCCGGGCGTTCTCGGATCCGGACGTGGTGCATTTCGCCGGCAAGGTCTCGCCCGTCGACGACATCGAGACGGTGAACACCGAGCTGATTCTGGCCGACCTGCAGACGCTGGAGAAGGCGCTGCCGAGGCTGGAAAAGGAAGCCAGACTTAAGAAAGACACCGTGCCTTATGCGGAGGCCGCCAAGAAAGCCAATGAGGTGCTGGAAAAAGGCATCACGCTGTTCTCCGGCGCGCAGGCCGCGGGTGTCGATGTCGACTTGTTGCGTGAGCTGAACCTGCTCACCACCAAGCCATTCTTGTACGTGTTCAATGTGGACGAAGAAGAGCTCGGCGACGAGACTTTCCTTGACTCACTGCGCGAACTCGTCGCGCCGGCCGAGGCGATCTTCCTGGACGCCAAGGTCGAGTCGGAGCTTTCCGAGTTGCCGGCCGACGAAGCTGCTGAGTTGCTGGAGGCGATCGGCCAGCCTGAGCCAGGGCTGAGCCAGCTGGCCAGGGTCGGGTTCGCGACGCTCGGACTGCAGACCTATTTGACCGCCGGCCCGAAAGAGTCGCGGGCCTGGACGGTGCCGATCGGGGCCACCGCACCGGAAGCCGCCGGAGTCATCCACACCGACTTCCAGCGCGGCTTCATCAAGGCCGAGGTCGTCTCGTACGACGACCTGATGGCCGCCGGCGCGATGGCCGCCGCGAAGGCGGCCGGCAAGGTCCGCATCGAAGGCAAGGACTACGTCATGGCCGACGGCGACGTCGTGGAGTTTCGGTTCAACGTGTAACCGGCTCGCCCGGTCCATCGGCATTTTGTGCAGCGGTCGGTGCGGATTCCGCTTAGCGGCGAGGTTGCTCAGCGCCGTCCGATCGGGCGTTCTCGGCTATCGCCTGAAGCGCGGAGATGTGTCCGGCCAGGGTCTGCCGGCCGGTGTTTGTGAGGTTGAGCCAGGTACGCGGACGTTTGCCGACATAACCTTTGCGGACCTCTACGTAGTCGTTCTTGGACAGGGTGGTGACCTGTTTGGACAGCGCGGAGTCGGACAGCTTCACCGAGTCTCGGACGAATCCGAACTCCGCCCAATCGGCGGCGGCGAGCAGGGCGACGATGGCTAGTCTGGTCGGGTCCAGCAGGAGTTGGTCGAGCTCGGCCACGACTCAATCCTTGCCTTGCCTGCGCAGCAGCCACAGCTGGAACCTGGGGCCAATGGTGGCGATGTAGAGCCCGGCCAGCGCACCGTAGTAGATCTGGCCGTACGGCACGTGGAGCAGCAGGACGACCAGGGCCACCACGATCCCGATCCCCAACACCGGAGCCATCCGCAGCAGACGCCAGGAGAAGCTGAGCGGAAGGCTTCGGCTCGACACCGTGACCGGACGGCCGAGCAACGCACTTCCCACCCGGGTGCGCAGAGCGAGGGTGAGCGCGACGGTGAAGGCCACCAGCACCCAGATCAGCCAGACCTGTGTCGCTGGGAACAGGGCGTTGACCGCGCAGTAGAGGAAAATGACCAGACCGCTGACGATCCACAGCCACCGGGACCCCGCGGCGGAGTTGATCACCCGCTCCTTGCCCTCGTGGACCGAGCGTAGCGCTGCCGCCGCCTCTTCCGGCGTTGGCTCGTTCACCGTGCCGCTCCT
Organism: Fodinicola feengrottensis; assembly: GCF_039530045.1. Taxonomy (NCBI): domain Bacteria; kingdom Bacillati; phylum Actinomycetota; class Actinomycetes; order Mycobacteriales; genus Fodinicola; species Fodinicola feengrottensis. The sequence continues at coordinate 229,432 of NZ_BAAANY010000031.1, read as the reverse complement.
TCGCATGTTATTTGTTCACGGTGCGCAGAATGAGCCACTGATCAAACCATGCGCCTGTTGTGGTCAGCACCATCAGGACCAACCCCATGATCAAGTGTGCGTAGCTGTGCAGCGGCGCCGCGCTGTCGGTCAGCCGGGTCAGGCCCAACTGGAGTAGGACGCGAACGCCGACCAGCAGTATGACCAGCATCCGGGCCCGCGGTGACCGCCACACCGCGCGAATGTACTGACGGCGACGCGAGAGCAACGTGAACCAGAGCGTGAGGTGCGCCGCGACAATGACCAGCGGCAGCAGCCCGACCAGCGGGTACTGCGAGCTGAACTGCTGGCTGATGTCGAAGCTGGCCACCAGCAGTCCGGCCAGCACGAAGTATCCAACAGGCAGGCCTTTGACCTGCTGTTGTGTCGATTCCAACGGTAGTTGGAGTTCTGTTGCCGGCATCACTTTAACCTCCTCGGAAAATACTTGCCTGAAGAGAAAGTACCTCACGCTTTCCGTTCAGGCAAGTACTTGCCTGAGACGCCGGCCAGGCTGGGCGTCGCCTTCCCTTCCGGCTCGACAACACCGATGACCACTGGGGTCAAGCTCTAACGTTTTGAGCCCCTGCGCTCCCGTGTCGGACTCGGTTAATGGCTAGTAGGCTAGCCATTAGGGCGTATAATGGGGTTTTTAGTCGCCGTTATAGCAAGGGAGGCCGTGGTGGCGAGATCTTCTGTCCCGGCGCGAACGCGTCTTGCTGCCCAGCGAATCGGTGAGTACCTCACTGTATGGCGCAAGTTGCAGGGCCTTACGGCTGAGCAGGTGGCCGATCGGGCTGGTATGTCCCGAGACACTCTGCGCAAGCTGGAACACGGTGAGGTGACCGTCGGTTTTGACGTGTTTCTCAACGTTGCCCGGGTCCTGGGCACGCTCGATCGGGCTGTCGAGGCGCTCGACCCGTATGAGACCGATCTGGGTCGCGCCCGTGCTGATCAGGCTCTGCCGAAGCGGGTCCGGCGATGAGCGAAGCCGTCTTGGTGTCCGTCGAGCTCGCGGGGCGAGCCGTCGATGCTGGTGTCGCGTATTTCAGTCGACGCCGCAACGTGTTGTCGACGACTTTTCGTTATGACGAGGAGTATCTGGCTCGACGGAATGCGTATGCGATCGACCCCGCGATGCCGCTGACGCAGGGCACCCATGTCATCGCCGGTCTACCGGGATCGTTCGCCGACTGCTCTCCGGACTGTTGGGGAAAGAACCTGATCGCGAAGCGCGTACGGCTTCGGGCGCTCCGCGGGGGAAAGACCAGCTCGTCACTCAGTGAGAATGACTACCTCCTGGGTGTGAGCGACCTGACTCGTCAGGGAGCACTGCGCTTTCGTACCCAGCCTGACGGCCCGTACCTGAACCCGGATCTGACTGTCGCCACGTTGGTGGAACTGCCGAGGCTGTTGCGTGCCGCCGATGCGGTGGCACGCGATCCCGACGACCTGTCGGCCGTCAAGGACTTGCTGGACGCCGGCTCAGGTTCACTCGGCGGTGCTCGGCCCAAGGCTTCCGTGCGCGACGGTGGCCGGCTGTTCATCGCCAAGTTCCCTCATCACAGCGACGAATGGGACGTCATTGCGTGGGAGAAGACCGCGCTCGACCTGGCTCAGCGTGCCGGTATCGACGTTCCGGCCCGCCGGCTCACCGCCGTTGGCGGCAGATCCGTACTCATGTTGGAGCGATTCGACCGCGAAGCCGATCGCCGGATGGGGTACATCAGCGCGATGACATTGGTGCGAGGTCAGGATGGGAGCCCGCAGGACTATCTCGAGGTGGCCGAGACGTTGACCGAGTTGGGATCACGCGTTGGCGTTGATCTGCGGGAGTTGTGGCGACGAATGGCCTTCTCCGTCGCCATTCACAACACGGATGATCATTTGCGCAACCACGGCTTTCTTCGCGACGGACCGTCCGGTTGGCGGCTGGCGCCGGCCTTCGATATCAACCCGAACCCGGACGACGGCAGCCAGCGCGTGACAGGTATCGGCGGCGCGTACCGCCGTGATGACGAACTTGCGGGGTTGCTGGCCAATGCCGAGTCGTTCCGGTTGTCGGACGCAGAAAGCCGTCGAGTGCTTCGCGAGGTGTTGGACGGTACCGCGGGCTGGAGAGAAGTCGCTGTTGGCAACGGTGTCCCGAAGGCCGAACTGCCCAGGTTCGAGCAGGCGTTGGAGGGCCTCCGGGCACAAATGGACCAGCTGGCCGACTGATGGTGCGGCGTCAGATGCGCACACCCGTACTGGTTCCGGCAACGCCGTAGGTCGTTTTCGCTGATGACAGTGTTGCGGTCGACAGTTGGACCAACGCGATCTGCGGCTCAACTCCGCAGAGCGCCAGGCACGGAGCGCGACCACAGCAGCCCTTCGACGCCGTCGACGAACGTCGTGCACACCGCTTCCGCGTCCGCCAGGCATCCGGCCACCATCGCACCGTCTCGCAGCATCACGAGGTGCCGGGCCGCCGGCTTGGCGGGACCGTCCCCGATCTGCCCCAGCAGGTCAGCCACGGCGTCGAGGAACCATTCGCGATGTTCCAGGACCGTACGGTGCACCGGGTGCGCCGGATCGGAGTATTCGGCGGCCGCGTTGAGGAAGGCGCACCCGCGGAAGTCCTTCCGCCGGATGTCCGCGGCGATGTCGGCGGTGATCCCGCGAACCGCGTCCTCGGCCGACTCGCTGCTCGCCAGGGTTGCCGCGAAGCGGTCGCGCAGCGCGCGGTCGGCCGCGCCGAGGTAGGAGATGACAAGGTCTTCCTTGCTCGGGAAGTGCCGGTAAAACGTGGCCCGAGTCGTGTCCGCTTCGGTGATGATCCGGTCGACCGGAACCGAGTGCAGACCTTCGGCGTAGAAGATCCGACTCGCCGTCCCCAGCAGCCGCGACCGCGCCTCGGACGGTCGACTGCCCACACCTCGCTGCACACCCCGACGCTACCAGATAGAACGTTCATTCTTGACAAACGCCGAACCGTCCTGCGAACATGCGAAGAGGCTACAAGACAGAACGTTCTATCTATAGTTAGCTGGCCTCGAAGGAGCCCCTCATGAGTACCGCTGCCACTCCCGTCGCCGTCGGATCCGCTCCGGCACTGCGGCGCCTGTACTTCGTCCGGTTTGCGTTCGCCGTCGTCTGGGCGGCGCTGATCGTCGTCACAGGGAGCCAGTTCGGGCCGGCTGCCGCCGCACTCGTCCTGCTCTACCCTCTCTTCGACGTAGCCTCCGCCATCGTCGATGTCCGGGCATCGAAGTCGTCGTCCTCACGCTGGGGGCTCTACCTGAACATTGCCGTCAGCCTCCTGACCACCGCCGGACTCGGCGTCGCCGTCACCTCCGGAATCCCCGCGATCCTGCGCGTCTGGGGTGTCTGGGCCGTCGTCGCTGGCCTGATCCAGCTCGTCGTCGGAATCAACCGGCGAGCGCTGGGCGGCCAGTGGCCGATGATGCTCAGCGGCGGCATCTCCGTGATTGCCGGCACCAGCTTCTTGTTCATGGCGGCGGGGCCGGATCCCTCGCTCCTCAATGTGGCCGGCTACGCCACGCTCGGCGGCATCTTCTTCCTCGTATCGGCGCTGCGCCTGGGCCGCAGCATCTCGGAGCACTGAGGTCGACGTGTTCCTTGATGTCGCCCGTGTTCTGGGTACGCCGAACGGCGAGTTCTGTGCTGATTCAGGACTAGCGTCGCCTTGACTTAACGTGTTCGTACGATCGGGCCGATTGGTTCTTTCTTTTGGCTTAGTTTTCGATCGGGAAGCCCGCAAATCCAGACCGTGCCGGCGTACGAACGACAGGCATGAAAGTAAGCCGAGCGACGGTCTCACGCTCTCATCATCGTGACGGGTTGCCGGCCGATCGAGTTTTCCGGTGAACCCGGCCGAAGACGACCCCTGGCACCTGGATTTCGAACTGCTGGCACCGGGATGGGCGCTGAACGCGTTGGAACCCCTTGAGGAGGTCCTGTACGCGGAGCACTTGTTTCGTTGTCCAGCTTGCCAACACGGGGTCGGAAGACTGATCAGCACGCTTGGTTTGCTCACGCTGGAAGGCGAATTCGTGGACGGCGTGCCGGCGGAACTGGGGGATCGGATTCGACTGGCGGTCGCCGCCGACGACCTGGCGCACTCCCAGCGCAAGGCCGTACCCATTGAGGTTGGTCCGCTACCGGCGAAGGAATTCGTCGGAATTCGGAGAAAACGACGTCCGAGATATCGGTTGTTGGCCGCTGCCATGGCGCTAGTCGTGGTGGTGGCCGGCGGGGCATACGGCTTGGAAAGCCGATATGTCGCACGGGCCGCCGCTGAGCAGCGGCTCGTACGGGAACTGGAACAGCCACGGTCGCGGCTCGCCACCTTGGCCACCCCCGTCGGGAAACCGGTCGGCTATCTGGTGGCCAGTGGTGGCACGGTCGAATTCATCGCGGACGGGCTGGCCTCGAGTCCAGCCGGGCAGCGGTATTGGGCTTGGGCGGTCAGTGGGACCGTGGCGCGGCCGCTGGCCGGGTTTTCCACCGATGACGCGGGTCCGGCTCTGCATCCACTGGCGGTCCGGTTTTCCACGATCTCGGCGGCCGTTACCTTCGCGATCAGTTTGGAGCCGGCGACCACCACACCGATCCGTCCCACTCAAGTGGTAGCCAGCGGACCCAGCCAGGCATAGCGCTCGCCCTTACTCGGCCGGGGCTTTACGGCTTTGTGCTGCTCTGGAACGGAAGGTGATGGTGGATGCGGACAGCAGGACCAACCCCATCACCGGGTTCACGGTCATGACAGATCCCGATTTCGACGACGTTGACCTGTTGAAGCGAATCTCGAGGGGAGATCACCAGGCTTTCCGACGATTTTTCCTGCGCCACTACCGGTTCTGCATTCAGTACGCGTACCGGATTGTCCAGGATCCGGCCGGCGCCGAAGACGTGGTGCAGGATGTCTTTCTTTCGGTGTGGACCGGGGCGGCCCGGTTCCAGGCCAGCCGGGCTCGCGCGGTCACCTGGCTGCGAACGATCGTGCACCACCGGGCGGTCGACCACATTCGGCGGGCAGCCAAGGAAAAGTCGACTGGTGTGGGTTCGCTGCAGGATCTCGCGGCCAGCGCCACCGGCGTCGCCGCGTCGAACCCGTTTCAGGAAGTGTGGACCGCGGATGCCGTACTGAGCGCGTTGCAGGCGGTGAACGAGCTGCCGCGGCGACAGCACGAGCTGATCGTGCTGGCCTACTTTCGCGGCTACACCCAGTCCCAGATCGCCGAGGCCACTGGGATTCCGTTGGGTACGGTCAAAACTCGTACGATCGCGGCGCTTCGCTCGTTACGGATCTCGCTTAGCCACTTGAATGACCGGGAAATGCGCTAGTGGGTGGTGAGGCCGCTAGCGATCACCACGCTCGGCCGAGCCGGAATGCTTTGTCCCGACTCAAGACTCACGGCGAAAGCGGTCGCCTTGCCCACCTGCTTGCCACCCACCAACAGATCGACAGGGCGGGGCACCGCACCGGAACCGGAGACGCTGAAGCTGCCCAGTGGCCGGGGTGCTGTGTTCGCACCCCACACGCCCCACAGCCAATATCGCGTACGCGCGGAGTCGTTGGCGGCGACGCCGTCCGTCACCACTTCCAGATCCGCGCCGCTGGTGACGACGTACGCGACTCGGTGCCCGTCCGATGTGGACAATGCGGTCGACTGGCTGCCGGGTGCCAGCAGCTGGTGGATCAGATGCTGCTGTTGGACGGTGGCGTGGCTATCGCTGGTTTGCGAGCCGCGCAGCACCACGTTCCAGCCGCCGAGCGCGACCACGATCACAGCGGCGGCCGCGGTGACCATCCAGGGCACCGATCGCACTGTTGGACGCCTTGATCGGTCCTTCCGGCTTACGCTCAAAATCAGCGGCCGTACTGAACCTGCCTCGTAATGTGCCGCTGCCGCCCGAATCCGATCGCCCAGCGTCGCCGGCGGTTCGTCGGAGGGCAGCTCGAAAGCGAGATCTCCCAGTGTGTCAACAAGTTCGTCGACCGTACGTTGGCAACCCTCGCAACTGTCCAGATGCGGCTGGAAAAGCTGCTCGTCGCTGACATCGAGGCCGTGCAGCGCCCAGCCCGCCGCGAGTTCCTCGAACCGTTGATGAGATCGGGCGTCGGTGAGGTCGAGCTCGCTCACAGCGCACCTCCTTCTGGTGCCAGACCCGCGCCGAGCACCACCCGGAGCCGGCGCATGCCGGCCAACATCCTGGTTTTCACGGTGCCCAGCGCAGTGTTGGTCAAGGTCGCGACCTCGCGTTGGGTGTAGCCGCCGAAATACGCCAGCACCAAAGCATCTCGCTGGGGGCTGGGTAATTGGCTGAGAGCGCCTCTGACCCGCTCGCCGATGACTGTCGTCCAGACCCGGTCGTACACCGCCTGGGACACGCCGTTGGCGTTTTGTTCCACCAGAAACTCCTGGGTGGCCAGGCTACGCCGGCGCCGCAGCGACTCTTCCCGGCGGACCGCGTCCACCGCCTTGTGGTGGGTCACCGAAAGCAGCCAGGACGCGAAACCGCCGCGCGCCCGGTGATAACTGTCGGGATCTTTCCACAGCGCCAGGAAAACGTCCTGGACCACGTCCTGGGCGAACCCTTCGTCGCCGGTGATCCGGCGGGCCAGACTGTACGCCGGTTTGCCGTAACGCTCGTACAAAGTGTCCAGCGCGGACGTGTTCCGCTCGGCCACCTGAGCCATCAGCTCGGCGTCGCTGGTCTCACCTGGTTCCGCTGTCCGACGGCCCGACGCCCTGCTGGCGCCTGACGATGTCTGACCGACCATGGGACTCCTCGTCATGCCATTCGTTCGTCACCGAACCCGATCCGGATTCCCGGTACGGCTAACCGCTCGCGATGATCTCGACAGTGGGGTGAGATGTGATCGTACGTGCCCATCCGAAAATCCGCCGCGCACGTATACCTGTCGTGGTTTTCGCAGGTCAGCACGGGGGAAAGAGAAATTCGTGGCAACCGGCAAACCAAAATGACAAGTGCTACGAACACTTCACGTGGCGGTTCTCGACCGACGGTTGGAGAGTCAGTCGAAAAATTTCGACGAGGGGCAATCCAATCCGCCAGACGCCCCGAACGTTGCTCAGAATCGCCGCAACAAAACAGCACAAACCCGTTTGACCGCCCGGACACCGGTCCTGGCGCGGAAGATTACCGGCAGGGCCGGTTACCAGAAAGGAAGTTCCACCGTGAACCCGTGGAACACCAAGAAACTGACTCGGGTCGGCATGGTCGTGGTCGCCGGCGCGCTCGCCGTGGGCATGAGTGCCTGCAGTGGCAGCACCACTGCCTCCTCGAACAATTCTTCGGCGCCGGCCGCGCCAGCCACCTCCGCGGCCGCGGCCGCCCCGGTCGGGGAGAACTTCGGCTCGGGCTGTGCGTCCGTGCCCAAGACCGGTGCCGGCAGCTTCCAGGGCATGTCGGGCGCCTCGGTCGCCAACGCCGCGAGCGCCAACCCGGTGCTTTCCACGCTGGTCGCAGCGGTTAAGCAGGCCGGTCTGGTGGACACTCTGAACAGCCTCCCGGCGGCCACCGTTTTCGCGCCCTCCAACGCAGCTTTCGCCAAGATCCCGGCGGACCAGTTGAAAAAGGTGCTCGCGGACAAGGCGACGCTCACCAAAATCCTTACCTACCACGTGGTGGCCGGTAAGAAGCTCACCCCGGAGCAGGTCATCGGCACCCAGACCACCGTCGAAAAGGGCACCCTGACCGTCGCTGGCAGCGGTGAGGACCTGACCGTCAACGGCAACGCGAAAATCGTCTGCGGCAACGTGCAGACCGCCAACGCCACCGTCTACATCGTCGACACTGTCCTGATGCCGCCGGCGTAAGGTAGCGGTCTGTCTGTGATTTGGCACGGCGGCTCCGGCGCCCAGAAGCCGTCTGGCCGCACCGGGGGACCGCCCCCATACGACCAGGTATGAGGGCGATCCCCCGGCACACCCAGCCGGCTCCTGGATCACCGGATCCACCATCCCAAATCACAGACAGACCACTAGCAACCCCAAGGCCGGATCAGCCCAAGCGGGCTGGTCGGGCTTTTTGTGACCGGACGGGGATGCGAAAAAGAAATCTGAACCGGGGCAGGAGTGATCGCGAACACATAGCTGCGGGAACCCTCGCGACTCAGCAGCTCGAGAAAGGTCCATCCAGTGTTCGGAAAAACCTTCGTTCGCGACCTCATCAGCCGCAGCGCTGAAAGCGGCCCAGATCGTCGTAAGTTCCTGGCCGCCGCTGGCGCCGCCGGCCTCGGCTTGGTGGGTACGGGTGCGCTGGCGACCGCTCTCGCGCCGACGGCGAACGCCGCCATCGCGCCGGCCGCCAAGAAAGAGGCGGCCTCCGCCGCCGCGATCAGTGACTCGGCGATCCTGAACTTCGCGCTGAACCTGGAATACCTGGAGGCGGAGTTCTATTCGTACGCAGTCCACGGCTACGGACTCGCGGACAGCCTCACCACCGGCACCGGCGCCCGGGGCGGCGTGACCGGCGGTCGCGCGGTGCCGTTTCTGTCCCGTACGGTACGCCAGTTCGCCCAGGAAATCGCCGGCGACGAATTGGCGCACGTGAAATTCCTGCGTACGGCCTTGGGCGGTGCAGCGGTGTCCCGGCCGGCGATCGACATCAAGAACAGTTTCACCGCGGCTGCCCGCGCGGCCGGTCTGATCGGGTCGCACCAGACGTTCGACCCTTACCAGAACGAGAACAATTTCCTGCTCGCCGCCTTCATCTTCGAAGACGTCGGCGTCACCGCGTACAAAGGCGCGGCCCCGCTGGTCAGCAACAAAACCTACCTGGAAGCCGCTGCCGGGATTCTCGCCGTCGAGGCCTACCATGCCGCCACTATCCGCAGCACGCTCTTCCAGCGCGACTTGTGCAGCGCTGCCAACAAGATCTCGGACGCCCGGGACAGCCTCGACGGCTCGACCGACGACGACCAGGGCATCACCGCCAAGGGCAACGCGAACATCGTTCCCACCGACAGTAACGGTGTCGCGTATTCCCGGTCCGCGGACCGGGTGCTGAACGTCGTTTATCTCACCCCGAAAACGGCCACCGCCGGCGGCTTCTTTCCCAACGGCGTCAACGGCGCTATCAACACCAGCGGCGGCTGATCGAGCAGCCATACCAGCCCCATGTCCGCAACGCCCCGATGCGCGCGCCCGCCGCAAGCAACGGGCGTTGCGGACATCGCGCACTGACATTCGCCGGACAAGGCCAAGCCGAGGGTTCGTACCGAACGTCAGGTAAGTCCGGTGCACGGCGCGATCCGCGCATGCCGGTGAGTACGGAGGGGCTGGAGGCGATGATCGTGGCGGGTGCCGATCCCGAGGCCGGCGTACCAGCCGACCGGCCATGGCGGGCGTTGCTGGGGTATACCAAAGGCCTTCGCCGGGTGCTGGTCTTGGGTGGAACGCTCAGCCTGGTCGGCGGCGCCGCCGGGTTGGCGCAGCCGCTCGCGGCGGCCGCGGTGATCGACTCGCTCGGCGAGCACCGGTCCGTCTGGACCGCGGTCGTGCTGCTCACCGGCCTGGTGATGGGCGCGGGAGTGATCTCCGCACTGGGCTACTACCTGCTTGAACGTACGGCCGAGTCGGTCGTGTTGGCGGCCCGCCGGCAGCTGGTGGGCAGGATTCTGCGGCTGCGGATGCGCGAGGTGGACGAATTCGCCCCGGGCGACCTGATGTCCAGGGTCACCGCCGACACCACCCTGCTCCGCCAGGTGACCACCCAGTCGCTGGTCCAGCTGGCGACGAATTCGCTGATGCTGGTCGGCACGATTGTTCTTATGGCAGTGGTTGACCTGCCGTTGCTGGGCGTCACGGCCGCGGTCGTCGCGGTCATCGGGGTCATCGCCGCGGTCATGATGCCGCGCATCCGGCAGGCCACCCTGCGCGCGCAGGAAGCGGTCGGGGCGATGGGATCGGCGCTGGAGCGGGTGCTGGGCGCCTTTCGTACGGTCAAGGCCGCCGGCGCCGAGACACATGAGTACGACGCGATCGACACCACCGCGCGGGCCGCCTGGAAACAGGGCGTACTGGAAGCGAAATGGCAGGCCATCGCGGGCACGTCCACCGGACTTTCGCTGCAGGTCGCCTTTCTGGCCGTACTCGGGGTGGGCGGTGCCCGGGTCGCCTCCGGCGGGCTGCGCGTCGCCGAACTCATTGCTTTCCTGCTTTATCTTTTCTACCTTGCCGAACCGCTCAGCGAGTTGGTCCAGGCGATTTCCCAACTGCAGGTCGGCGCGGCCGCGGTGGCCCGCATCCAGCAGGTGGACCGGCTGCCGATCGAGCCCGCCGAGCAGCGCCGTGGCGCCAGCACCCGGCCCGCTCAGCCGGGTCCGGCCGCGATCAGGTTCGACCGAGTGTGGTTTGGTTACCAGGAAACCGATCCCGCGGTGCACCGCAATCTGAGTTTCCAGGTACCCGCCGGAAGCACGGCCGCGTTCGTCGGCCCGTCGGGCGCCGGCAAGTCGACCATTTTTGCGCTGTTGGAAAGATTCTTCGAACCGAACTCGGGCAAGATCGAGGTCGGTGGCCGGGCTATCGACGACTGGAAACTGCGCAGACTGCGGGCCATGATCAGCTATGTCGAGCAGGATGCCCCAGTGCTTTCCGGCTCGCTGCTGGACAATCTCTTGCTCGCCGACCAAAGCGCGAGCCAGGAACAGGTCGATGACGCGGTCCGGCGGGCCCGGCTGACTTCGCTGGTGGAACGGCTGCCGGCCGGGCTGGACACGATGGTCGGCCATCGCGGCACCCGGCTGTCCGGCGGCGAGCGTCAGCGAGTCGCCATCGCCCGCGCTTTCCTTCGGCGGCCCAGAATTCTGCTGATGGATGAGGCGACCGCCAACCTGGACGCCATCAACGAACGTTTTCTGATCGAGGCCATTGACAACCTGCGCGAAACCACGACGGTGCTGACCATCGCGCACCGCCTGTCCACCGTGGTCGCCGCGGACCAGATCATCGTGGTGAACAACGGCACAGTGGACGCCGCCGGCACGCATCAGGATCTGCTCGCGAGCAGCGAGCTCTATCGTACGCTGGCGCAAACCCAGCTGCTGACCGCGGAATCGCTGGCCGGTAGTGGACCTCAACAGACAAAGCAAAACAATGAACCGGGACCGCATCCGCACCGAATGCTTTAGGTAAGGAAGTTCAAAGCCAGCGAAACTTCTCTGTCAGCTGGCGGATTTATTGAAAGGAGGTGGAGAAACATGAGCAGCAACAACGAGCGTCGGCGCTGTCGCGGAGGCAGCATTTTCGGCTTCCTCGATGTCGTCCTGTCCATCCGGGGTGGTTTTGGCGGCCGATACGGCCGGCGGTAGACAACACCTGCGAAATGAGCTCCCGCGCCACTTCTCGGCGCTGGAGCTCATTTCCGTACGCGACGAGAATCATTTTTCATTTCCTGGTAACCAAAAGCCGGATCAGCCCGAGCGGGGCTGGTCCGGCTTCTCGTGACCTTGGGCCGACAGTTCAGGGCTTTCGGGCGACGCCGCCCAGGACCATGCCGTAAATGGTCGGTTCGCTGCCGGTCAGCGGGCCGCCAGGCCACCACCTGTGCAGCTGGACCAGGCCCGGCTCGACGAATTCCAGACCGTCGAAGAGCGTGACGATTTCCTCGTACGGCCGGAAATGGGTGGTCGCGTTAGTGGTCCGGTATGCCTCTTCGATCGCCGTGGTCATCCGGTCCAGCTCGCTGTCGTCATGCGGGTTGTGCACGTGGGTCAGCGCCACATACGACCCGGACGGGAGGTAGCCGAGGTAGCGCGCCATCAACGACTGTTGGTCGCTGAGCTTGTCGATGTGGTGCAGGGTGGAGCCCTGGATCATCCCGATCGGGCGGTCCAGGTCCAGAAACCCGCGGATCTTGTCGTGCGCGAACAGCTCGTCTGGTTTGCGCAGGTCAGCGGCGGCGAAGACGGTACGGTCGTTGTCCTCAAGCAGGGCCCGCCCGTGTGCCACCACCGTTGGGTCGTTGTCGACGTACACGACCAGCGCGTCCGGGTTGGCGCGTTGGGCCACCTCGTGGGTGTTGTCCATGGTGGGCAGGCCCGATCCGCAGTCCAGGAACTGGTCGACGCCGGCCGACTCCGCCAGCCAGCGGACCACCTTGCGTGACCAGTCCCGGTGCAGCCGGGCGACCGTTGGCATGTGCGGGTCGATGGCGATCATCTTGTTGAAGACGGCCCGGTCGACCTCGAAGTGGTCCTTGCCGCCGAGCGCGTAGTCGTACACCCGCGCGATGCTGGGAACGGTGGTGTCAATTTTCGGTTCGGCGCCCACGGATCCGCTGCTCCCCTCGTGTCCTTCGTACGCCGCAGCGTACGAAGGTCCAAACGTACCGCCCACGCCGGCGCACCGTGAAGTCCAGCTGGCTCCAGCTAACGGTTCTTGGCGACTCGGTGCCAGCCGATGGCGATGGGAATGGCGACCAATGCGCCGACCAGGCCGGCGAGTGCGACGGTGGGTGCCGGCCCGAGGCGGTCGGCGAGTACGCCCGCGCCCAGGGCGCCGAGTCCTTGAGCGGTGATGAGGCCGGAGGACAACAGCCCGGCTCCCTGGGCGCGTTGTGCGTCCGGGAGCCGGCGCATGAACGAGGCCGTGCCCTGGATGTTGTACGCGGTGGCCAGCATGCCGGACATCGCGAACAACGCCATCGAGATGAGCAGCGAGGGTTTCAGCACGCACAGAATCAGTGGGATTCCAGCGAATATCCCCAAAACGCCGATTACCCGAATCTGCAGGTGTTCGGGGACCCACTTCCCGAAGATGATGCCGCCGATCACGCTGCCGACCGGGTCGCTGGCCATGATCAACCCGACCGCCACGGCCCCCGCTCGCAGGCTCGAGGCGTACGGCGCGGCCAGTGCTTCGGGCGTCACGTAGAAGCCGGCCAGCCAGCACAACGCGATCAGCGCGCGCAGTCCCGGATCGCCGAACACCACTCGTGCGCCGACGACCGTCGATGCCAGGAACGGCCGGCGTCCGGTCGCGGTCTGCGGGCTGGCGGCCGTACGCCGGCGTACTCCGCGCCGAAGCAGCGCGGCGGACAGCAAGAACGTGACCGCGTCCAACCCCAACCCGACGGACGGGTTGATCGCGGCCACCAGCAGGCCGCCGCCGGCGAATCCGACCAGCTGCGCCGACTGGCTGGTGATGTTCCGGATCGCCATCCCGACCGTGTACGTCGGGCCGCTTAGTACGTCTGGAAGCAACGCCTGTTGCGCGGCTTTGAAGGGGCCGTTGAGCAGCGTCACGACTGTGACGAGCGCACATAAGGACCACAGCGGCAGGCCTGGGATGGCCATCGCACCGACCAGCGCCGCGCGCGCCAGGTCGACGACCACCATCACCTCGCGACGCGGGTACCGGTCGCCGAGGCCGGACAGCAGGATCCCGCCCACCAATGCGGGTACGAAGGTCAGGGCATACGTCAGCCCGGTCAGGAAGGCCGAACTGGTCCGTTGGAAGACCAGCACGGACAGCGCGACCCGGGCCAGTTGGTCGCCGCCGACCGACAACAGCTCGGCCGTCCACATCGCCCGGAACTCGGCGATCGCGAAGACGGCCGCAAAACGCACTCGTTCGCCAGTCTGCGCCATCGATATCCCCGCTCAGCCGACGACTCAATGTAGTTGGCCGTGTGCCGAATGTCACCCTCTTGGGGAGAATAAGCGCGATAAGGCGTGGGAAAACCTGTCGACGTACGAATCATGCGTGAGCTGATCGGCTCGATCGCGGCCGATCAGCCGCGAATGTGACGTGGTGGGTGAGTGATGGGCTCAGGTGTCGCGGTTGCGCATGACGTCGATCTCCTTTGTGGCTGTTGGTGACGTACGAGGCAGGAGTGACTGAGACGATGGCCTCACGTGTCGCGGTTGCGCATGACGGCGGCCTTTCTGTGTGTGTTTGGTGGGACGAATGAGGCTCAGGTGTCGCGGTTGCGCATGGCTGCGGCCCTCCTTCATGGCTGTTTGACGGCGTACCAGGGATGGCTCAGGTGTCCCGGTTTCGCATGATGACGGCCCTCCTCTGCGGCTGCGTGTGTCGGCTGGGACAGGTGGGGCTCACGTGTCGCGGTTGCGCATGACAACAACCCCCTCCAGGGCGGTTTGGGGGCGAAGTACGAGGTTCGTCCTTGGCCCCGGCGATTTTCGGGTGGACACTGGTGGGCGACATACCAGGGGTGGCGTTGTTATGAGTATGGATGACGTGACAGTCGGCGGCGGTGCCGTTGCGCTGCCCGTTGACACCGCCGCGGTGGTACGAGCCACGACCCGGGCGATGATATCGCCGCATCGGTGGACGTTGTGGACGCAACGGCCGCGGCTGATCGCGTACTGCCTGCTGGTTGAGGTCGTCGCAATCGCGGCCACGGTGTTTCTCGTCGGTAGGACGCACCTCCAGCTGACCGACGCGGTGGTGCTCGCCGGGCTGGCCGGGATGGGGATCGCGCAGGCCGAGCTGGGCCGGCAGGTGGAGCGGCTGCGCCGGCTGGTGAACGCGACTCCGCACATCAACATGACCTCGGTGTGGACCTTCGCCGCTGTCCTCCTGCTGCCGCCGGCCCTGGTCGCACTGCTGGTCGCCGTGCTTTATACCCACCTCGCCGTACGCAGCTGGTATCGGCTGCGCAGAGTGCCAGCTTTCCGGACGATTTTCAACGCGTCCCTGGTGATCCTGACCTGTTACAGCGCCGCGTCGGTGCTGGCGTACGCCGGCGTCACCGGCATGCATGCCGCGCTGACCGCACAATGGCAGGGCGTCGCCGCGATTGGCGGCGCGGCCATCGTCTATTTCGTGGTCGGCGCACTGGTCGCCCTCCCCGGCCTGACGATTACCCAGCCGTCAGTTAAGGAGTTCTTTGGCGGTTGGGCGGACAACCTGCTCGAAATCGCCACCCTGTGCCTGGGCATGTTGACCGCGCTCGCGTTGGCCACCCTGCCGGCGCTCGCTTTGATAGTCGTGCCACCGATGTTGTTGCTGCATCGCGGAGTTCTCGCCAAACAGCTGGAAATCGCGGCCACCACCGACGACAAGACGGGCCTTTTCAACACCACCGCCTGGCGGCACATCGCGACCCAGGAGCTGGCCCGGGCCCAACGGCACGCCCAGGCCAGCTTCGGCATCCTGATGATCGACCTCGATCATTTCAAGCAGGTCAACGACACTCATGGGCACCTGGCCGGCGACCAGGTGCTCAAAGGTGTCGCCACCGCCATCAGCAACGCTGTCCGGGTCTATGACTCGGTTGGCCGCTTCGGCGGCGAGGAGTTCGTCGTACTTCTCCCGGACATCCCCGAAACCACGGTGCTCGCGGTCGCCGAAAGGGTCCGCGAATCGGTCGCCGACCTCGCGGTCACCGTACTGTCCGACGACGACACCGCGGTGATCAACAATCTTTCGGTCTCTATCGGCGTCGCCACCTACCCGCATGCGGGCACGGGCGTGGACCGCCTCCTGCAGGCCGCCGACAAAGCCATGTACTCCGCCAAAACCGCCGGCCGAAACCAGGTCGTCAGCGTCACAGCTACCGCCTAGCGGTGGGCGCGGGACTCTCGCGACTGGCGCCCAGGGCTATTAGCGAACTCACTAACAGTCGCGAATGTAACGGAACGGCTCACAAAACGGGCCGTTTCGTTACATTCGCGGGTGAATTCCTACTGCGGAGGGCCGTCATGCGGGTGATCTGCGGTGTCCTGGTTTGCGTTGTCCTGGCCGCGGTAGTGGCCGTGCCCAGCGCGGCGAGTGCCGCGTACGCCGACCCGCTGACCACGACGACCAAGCAGAGCCTCGACTGGCATGCCACCCCAGCCGCCGCGCTGACCGCGCTCGACAACGCGTTGCCCAACGTCAGCGCCAACACGGTGGCGCACGACGGCGACTACTCCATGACGGGTTGTACGAGCACCGAGAAGGCCGCGCTGCCGATCGCGCCGGCCGCGACCACCTCGATGTGCTGGGACTCGGACCGGGCCGGCAGTGCGGCCTGGTCGCCACAGGGAATCACCACGTCGGGTGACGCGGACGCGGACGGGAGGTGGGGAGCGGACAAGATCATCCTGTCCGGCTGGCATGGCACCGACGCGCTGGGTCGATACAACGACGCCCGGATCATGGTCGTCAACTATGACAATCCCGCCGCGCCGACATTCCGGATGGTTTACCTGGCCGTACCCAACAGCACTGGCAGCACTTTTATCGCAGCCAAGGCACACATGGGCGGGATGGTTTGGTACGGCGATAAAATCTACGTCACGGCGGTTGGCGACACGTCCACCGCGATCCGGGTTTTCAGTACGACGCATATTCTGCAGATGACCGACAGTTCCAGCGCGATCGGCAAAACATCCGGCGGTTATGCCGCGTACGGCTACAAATACGCGATGATGCAGGTCGGCTATTACACGTACGCGGGTGGCACTTGTGACATGGCGTCGGACTCGGGTGTGCCGTGTTTTTCGTCCATCTCACTGGATCGCAGCACGTCACCGGACAGCTTGGTGACCACCGAATACTTCTCCGATCAGAGTCTCTACGGTCGCCTTTATCGCTATAACATGGGCACCGACTATTTGCTGGCCGCGACTTCTGGGACTGTGCCGGCGCAGGACGCGTACCGGAGCCACGTCGGCAACATGCAAGGCGTGCTGGCCCACGGTGGCACCTGGTATGTGGCGCACAGCTCGGCCACCCAGCCCGGCCAGCTCTGGGCGCAGACCACCGCCGCCAGCAAGTCGGCCACCTGTGGTGCCACTTCGACGACGGTGTGTTGGGCGATGCATCCGGAGGCGCTCACCTACGACTGGGCCACCGGCCTGGTCTGGTCCCAGTCCGAGTGGTCGCCTTCGGACTGCACTGCCGCCGCGCAGACGTGCGGCCGCACTCTCTACGCCGTTCCGCTCACTTCTCTGCCATAAACAGCCGCGCTGGCAAACCCGTACAGATCTTCCTCTAGTGTCCTGCGCCCGAAGTTCGCTACTTTCTCCGGCGCCCAGACGGCGTCTGAGAGCACCGGAGAATCGCCCACATACCACCAGTATGAGGACGATCCTCCGGTGCACTCAGGCCACCGTCTGGATCACCGAATAAAGCAACGAACTTCGAACCCAGAACACTAGAAAATATACATGCGAGCCGGTATGTTTCTGCGCAGTGATCGGGGTCACGCGTGGTAGGGGAGGCATCAGTGGTCGGCGGCGACGGCGATGAGCTTCTCCAGCTCGCCGCGCGTGGTCGCCCAGAGCGCCGCGACGGACCGCTGGCTGGACACGAAGCTCGTCAGCAGGACGCCCCGCATCACCGCGAGCGCGGTCAGCATGACGGCGGTCGCGTCCGGACTCGCCATCATCCCCGGCGCCGCACTGGTGAGAATCTCGGTCACCGCGACGGTCACCCGCTTGTCGAGCCGAATGACGTGCGGGCGCAGCTCGGCGTCCGTCCGGCTGGCGAGCCACAACTCCGCGATCGCCACGAAAGTGGGACTGTCGTGCAGATCCCACAGCCGGTCGACCAACGCCATCACGGTTTTCGTCTCACTGTCACAAATCGGCGGATCGGCCCGGAACTTGTCGGTAATCTGGTCGGCCGCGTGTTCCAGCGCCGCGGTCACCAACTCCGCCTTGGTGGCGAAATAATGCGCCTGCGCGCCCCGGGTGACGCCAGCCCGAGCGGCGATCTGGGCCGCCGTCACATTCGCATATCCGTGCTCCACAAGGCTTTCCAGCGTCGCGTCCAGCAACGCCGTCCGAGTGGCGGCGCGCCGCTGCGCCTGGGTCCGCCGCACCACACCTGCCATGGCGCCACTGTATCGGGTCCGCATCGAAATGGCCGGCATTCCCGCCTCCCGTCAAAGGAGCCACCGATGACCCGCCTGAAAACGCTCGCCCTCGCTGCTGTTTTCCTGACAATACTGGGCATCGCGGCCCCAGTTGGCGCGGCCGCGGCGGTACGGTTCAGTGCCGTCGCCAACTATTGGACCGGCGGTGTGGGTGGCAGCGGCTGGCACGCCCACAGTGTCGCGGCGGCGGATTTCACCGGCGACGGCCGGCCGGATGTGGTGGCCGCCGACTACTTTGCCTTCGGCCCACCATTTCTGCTGACCAATCGCGGTGACGGCACGTTCACCAGCCCGGGCCGGTCGGTGCCGGCGCCGCCGGCCGGGCCGGTCGGCATCGTCTACACCGGCGATTTCAACGCCGACGGTAAACCGGATTTGTTGCTGACCACCGATCTGGCGGTGCAGATCGACCTCGGCCGCGGCAACGGCACTTTCACCGTGTCGTACGACGCGGTGCTCCCGCAGGGATTTCAGGACGATGCCTCGATCGGGGATCTGAACCACGACGGAAAGCTCGATTTCGTGGTGAAGACCGCGGCTGGAGTGCAGAGTTACCTGGGCCGCGGCAACGGGACTTTCAGCGTCGGCCCGTTTTCCGCACTGCCCGCGCCCGCGGTGTCCACCTCCAGCATCACGCTGAATGATTTCAACGGCGACGCCTATCCCGATCTCGCCGGCGCGAATGCGATCAGCCAGCAGGCGTTTACCCTTTATGGGGACGGCAAAGGCGGGTTTACCGCTGGCGCAAGTGGATACGTCGGGCTCGGCGACGGCAGTACGGCCGTGGTGCCGGGCAGCGTAGTGGCCGGGGATTTCAACCATGACGGGCGTACGGACCTGGCCGCCATCGACGAGTTCGACACCGGCACCAACTCGCTCGCCGTCCTGATTTGCGACGGGCATGGCGGATTCCTGCCGGCCAAGCACTATGACGCTGGTTTCGCCGACGCCAACGCCGAAATCGCGGACCTGAACGGTGACGGCAACCTCGACATCATCGGCAGCGACACCCTGCTCAACAACCAGGTAGTCCAACTCGGTCACCCAGATGGGACCTTCTCGCTCGGCGGGAAGTTCCCGGTTGACGCCAATCCGCAGACTCCGGTCGTCGCGGATTTCAACGGTGACGGCAGAACAGACATTGCCGTGGTCGGCGACGGCCTGTCCGGCGCCACCCCGCTCAGCCAGCTTTCCGTCCTGCTCAACGAGTCGTGAGGAATCCGTCCATGCCTGGAAAACTGTGGCGCCTGCTGTTGCCGGCGGTGCTGGTCGCGGCCCTGGTGGGCTTTGCCCCGGCCGCCGCGTCGGTGCGCGGGGCAACCGCGCCCGGCACGATCGTGAGCTCGAAATCAGTGACCATCAGCGCGGTCGGGTTACCGGTGCCGGTACGCGCGTGGCAGCTGCATTATGCGTCCACCGATGCCAAAGGACAGCCCCAAACCGGCGTGGCTACCGTCCTGGTGCCGCTGATTCCGTACGTACATGGGAAACGGCCGCTGCTGTCGTACCAGACGGCCGAGGACAGCCTCGCCACCGGTTGCGCGCCGTCGGCGACTTTGCCCGCTGGCACGGAGAAAGAGCTGGCACTGATCAGCCTGGGACTCGCCAAGGGCTGGGCGGTCGTGGTGTCCGACTACGAGGGCCCACAGTCCGAATACGGTGCGGGCTATCAGGCCGGCCATTTTGTCCTGGACGCCATCCGAGCGACCCTGCACTTCGCGCCGGCTGGCATCGCCGCCAGTGCGCCCATCGGGTTGTGGGGATATTCCGGCGGCGGCTTGGCCTCGGCATGGGCCGCCGAACTGCAGCCGACTTACGCGCCTGAGGTGAAGCTGGCCGGTGTCGCCGAGGGCGGCGTGCCACCGGACCTCGCCGCGGTGGCCAGGAACATCGACGGCGGCGCCTTCGCCGGCATCTATTTCGCCGTCGCGGTGGGCCTGAGTCGGGCCTATCCGGAAATGGACATCAACGCGATCCTGAACGACAAAGGCAAGCAGCTGGTCGCCAGCATTGGGACCAAATGCATCACCGACATCGCCGCTATCGGAGCATTTCATCGCATGGCGGAATACAGCACCGTGCCGGATCCGTTGGCGCTGCCGCGCATCCAGCAGGTCATCGCCGCGAACCACCTCGGCCAGCACCGGCCGGCTGGTCCGATCTTCGATTTCCACGCGATTTTCGACGAGCTGATCCCGATCGCCGGCGATGACGCACTGGCCGCCCAATACTGCGCCGAAGGCGTCACCGTACAGCATTATCGCGACCCGGCCAGCGAGCATGCTTCGCTCGCCGTCACTGGTGCGCCGCTCGCGGTGGCTTACCTGGCCGACCGGTTCGCCGCAAAGCCCGCTCCCAGCACGTGCGCGTCATGATTCGTACGATCGCGGCCGCGGTTCTGGCGCTGGCACTGATGGGTACGGCCGCGCAGCCGGCGAGTGCCGCGCTGGTTCCCTTGCCGGACAACGATCCCTTCTACAGCGTGCCGGCGGACATCGGTGGCGTGGCCAACGGCACCGTGCTGAAATCCCGCCAGGTCGCGGTGAACGCGTACAGCATCCCGCTGGCGGTGAAAGCGTGGCAGCTGCAGTACAAGTCGCTCGACAGCCACCAGCAGCCGACCGCCGATGTCACCACGATCATGGTGCCGTTGGCTCCCTGGCTGGGAAAAGGCCCGCGGCCGCTGCTGTCGTACCAGACCGCGGAAGACGGCGTCGGGCTCAAATGCACGCCTTCGTACTCGTTGCGGGCCGGTTTGGCGGCCGGAGTCACAAACTCCTCGTTGGAATCGGCTCTGATGGCCACCGCCCTTGGTCGCGGGTGGGCGGTGGTCGCGCCTGACTACGAGGGCCCGCAGTCCACTTTTCTGAGCGCGGGTCAGTCGGCGCACGGCGTTCTCGATGGCGTACGAGCCGTGCTGCGCTTTGGCCCGGCCGGATTCCCGGCGACCACAGCGATCGGCATGATCGGCTATTCCGGCGGCGCGTACGCGACAAGTGTCGCCGCCCAACTGCAGCCGTCGTACGCACCAGAGCTGAAGTTCGCCGGAATCGCGCTGGGCGGGGTCGTCGGTGACATCAGGTCCACTTTGGACGCCTTCAACGCCACCCCGTTGGCAGGCGCGGCAATCATTGGTGTGATCGGGCTGAACCGCGGCTATCCGGAGGCCAACCTGTCGTCCGTGCTTAATGCGGCGGGAAGACAGGCGATGGCCGTTAGTGCACAGGACTGCATCGCGGACGCGATCACCCGGCATCTGGGCAAGAAGATAACGGATTTCGAAGCAACTCCGAACGCCATCGACCTTCCCTGGGTGGAAAAACTCATGCGCGACAACAGTCCGCTCGGGGTCGTCGGCACGCCGTCCGCGCCGGTTTACGACTACCACGCGATCCCGGACGAGCTGGCGCCGATCGGTCCGGACCGCGAGCTGGTCGCGCGTTATTGTGCCGCTGGAGCGAAAGTCCAGCACGTCGAGGACCTGATCGCCGAACACATCAGCGAGACAGTGACCGGCGCGCCCGGCGCGATGCAGTATCTCGCCGACCGCTTCGCCGGCCGCCCAGCGCCGAACACCTGCGGATCCTGATGAGGCGTCAGGATCAGTCCAGCGTCCATCGACATATCGAGTCGTCGTCGGCGGTGATCCAGGTGCCGTCGCCCAACGCCCAGAGCCGTTCGGCAGCCGTACCTGGATATTTGACGGGTCCACGCAGGTCGACCGTCGCTTCGTCGGCGTCTGTTGCCGGCGACGGCAACAGCCAGTGCGTATGGATCTCCCAGTCGTCGTCGCGGCAGGACACGATTGCCGTTGTTTCGTCGACAAATCCTCCATACGTGGACCACCAGTGAGTGGGGTCGTCGCCGCTGAAACCGAGTTTTCGGGATATGTCACGGCTGTCGCACCAGCCGGCCACCGAGTTGCCGTCCGGCATGGTCCGCAGCCCGACGAACCAGCCCTGCTGGTTGATGGTCATCAGCCACCGCCCACTCGGATCGACATCGGCGAGGACCTCCTCGTCGGAGTAGACCTCTGTGAGCCGCAGCCCGTCTTGCCCGTACTCGCCCCAGAAGATCGCGCAACTGTCCTGTTCTATCAGCGTCACGCTGACCCGGCCGTCGATGCTCTGCTGCTGGGTGGAGTAGGCCCGCCAGGGCAGGCTGGCCCGGCCCACGAGTTTTCCGTCAGCGGCGTCGAGTACGACCCATTCCTGGCCGTCGCCCGCGGCAGGGACCACTGCCCACACGTGCTTTCCATCGGAAGGAACGAAAACCGAGCCGTTCTTGCTGCCGGCCACGGCCAACGGCCATTCCCAGGAGGACTCTCCGGTCGCGACGACCTTGTCGGCCGTACAGAACACCGCCGTGCGCAGATCTGGCGTGAACGCGTGATCGCCCACAGCGGTCGCCGGAATGCGAAAGTCCGCTGCCGGCCGCTGGTCACCGGACAGCAACGTGTCGAGGTCGAATACCTGAAACCGGTCGGACTCCGGCAGGCCGACCAAAATCCGGCTATTGGGCCGGATGACGCCATGCCGGTGGCTGATGATCCGGTACGCCTCGGGCCGCTCCACGCTGCTGACCAGCCGTGCTTCAAGCTTCATGACGACCACCCTGCCCGACCCGGGCGGTCCGGCCCCCGCGATGGTGCGAACCGAACAATCGGCGACCCGTTTGGGCAGCCCGTTGGCGACGCCAAAGGGCAAAACCGGGTCCCGTCGGCTGGAGAGTCCGGCGTTTCGAGCTGGACGCCGCGAACGCGAACTACGCTCCGGTCGAACGGATCCGCCGGTTCGCCATCCTGCCCAGGGATTTCACCATCGATTCCGGCGAGCTGACGGTGACGTTGAAA
The DNA here is from genome assembly GCF_039530045.1 of Fodinicola feengrottensis. NCBI lineage: Bacteria > Bacillati > Actinomycetota > Actinomycetes > Mycobacteriales > Fodinicola > Fodinicola feengrottensis. Next base: position 206,697 of record NZ_BAAANY010000031.1, on the reverse strand, counting down.
CCGCGCAGAGCGGTGATCGCCGGCCTTTATGCGACAGTCCTGGACAATCTTTACGAAGACCTTTAACGGTGTGAGGAATGCGGCAGCGGCTTGGTGGTCGCGGCCGGCGACACGCCGTTGCCGGAGCTGACCGCCAGGGCGAAAGTGATGATGCCGACCAGCAGCACGATCATGCTGGACGAGATCAGCAGGGTGATCAGCAACGCGGGTCGGGGCGCCGGACGCCGATGCGGAACGGGCGGAAACGGGCTGCTCATCCGCACGTCTCCCTCGCTCGCCGTTGATCACCATTGATCGCCTTCGACGAGTCTGCGGCACCGCGCGGCCGGACGCGGCCGGGATTGGCTGGATATACCCGATCGGAGGCCAAGTTTCAGATGTTCGGGCAGAATTGCGCTGCCGTTCGGCGGCCAGGGGCGGACACGGATACTGGGACACCGTCCGGTTCGGGCAGGTATCCGTACCCGTTGGGCTATCCTGCTGGTCGCACCTGGTGAAGGGAACCGGAGAAATGGGCACTTCAGCTTCGTACAGCCGCCGTGACGTGTTGCGGGGGGCCGGCGCCGTCGCCCTGGCCGGTGCGCTCGCGGCCTGCGGCTCGAACAGTGGGCGGGCCGGCGCCGGCGGGATCAGCCAGTGGTATCACCAGTACGGCGAGAAGGGCACCCAGCAGGCCGCGGAGCGTTTCGCCAAGGCCTACACCAAGGCGAACGTCCAGATCCAGTGGACGCCCGGAGACTACTCGCAGAAGCTGGCCACCGGGTTGCTGTCCAGCAGCGGACCGGACGTTTTCGAGAACCAGCTCAACGTCGATCTCGTACGCGCCAAGCAGATCGTCCCGCTGGACGACATTTTCGCCGCCGCGAAGAGCGACTTCGTCGGACCCGCGGTGGACGCGAACACATATGACGGAAAGCTTTATGCGATTCCGATGATCGAGGACATGCAGCTGCTCTTCTACCGGAAGAGCCTGCTGGCCAAGGCCGGTGTGCAGCCACCCAAGAGCATTCCCGAGCTGATCGAGGCGGCCAAGAAGCTGACCAACAAGACCGTCAAGGGCTTGTTCGTCGGAAACTTCAGCCGTACGAACGGAAACTCGGTGCTGTCCGCCCTGTCGGTGTGGCCGTCCGGTGCGGATTTCCTGACCCCGGACCACAAAGTTGGCTTCCACCAGCCCGGAGTGGTGCAGACCCTGCAGCAGCTCCGCCAGCTTTTCAGCAGTGGCAGTCTGTTGCTGGGCGCACCCACCGACTGGTCGGACCCGTCCGCTTTCATTCAGGGTCTGACCGCGATGCAGTGGTCAGGCATCTGGGCGATCCCGCAGATCAAGGCGGCCTTTGGCGATGACTTCGGGGTGGCGCCATGGCCGGCGCTGACCGCGACCGGCAAACCGTCGGTGCCTATTGGCACTTGGGGTGCGATGGTCAGCGCGAAGAGCAAGAACGTCGACGCGGCCAAACAGTTCGTGAAATGGCTCTGGATCGACCAGACCGATGACCAGCTGGAATGGGCCACCAAATACGGTTTCCACATTCCGGTGCGGACCAGCCTGCTGGCCAAGGCCGCCGCGCTGAAGTCCGGCATCGGCGCCGACGTGGCGACTTTCAGCCAGCAGTACGCGAAAAACTCCACTCCGCCGGAGTGGACGCCGAAGATGCAGAGCGCGTACGGCGATGTGGTCACCCAGGTCGTGCAGAACGGCGGCGACGCCGAATCACAGCTCGCCAAGGCCGAAGGCCTGGTCAACGTCGAACTCAAACGCCTCTTCGGCTAATCGGAGGACGTACGCCTTGATCGTCATCGCGCACCTCAGTGACGTCCACATCGACGGTGACGCGCGTAGCGTCGAGCGCACCCGCGCGGTGATGACATATCTGGAAAATCTCGCGTACGACCTTGATGTCGTGCTCGTGACCGGCGACATCGCGGACCACGGCCTGCCGTCCGAGTACGAGCAGGCGCGGAAATTGTTGACGTCCAGGCATCCTGTCTTGATCTGCCCGGGAAACCACGACGAGCGGGCCGCATTCCGGGAGCATCTGCTGGGTCAGCCCGGGTCGGCGGAGCCGGTCAACCAGGTGTTTGAGGCGGCCGGATTCGCGGTCGTCCTGTGCGATTCCTCGGTGCCAGGCAAGGATGACGGATATCTGCAGGACGAGACGCTGGAATGGCTCGACGGTGTGCTGGCGGGGATCCCGGACGACCGGCCCGTACTGGTCGGGTTCCACCACCCGCCGGTGCCGTTGAACACGCCGTATGTGGACGGGATCCGGCAGTACGGAGAGCAGCGGCTGGCCGATCTTGCCAGTCGCCACCGCAATATCGTCGCATTCCTCTGCGGCCACGCGCACACGCCCGCCGTGACCACCTTCGCCAGCCGCCCGCTGCTGGTGGCACCCGGAGTGGTGTCGACCCTGAAGTTTCCCTGGGAGTCCCAGGAAGGACCGGACGACCACGTCGACCTGCGGCTGCCGCCATCACTGGCTTTCCATATTTTGGACGACGAAGGCCGGCTGACCACCCATTACCGGACGGTGCTGGCCTGAGCCGGCTGGTGGTGGTCGGCGCCGCGATCCTGGATGAGATCGGATTCGTCCTCGCGGGGCGCCGAAAAGAGCCGCGCTCGGCCGCTGGGCTGTGGGAGTTCCCGGGCGGGAAGGTCGAGCCGGGGGAGAGCGTCGAGGCGGCGCTGGTCCGCGAATGCGAGGAGGAGTTGGGCATTCTGGTCGAGGTGATCGACCGGGTCGCCGATGACGCCGCGCTGCCTGCTGGCGACGGCGTGCTTTCGGTGTGGCGGGCCAGGATCGTGGTCGGCACCCCGGTCGCTTCCGACCACAGTGAGCTGCGCTGGCTCGGCGCCGACGAACTGGACTCGGTCCGGTGGATGCCCGCCGACCTGCCGTTCGTCGAGGCGCTGCGGCCGTCCCTGCCGCGGCGTGCCCGATGAGGAAGGCGTCCTTGCACGGCGAACAGCGCTGAGGCCATGTCCGACCTGCGGTCGTGCTGGCAGGGTCGTGATCAAACCCAAGCGGGAGGTTCGATGCCTGTCCACGATCGCGACTCCGGACCGACCCGGCCGCCAGTCCACCGGACCCGCGCGACCGCTGAGAGCGGCGACGCCCGGCAGGTGGCCGCTTTGCTGGCCGGCCAGCGCGGGATGAGCCCACAGGCCGTCCAGCGGCTTCAGACGGCCGGCGGCAACGCCGCTGTCACCGCGGTGATCCAACGCGAGGCCACCAGTTCGCTCGAGGAGGCAAAAACCGCGCTGGCGGGCGGCGACCTTGCCGCCGTACGGGCGCTCAACCAGCGCTTGCGTACGCAGCTGGCGCAGAACCAGCTGACCCCGTCGGAGGACCTGCGCGCCGCGCTCGCCGAGATCCGGCACACCGTGATGGACCAGGTGTCCGCGCTTTACGTCCAGGGCCGGCCGGCCGCCGACGTGGCCGCCGACGGCGCCAACCACACCGCCGCGGTCGAGCAGACCGAAACCCAGCTGAACAGCCAGCTCACGGACCGGCTGGACGTGTTGATGGACGGTGATCCGCAGTTCCGGTATGAGCACTTCAACCAGACCGTGCAGCAGAACGTGTTCGCCGCCCTGCGGCTCCGGGCGTCCCGCCGCGCACTCGACCAGGTTGGCCATGGTGATACCGCGGAGCCGGAGGCGCGCCGGGTCGGGCGGCTGCCGGGGGACGCCTCCTGGTGCGGTGCTTTTGCCTTCACGCAACAGAACCTCGCGGCCGGCATGGACTCTCACTGGGTGCCGTTGATGCAGGGCGAAGGTGGCATCCGTGGCGCACTGGCGTACCAGGGCGCCACCTCGAACCCGTGGGTCTGGGCCTTCGACCACTGGGAGAAACTGTCGGAATACCACACCAACCATGGGTCGAGCCGGTGGTACGAGGCGATTGGCCAGGCGCCGCCGGCTCACGGCATCCAGCCCGGCGATCTGGTGTTGATCGACAACGCTTTCGGCACCGACCCCGACCACATCACCACCGCCATCTCGTTTGACGGGCGGTTTCTGAGCACCGTCGGCGGCAACCAGGGCAGCGGCCGCGGTGCTTCTTCGGTCGCCCACAACCATGCCGTGGATCTCACCCGAAACCCGCTCCCGACGGACGTACGCCTGGTGGAGGACGGAAAGCCGGTCAGGAAAAAAGACCCGACCAAAACGAAGGAGACCCGGGTGCACGGCGTCGGGCGGTGGTCGGTGGTCGACTACGAACAGCACATTTACCGTACGACCACCGAAAAGCCGACCGCGCCGCCGACGGCGAAAGAGCTCACGTCAGCCAGCTGAGAACGACTTCCAGTCGCCGCCCGAAAGAGGCATCAGACCCCACTATAGCCAAAGAAAAAGCCGGGGTACGCGACTGCGTACCCCGGCTTTCGAGTGCTGCTACGCGCCGGCGCGCTTGAAGATCTTGCTGCCGAGCCAGACGAGTGGGTCGTACTTGCGGTCGACGACACGTTCTTTCATCGGGATGATCGCGTTGTCGGTGATGTGAATGCCCTCGGGGCACACTTCGGTGCAGCACTTGGTGATGTTGCACATTCCGAGGCCCTGCGACTCCTGCGCGAATTCCTTACGGTTCTCCGCGGCGTCCAAGGGATGCATGTCCAGTTCGGCGGCCCGGATGAACATCCGCGGGCCGGAGAAAGCTGGCTTGTTCTCGTCGTGGTCACGGACGACGTGGCAGGTGTTCTGGCACAGGAAGCATTCGATGCATTTCCGGAATTCCTGCGACCGCTCGACGTCGACCTGCGCCATCCGGTATTCACCCGGCTTGAGCTCGGCCGGCGGCTGGAAGGCCGGCATTTCCAACGCCTTCTCGTAGTTGAAGGAAACGTCGGTGACCAGGTCCCGTACGACCGGGAAAGTCCGCAACGGGGTGACCGTGACGGTTTCCTGCTCGGTGAAGGTGTTCATCCGGGTCATGCACATCAGCCGCGGCCGGCCATTCACCTCGGCGCTGCAGGACCCGCATTTACCGGCCTTGCAGTTCCACCGGACGGCGAGGTCGGGCGCCTGGGTGGCCTGTAGTCGGTGGATCACATCCAGGACGACTTCGCCCTCATTCACCTCGACGGTGAAGTCCTTCAGCTCACCACCCTCGTCGTCGCCGCGCCAAACGCGCAGTTTCGCGTCGTACCCCATTAACGGCTCCCCTCGCTCGCGGCCGTGGTGTCGGACAGCGACCCACCGTCGCGGTGCCGGGTCAGTTCCTCATCGGTCATGTACTTGTGCAGCTCGTCGATCTCGAAGAGGTCGAGCAGCCGAGTCGGGATTTCCGGGATGTCCTGCTTGACCACCTGAACCCCGGACTCGTCCAGCTTGCAGATCAGGTTTACCTTGCGCCAGACCGGATCCATCTTCGGGAAGTCGTCGCGGGTGTGGCCGCCCCGGCTTTCCTGCCGCATCAGCGCCGCCTTCGCCGCGCATTCGCTCACCAACAGCATGTTGCGCAGGTCCAGGGCCAAATGCCAGCTCGGGTTGTACGCGCGACCGCCGGTGGCCGCCGCGTTGTGGACCCGCGCCGCCAGCTCCTGCAGCCGTTTGATGGCCTGCTCCAGCTCGTCCGCGGTACGGATGAGACCGACCAGGTCGTTCATGTTCTGCTGCAGTTCGGCCTGTAGGGCGAACGGGTTTTCGCCGCTGTCACGGGTAAACGGTGCGAGCGCCTCGGTGACCGCTTCGTCCACATCGGACTGTGCGACCTTCGGTCGTTCGCCGATCTTGGTCGCGTATTCGGCGGCGCCGACCCCCGCGCGCCGGCCGAAGACCAGCAGGTCCGACAGCGAGTTTCCGCCCAACCTGTTGGATCCATGCATTCCACCGGAGACCTCGCCGGCCGCGAACAAGCCCTCGATGCTGCCGCGGGCCGCCGCGGAGTCGGGGTCGACCTCGACCCCACCCATCACGTAGTGGCAGGTCGGCCCGATTTCCATCGGCTCGGCGGTGATGTCGACGTCGGCCAGTTCCTTGAACTGGTGATACATCGAGGGCAGCCGCTTGCGGATGTATTCGGGCGTACGCCGGGACGCGATGTCCAGGAAAATGCCGCCGTGTGGTGAACCACGACCGGCCTTGATCTCGGAGTTGATCGCGCGGGCCACCTCGTCACGGGGCAGCAGCTCCGGGGGACGCCGGTTGTTGTCCGGGTCCTCGTACCAGCGGTCGCCCTCTTCCTCGGTGGTCGCGTACTGCTTTTTGAAGACCTCCGGGACATAGTTGAACATGAAGCGCTTGCCTTCGGAGTTCTTCAGCACCCCACCGTCGCCGCGGACGGATTCGGTGACCAGGATTCCGCGTACCGAAGGCGGCCAGACCATGCCGGTCGGGTGGAACTGGATGCACTCCATGTTGATCAGGGTGGCACCGGCCAGCAGCGCCATCGCGTGCCCGTCACCGGTGTATTCCCACGAGTTGCTGGTGACCTTGAAGGACTTGCCGATGCCGCCGGCGGCCAGCACGACCGCGGGCGCGTCCAGGCAGAAGAACTCACCGGTCTTGCGCTGGTAACCGAAAACGCCGGCGATCTTGTTGCCGTCGGTCAGCAGCCGGGTGATGGTCGCCTCGGCGAAAACCCGGATATGCGACTCGTACGAACCGTGGTCGCGCTTGTCCTCCTGCTGCAGCGAGACGATTTTCTGCTGCATCGTACGGATAAGCTCCAGGCCGGTGCGGTCACCGACGTGTGCCAACCGCGGGTATTCGTGCCCGCCGAAGTTGCGCTGGCTGATTTTTCCTTCAGGCGTACGGTCGAAGAGCGCGCCGTACGTTTCCAGCTCCCAAATGCGGTCGGGAGCCTCTTTGGCGTGCACCTCGGCCATCCGCCAGTGGTTCAGGAACTTGCCACCGCGCATCGTGTCGCGAAAGTGCACTTCCCAGTTGTCGTTCGGGTTCACGTTGCCCATGGCCGCGGCGGCGCCGCCCTCGGCCATCACCGTGTGCGCCTTGCCGAACAGCGACTTGCACACGATCGCGACCCGCTTGCCGGCCTGCCGGGCGGCGATCGCCGCGCTCAGCCCGGCCCCGCCGGCGCCGACCACGACCACGTCGTACGACAGGCGCTCGATTTCCTCGCTCATCGTCCCAATCCCTAGTTGATAAAGCGCAGGTCGGTGAACACCCCGGCGGACACCAGTCCGATGTAGGCGTCGGTCAGCGCGAGCGTGCCCAGCGTCGTCCACGCCAGTGCCATATGCTTCTCGTTCAGTTTCGAGACCTGGCGCCACATCCAGTAGCGCACCGGGTGTTTCGAGAAGTGCTTCAACCGGCCGCCGACCAGGCTCCGGCAGGAGTGGCAGGACGCCGTGTACGCCCACAGCAGGACGACATTTGCCAGCAGGATCACATTGCCCAGGCCAAAACCGAAGCCGCCGGTCTTGCCGTGGAACGCCACGATCGAGTCGTACGTGTTCAGCAGCGCGATGATGCCCGCCGCGTAGAAGAAATAGCGGTGCACGTTCTGGAAAATCAGCGGGAACCGGGTCTCGCCGGAGTATTTCTTGTGCGGCTCGGACACCGCGCAGGCCGGCGGCGACAGCCAGAAGGAGCGGTAATACGCCTTCCGGTAGTAGTAGCAGGTGAGCCGGAATCCCAGCAGAAACGGCAAAGTGATGATCGCGAACGGCACCAGCGGCGGGAAGGCCGGCAGCCACTGACCGAGGTGGCTCGCCTCCGGAATGCAGGAGGCGCTGATGCACGGGGACGCAAACGGCGTCAGGTAGTGATACTGCGGGACCCAGTAGTACTTCTGCGTCGCCGTACGGATCACCGCGTAAAGCACCCAGGCGACCAGGCCGACCACGGTGATCAGCGGCTGCAGCCACCAACGGTCGGTGCGCAGCGTGCGACCAGCGATCGTCGCGCGTCGGCGGGCGATATCTCGAACTGCCGCGGGTGCGCTCACCGCATCCCCTCCAGAGGTGTGTGACAGAACATCAGCATGGGGAACTTAAACCCGGTTTGTCGGCGCCGCAGATCGGGGGCCCGACCGCGGGCGATAAGGTAAGCCTTACCTGTGTCGCCGAAAAAAGCGGCAACGAGCCAGCGGGGCGCAGAGTTCCCGTATCGACGGCATGTACCACAGGCGGTCACGCTACGCCTGCGATCCACGGTTTGAAAAAGCGATCGTTTCTCTCGTCTCGATAGCCGTTGGTTATCGTTGGACAGCATGCAGCTCCAATACCTCACGTATTTCGTCGCGGTGGCCCAAACGCGGCATTTCACCAGGGCCGCCGAGCGGGTAAACGTGTCCCAGCCGGCGCTGTCCAAGCAGATCGCCACCCTTGAGCGCGAGCTCGGGGCCACGTTGTTCAGTCGGGCTAGGGGAAATATCACCCTCACCGCGGCCGGCGAGGCGCTGCTTCCGCTCGCCCAGCGGATCCTGGCCGACGTCGACACAGCCACCCGTGAGGTGCAGGAGTTGGCGCAGCTGCGGCGTGGACGGGTGCGGCTGGGGGCCACTCCGAGTGTTTGTACGGGCCTGCTGCCGACTGTGCTGCGCGACTTTCACCGCGAGTATCCAGGCATCCAGCTGGTCGTCCAGGAAACCGGATCCGGCGACCTGGTCCGCGAGCTGTCCGCCGGCGCGCTGGACCTCGCACTGGTCATCCCGGCCCAGGGCGGCCCAGCCGAGGAGGGCGCGCTGGTGATCACCCCGGTGCTCGTCGAGGAGCTGATCGTCGCCTCCTCGCCGGCCGCAGCGGCACCAGAACCACGCAGCCCATCGGGCGGCCTGCGGCTGTCGGACCTCGCCGGACTGCCGCTGGTGATGTTCCGGCACGGCTACGACCTGCGTACGTTCACCATGACCGCCTGCCAGCGGGCCGGCTTCGATCCGACCATCGCCATCGAAGGTGGCGAAATGGACGCTGTCCTGGGTTTCGTCGCGGTCGGCCTCGGTGTCGCCGTCGTACCGGCCACCGTGGTCGCCAACCGCACCGATCTGCGCGTCACGCCCTTCGCCCAGCCCAGCCCGTCCCGGGTCGTCGCACTCGCCCACCGCCGGGACGTACGCCTCCCGCGCGCCGCCGCCGAACTCCGCGCCACTCTGCTGTCCTACCTGGACACCGAAGCAGCCGCCGGCACCCTCCCACCCCGCACCCGCCGCTACACCGCCGTCCCCGCCTAGCCCGCCTCCCGCCCCGTGCGGGACGGTTACCTTCACCGCCGAGTCGGTAACTTTGACGGGACCAGCCCCGCCCTCCCAACCCCGTGCGGGACCGTCATCTTCACCGCCAAGTTGGTCAACTTTGACGGGACCAGCCCCGCCCTCCTAACCCCGTGCGGGACCGTCCCTTTCGCCATCAGGTTAGCCAACTTGGACGGGACCCAGCCCGGTCTTCCCAACCCCCGTGCGGGACCGTCGCCTTAACCATCAAGTTGGCCTACTTGACGGGACCAGCCCGGTCTTCCTAACCCCGTGCGGGACCGTCATCTTCACCATCAGGTTGGCTAACTTTGACGGGAACCAGCCCGTCCGGCGCCATCGGCCGCCAGGCCGATTGTCGCCCCTCCGGCAGGAGCGTCCGCCTTTGAGGCCCCGCGGTC
>NZ_BAAANY010000031.1:0-197096 GCF_039530045.1 Fodinicola feengrottensis | reverse complement strand
CCTACAAAGGCGGACTCTCGTAGCCGTAGTCGACAGCGCCCGCGCCGAAGGCGCCAGAAACACAGGGGGCCATCGGCAGTAACCACAAGAAAACCCCGCCCCGCCACCGGTCTTTGGTGGCGGGGCGGGGTTTTCTTGTGGCTGGTAGACGAGGCACCGCACCCTCGCGGTCACCGCTTTTACCCAGGGCGTTCTTTTCCCAGCGGTCACCGCTTTTACCCAGGGCGTTCTTTTCCCAGCGGTCACCGCTTTTACCCAAGTCGCTCATTTCCCAGCAGTCACCGCTTTTACCCAAGTCGCTCATTTCCCAGCGGACACTGCTTTACCCAAGTCGCTCATTCCCCAGCGGTCCCCGCTTTTACCCAGGCTGTAACCCCGCGCACCCAGCGACACCTACCGTGGGTCGCCGCTCACCAAGACAACCCCAACCGCAGTCGAGACCGTCGAGCAGGTCCACCTCAAGTCCAAGCAGCAACCGACGTCAGCCTTCGCTCGTACGAAAGGAAAATCAGCCCGCGGAGCCGCCGGTGAAATTCCATGAGGCGAGTCGCAGTGACGGCACCGCGATCCGGTTGGCGGTGTCGATGGAGTAGCCGGTGGGGCTGATGCCGACCGGGTCGGAGCCGATGGCGAGCAGGTTGCCGGGGCCGAAGGCGTCCGCGTACGACTGGGTGAAACGCAGGTTGCCGACCGGCTCGGTGACTCGCCCGTCCTGGATGCGCCAGAGGCCGTTGCGGGTGAGGCCGGTGGTGACCAGGGTGCGTGGGTCCAGCACGCGGACATACCAGAAGTCGCTGACCAGCAGCCCGTCCGTCACCTCGAAGGCCAGGTCGTCGACGGTCCCGCCGGCTCCGCCGGGGACTCGCAGATGCAGCGGCAGCGCGCCGAACCGGTCGCCGCCGGGGATGGCGTGGCCGGTGCTCTCGGCGCCGGCTTCGGCGGCCGTACGGCGGGAGTGCACGGCGGTGGCGGTGACGCCGGCGTCGATCAGGGTGAGCCGTCGTTTGACGGTGCCGTCGGCGTCGAAGGGCATGCCTACGGCGTCTTCGGACTCAGGGTCGTCCAGGAGCGTGAGGGACGGGTCGAACTGCGGCTGTCCGGGTCGTACGAACGAGCGGCCCTCGTTGACGGCCCTCCCGTTGAAGGCATACATGCCCAGGTAGAAGAGCACCTGCGCGGCGGCGCTCGGCTCGATGACCACCTCGTAGCGGCCCGGTGCGAGGTCCACCGGCGACAGGCTCGCGGTGGCCTTGGCGGCGGCGGTGGCGCCGAGCGCGGCCGGGTCGATGTCGGTGAGTCGGACGGCGGTGAGTTTCGCGACGCCGTCGGCGAAACCGCCGCCGTCTCGGGCCGCCCGGGCGATGCCGTCCACTGTGGACTCGCTGGCCAGGCCGCTGACCTGGTGACCGGCGGTGTTCGCGTACGTACGGGCGACCGAGCTGGTCTGGCAGACCCCGGCGGCGGACAGTCCACTGGCGCCGTCGATGAAAGCGCGGACCATGTCCGCTCGTACGGCCGGGGCCGCGTGCGCGGTTTCCTCGTCGTAGTTTCCGCTGTGCGCGAGCTTCCCGGAGGTGGTCAGGCCCGGCCAGCCCGGATCGACCGGCAACACCTCGCAGGCCGCGACGGCGCGTTCGGCGAGGCTGCGCACCGCGTCGGCGGCGGCCTGGTCCGGGGCGACGGTCAGGCTGGCCGCGGCCGTACGCCCGTTGACGTTGACCCGCAGCGACAGCGAGGTGCCGGTGTCGGTGACGTTCTGGTGGATCGCGGAGTTGGCGAACCTGGTCAGCGCGAGCGTGGAGGTGGTGACCAGCACGTCGGCCTCGGCTCCCGGCGCGGTCCGGCGAACTTCGGCGAGGACGCGTTCGCCAAGCTCCTGATCGGCGGCGGAGGTCATCCGGTCACCCCCACCCGGACGCCGGCGAAGCGGGCCGGCACCGACGGGTGGCCGGTGTGGCCGATCTGCCCCGGTTGGCCCTTACCGCAGTTCGGGGTGCCCCAGAAGACCCAGTGGTCGCGGTCGCCGGTCATGTCCATGGATCCCCAGAACCGCGGCGAGATCCCGGTGTAGGTGGGGTTGCGCAGCATCCGCCCGCGTTTTCCGTTCTTGATCTCGTAGCCGATCTCGCAGCCGAACTGGAAGTTCAGCCGGCGGTCGTCGATCGACCAGGATCGGTTGGTGTCCATGAAAATGCCGTCGTCGGTGGCGGCGATCATGTCGTCCAGACTGGATTCGCCGGGCAGCAGGCCGACGTTCGTCATCCGGACCATCGGCAGCCGTGCGTAGCCGTCGGCTCGTACGGCCCCGGCGTAGTCCAGGCCGGCCACCGCGGCCGAGTCGCGGCCGGCCAGTACGCCGGTCCACACCCCATTGCGGACGATGTCGACCGGCGTCGCCGGGCTGCCCTCGTCGTCATAGCCAAACGAACCGAGCGCGCCCGGCAGCGTCGCGTCCGCCGTGATCGTCATCAGGTCCGAACCGAACTTCAGGCTGCCCAACTGGGAGAGGTCCAGCCAGGACGTGCCGGCGAAGGCGGCTTCCCAGCCCAGGATCCGGTCCAGCTCGACCGCGTGCCCTACCGACTCGTGGATCTGCAGCGCCATCTGCTCGGAGCCCAGGATCAGCGTGGTCTCGCCGGCCGGGCAGCGCGGTGCGGTCAGCAGCGCGCGCGACTCCTCGGCGATCCGGGCCGCGTTGCCAGGCAGGTCCTGCCGCTCGATCAGCTCCCAGCCGGCGGTGCCGAACTGGCCGCGTACGCTCGGATACGACCGGCGCTGCGACTCGTTCTCGCCGATGCTGGTCGCGTTCATGCCGGCGCCGGACTCGATGATCCGCTGATGGATCCGGTGGCCTTCGCTGGAGACGAACCACTTGTCGGTGAACCAGAGGTCGTACGAGGCCTCAGCCAGATCGGCGCCGTGCTCGCGCATCGTCTGGGTGACCCCGGACAGCAGCTCGGCCTTGGCGGCCAGCGGCACCGCGAAAGGGTCCTTCTCGCACGTACTTGACCAGCTGTCGGTGACCGCAGGCGCGCCGAGCAGGCGGACCTTCGGGCCAGGCACCTGCGCGCTCGCGGCGGCGATCGCGGTGGCCTGCGCGCCGATGCCGCGGGCGGTCGCATCGGTCGGGTCGGGGACCGCGGCGAAGCCCCAGGAGGAGCCGACCAGTGCCCGGATCCCGAGCCCGGTCGACTCGATTTGGCTGAGCGCCTCGACCACCCCGTTGCGGGCGGCCATCGACTCGCTCCGGCGGTGCATCAGCCGCGCGTCGGCATACCGGGCTCCGGCGTCCAGAGCGGCCTGCACGGCCGCGGCGGCCACGTCGAACTCGTGCCGGACATCGCCGGGACTGGCACCTGCCGTCACACTGCCTCCCTTTCGCACACCCATTCGTGGACCCTACGCGAGCCGGCAAACCATTCTGAAATACCAGGTGGCGGTTTAGTTGTTTCCACCGAAAACGTAAGTCAAAACAGTGCCGGCCCGCACCGCATGCGTCCAACGTATATGCAGCCACGGTCGTACGTCCGCAACCGAACTCCGAGGTCGCGCGTGTTACGTCCGAGGGGCCCACCCCGAGCCTTTACCCGGGCCTGGCAGCGGGTCGTCGACGGTCTGCGCGTACGGCACGGAATCTGAACCAGCAGGTGGGTGTCAACTCTCGTGCAGGTCCTACCAGGTGACGGGCAACGCCTTCAGGCCGCCGGTGATGGCGTCCTTGCGCAGCTGCAGTTCCTCCACCGGTACGGCGAGGCGCAAGGTCGGGAAACGGTTCAGCAGCACCGAGAACACCTCCTGCAGCTCGATCCGGGCGAGGCTCGCGCCGATGCAGAAGTGCGGGCCGTGGCCGAAGGACAGGTGCGGTACGCGCGACTTGCGGGTGATGTCGAAGGTGTCCGGGTCGTCGAAGGCGGTGTCATCGCGGTTCGCGATGCCGAACGGCAGGAGTACGGCGTCGCCGGCCGCGATCGTCACGTCGCCGATCTGGATGTCCTCGCGGGCGTAGCGGACCAGCGCGCCGCCGTTGCTCTCGGTGCTGGTGACCCGCAGGATCTCCTCGACGGCGGTGGGCAGCAGCGACGGGTCCCTGCGCAGCGCGTCGGCCTGCGCTGGGTTGCTGAGCAGCAGAACCGTACCCATGTCGATGCGGGTCATGGTCGTCTCGTGGCCGGCGAAGAGCAGCCCGGTGGACAGCCGGCCGATGTACGACGAGTCCAACTTCCACTCGTCCTGCGCGGCCACCAGGTCGCTGATCACGTCGTCGCCGGGCTCGACCCGCTTGCGGTCGGCGAGCTCCAGCATGTAGCCGGAGAACTCGGCCATCGCGGCCTGCGCGAGCGGCGCGTCGACCATGTTGCCCATGTCCACCGACCAGGCCCGGAACCGTTCCCGGTCCTCGTACGGGACGCCGAGCAGCGCGCAGATCACCAGTGCTGGCAACGGAAAGGACAGGTTCGCGTGCAGGTCCGCTGGCCGCGGTCCGGCTTCCAGACGGGCCATGATGTCGGTGATGATCTCGCCGATTTTCGGGCGTAAGGCGTTCATCCGGCGAGCAGAGAAGGCCGGCGTGAGCAACCGCCGCATCACCTGCGCGTCCCGCGGCTCGGTGTCGAAGTTGTCGCTCGGACCGCCCAGCACCTGCGACTGGGACACCCGGGCGGCCTTGGCCGGCTCTCGATGCGAACGGTCGAGCCGCGGGTCGTCGAACAGCGTTCGTACGTCGTCGTACCGGGTCGCGATCCATGCCACGTCGCCGGCGTACGTACGCACCCTGGTGACCTGCCGGTCGGCCAGCAGCTCACGGTATTTCGGGGCGATGTCGAGCACATTCGCGCCCGGTGCGAACGGCAGGCGGGGGAGGTCTTCGGTGGTGGTCACGGCAGCGGATCCTTCCGGAGGTGGACAGGTTTCCCACGCTATGCCGGCCAAAGTCGGCTTTCTTCAACTCCGGGGTGGATCCGCCGCCCTGCCCCATCGTCTACCAGGTGACCGGCAGGCCCATCAGGCCACCGGTCAACGCGTCCTTTCGCAATCGCAGTTCCTCCACCGGTACGGCCAGACGCAGCGTCGGGAAACGGTTCAGCAGCACCGAGAACACCTCCTGCAGCTCGATCCGGGCGAGGCTCGCGCCGATGCAGAAGTGGGCGCCGTGGGCGAAAGACATGTGCTGGTTGGCGCTCTTGCGAGTGATGTTGAAGGTGTCCGGGTCGTCGAACGCCGTCTCGTCGTGGTTCGCGGTGGTGGCGGACAGCAGGATGGCCTCGCCGGCCCGGATGGTGACTCCGGAGATTTCCAGGTCCTCCCGGGCATAGCGGACCAGTCCGCCGCTGCCGCCGCCGGTGCTGCCGAGCCGGAGGATCTCCTCCACCGCGGACGGCACCAGGGCCGGATCGGCGCGCAGCGCGTCGGCCTGGGTGGGGTTGCTGAGCAGCAGGACCGTACCCATGTCGATGCGGGTCATGGTCGTCTCGTGGCCGGCGAACAGCAGGCCGGTGGACAGGCTGGCGATCTCGTCGGTCTCCAGCTTCCACTCCGGCGCGGCCGAGATCAGGTCACTGATCACGTCCTCGCCCAGGTCGGACCGCTTGTGTTCGACCAGATCCCGCATGTACGTGAAGAACTCGCCCATCGCGGCCTGCGCGAGTGGCGCGTCCACCAGATTGCCCATCGCCACCGACCAGGACCGGAACTTCTCCCGGTCCGCGGCCGGCACCCCGAGCAGCGCGCAAATCACCAGCACGGGCAGTGGAAACGAGAGCTGCTCATGCAGGTCGGCGGGCTTCTGGCCGGCCGCCATCCGGTCCAGCAAGTCGGCGATCAAGCCACTGACCTGGGGACGCAGCAAGCCCATCCGGCGAGCCGAGAAGGCCGGCGTGAGCAGCCGGCGCATCCGGGTGTGGTCCTCGCGCTCGGTCTCGTAGTTGTCGGTCGCGCCGCCCAGGATCGCCGAGGCGGAGATCTTGGCCGCCTTCTCCGGCTCCGGGTGCGAGCGGCCAAGGCGCGGGTCGGCGAAGAGCGCGCGAACGTCCGAATAGCGAGTCGCGATCCACGCGACGTCACCCGCGGTCGTACGCACCTTGGTGATTTTCCGGTCGGCGAGCAGCTGCCGGAAACCCGGCGGCACATCCATCACGTTCTTGCCAGGCTGGAACGGCAGCTGGGGGAGTTTTTCAGTCGTGGTCACGGTCCCAAAGTAGCCCGGAGCGTCCCGATTTTCCTCAACTCCCGGGTTGATCTGGTCGCGATGAGGCATCGCGGCCCCAACCGCGACTGCCCACAGCCAACTGGTCAGCTCTCGCGTTCGAGGAGCTCCAGATCCTGAGCGCCGAGGGTGGCCGAGTTCATCAACTCGCGCAGCAGGTTCGCCACCAGGGTGAGGCCGACGGGGTCGCCCACCTCGTCCATCCGCAGGCCGGGCACCCCACTTTGGGACAGTCGTCGGCGCACCCCGGCCGCCAGATGCTCCACTTTTTTGTGCGTCCACCGGCCATCGGGGTCGAGCTCGGCGAGTTCGGCGGCGGCCTGCTGGCGAGACTGCGGCTGCGCGTACGGGTCGTTCATCAGATAGCGCTGGCCGAGCGCGACCACGGCCAGTCGTTCGTCCGGGGTGAGCCGCCAACGCCTGGGCTTCTCGGTCTCGTCGGCCGGTCGAACCGGCGGCCGGCCGCCAGTGGCTCCGGCGACGTACAGCTCCAGCAGGTGCTCCCGGCCTCGCGAGCCGCCCAGCTGCAGGGGCGTGTAGCCGGTGGGCAGCGGCACCGGCTCGGCGTCGTGATGGAGCAGCACCGAGTGCGGCAGCCGGATCGGCGTACGTCCGGAGCACTCCAGCCACCATTGCTCGCCGCGGCAGGTGAGGGTCCCGTGCACCCGGCTGATCCGCAGGTCGTCCTCGCCGACGCAGATGTCCACCTCGCCGCGGTTGCGGCCGAACCGCAGCACCAGCCCGTCCCGGGGCGCGACCGTGATGCCGCCGGCGACGCTGAGGGTGCCCACCGCACCAGCCACCAGACCGCCTCCCCGTACCCGCTCCGATCACCCTATCGGCGCCTCAGGAGTGGGCGGCGACGATCCCGTCGATGGTGCGGGCCAGTTCGAGGTCCTTGGCGGTGACCCCGCCCTCGGAGTGGGTCGCCAACACCAGCCGCAGGGTGCGCCACCGGATGTCGATGTCTGGATGGTGATCGGCCTGCTCAGCGGCCACCGCGATGTCGTCGACGATCTGGATCGCGGTCGGGAAATCGGCAGCTTCGACCTGACGCCGAATCGCCGCCGCGTCACCCTCCCAGCCAGTCAACCCAGCCAGCGCCGCCGCAACCTCATCCGCACTCAACACCGCCATGCCCTCACGATAGCCACGAGAGCCGTCGGCTACCAGGTGACGGGGAGGGCGCGCAGGCCGGCGGTGGTGGTTTCCGTACGTGCTTGCAGTGACTCCAGTGGGACGGCCAGTCGCAGCGTGGGGAAACGCTGCAACAGCACCGAAAACACCTCCTGTAGCTCGATCCGGGCGAGGCTCGCGCCGATGCAGAAATGCGGGCCGTGGCCGAAAGTGAGGTGGGCCGTCGTGCTGTGCCGGGCGATATCGAAGGTGTCCGGTTCGGGAAAGGCGCTGGTGTCCCGATTTCCAGCGTCGGTGGAGAGCAGGACCGCGTCGCCGGCCGGGATCGTCATGCCGCTGATCTCGATGTCGGCATGCGCATAGCGGGTGACGCCGCCGGACTGGCCGCCAACCGTCATCCGGAGAATTTCCTCGACAGCGGTCGGTACGAGCGACGGGTCGTCGCGCAGCGCGGCGGCCTGGGCAGGATTGCTGAGCAGTAGCACCGTACCCATGTCGATGCGTGCCATGGTCGTTTCGTGGCCGGCGAAAAGCAGCGCTACCGCAAGGAAAGTCATCTCGTCGATGCCGAAATGCCATTCCTCGTCAGCGGCGATCACGTCACTGATCACGTCCTGGGCGGGGTCCTCCCGCTTGCGTTCGATGAGGTCTCGCATGTACGCGGAGAATTCGGCCAGCGCGTCCTGGGCCGACTCGCCATCGAGCATGCTGGCCATTTTCGTGGACCAGACCCGAAACTTGGCCCGGTCCGTGGCCGGCACCCCGAGCAGCTCGCAGATCACCAGCACCGGCAACGAAAAAGCGAGCTCCTCATGTAGGTCGGCCGGCGGTCCCTGGTCGGCGATCCGGTCCAGCAGTTCGGCGACCAGCCGGGCCACTCGGGGCCGGAGCGCGGTCATCCGGCGGGCTGAGAAGGCCGGCGTCAGCACCCGGCGCAGCCGTACGTGCTCCTGCTTCTCGGTGGCGTAGTCGCCGAGCGGTCCACCCAGGATCGCCGACTCGGTGAACCGGGAGGCTTTTTCCGGCTCCGGATGGGACCGGCCGAGCCGCGGGTCGGCGAGCAGCGTACGCACCTCGTCGTAGCGGGTGACGCTCCAGGCGAGGTCGCCGACGGCCGTCCGCACCCGGGCGATCGGCTGCTCGGCGCGCATCAGCGCGAGGTAGGTCGGCGGGACATCCAGCACGGTGTCACCGTGTGCGAACGGCAGCTGGGGGAGTTCCTCGGTGGCGGTCACAGGGTGTGTCCTTCCGAATACGTTATGAACCGTCACCGTATGCAGGGCGCGCCAGCTTAATCAAGCTTCTTTCCACGATCCCGGGAAAAGTCCTTGCTTGCCGGTACGCCTTGTTGCTGACACCGTGTCTGGGTGCGGCTGCGAACAGTGGATCCCAACGACGACCAGGCTTTCGCCGGCTGGTTCTCGGTCGTCGAGGCGTCGTATCAGCACGACCGGCCGGGCGAGCGGAACTGGCTGTTGGAGGAGCTGCAGGCGCGCGGGCGCGGCTCCAAGGCCGAGCGTTTCGTTGACGTGGCGGCGATCGACGACGGCGCCGTGGTCGGAGCCGCCCGCTTGGGGTTGCCACTGCTGGAAAACTTGCGATTGGTTGGCCTGTCCCAGCTCGCCGTACGGCCGGACCGGCGGCGGGCGGGTATCGGAACGGCACTGCTTGCCGAGGTCGAGCGGCTGGCCACCGCGGCCGGCCGGGACCTGCTGGAGGCCGACCTGGACGAACCCGGTTGGCCGGAGGTGCCGGATCCGGGCCGGATCTTCGCCGGCCGGCACGGCTTCGAGTGCGCGCAGGTGGCCGTACGCCGCGACCTCACGTTGCCGGCCGACCGCGAGCGGATCGACACGCTGGAGGTCCAGTGCCGCCGGTACGTCAGCGGCTATGCCTTGCGCACCTGGCGAGACCGCTGCCCGCAGGACCTGGTGGACGACCGGGCCGTACTGGCCGCTCGGATGAGTACGGACGCGCCGATGGGCGACCTCGAGCGGGCCGCCGAGCACTGGGACGCCGACCGAGTCCGGGACCGGGAAGGGCTGCAGCTCGCGCAGAACCGGAGCTGGGTCGCGGTCGGCGCCATCCACCAGGCGTCCGGCCGGATGGTCGGCTTCACCGAGGTCGGATTCCCGCTGCGAGCGCCCGAGCGCGGCTACCAGTGGGACACCCTCGTACGCCGTGAACACCGTGGTCATCGGCTCGGCGCGTGGATGAAGGTGGCGAACCTGCGCCAGCTCGCCGACGTGTCTCCGGTCACCACCCTGGTGACCACCTGGAACGCTGACGACAACGCTCCTATGATTGCGGTGAACAAGAGCCTCGGGTGCGCGGCGAATGGTGCCCTGACCCACTGGACGAAGCGGCTGGGTGACCAGCGCTGACCGACCGGTCCGTACACTCGGCGAGGATGAGGCCAGCCGCTGGCCAGCACTCCGTACGGGCCGCTTCGCCCGCCGACAAGGATCGAGTACTCCATGCCCACTCGTGATGACCTGCGCAATGTCGCGATCATCGCGCACGTCGACCACGGTAAGACGACGTTGGTTGACGCGATGCTCTGGCAGTCCGGCGCTTTCCGGGTCGGCTCCTCGGTCGACGACCGGGTGATGGACTCGATGGACCTGGAGCGCGAAAAGGGCATCACCATCCTGGCCAAGAACACCGCGGTCAAGCACAGCGACCTGACGCTGAACATCGTCGACACCCCCGGCCACGCCGACTTCGGTGGCGAGGTGGAGCGCGCGCTGTCCATGGTGGACGGTGTGCTGCTGCTGGTGGACGCGAGCGAGGGCCCGCTGCCGCAGACCCGGTTTGTGCTGCGCAAGACGCTCGCGCTGCGGCTGCCGGTGATCCTGGTGATCAACAAGGTGGACCGGCCGGACGCCCGGATCGCCGAGGTCGTCGACGAGACGTACGAGCTGTTCCTGGACCTGGACGCGGATGAGCAGCAGATCGACTTCCCGATCGTCTACTGCCACGCCAAGGCCGGCAAGGCGTCGCTGGAGCGCCCGCTGGACGGCGAAAGCCCGAACTCGGAAGACCTCGAACCGCTCTTCGACATCATCAAGAAGACCGTGCCGCCGCCGCAGTACGACGAGGGCGCGCCGCTGCAGGCGCACGTCACCAACCTCGACTCGTCGCCGTACCTGGGTCGCCTCGCGCTGTGCCGGATTCGCAACGGCACCATCCGCAAGGGCCAGCAGGCCGCCTGGTGCCGTACGGACGGGACCATCCAGCGGGTCAAGATCACCGAGCTGCTGATGACCGAGGCGCTGGATCGGGTGGCGGTCGAGACCGCCGGGCCGGGCGACCTGATCGCGATCGCCGGCATCCCGCAGATCACCATCGGCGAGACCCTCACCGACCCCGAGGACCCGCGCCCGCTGCCGGTGATCACCGTCGACGAGCCGAGCATCTCGATGACGGTCGGGACGAACTCCTCGCCGCTGGCCGGCACCTCCGGCAACAAGCTGACCGCCCGGCTGGTGAAGAACCGGCTGGACGCCGAGCTGATCGGCAACGTGTCCATCCGGGTGCTGGAGACTGAGCGGCCGGATACCTGGGAGGTGCAGGGCCGTGGCGAGCTGCAGCTGGCGATCCTGGTCGAGATTATGCGCCGCGAGGGTTTTGAGCTGACCGTTGGCAAGCCGCAGGTCGTCACCAGGCTGATCGACGGCGCGGTGCATGAGCCGGTCGAGCGGCTGACGATCGACGCCCCCGAGGACTACCTCGGCGTGTTGACCCAGCTGATGGCGCTGCGCAAGTCGCGGCTGGAGCAGATGATCAACCACGGCACCGGCTGGGTCCGGATGGAATACCGGGTGCCGGCCCGTGGCCTGATCGGCTTCCGTACCGAGTTCCTCACCGAGACCCGCGGCACCGGCCTCATGCACCACGTCTTCGACGGGTACGAGCCGTGGGTCGGCGAGCTGCGGACCCGCCCGACCGGTTCGCTGGTCGCCGACCGACGCGGCCCGACCACCGGTTTCGCGCTGGCCAACCTGCAGGAGCGCGGCACCATGTTCGTCGGTCCCGGCACCGACGTTTACGAGGGCATGATCGTCGGTGAGAACTCCCGTCAGGACGACATGGATGTCAACCCGACCAAGGAAAAGAAGCTCACCAACATGCGCCAGTCCTCCGGCGACATCCTGGTGCCGCTGATCCCGCACCGGGTGCTGTCGCTGGAACAGGCCCTGGAGTTCTGCCGCGAAGACGAATGCGTCGAGGTCACCCCCGGCTTCGTCCGCATCCGCAAGGTCACGCTGGCCGCGCAGGACCGGGAAAAGCTCCGCGGCCGCAAGAACCGCCCCCCGAAGAACTAGTCCTTAATCTCGGTGCCCTGCGCCGAAAGTAACCGCCAGCCGCTGCGCACCCGGACGAACACGTGGGTGTAGCGGCTGGCGGCGGTGACGCCGGTGAAGGTCATCTTCGTACGCCCGACCACGATGCCGATGTCGCCGACGTGCCGGACGAAAGCCTCTTCGGGGTAGGACTGGATCTCGCCGAACTGGACAGCGCCGGACGTGATCGCGCCGATCAGGTCCACTTTGGACACCATCGCACCGTCGGCGATCGAGACCAGCAGGAAATCGTCGGCGAGCAGGTCGCCGAGGGTTTTGGTGTCACCGTTGGTGAGCGCTTCGAAGAACTTCTGATCGAAAGTAAGCAGGTTCTGCACCTGGGGTCCATTCTTGAGTCGTGGTTGTCCACCATCGGACGCTAAACCCTGACATCGGTGGCAAGGCCAGCGTCGTTGGACGCTCGGGCCTTGTCAGGGCCTTCGTCGCTGGTAGATCATCCGGAAATGACGGAACGTCTGTCGTACGGCCAGCAGCGACTGTGGTTTCTCGACCGGTTACAGCCCGGTGACGCCTCGTACAATCTGTGTGAGGCGCTGCGACTGCGCGGTTCTTTGGATGTCGGCGCGTTGCGGAATGCTCTCGATGCGCTGGTGACGCGGCATGAAATGTTGCGGACGCGATTTCCGGACGTGGATGGCAGTCCGGTGGCTGTGCTCAGCCCACCTGGGTCGGCTCCGCTGCGGATGGTGGACGCCCGCGACGAGAATCACGCGCGGGAACTGGTGTCGGCTGAGGCGAACGGCGCTTTCGAGCTGGCCGCGGCCGCGCCGATCCGGTTGTTGCTGGTACGGCTCGGCCCACGCGATCACGTACTGAGTGTCGTGTTGCACCACATCATCGGCGACGGGTGGTCGCTGAACCTGCTCAACAGTGAGTTGATTGAGCTGTATCGGGGTCGCGAGCTGCCGCCGCTTTCGGCGACCTACCGCGATTTTGTCACTGCTCAGCGGGCCGTCGATCCGGCGCCTGAGGTGGCCCGTTGGCGGGATCGGCCGATCGGCGCGACAGAGTTGGCGTTGCCGACGGACCGGCCACCCGCCGCCGAGCGGTCTACCAGCGGTGGCTTCGAAACCGTCACGCTGCCCGCCGATGTGGTTGCTGACCTGGTGGCGTTGGCCCGACGGGAACGCTGTTCGCTTTTTATGGTCCTGCTCAGTGCGTACCAGCTGCTGTTGTCCCGGCACACCGGCCAGCACGACATTTGTGTGGGCACGCCGATGGCCTCGCGTACGGAGCTGGCCTGGGAGACGATCGTCGGGTATTTCACCCAGCTGCAGGTGCTCCGGGGCGACCTCTCTGGTGACCCGGAATTCTCCCGGCTGTTGAGAAAAACCCGGTCCGATGTATTAGGGACCTTCGGCCGGCCGGACGTGCCTTTAGCCGCACAGTTCCAGACAATCATGGTTCTGAATTCGCCGGAGGAGACCGGTTTCGCGCTGAGTTCGTTCGGCGACCTGGAACTCGAGTGGTTCGGCACCGGCTTCGGGCAGAGCATGCTGGATCTGACCTTGCAGTTGTTTCCGCTGGCGGACGGAGGTCTCAGCGCCGCCTTTGGCTACCGCGACGACGTCTTCGACGCAGCCACAGTGGCCGGCATAGCCGCACGTTTCTTGGTCCTGCTGCGAGATATCGTACGACGCCCTGACGCTCGCATCGGTGAGCTGGAATGCCTGGCCGCAGGTGAGTTGGATAAGTTGTCCGCCTGGGGCACCGGGCCTGGGCAACCGGTTCCCGCGGTGGTCCCTTTATTGATCAAGGCGTCGGACGCCGTGGCGGTGGGGTCCCTAACGTACGCGGAACTGTTGTCGCGCGCCGAAAAGCTGGCTGGCGCGCTGCGGGAAGCCGGTGTCGGTCCGGGGAGCGTTGTTGGCGTACATTTGCCGCGCTCGCCCCATGGTGTGATCGCCTTGCTCGCCACCTGGCTCGCTGGGGCTGCTTACCTTGCTCTGGATCCCGCATTGCCGGCAGCCCGGAAAGACCTGATGATCGTCGGAAGTGGAGTCGAGGTCGTCATCTCCGACGAGCCACTTCCGGGTGTGGTCAGGGTTTCCCCTTCCGCCACCGCGCCAGCGATGACTGCCGTGCAGGTGCTGCCCGAGTGGCTCGCGTACGTGATTTACACGTCCGGATCGACTGGCACCCCGAAAGCGGTCGCGGTGTCGCATGGCGCACTGGCAGCCAGGGTGGCCTGGATGACCGGCGTCTACGCGCTGACTCCGGATGATTGCGTCGCGCAGGTCGCGTCCTGGGGTTTCGACACCCACGCCGAGGAAATCTACCCAGCACTGGTAGCTGGGGCGCGGGTCGAGGTGGTCACGGAGTCCGCGGCACTGCCGGATTTCCTGCGGTCTGCCCAGGGCCGCGCGGTCACTGTGCTCGACCTGCCCACCGCGTACTGGCATGAATTGGTCGCCAGCCCGGAAGCTGTCCGCTGGCCCGACGGGTTGCGGCTGGTGATCCTCGGCGGCGAACAAGCATCAGCGGAAGCGGTTGCGCGGTGGGGTTCGCGTACCCGGCTGGTAAACACGTACGGTCCGACCGAAGCGACCATTATCGCCACGGCATGCGATCTCGTGCCGAACGCCGCCGCACGTCCGCCTATTGGCTGCCCGATCGCCGACACCGTGGTCAAAGTGCTGGATCCGGCCGGAAATCTGACGCCACCCGGGGTGTCTGGAGAACTGCACATTGGCGGCGCGGGGGTGGCGCAGGGATATCTGGGCCAACCGGATTTCCCAGTAACGGAAGGGATTCGTTGGTATGCGACCGGGGATCGCTGCCGCTGGCGACCAGACGGCCAGCTGGAATTTCTCGGCCGTCTCGACGATCAGGTGAAGGTTCGCGGTCACCGGATCGAACCGGCCGAGGTGCGCGCCGCATTGGAGGCCGAGCCCGGTGTCGATCAGGCCGTCGTCGTTGCTCACCAGGACCGGCTCGTCGGCTACCTCGTCGGGACAGCCACGGACCAGGCAATGCGGGCCGGCCTCGCTCGTACGCTGCCCAGTTACCTCGTGCCCGATCTGTTCGTACGACTGGAAAAACTTCCCCTGACAAACAATGGGAAGGTGGACATACGAGCGCTGCCCGATCCGGCCGCTGTGGTCGCCGTGCAGTGGAGTGAACCGGAATCCGATGCCGAGCAGTTGGTCGCCGAAATCTGGACCGAGGTGCTCAGCGTCGAACGAGTCGGTGCCGCCGACGACTTTTTCGCCCTCGGCGGCCATTCGCTCTTGGCCACTCGGGTCATTTCCCGGCTGCGCGCCACTCTGGAAATCGACGTGCCCGTACGCGCCGTCTTCGACTACTCAACGCTGACCGCTTTCGCCGCTCACGTAGAGGTGCTGCTCACCGCCGCTGTCGACGAACTCTCCGACGCGGAGGTAGCGAATTTGCTGTCCTACCAAGCCAGTAGTGAGTAAGAGACACCAGCCTCAAACATCCACAACCTCCATCCGCAGACTCCCGCGCTCGGCAGGACGTCTGGGTCCGCAACACGAACGGTGTTTCTGGCGTTTGCGTTAGTACGTTTCGGCGGCCGGCCAGCGGTTACCGAATGTGATGGCGAAGGCGTTCAGCACGGGCTTCCAGCGCATCGTCCGTCGGGCGCGGCCTGTTCCGGTGGGGTCCAGGTCGTGTGTCACAAGGTACAGGCACTTCATGGCTGCCTGCTCGGTTGGGAAGTGCCCGCGTGCGCGTACCGCGCGTCGGTGTCGAGCGTTGAGTGACTCGATCGCGTTCGTGGAGCAGATGACTTTCCTGATTTCGACATCGTAATCCAGGAAAGGGATGAATTCTTCCCACGCGTTGCGCCACAGGCGGATCATCGCGCCATGCTGTTTCCCCCATTTCTCGTCAAGTTCCTCGAGCCGGACTAGACGTGCACCTGGTCTGCGACAACCTGTCCACTCACAAGACCCCTGCCATCCACGAATGGCTCGCTGTGCATCCCCGGTTCCACCCGCACTTCATCCCGACCGGATCGTCCTGGGTCAACCAAGTAGAACGTTGGTTCGCCTACCTGACCACCGAACTCCTGCAGCGAGGCGTCCACAAAAGCGTGAAAACGCTGGAAAAGGGCATCCGTGAATGGATCAAGATCTGGAACGAGGATCCCAAGCCATTCGTCTGGAAGAAGAGCGCCGAAGAGATCCTCAACTCTCTCGCACGATATCCTCAACGGACTTCAGGCGCGGGACACCAGTAGCGTGTCGCTCCTAAATCTGGCGCTGCTTGTCCGAGGTTCTCGGGTTCAGGTCTGCTGAGGACGATCGGTGATGGTTCGTCTGCAGAGTTGTGGGCCGCCGGGCGTGATAGTGCCCGGCGGCCAGGTGGGTTTTCTATGCGGCGAGTTGATTAATCCCGCGGATGGGTCTTCGTTCGCGGTCAACGTACGCGGGCGGCAGGAATTCAACGATTCCGTCGACGATGCGTACGTCCCAGCCGCCGTGGTGCACTAAGCGATGGCAGCGGTCGCACAGGAGCACGCAATTGTCAAGGCAAGTATGCCCACCATCGGCCCAGTGCTGCACGTGGTGCCCCCTCGTGTCCAGCGGGGTGGTCGGCCGCATCTGGCGCAGCCTTTGTCTCGTGCTATAAGGGCTTTGCGTAGGGCTGGTGTGATGAGTCGTTCGTTGCGTCCGACATCCAGCGGTACGCTGTCGCTGCCCAGCACCATCGGGATAATGTCCGCGTCACAAGCGAGCCGCCGGACGCCCTCTGGGGAAATAGGTGCGCCACTGTGCGGGTAAGCGACTCCGAGGCGGTCGCGGAGCATGTCCCAGTTGATGGTGATGGTGAGATGCGGTCGCTCGGCGCCCTGGGTGGGGAGTTTCCCGGAGTCCGCGATCAGATTCAGGGCTTCCGCGAGCGCGTCCCCGTTGCGTTCGGACACTGACCGCTGATCAGGGGTCCCGTTCTCAGCGGGCCGGGGTTTGGCCAGCGGGCTGAGGATTTCGCTGAAGAGGGTCCCGGTTTCACTGTCGAAGGAGCCGGTGAAGTTGAGGCGCCCGTCCCGTCCGGTGTGGAGGGATAGTTCGCGGCGTGGTTTCTGGTTTTCGTGTTCGGAGGGCGCGGGTCCGTCGGGGTCCAGGTGATCGTGGATGCGCCTGCCGACTTTGGCTAGGCCTGGTGCGGTGTAGCGTTTCGCGTGTTCCACCAGGGACGCTTCGGCTTCTTCGCGGTCTTTGATGGTCACCCTGGCCGGGAGCCTGGTCACGACCCCAACAATGGTGTCGATTTGGGAGTCCGCGAGTTCGCCGCGGCGCATCGCCTCACTGGCGATACTGAGTGTGGGCGCGAGCGTTTCACCGGTGAGGGCTTGGCTGGGGCACAGGTTCAGGGCTCGTTTGTAGCGCCGGGTCGCCTCTGTGGGGGACAGTCGAAGGAGATCCTGCAGCATCCCCAGGGTGTTGCGGTGCCCGAGCGTCTTGCCGACGTTTCCCCGGTGGATCGCCGCGACAATGTCCAGCACCTCGACCTGCAGCAGCCGGACCGCTTTTTCTTTCTCCTGCAGCAACTCACCTAGCTCATCCGGGTCACACCTCCAGAGCTCTGGAGAGGTGACTTCGTCGCCGGCGGCCATGACATTAATTCTACCGCCGGCGCCGACAGTTTGGTCGCGTACGGGTGATCAGGAATTGGATACTTTCACAATAACCCCAACGAAACATAGAGCGCGCGCGTTCAAGTCTTTGCGGGCGCGAGCGCTGGGCCTCAGAGACTGTTGGGGTAACTGAGTCGTGACGTCCGGTGGTGATGTTGATCATGATCGGCGTGTCGGCGGGTAAAAAGATCATTCCCACCAAGATCACGTTGTGTGCAACTGTCAGCCTGGTGGGTATGATCCACGTCCATGTTATCCGTCCAGTTTGTCCGATCGCGGGTGGGCGCTGCTGGCGCCGTTGATGCCGGTCCGTGATCAGTAAAAGGGCGGTATGGTAAGGAAATATGGTGATGGTTGGTGCTGGATGCGATCTTCTTTGTGCGGCGTTCGGGTTGTCAGTGGCGGATGATCCCGCATGACTTGATGTCGTGGGACGCCGCCTACCGCTGGTATCGGTCCTGGGCTAAGGACGGGACGTTCGATCGTGTCCACGACGCGCTTCGCGATCAGATTCGGGTCGCTGCCGGTCGCGACCCGAATCCGTCAGCCGCCGTTCTGGACGCCCAGTCGATCAAGAGCAGCGAGGGCGGGCAGGCCCGCGGGTTCGACATGGGCAAGAAAACCACCGGCCGTAAACGGCATCTCATTGTCGATACTCTGGGTTTGCTGCTGACCGTGATAGTCACCGCCGCATCCGTGCAGGACCGCCCCGGTGGACGCCGGATTCTGCAATATGGGGCCTCCCGATTTCCTTCGATCGCCCTGGTGTGGGCTGACGGCGGATACGCCAACTCGATCGACAACAGCATGGTGGCCTGGGCACAGGAAAGACTCGGCCTGCTGTTACAAATCGTGAAACGTAACGATGACGTCAAAGGCTTCCAAGTATTACCGCGGAGATGGGTCGTCGAGCGCACCTTTGGCTGGCTGATCCGCAACCGCCGCCTGGCCCGAGACTATGAACGCCTCACCAGCAATTCCGAAACCATGATCAAACTGGCGATGATTCAGCTCATGGCCAATCGGCTGTCCGGCCAGACCATCCGCTGGCCCAACGCCACCGAACGCGAAGCAGCCCGACGACTCACCATAGAGACCAAATTCGCAGCGTAACCAGTCACATACCCAACAGTCTCTCAGACGCAATGACCCAGTAGCGTGGCGCTGATATTTTGAGGCCGCTGGTGTTGGAGTGGCTCGCCCCAGCGACGGCGCTCCGATTGTTGGGTGGTGAACCCATCAGACGGACTGTGCGGTTGCTCCTGTGACTGCTGTGAAACTTGAGAAGATTCACGCCAACAAATATCGCCAAACTTAGAAACGCCACGCTACTAGTGGAGGGCATCCACCCAGCGGGCGCTGGACCGAACCGCCTCGACCAGGGCCGCCTGGCGCAGGATTTGCGCGCCGTCGGTGCCGGCGGCGATCGCCGCGGCGAAGGCCTCGGCGGCCTTGACGAACTGCCGGTCCGCCGGGAGCACCCGCTCGGTCACCTCGCCGGCGACCTCCATTCGCAGGACCGGCGGATAATCATCTGGCGGCGTGAATGGTCGCCGCAACTCCAGCGATCCCTGGCTTCCCCAGATCGAACAGACGGTCCGGTATGCATGTATGAAACCAAAGTCTAGCTGCGCGGTCACTCCGGCAGAAGTGGTCAGCAGCACACTCCCGGCCACGTCGACCCGTGCGCCCGGGTCTCGTCGCAGCACCGCGCCGACGACTTCCAGTTCCGATCCGAGATAAAGCTGCGCGGCTCGGATCGGATAGACGCCTACGTCCAGGAGCGCTCCGCCGCCAAGATCCGGCAGATAGCGGGGGTTCTCGGGCTCCAACGGCGGAATTCCCATGGCTGCGCTGAAAGCCCTGATCTCCCCGATTCTCGGGAGGCTTTCCCGTACGACGGCATGCTGGGAGTGGTGCAGGAAAGCAAAATTCTCCACCAGCAGCAGACCGTGTGCTTGGGCCAATGCCACCAGCGACTGGGCTTCTTCCAGCCGTACGGTCAAAGCCTTCTCGGACAACACATGCTTTCCCGCGAGCAGCGCCTTTTCGATCCACTCGGCGTGAAGTCCAGTGGGCAGCGGGAGATAGACGGCGTCGACATCATCGCGGGCCAGCAGGTTGTCGTAGCCTTCGACCGACGCGCAGCCGTACGGCGCGGCGGTTTCCTGCGCACGACGCAGATCCCGACTGGCCACCGCCGTCACCTCGATGCCGGCTGCGTCGGCGAGTGCCGGCAGCATCCGCCGGCGGGCGATCGAGGCGCAGCCCAGCACGCCAAATCTCAGCACAGGTTCAACCCCGCCACCAGGGTTCGGGCTTGCACATTCACATAATGTGGGTGCCGCAACAATCCGGTCAGCCGATCGACCGCGAGCCACCGGTAGTCCGGTGGTGGGGGCGGGAGGTCGGGCGGTGCATCGACCACCCGATAGCGAGTCTGAGCGCGATAGAATCGGCCTCCTTCCTCGGAAAGCACCGTGTCATAACGGGCCCGCCCGGTGAGCACGAGGTCAAAATACGGCGGCGCCGGCAGATCGGCATAGCTGTTGGGTACACATTGGACGGTTGGCCCCAGTTCCACGCCGTTGCGCAGGCCACCCTCGGCTCGGGCCCGCACGAGAACCTCGGCGATGCCGTTACGGCGCCGTGACAGGAAAGCCGCCACCCCCTGCCCGTGCGGCCGGAAGAGCGGCTGGGTCCAATGGGTGACTTCCCGGGTGCCGGCCCGCACGGACACCGCCAGTACGCTGAAATGCCGGCGGTCGGTCCGGGCGATCTCGTCCGGATATCGGTACCAGTCCCGGACATCGGCCAGATCGATCAGCTCACTGGCCTGCGGATGCCGGGATTTCGCCTCGGTGATCCAGCTCAGCAGTTCGGTGTCCGGGTGCGGTGCGCCGGCCGCCGCAAGGCACGCCAACACCGTACGGGCGTCCATGTTCACCAGGTTGTCGAGCCGCAGCAGTCCGCCGAGCTCGGTGAGCGGAATCCAGCGGAAATCCTCGTGCGTCGGAACCAACTCGTCAGTGATTTCGACGACGATGTTTCGATTGCGTTTGCGGTAGAACCACGAGCCGTGTTCGGACTGCAGGGTGTCCACCAGCACCCGGCCGGGCCGTGGCGAACGGAAGAACTCCAGATAGCGTACGTCCGCGCCGCCGTGCACTCCCGTGTAGTTGCTGTGGGTGGCCTGCACAGTCGGTGCGAGCTGGAGCATGTTCACGTTCCCAGGCTCCATTTTCGCCTGCATGAGGCAATGCGGTTCTCCATCGATCCGCTTCAGCAGGATCCCCAGAATGCCGATCTCCGGCTGGTCGATGATCGGCTGCGACCAGTTTTTCACCGGACCACTGGGATCTGTCACCCGCAGCCCGCGGACAGTGAAGAAACGCCCGCTGTCGTGGCACAGGTTGCCACTGCCGGGCGCGAACCGCCAGCCGCGCAAGTCGTTCAGCGGGATCCGCCGGACGGTGAAGTCGTGCGTTACCTGCCGCTGCGCCCACCACCGGTCGAAGTCGACGACGGCTTGGAGCGTCTCGGTCCTCATGCCGCCCTCATCAGCAGTTCTTCCATCCTATAAAGGAAATCCCGGACGACGTCGGCCCGATGGTCGGCCAGCAGTGACAGCGTCTGGCCGTCCCTGTCGTCGGCGATCGCGAGATAGCACCGCAGGCCCGGTGGTCGAAAATCAGGTAGCCAGCGAAAAGTTGTGCCGGTTGGCTGGCGCGGCGGGCTCGGCCGGACCGGTGAGCGGGCATCGTTGAACATCACCGGCGGATTCACCCCGGCGGTCTCGACCAGCTCCCGGGCAGCCGCCGGGTCACATTGGGCGTGTTGGTACGCCCGCATGGACGCGGCCCACGATCGCTTGACCAGCCCCGCGAAGCCATCGGGTCCGGCGACTGATACGGACACGAACGCGTCCAGCGCGAAAGGAGCCACGCAGCCGCGTTCGTTGTCGGTTGTCCGGTTGTATGCCACGGTTTTCAGGAAACAGGTGTCTGTGTCGGCGATCTTCGCTTGCTGGTGAGCGAAAGCGGCGAGATAGACGGTCGAATCGGACGTACGACAGCGTTCGGCGAGACGGGCCGCAGCTACCTCAGCCACCTGCGAACGCAGTTCGCCATGTCGCAGACTCGGCACGTTTTCAAGCGGTCCGGTGGGCGCCGCGCCGCCAGCTACCGATCGCAAATACTCCAGCCCGCGTTCGCTGCGCCGGATGCCTGCCTCGCTTTGTTCGTGTCGAGCCTGATCCGCCGGCTGCCATGCGGCCGGTAAGCGTACGTCCGGGCGCCGCAACAGCCGGCGTAACTCCGCGGTCAGCATGCCAGCCGCCCAGGCGTCAACCGCCAGATGTGACAGGCCCAGCACGATTTCCCGTGGCTGGCCGTTAAAACACACCAGGGTGGCGCGGATTCCCCAGTCGTGGGCAGGATCGAACGGCTCAGCGGCCAGCTTCTCGACCGCGCTGGCGGTATCCGCGTGGCCGACGCGGATCTCC
This sequence comes from Fodinicola feengrottensis, assembly GCF_039530045.1. Lineage (NCBI taxonomy): Bacteria > Bacillati > Actinomycetota > Actinomycetes > Mycobacteriales > Fodinicola > Fodinicola feengrottensis. The sequence continues at coordinate 175,284 of NZ_BAAANY010000031.1, read as the reverse complement.
AGTTCGCCGGCAGCAATCACTTCCTGGGTCCGGCCGGGAAAGATGGTGTGCAGCGAGTCGTGCCGGCGGACCAGCGCGGCCACCGCCGTGGCCACGTCGTCGGAGGTGCATCCAGCCGGCACCGGCACCACTCGGGTGAGGTTGTAGTTGTAGTCCTCGTCCGCGGTCCGCCGCAACAGCGCGTCGTACACAATGGACTGTCCCCAGCTGAGCGGCGCCGCGGTGGCCCGCATGCCGGTGAAGGTCACGATCACCGGCCATCTCCCAGGATGTCGCGCAAGGACGAGGTGTCCCGGCGCAGCGTTTCGTCGTACACGTACTCGATTTCGCGACCGTGCATGGCCAACAGCCGCCGATCGTCTCGGTCGTAAACCTCGATCCGGTCCGCCGTCCGAACGATCCGGCCGAGGTCGGGATCGCTGTCGGCGCCATCGTAACCGGTTCCCAGTCGTTGGATGATGGCCAACTTGGCAACTCGGCGGTAGTTCGGATCTGCACAACTTTCCAAGAATTTGCTCAACACTTCGGTCTGTGCGGTGTTCCGATCGAACCGAGTGGAGTAGCTGCCTGGCCGGACTCGATAGAGATAGCTGGGGTCGGGCACCTTGGTGATCGGCGCACCACCGGCCACCAGCCGCACCCAGAGGTCCCAGTCCTCGCCGAGCGCGATCTGTCGGTATCCGCCTATCCGATGGTAAAGATCGCGAGAGTAGAGGGCGCCGACGAGCACGTAGTTGGTGACGAGCAACTGGGCGAGCTGGTCTCCCGGCAGCGGAAAGCGATCTTTCGTGTACGTGGCGGGGCTGGCCGGGCCGGAGCCGGTCCAGCTGAGCGGTCGCGGGCTGATCAGGCCCGGCCGTTCCGCGTACGCGTCGGACAGGATTTCCAGGTGATGCGGCAGAACCATGTCGTCGGCGTCGAGCTGCGCGACCAGATCGGTGGTCAGTGCGGCGATGCCGGTCCGCCGGCCACCCCAGATTCCCAGCCGCTGGGGCGTACGGATAACCGTGACCGGCAGCACCGTGGCCCACCGCAGAGCCAGCTTTTCGGTGTCGTCGTCGGAACAGTCGTCGACCACCACGATCTGGTCGGCCGGCCGGGTCTGGGTGGCCAACGACCCGAGCGCCTGGTCGAGGAACTCCGCCGAGTTCATCGCGGCGATGACGACTCCCACGGTGTGGCGCTTTCGCTGGTTCATCGGAGCACGTACCGATCAAGGACCTGGCGGAAGTAGTCCGCGCCGAAACCGAAATCCGCCACCGCAGGCACCAGCTGGCGGAGCTTTTCCGTACAGATCCGGGGATCCGCCGGGCTTGCCACCAGCTCGATAGTGGCCGTGATACCCAGCCGTTTCTCCAGCTCGGCGACCAGTTCGGACACCGGCACCGGATGACCGGACCCGACATTGACCACACCGGTCACTCGGGCGTCGAGCAGACTGTCCACCGTACGAACGAAATCGGCCGCGTCGATGAGGTCTCGACGGGCTCCGGACAGGACTTTCACCTTGCCGGACCGGATGTTCGCGACCAACGCCGGCACGAGCTGGTGCGCTGGCTGCCGGCGGCCCACCGGATAGGCCAGCCGGACAGTCAGATGTGCTGGGTCGGCCTTGGCGACAATGTCCTCCATTCGGAGTTTGTGTTGTCCGTAGGGCGATTCAGGTCGCGCCGGACCCGACTCTCGGCTGACCGGTTCGGCACGGCCGTAAAGCCCGGCCGATGCGGTGGAGATATAGACCAGACGTTCGCCGGAAGTCGTACAATGAGCGAGGGTTTCCCGCAGCCGTACGGCTTCCCGGTCGAAATCCGAGGTTTCCGTTGACGCGCCACTGGACGGCCCGGCCGCGAAGACCACCGCGTCCGGGTGCCGGCTCGCGATGGCCGCCAGGTTTTGACCCAGAAAGCCTGATCCGACCGTTCGCACGGTTAGGTCCCGGTTTCTCGTACGCCGAGCCTGGCCAGCTGCTCGACCATCGCGTCCAGACTTTCCAGGAAGGTCACGTCCGCGTCCAAGTCGATCCGCACGTCGTATTCGGACTCCAGTGAGTCGATGAGCCGCAGATATGCCAGCGAGCCGACGCCCAGCGATGCCAACGAATCACCGTGCGCGAGCACGTCGTCGGCGCCGATCGTGTGATCGCACGCCGCGGCCACCAGTGCGGCCACTTTCTCTCGGACGCTCATTCGGCCATCTCCTGCTGGAGTCCGACGACGGCCGCCACCACGCCGGAGATGGTGGGCGTGTCGAAGAAAACATCGAGTGGGACTTCCACCCCGAGCCGCGACCGCAGCCGCGCGATGATCTTGGTCATCGTCAACGAGTGGCCGCCGAGGTCAAAAAGGTCCTCGTTCGGCCCAATGTCGTCGATCCGCAGCACCTCACACCAGACTTCTTGCACCTGGGCGGCGACTCCGGTGTACGCGGGCGCCGCCTCGACATCTCGCGTACGCGGCGGAGCCGGCAGCGCCGATCGGTCGAGTTTCCCGTTCGGAGTCAACGGAAGCGAGCCAAGCCATACGTACGCGTTGGGCACCATCACCGCCGGCAGCGATCGGCTCAGGTGGTCGGACAACACCGCACTGTCCACGGTGGATCCGGCGGCCGCCACCACGTATCCGACCAGCTGCGGATCTTCTTCGCCAACGGCCGCGACCGCCGCCTCGGCCACGGTCGGGTGGGACAGCAGTCGGGCCTCGATTTCGCCCAGCTCGATCCGGTGACCGCGGATCTTGACCTGATCGTCCAGCCGGCCAAGGAAATCCAGCCGACCGTCCGCCCGGATGCGTGCGAGATCACCAGTGCGGTAGATCCGGCCCGGCCCGTACGGGTTCGACACGAACCGCGTGGCGGTCAACTCCGGCTGGTTGTGGTAGCCGGCGGCAAGTCCTGCACCGCCAATGAAAAGCTCGCCGGGGGAGCCGGCCGGGACGGCCGCGAGCGACTCATCCAGCACGTAGAGGTCAGTGTTGGCTATCGGGCGGCCGATGGTAACGGTGTCCGGGTCGGCGGGCAGATCGTCCACTGTGGACCAGACCGTGGTTTCGGTCGGGCCGTAGACATTCAGGAGGCGGCGAACCCGTACCCGGATTTCTTTCGCCAGCGGGACCGGCAGCGGCTCTCCGCCGCACAGTGCGACCAGGGTGGGCTCGCCGCCGAGTTCAGGAACCAGCAGTCGCCAGCTCGACGGAGTGGCCTGCACATGCGTGACGGCCTGGTCGCGGATCATCCTCGCGAGCGCGCGGCCATCCCGTACGGCCGTGTCCGGCGCCATGACCAGTCGGCCGCCGGACGTCAACGGCAGGAATATCTCCAAAGCCGCGATGTCGAACGACAGTGAGGTCAGCCCGAGCCAGCGGTCCGCCGGCGAAGCCCCTAATTCGGCAGAAAAAGAGCCAATCAGGTTGGCGAGGGCCCGATGCCCGATCTCCACGCCCTTGGGTTGTCCAGTCGATCCGGACGTGTAGATCACGTAAGCGAGGTCGCCATTTTCCTGAGGCGGGGGCAGATCCGGCGTGCGGAGAAGTTCTGCCAGATCGACCGTCACCACCTTCCCAGGCAACGGTGATTCCTCGCCGTACCGGGTCACCATGACCGGAGCGGCCGCATCGGCGGCGATGAAAGCGATCCGTTCGGTGGGGTAGGAGGGGTCCAGTGGCAGATAAGCCGCGCCAGCTCGCAGAATGCCCAACACCGCCACCACCAGCTCGGCCGAGCGTCCCATGTGGACACCGACCAAGCCGCCCGACCGCACTCCGGCCGCCCAGAGTCGTGCGGCCAACGCATTCGCCGCCGCGTCCAGCTCTCGGTAGGTCAGCCGGGTCTGGTCGAAGACCACCGCCACGGCTTCCGGAGTTTGCTGTGCGCTGCGAAGGAAATGGTCCAGGACGGTGTCTTGGAGGGTGACGCTGAGCTGCTCGGACATTCAGTTGCCTTCCTGCTCGGCGATCAGCTGATCTCGCAGCGCCCGCTTGAGCACTTTGCCGTTCTCGTTGTGGGGCAACGCATCCCGTACGTGGATCGTGCTGGGCAGTTGATGGCTGGCGAGCCGCCCGGCCAGGAAGGCACGTAATTCGCTCGGCACGACCTCGCCGCGTGGCACCACGGCGGCCGCGATGGCGGTGCCCAGCACTGGATGAGGGATACCGAAAACAGCAGCCTCGGCTATCCGGGGATGCTCGTAAAGGGCCGCCTCCACCTGCAGCGTCGAGACTTTTTCGGCGCCAGACTTGAGTACTTCCGACTCCCGGTCAACCAGGTAGAGATAGCCCTCCTCGTCAAGCCGGCCGAGGTCGCCCATCCGCACCCAGCTGCCCCGGAAAACCGCGGCGGTCGCGGCCGGATCGGCGTAGTACTCCCGTGGCCGGACCGGTGACCGCAACCAGACCTCGCCCACTTCGCCGGCCGGTACGGGCTTTCCTTCTGACGAAGCGATCTGAAGGTCGGCCGCTGATGCCGGCCGGCCCAACGCCGTCGGCCGGCGCGGGTCGAACACCATGGTGGTCTGCGCCGGAGCCGCCTCGGTTGAGGTGTAAGTGTTGACCACGGTCGCGTTTTCGAAGGCTTCGGTGAGGGCCACCGCGACCGCCGGGGGCAGCGCCGCCGCACTCACGCCGACCATGACTACCGAGGACAGGTCGAACCGCTCGGCAAGGCGGGCGGTGAGTGCCTCGATCGCCATGGTGGGCACCAGAAAGAGTGTTCCGGGGTGGTATTTCTCGATGAGCCGGCCGAGGTGGCCCGGGGTGAACCGGGACATTGCGACACCGGCCGGCCGGGCATCCAGAGCGGTCAAAAGCGCGGTCTGACAGGCGTTGGTGCCGACCGGAAAGGCGTGCAGGAAATGGTCCGAATGCGCCAGCTTCACTCGACGCTCGCCGGTCGTGCAGCCGAAAGTCAGGTTGCCGTGAGTGGCACTGACGCCCTTGGGGCGGCCGGTCGTTCCGGACGTGTAGATGATCTGGGCCAGGTCGGACGGCGAGGCCGTCCCCTTGACTGGCTCGGATCCGTCCTGGCATTTCGCCAGTGTCGCGGACCACGCATTTTCCGCTGTGACATGGACATCTTCGGCATGCAGGACGCCGGCCGCGGTGCAGTGGTGCAGAATATAGTCGCGTTCGGCTGGGGCCAGCCGTTCGGACACCGGTACGGGCACTCCGCCGGCCTTCTGTACAGCGCAGAAAGCCACCGCGAAGTCGATCCAGTGCCGCGTCCCGTACACCAGCGCCACTCGCTCGCCGCGCTCGACGCCTCGATGACGCAGCGCCCCCGCGACCACGCTGGACTTTGCTTCCCACTCGCCGAAAGTCAGCGAGTGCGCGCCAACCGCGAGAGCCAACCGGTCGGGTTGGTGGGCGGCTCTGGCGGCGAGCAGGTCGGGTACGGTGTGGCCCCGGCGGGCGGCCGCCAACCCGCTCGTCACCGGTTTTCCGTTCGTTGCCGGATGATCTCATATCCGACGAGGTCATCCATGGCACCGTTTGGTACATCCGTGTCGAAATTCCTCAGCAACCGAATGCGCATGGACACCAGCACCAGGATGATGATTGCCGCGCCGAACAGCAAGTAGGCGAGACCGGCGCCCCGGCCCGGTCCGGTGCCGATGACCGCGCCGACACTGGTGGCCAGCGCGCCGCCTGGATTCATCAGCGGCTGCAGGAGATGGATCCCGTACGGTCCGATAATCGCCCATCCCAGCGGAAGCGTGGACCACGCGATCAGGGTGTTCACCGCGAAAACCCGGCCGTGGAATCGTTGCGGCACCTTCACGTGCACGATGGTGGCGTAGAGGCTGTTGAGCAGGGTCACACAAAGCGACATCAACAGCGCGCCGGCCGCCAGCACCCAGAGGTTGGCCCGCAGGCCGGTGATCACGCAGGCGGCTCCGCATGCCAACGCACAGAGGAAAACGCCGCGCAGTCGCTGGTGCCGTGGGCCGCCCCAGAAAGCCATCACCAGCCCGCCCAGCAGCACCCCCACTCCGCCCGCGAGAGCCACCCGGCCAGCGTCGGCGAGGCTGGCGAAGGAAAGTACGGTCGGTGAGACGAGCATGAACATCGGCGCCAAGAAGATGTTCAGCACCATGAAAAACAGCAGCATGGCACGGAAGCCGCGCTGCCCCCAGGAGAACCGGAAGCCGTTGACTGTCTCGGCCAACAGTGGTTCCTTGCGGTGCCGGGCGAGCGTGGTGGGGAAGCGTACGAGCGAAACCACGGCGATCGCGAAAACATAGCTGGCGACATCGAAAATGAGGATGCCGCCGAGGCCGATCGAGGCCAACAGCCCGACCGCGACCAGCGGCACCAGGACCTGTGACGCGCCGCCGATCATCTGGACCACCCCGTTGGCGTGGCCGAGATAGTGTTTGGGCGCCAGCTGCGCTACGGCCGAGCCGTAGGCGAGGCGCTGGAACGAAAGGGCCACCGATAACAGACCCACCAGCGGGTAGATCTGCCACAGCTGGAGATGCCCGGAAAAGAACAGAATCCCGAGCGCCAGCTGGGTGCCGCCGGCCGCGCAGTCGCCAAGGAGCATGATCAGCCGACGGTCGTAGCGATCGACCAGTGCGCCGGCCAGCGGTGCGACCACCATTCCCGGCAGCAGGCCGGCCACCGCCAGCAAAGCGAAACTGAGCAGTGAGCCGGTTTTCAGGTAGATCCACATCGGCAGGGCGAATTCGGTCAGTGCCGACCCGACGATCGAGACGAGCTGGCCGGAGGCCACCGTGAGAAATCTGCGCATGCTCGGCTGTGGGCCGATGACCGTGGCGGCGGACCGGGAAACACCTGCTATCCGCCAGTTTTCGTCGCCAACAGGGCCCGGTTCTTCGTCGGCGAGCTGATGATGTGCGGTGGTGACGATATCGGCCAGTTCCTTGGCCCGGTACGTCACGAAGAAGTGGCCGGCCTCGTCGAGGGTCGCCAACGCGGTCGTGTCGGTGAGGAAATGCCATTCACGATAGCGTTCGGCGGCGAATTCGGTGTCCGGGTCGTGCTCGCCAACGACCGAGATGATCGGCGTGCGCAGGCGATCTTTTGGTTCCCGCAGAAGGTCCGTGAAGAACTCCTCAGCACGGACCGCCGCTCGGCGGGCAATGCGTACGACCTGCCGGGCGCTGGCCGGATCCAGGTCGCCGATGACCGCCAACCAGTTCGCGAAAGCCTGGTCGGCCCGCAACCGTTTCATGCCGGCGAGTGTGCTCAATCCGGACCAGACCCGTTTTCCGGGCTTGGCGAAGGGAAAGACCGCGCCGAAGTAGATCGCCGTCACGGTACGCCCGGCGGTTTCCAGCCGGCGCGCGATCTGCACGGCGAGCGCCGCTCCGGCGCAGTGCGCATAAAGTGCGATCGGCCCGTCGACCCGCACGAGGATTTCGTTGACACACTTGGTCGCCAGCTCGTCAAGCGGGATCGATTCTTCCGCGAGGCCCACCTCGTCGCCGGGCGCGGCGACCGCGAACAGCCGATGCCCGGCCGGCAGCGCCTGCGCCAGTGGCTGGAAAATCGCCGCGGTCCCGCCGCCGTACGGGATGCAGACATAACTGAGAACCCGTTGCCCGGCCGGCACCGGAGCGGTCAGTTCGTACAACAGCGGCCGAGGCCGATGGGTGTCCGCAGGCCTATCGACGAGCGTGGCGAGTTCACGAATAGTGGGCGAGGTGAACAGATCCATCACCGACAGCGCGACGCCGGTAGCCGCGCGCACCTTGGCGACGACCTGGGTGGCAACCAAGGAATGGCCGCCCAGATCAAAGAAGTTGTCGTCAGCCCCGATGCCCTTTCTTCCCAGCACTTGCGCCCATGCCTGGGCGATGACAGTCTCGGTGCCGGCTGCTGGAGCCCGGTAGTCACCGCTTTCGGTGTCGTCCGGAGGCGGCGCTGGCAACGCGCGGCGGTCCAGCTTTCCGCTGGAGGAAAGCGGAAGTGCTGTGAGCTCGACGAAAGCGGCCGGCACCATATACGCGGGTAGCCGCTTCTTCAGCGCTTGCTGGAGCTGGGCCCGGTCCTTGGCGATCGAGTCCTTGGCGACGAGGTAGCCCACGATTCTCTTGTCACCGGGGAAAAATTCGTGAACGGCGGCGGCCGCATCGGTGACCCCGGAGAGTTCGCGCAGTGCGGCCTCGATCTCGCCGAGCTCGATGCGTTGGCCGCGGATTTTCACCTGATCGTCGATTCGACCGAGAAAGTCCAGCGTGCCGTCCGGCCGCCACCGAGCCAGGTCGCCGGTCCGATAGAGCCGGCCCGCGCCGAATGGATTCGGGATGAATCGCTCTGCGGTCAACGATGGACGGCCGAGATAGCCGTTGGCCAGCCCGATTCCGCCGATGTGCAGCTCGCCGGGCATACCGACCGGCAGCTGGCGAAGGGTGTCGTCGAGTACGTACAGCTGGATATTCTGGATTGGCCGGCCAATCGGCACCCGGGCGAGGCCGGCGAGCTGGTCGGCGGTGCAGTGCCAGGCAGATACGTCAACGGCGGCTTCGGTTGGTCCGTACAGATTGTGCAGGGCCGCCGGCAGAGTCGCCAGGCATTTGCGGGCCAGGTCGACGGGAAGCTCTTCGCCACTGCAGAAAATCCGCCGCAGGCCGTGGCAGCTTGTCACCCCCTCCTCGGCCAACAGCATCGCCAGCATGGACGGGACGAAATGGATCGTGGTGATCGACTCGGTCTGAACGGTCTTTACCAGATAGGCGGGATCTCGGTGCCCGTCCGGCTGCGCCAGTACGAGCCGGGCGCCGGTCAGCAGCGGCCAGAAGAATTCCCAGACGGACACGTCGAAACTCGCCGGTGTCTTCTGTAAAACGGCGTCGCCCGGACCAAGGGGATATTCTTTCTGCATCCACTCCAGCCGGTTGACGATCGCGCGGTGGCTGATCATCGCGGCCTTGGGTTGCCCGGTGGTTCCGGACGTGTAGATCGCGTACGCGATGTTCGACGAATCCACCGCAGGCAGCGGAATTCCTGCGCTGTCGGGAAAGTCCCCATCGAGTCGGACGATCGTCGCAGCCGTTTCGGGCAGCGAGGCCACCGCCTGTGTATGAGTCAGTACGATCGGTGCCGCGCAGTCAGCCAGCATGAAAGCCAGTCGGGCCGGTGGATATCCCGGATCCAGCGGCACATATCCGGCGCCGGTCTTCAGCGTCGCGAGCAGCGCGATCACGAGTTCTTCCGACCGTTCCAAACACACGGCCACCAGTACGCCGGGACCGGCGCCGAGTCCACGCAACCTGAACGCCAGCCGGTTGGCGCGATCGTCGAGGTCGCGATAGCTGACGGTCTGGCCGTCAAAAGACAGGGCGGGAGCATCGGGCGTACGAGCGATCTGTTGCTCGATCAGTGAATGCAGGGTGGCGTTCGACCGGAAATCGGCGGTGGTCGCATTCCAGCTGGCCAGCAGTTCCCGTTCGGCGGGGTCGCTGAGGTCCACTTCGGACAGCCGAGCGGTCGGTCGGCGTACCACCTCGTGGAGCAGTCGGATCAGCTGATCGCCGAGCCGGGCAATCGTTCCGGCCTCGAAGAGGTCGGTGTTGTAGACGAAAGTCCCGGCAATGCCCCTCGCGTTCTCGGCGCAGTAAAGCTCCAGGTCGAATCGGGTCGAGGTGAGCTCGGCCGGCAGGATTTCCAGCTGTGGCCCGATCGCAGGCTGGTCGATGTTCTGATAGTTCTGCAAGGCGAAGATAACCCCGAAAAGCGGTGACCGCGCTGCGTCACGGGGCACGTTCAGTTCCTGTACGAGCCTTTCGAACGGAAGCTCCTGGTGCGCGAGGGCGTCCAACGTATGGTCACGGGTACGGCCCAGCAGCTCGGCGAACGATGGATCGCCGGAAAGGTCGGCACGCATCGTGATCATGTTGATGAAGCAGCCGACGAGGTCTTCGGTCTCTGGAAGGAAACGACCGCCCACCGGGGAGCCGACCGCGAAGTCGTGCTGGCCGCTGGCGCGTGCCAGGAGTGCCTGGAAGGCACCCAGAATAACCATGTAGAGGGTGGCGCGATGGGTGTTCGCGAACGCCGCCAGCTCGGTGGAAAGCGCCGGGTCGACAACGAAATGATGGGCCGCGCCAGCGTACGTCTGGATCGCTGGCCGAATGTGGTCGGTGGGCAGTTCCAGCCTGGGCAGCCCGGCCAGCCGCTCCTTCCAGTAGGCCAGCTGCAGCTGGACCGGCTGGGTTCGCTGCCGGTACGCGTAGTCCGAGTACGAGCAGCGCAGGTCCGGGAGTGTTGAGCCGTTGTAGAGGGCGATCAGGTCGGAAAGCACGAGCGCGGTGGACCAGCCATCGCTCGCGATGTGGTGGATCGGCAAGGCCAACTGGTGCTCGTCTGCGCCGAGGCGGACCAGCACCGCTCGCGCGAGCGGCCCGGTCGCCAGATCGAACGGCTCGAGATGGGCGGACCGGATAATGTCCTGGGCCTCAGCCTGGCTCTGCGCCGCGCGTACGATCAGCGGAATTTCGGTCCGCTCCTGGATTTCCACCCGTGGTTCGCCGGTCGCGGCGGCCGGGAAACACATCCGTAACACCTCGTGCCGGGCGGCCAGCGCGGCGAGCGCACGTCGCAGTCGCGCCGGGTCCATCTGGCCGTGAAGCGCAGCGGCGAGCGGAATCGTGTACGCGGTTGACTCCGGCGCGAGTTGGTCCATGAACCACAGACGTTCCTGTTGGAAAGACATCCGGATGGGCCCGTCCGGATCGAGTCGTCCGATCGTCCCGGGTCCCTGCGCCGCGCGCCGGCGCAACCGCTCGGCCACCAGGGAACGGCGGTCAGCCGACTGTCCCGCCGTGCGCGCGGACAGGTCGGTCATCTTTGTCCTGCTCCTGCTTCTTTTGACACAAGGCTATTTACGGGCATGCGAAAGCGCCCGTGCTCGTTTTGGGTTTGTCAGCGTGGTACCGAAATCCGCGCTCTCTCTCGCCCAACCTCCCCGTGGACAGCGCCGCCGCAGGAAATATTCCTGCCACGGCGTTGTGGCGACGCTACTGCGGCAAAATCATGTCGTCAACAGAAAGAATTAAACTAACGAAGGAAGCTCGGCCGGATATGTCCCAGGACGTCCGCAAGATGACCAGGCCGTGCCACGGTGGCGTACGATTCTGCTTTCCCCGCCCATGGTGGTGCGCGCATTCTGTTGCCGCACAAGGATAGTGAGGGAGTGTGAATGGTGAACGCACCCGCGCCAGCGGACGGTCCGGCCTCGTTGGCGCAACAGGGCGTCTGGCTCAGTGAGCGCCGAGGCCAGGTGCGGACGCAGTATCACCTTCCCTTCACACTTACCTTCGAAGGCGTCCTGGACGAGTCGGCTTTGCTGGCCGCGACCCGGGCGGTGGTCGCCGCCAATCCGGTCCTGACAAGCGTGCTGCCCGAGCGCGACGGTGAGCCCTTTGTGCGAGCGAGCGGTGAGCTTCCGTTTGTGGAGAAGGTGAAACTGCCCGCTGGCGGTGATCTCGCCGAGGTGCTGCGGGAGCGTACGATCCGCCCCTTCGAGCTGGATCGAGGCCCGCTCCTGCGGATGACACTGGTGGCTGTCGATGACAAATGTCATGTTCTTTTGGTGACAGCACATCACATCGTCTTCGACGGCGAATCGATGGAGTTTTTCGGCCGGCAACTTTCCCGGGCGTACGCGGCAATCGTGTCCGGTAGTGGTCAGTCGACCTTCCCGCCGCCTTACCAGTACGACGAATATTTCCAGGACGAACAGAGGCATCTCACCGAAATGCTGCCAGCGGCTCGGGAGTTCTGGCGAGAACACTGGAGACGGCCAGATGAGGTCATCTTGCCCGGCCTTTCGGCGGTGCCGCCGGAAACCGATCCAGGCGACTACTACGAGTTCGTCCTCGACGGCGCCACCCGTGCCCACATGCGTGAGGTCGGCAGTGCCTTAGGGGTCACGTTGTTCGAGCTGATACAAACCGCGCTCTACGGAATTCTTTATCGGTACGGAAACCCGGAACCGGTCGTCGGGGTAGCGGTCGGGCTCCGGACGCGGTCGACGATCAACAGCATCGGAATGTTCGCCGAGGAGGTGCCACTGGCCGCGCCCGGTCACCTCGGCGGGAGTTTTCGGGCGCTGTCTACGGCACTGCATACGAGAATGCGGGAGTTGCAGCGATTTCGCCGTATTCCAGTGAATCGCGCGGTCCGCGGCGGTGGCGTGCGACCGGCGATCGCGCTGAGCTATCGCGGTCACCGCCGCGATCTGGACTTTCCCGGCTTGCGGGTGACCTCGGAATGGGCCTTCAACTTCACCGCCCGCCGAGCCCTGTGGATCCAGATCCTGGACGAGGGCAGCGAGTTGCGGGTCATCCTGCGGTTCGCGCCGCGGTTGATCTCACGGTCGTCGGTCGAGCGGATTGCCAAGGATTGGCAGGCAATGCTGGCATCCGGACTGGAGTCACCAGACCTGCGATGGCGCTAACTGGCGGCGACGAGTTCGGCCAGCGCCCGAATCGAGCCGGCATGCAGAATCGCCACGGTGTCGATCGAAATGCCGTACCTTTCCTCAATCGCGCCAGCCAGTAACTCGGCCCGCAATGAATCACCGCCGAGCTGCAGAAACGCCTCCGCGGCGGCGGTGTCGGGCTCGCCGGTCAGCTCGGCGAGCTCAGTTCGTACGAATTCCTCGCATTGCGCCACATCGACAGCAGCCATACGCCCGACAGTAGCGGTGGTTTCGGTTTGGCGGACAGTTTAGGAAGAAAGCAGGGAACTGACCTCATCCACCGACCAATGCCCGGCCGCGCCGGGGCGAGCGCACAGGTAGTCGGCCGTACGAAGTGGATCCCAGCCATGTGTTTCCATCAGGCCCAGCCCGATCATCCGCAGATAAGCCGCGGACGGGGCGCGGGTGTCCACATCGGATAATGACCAGGGCGCGGTGAAAGTGACCATCGGAAAACCGGCGTGCTCGCCGACCCGTACAAGCGTCTCGTAGCGACCGCCTCCGAGCCGCTGCCGGCCGGTATCGAGCAGCTCGGTGAGGTCGAGATCCGCCTGGGGAGGCCGGCGCATTTCCTGTGCCACCACATCGGCGAACTGACCGGGCGTCACCAGGTAGCGGCGCGCCGCCACCGCATCTGCGATAGTGGCATCCAGGAAAGCCACTCCACCGGTCCAGGTCGGCGACTCGGTGGCGAAATAGACGCCACCGGGCAGCCAGGCCGGCTCGGTCCGGCGCGGCGCCGAGCGGTCACGGCAGCCCGGGTAGGTTCGCCGGGCACCGGTCGGGCGGCCGCCATAGAGGTAGCAGCCGAACCGCGCTGCGCTCAGGTTGGACCCGTAGCTGACATACCAGAGGAGCATCGGCCGCTCAGCGCTGTACGTGGACACGGAACACACGTAAACGACGGTAGCGCTGTGGCCTGAAATATCCTCAACTGAGATCGGCCCGGAAAGCCGGTCCCCATGCCCGAAAACTACAGCCCGCATGTCTTCATCGGCGACGTAATGACGTTGCTCGCCAGCAAGGGCTTGCACCCGCTCCTCACCAGCCAAGAGATGGACAGGGCGGTCATCGGGGCCAGCATGGTCCTGGCCGCGCTCGGCATCCAGCCCGTCAAGACGCCTGAGGACCAGTCGTAGGCGGGCAGCAAACGACCCCACCGGGGCCCCCTTACCGGTGGGGTCGTTCGGTCCGCTCCGGGTGGTGCCCGGAGGGTTGGTTGCCGGCTCCCCGCCTCGCGACGCTGCGGCAGCAGGGAGCCAGCGGCTCGTTAGCCGCGCCAGTAGCCGTAGTTCGGTTTCCGGCCATCGGCCAGCGTGCGCCACAGGTACGCGACGTAGTGGAGCCCCCGACGCTCGGCGTCCTCAGCTCGGGCGAGGTAATCGGCACGGACCTCACCCGAAGGGACCTCCCGGGACGGCTCTGAGCCAGGCTGCTCGTGTTGGCCGGTCATATCGCCCGAAGGCCGTTCATCAGGTCTTCCAGGAGCTGCTGGACGCGGGCCGTGTCCATCTCGCGTGGCGTGTACGCGATGCCCGTCGCGCTCAGCCATTGGATCTCGTGCCGGGTCTTGGCTTCGCGGGTGAGGGTGGCGTACCAGCCAGACAGGGCACGTTCGGCAGTGTTCGCGTCCTTGCTGGGGAAAGTCACCAAGAACGCGTTGCGTACGCCACGTGGGGACAACGGGCCTCCGAGGTAGTGCCTCTGCATCGGACCACCTATCTAAGTAGCGCAGATAGGTGGCTAACGTAGCGTCGCCACACCGGCTACGCAAGTAGCTCAGGTACGCTCTCCGGATGGCTGTACGACCGTGGTCACAGATCGCTGACACGCTCCGCCAGGAGATCGCGGGCAGCGCCCCCGGCGCTCGGCTGGCGTCCGGTACGGAACTGATGCAGCGCTTCGGAGTCGCCCGCAACACCATCCAAAACGCGATTGACCAGCTACGCGCCGAGGGCCTGGTCGTCAGCGTCTCCGGACGCGGCTGGTTCGTGTCCGAACGCAAACCCGTCATACGCCTATCCCGCAACCGGCTCTCCGCCGCCGAGCGCGCCGCCGGGCGCGGGACGTTCATGTCCGACGCCGCCACCGGCAACTGGAAACCAGCGGTCACGGTGAAGATCTACCGCGAGGCCGTACCGGCGGACATCGCCAAGTACCTGGACATCGAGCCCGGCACCGACGTGGCCGTACGTGACCGGATCATGCGCGCAGACGGCGAGACCGTGCAGCTGGCCGTCTCGTACATCCCCGTGGACATCGCGGAAGCCGCCGGCATCGAGAAAACCGACACCGGCCCCGGCGGCATGTACGCCCGGATCGAAGAGTCCGGCACCCACCTGACCCACTACACGGAACTCGTGTCCGCGCGCCCGCCACGCCCACGCGAGAGCGAACAGCTACAGATCCCCGCCGCGTACCCCGTTATCGAGGTCATCCGGGTCGCGTACGCCGGAGACCGGCCGATCGAGGCGAACCGGATGGTCATGTCCAGCGAGCGCTACCAGCTCGTCTACCAGATCGCCGCCGACTGACGGTCTGATCAGGGGTTTTGGTGATGGCTGATGTGCTCCGTCAGACCCAGCTCCAGCCGGTTGACTGCGTCGCGCATCGACCCGCCGTGGTCGGGCTGAAACTCTGCCTCGATCGCGCGGATTCGCTCCGGTACGCCGGGAACAGCCGGCCGGCCGGGCCGCGCCAGCTCGCCGTACCAGTCCTCCCGGAACTCTTCCTGTTGCCGGATCAACTTCCGGAGCGGGCACACGATGAACTTCACGGCGCCCCCGATGACCACGGCCGCGCCCGCGAACCCACCGAGGACGCTGGACAACGCTACGAGATCCACCGTCACCACCACGTCGCCCAGCGCGCCACGAGCGGTGTCTTGCCGCCCCGGCGCTCCCACGCGTCGTAGAGGCAGAACGACCCGCCGAGGAACAGCGCCACCCCGACCGCCACCGCCACGTTCTTGTCTTTGAACAGCGGCTTCGGGACGGCCATCACACGGCCCCCGGCTGCGGTCCGATCGTGAACACCTGAAACGAGACGGTGTCCCCGGCGGTGCCGTACAAGGTGAAAATCGTTGACCCCAGCGAGACCGTGTCACGTGACGCGGCCGGGATCTGCCACACCCCCGGACCGACCTGCGGAGCGGAACCGGTGGGGCCGGCCGATGAGACGGTGATCATGTGCACGCCGGGGTTCCGGACCTGGATGCAACCAGCCGGGGCGTGGTAGTTCCTGGAAATCATCCCCGACGCGTCGAAAATCGCCGTCTCAACAGCGAGAACACTATTCAGCAGCCGGCCTTGGAACCGTTCCATAAAGCTGGTCTGGCTGGCCTGCATCGCTTCCAGCCGGGACAGCATCTCCGCGAACAGGATCCGCTCAGCGGTCTTGCCGCGCGCGGAGCCAGCGGGCAGACCGCCTACATCGATCACGCTCATGTGAGTGCCTCCGTTAGCTGGTCGGTCTGCTTCTTGATCTGTGGCCGGGCGACCAGGAAACCGCCGGCCACCACGAGAGCGATGCCGATCCCGGCGAACCCGAGCGGCATCACGATGCCCTTGAGGCCGTCCAGGAGCGGCCCGACAAACGAACTGCTGACGGAGCTGGCCAGGTTGCCCGCTGCGCCCTGCACGCTGCCGACCAGGCCGGCGGTGGCCGCTCCCAGGCCTGGGACCCGCCCGTACCGGGGGCCTGGTTGCGACGCGTCGCCCTGCCAGACGTTCTGGATTTTCACGTTCTCGCCGGGCTGTGGCGCCGAGATCACCTTGCCGCCGCCGACGTAGATCGCGACATGCGCACTCTCGTGGTCACCATTGCCCCAAAAGACCAGGTCACCGGGCTGGGGGTTGGTTACGGGGGTGGTCCAGTGCTCCTGGTCGAGCGCGAGCCGGGGCGCCTTGATCCCGACTGCGGACAGCGCGAACTGCACCAGCCCGGAGCAGTCGAAAGTGTTCGGGCCGGTCGCGCCGAAAACGTACGGCTTGCCAACCTCCGAGGCCGCCAGCGCCAGGAACGTGTCCAGACCGCTCATATCGCGGCCCCCGCGACCTTGGCGACCGTCGCCGCGTTCTTCTTCGCGTGCGGGTAGACGAACACCACCAGGCCGCCGATGAGCAGCAGCCCACCGAGCGCGGCAAAGCCCGCGGTGAAGCCCAGTTGTTTGCCGCCCTCCAGCAGCGGGGTGATGACGGCGTCCAGGGTGGAGGTAGCCGCGCTCTGCGCGGCTCCCAGCGGGTTCGTCAAGGCGTCGCCTAGGCCGTCAACGAACGACCCCAGGTTGGCGCCCACGGAACTGGCCGCTGCCTTCGCGCCGGACAGGAACGACTGGTACTTGCCGCTGGTGTAGGTGGTCCACGGCCCGAAGTTCGTGCCGCCGCTGGAGATCGCGTACGCGGCCTTGGCCTGGTTCAGGTCCGAGGCCGCCAGCCAAGTCTGGTCACGGTCGCCGCCCGTGCCGGTCGCCGATTTCTGCGTACGGACCTGGAACAGGCCATAGGACGGCCCCCAGGTCTCGTTCTCCAGTCCAACGTCGCCGAGGTCCGCGTCATCGTACCCGGACTCCGCGCCCGCGATCGCGGTCATGATCACCGCGCCTTGGTCGGTGAATCCCGCCTGCCGCGCCAAAACATAGACCTGCTCCGGGGACCGGGTCGTCACGGCGCGCCTACAGCTTCCCGGGACTGGAGGTCGGGACCGCGAGCACCGTGCCGACGCCGAACGTCTGGTAGCCGGATGCGGCAGCGTTGCTCTTCTGAGCCTTTCCGTTCACGACCGCAGTCGTCCCGTGGGTACGGTTCCACTGCTCCAGGGCAGTCGCGTCCGACGTACCGGAGAACCCGAGCGCGGACAGCACGTCAGCCCATCCCTGCCCGGCCTTGGTGACATACGCGGTCGTCCCGGTCGGTCGCGGGGTGCCGGGGTACGGGCCAACGTCCGTGGTGGTCGGCGCCGGCGTGGTCGGCGTGATCCCCTTCAGGGCGTCGTTGAGGGTCGTGCCGTACGCGGACAGTTGCTGGTTCAGGGTGTTTTGCAAGTTCTGCGAGTACGACCCCAGCCATGTGGCCACGTCGTTGCCGGTGGTGTCGGCGGTGCCGCTGCCAACCCCGGTAACCCCGGTCGCCGTAGAAGCATCCGGGGTGGTTGACCCAGTGCCAGCTGACACCTTGCTCCGCCGGTAGAGCACATACCCGCCGGCACCGACCGCCACAGCGACCCCCGCGAGCGCGTACTTGTTCTTGAACACGCCCTTGATCTCGTCCAGGTTGAAAGGCACGTCAGTTCCCCAGACCCAGCGAGCCTTGACCAAGACCCATCAGCGCGACCGCGCTCGCGGTGCCGCCGGTCCCGGTGACGCTGCCGGTGTTGGGCAGGCTCGAAACCCCGACCAACGCGTCCATCGGGTTTGCCTGCGGGTGGACGGCGGAATAGAAGTTTTGGACCTGCACGTTGTGCCCGTCCACGTATACCCCACCGGAGTATTTGTGGCCGGAGATTCCGGAGCCACGGTCACCGGACAGGAACGCCGGCTGCCCTTCGTAGATACCCCGGGACATCGGCGAGGATGGGTTGCTGGACACGAACATGCTGTTCGCGCGGTCGACCGCCAGCTGATCGGGGCCGTAAACCGGCACCGGTACGACGGTTCCGTTGCCGGGCACCGTCCTGCGGCGCTTGAAGGAGAAGGCCACGGTTCAGCGCCCCTGGAGTGCTTTGACGCCGGTCGCGTACCCGGCCGCGCCAGCGGAGATGACCCGCCCAGCGCCGGTCGCGTTCGCGACCAACAGGTACACACCGACCAGGGCCGCCGTGTAGAGAAGTCCCTTACGCAGCATCACTTTCCCCTATCCATTGAACATTTTCCCGGCCCACTGCTGAAGCTGCTCCGGTGTCGCATTAGGCCCCGGCGAGCCGGTCTGCCCCAGCGCACCCCAACCGGGCAGCACGTTGCCCGGCACCACCCCGTTGCCCTGCTGGCTCGTCGCAGCCGACTCGGCCGCCTTCGCGCCCTTGGTCTTGGGGACGCCGGCCACGCTCTCGGACAACAGCCGGGACAGCGCGCTGGCGATGACCCCACCGCCAGCCGCTAGCCGGTCGGACGCGCCGGGCTGCACAACCTGCTGAATGACGATCAACAGCAGCGTCCCGGACAAGAAACCCCACACGGTCAGCTCCCGGCCGGCGGCAGGATCGCGAGCCGCTGAAGAGCTTTACCGCCAAACACCTGGCAAAGCACCCAGATGCCGCCGACAACCAGCAGCAGTCCACCAGTCATGTCAGGTCACTCCCATCAGCCTTCTTGTTGAAGAACTTCGCCATCAGCACCGCCTTGACACCCGGCACGCCCTTCTGAAGGAACGGCCGCACCACCCAGCCCCAGACCATCAGCCCGAGGATGAACCCGGCGGCCTCATTGCCCATCGACAAACCAGCGCCGATCGGTTGCCCTACGGCCTTGCCGACCTTTTCGCCGACTGCCGACGCTCGGCCGCTGCCGTCGTCCTCGGCCTCATCGGCGGCTTCCTTGGCCGCGTTGAGTTTCGGTCGGATGTTCTCATCGGTGACCTGCTGGCGCGCTGTTCCCCGAACCGCGCGGTTCGGAGTTGTCCCAGAGCCATCCTCCTGAGGTTTCGCGGAATCCCCAGAGTCAGAACCCGGTCCATTGATCGGTTTCGGCTTTGGGGGCGTGAGACCCTTGGCTTTCAGGATGGCTTCGGCACCGCGAGCGGACATGTCAGCTCTTACCGACCGACGCCGACACCTTCGCCGGCCCGAGCTTCACAGAGCCGGCCACACCGACCGCGCCGACCGTCACCAGAAGCAGCGCCCCGAACCAAACCAAGGGATTATGCGGGTCGATGAGAGCCCGCCACCCCTGGTCCAGTTCATCGGACGCCAGTTGCTGGATCGGCGACGCGATGCCGTAGGTCGGACCCTGACCCGCGTAGCCGTACAGACCGCTCGCCGTCAGATGCGACGAGTCGGTGAACGGGCTTCCATCTGCGAGCATGGTCGATCTCCTTTACGCGCCGACCGCGCCAGCGAACAGGGTTTCTTGGGTGATGTACGCGATGCCCTGGGTCGGCGCAGCGACCAGACCCAGGAGAATCCGGAGGCTAGAAGTGGTGCCCTGGTCGATCACGTCGCGAACGGCGTTATCCGAGCAGAAGTCCCACAGCCCGACGCCCCAGTTCACGCCGAGGTTGACGCCAGCAGTCCGGTACGTCTGAACATTCCAGGTACCACCCCGATCGTACGACTCCGGGACAGTATTTCCGCCGTAACCCCAACCGACCGTCGCGTAGTTGGTGTCGTTGACGGCCAGCGGGACGGTCGCGGTCGCGCCGGTCGTGACCTGGGAAATCAGACGAAGCATGGTCCGGCCAACGCCGGTACCCGACAGGATCGGCCCGTTGGTTCCCTGGGTCAGCCCGCCGTACTGGATTTCGTTCAGACCGTGGAAAGTCGACAGGTCCGGAATGACCGGGGTGCCATTGACGATCGGGATGCTGTACGCCAGGCCCACTACCTCAACGTTCAGCGCCGACGCGAACGTAGCCGACGCGCCCATCGCCGAGATCAGACCGGACGATGAGGTGCCGCCGGCCGCCGCGCCTTGAGTGTTCCAGTTGATCGTGCAGGTCAGGTTCGACGCCGAGGTCTGCGCGAACAGCGATCCCACCAGCGACCGCTGATCCGCTGCGATCGGAACCAAGAATGTCAAGTCGACGGTGTAGGTGCCGACCGCCGGGACGTTCGCGCCCGGGTTCAGCGAGTTACCCGCCGAGGTGCCCCAGTCGTCGGTCGGGAATTTCAGCGACCCGGACGTGACCGCCGTGGTGCCGAAAGTCGCGGCCAGCCCATTATCATCGAGCTTCGGGTTCGCGATGAACTCCACCGACCGCAAGAGCAGGCCACGCGCGGAAATCAGGGTGCTCTGCCCGTTCGCGGAAAGCGCGAGGTTCTTGATCAAGTTCAGCGGCCATTCGTACGACATCGTGGTCGTGCCGATCGTTCCGCCGAAGGTCACCGTTCCCGACACGCGCACTTCCAGCGCCGAAACGATGCCTTCCTGGGTCAGCGTGATCACATCGCTTGACCCGATGCCGTTGATGGCTTTCTTCGGCTGCATAGGGAAACGCTGCCGACGCGTGGCCTTGAAGAACAAATCCGGGTTGAAGACCATTCCGGGGGACTGGACACCCTGCACGCTCTGCACGAGCGCGGACCCTGGGTTAACTGCGGCTCCAACAGCCATTACTGGTTCTCTCCTTTGGTGGGTCCGCAGTGGGTGAAGGCCACGAATTTGCGGAGGCCGGGCAGCGGGATCTTCTGAGCGGCCAGCTCGGCGGCGAAGTTCGCCAGCAGAGCCACGCCGCCCACTGCGATCCAGAAGGACGCTCGCTTACCGGCGAGCCTGATGCTCACGGTTACTTTCCCGTCCGAGCCTTGACCTGGTCGTACGCGATGACGACGATCAGCGCGACCACCGCAGAGGTGGCGATGCTTTTCATGTTCACTGTGTGAACACCTCTCTCTGTGATTGTGGCCGCGCTCGGCGACCAATCATCAGAAAGGTACTTCGGGAATTGTCCGTAAACGGGCAATGCCGAACAGTGGACGCTTTCCGTCCCGCTACAGGGATTCCATGCGTCCGAAAAGCCGTCTCAATTGAATGCCTCGCATTCTCCAGGCACTCTGGGATTCGGACAACGGCTCCCCAGGGGCACATCTGCCTTCTTTGGCTGTGGTCGTCCGGCAGCACTCCCGACCTGGCCCAGGAACATCCCCTGGGGAGCGTCAGCCTTGATTATGCCGCGTCCAGTACCCGGTACACGGTCGCCCGGCCGCACCCAAACACGCGCGCGATCTCAGCAACGGGGATCTTCTCGTCCCGCATCCGGAGCACCTGACGGACCTGTGCGCCATTCAGCACCCGCCGCCGGCCACCGAACCGGCCGTTCGCGCGCGCGACCGCGAGCCCGGCAATGGTGCGTTCCCGGATCAGCTCGCGCTCAAATTCAGCCAGGCCGCCCATGATCTGAAAGATGAGCCGGCCCATGGCCGTGCGAGTGTCGAAACCTTCCGTCAGTGACACGAATTCAATGTCACGCGCGTCCAAGTCCGTGATGATCTGGATCAAGTGCGGCAGTGACCGCCCGAGCCGGTCCAGCTTCCAGACCTTCAGCGTGTCACCCGGCCGCAAGTAGTCCAGTACCGCCGCCAACTCCGGTCGGTCGACCTTGGCCCCACTGGCGTGCTCGGTAAACACCTTCTCCACCCCGGCGGCCCTCAGTGCACTGACCTGAAGTTCCGGGTCCTGGTCCACGGTCGATACCCGGGCGTAACCAACATCGGTCATCGGTGCGGCCTGACCATCTCGTAGGCAGCCATCACGACCAGGGCCACGCAGAGAGCCTTCTCCCAGGGCTCCGTCTTGCGGGGCGCCTTCACCAGGATCACGCGTACGGTCTGCTCGTCCATCACTCCGCCCCCTTGGCCATGATCTGGGTGTAGTGCCAGTTCAGCGCGGCCAGGCGCTCCTCGGAGAGGATGCCGGTTCCGAAGCACCAGCGGCAAAAGTTGTTCTTGCCGCCGCAGTCCGAGCACACGTAGCCGTCGATCTGGACGCGGTCCTCACCATCGGGATGCTTTTCCACTATTTGCCTCCGTGGGCCCAGTCGTACGTTTGCTTGGCTACGTCCTCCGGCAGGGCCGGGAAGTGCACCAGGCGGTAGTCGGGGTCGTCGTCGCTGGCGGGTTTCGGCTGGTTCGCGTCGTACCGCAGGTATTCATGCGGCCCGAGATCGGTCACACCCTCAGCGAAGTCTTTCGTGTTCCACCCGATCGTTTGCGCGATCCGTTCGCGGTCCTGCACGACGTTCATTTCGAACACGTACACCACATCGGATTGCGCCAACACCAACGCGTCGACGGTGATCGGGCGCGGGTCGCACAGGATCGCGGTCACGTTGCGGTGCCGGTTTTGGTGCAGCAGACGGGACATGTGCGCCGGCACCCGCCCGGACGGGGCCACATAGTTGACCTCGTGGATGAGCAGAGCGCAGTCACCGTGCGAAAGCGCGAGCGCGACCACGGCGTCTACGTCCTCAAGCCTCGTCGGCGAGCCGGGGTCAGGGACATAGCGGAGCGTCATGCGCTCCTTGTCCTTGCGCTTTGATTCCGGCCAGCGGCGCGGCAGATCCACCACGGTGCCCTTGAGGTCGACCACGTCGGGACCCATCGGCCCGTCGTCGCCGGCAACGTCAATCACGATCCGGTCGCCGGGGTACGAGCGGAAAAGCAGGGTCCCCATGATCGACTTACCAGACCGCTTTTTCCCGAAACAAGAGATGATCCGGCCGTCACCGATGACCAGCTGCCCGCGCTGGTCGAACGTGCCCGCCATCAGCGTTTCCCGCATATGTCGCAAAAGACGGACAGCATGTCAGTTTTCCCCGGTCGCCAGCGGGTCAACGTCCTCCACGGTCGGGTAAGTCGCCTCCGCGCGGGCCTGCGCTCGGATGGCGGCCAGTTGAGCGTTTGCGTGCGCCAGCTCCTGTTCCCGCTGCGCCAGCTCCCCAGCCACCTGGGCGGCTTTGTTGGTCAAAGCCGCGACGGAGTCCTGCCGCTCGGCGAGGGCCTTTCCGAGGTGGGTGAGGCCCCAGCCGACCACGGCCACCGCAAGAAGGGTGGTCATATCGGTCTGTTGAGCGATTGCGCGAAGTTTCGCGAGCATGTCAGTTCTCCAGGTAGTCGGTTTGTTCGGGCTGCTCTGCCAGGTTGGGGTTAATGTCCGGACCGTCAGCGAGTGGCGCTTTGTTCACGTACGCGCCGAAAGCTGTGCCGGCGAGGATCACGTCAGTGAGGTCCGGGCCGAGGATGCCGAGGTCGGCGTGCCGGGCCGCGATGCGCCCCAGGGGGGCTGCGATCCGCCTGGACTCGGTGTCGGTGGGCATGCGGAGCTTCTGCCGGGTCCGTTGCCGGTACATCCACGCGCCACCAAGGAAAACCAGCCCCACGACCCCGACCATCAGGGCCTCAACATCAGCCGCCGTTGCCTTGGCGCGGGGTTCAGTACCCGTATCGGCCGTAAACGTCGTGCGATTCGACTTCCGGCCGGTCAGCCTTGACAGGAGGCCCCGGTTTGGGGTCGGGTCCTCCGGCGGTGGGCTGCTCTGGTCGGGGTTTTCCGGCGTCGGCTCCGGGATCGGGGGATCCAGGGGGCGGGGTTGGCTGAACGTTGGGATCGAGCTCAGCTCCGGGTCGTACGGCTCGCTCATACGCTTGGACCTTCACAATCTTTTTGCGTGGTGTGCCGGTGGGTTTCGGTGTCTCCGTGGGCGGGTCGCCGTCCGGCGTTGCGGTCGGCGCGGTCGCTGCTTCGGAGTCGGGAATGCGGCGGGCGAACACGATCCCGCCGCAGTCCGGTTTCGGGCAGGGACCGCGCCAAGTGGTGCGGCCTTTGGGGGCGAAGTGGCTGACGATCCGCTTACATTTCGGACAGGCACCCCGAACCCTGAGTTTCGGTGTGTCAGTCACGAACACCCTGCTTTCTGTTCCGACACCTAACATCAGTGTTCGCTACTAGTACGGGGTAGGGGTACCCTTGAGGTAGGAATTTAGCATCCGTTGCAGGCCCTGAAGGGTGTTCTACATGGCAACAATTGAAAGACTCGAAGCACTCGCCGAGGCCGCCCGGATCTCTGCCCAGATAGCAGCCGAGGACAGAGAGGCACGGGACCGGGAGATCGAGGATGCGGACGCTTCGGATCGGATGGGGATCCGAGTCATCGCCCGGGCCACGAAGCTATCCCCGTCGCACGTCTCGAAGATCACCGCGACCCGCACAGCCCAGCGTCAGGCGGCGATGTAAGTGCAGCAGCAATTTCCAAAGGCATCGTCAGTGACCCTGGACGCGACGGGCGCCGGGCAGGTGCTCATCACCCCGACCGGCGGTGACTGGGTCCTGGTGAACATGGGCGTTTCGGTGTCCAGTTCGACGCTGCAACCGACCGCGAAGCTGTTCAAGAACTTCCCGGCCCAAGTGAACTTCATCGAAGGCTCATACACGGGCGCGAACGACTCTTCCAACACGCGGATCGTGCTCCGCCAGGGCGAGACGTTGTTTTGCGTGTGGGCCGGTGGGGACGCGGGCGCAAGGGCAACGCTGGTATGTCAGGTCGTCCAGTACCCACCCGGCCAAGCACCCTTGGAGCAGTGACCGTGCCCTTCAGCAACCCGATCGTCGCCGGCACCGCGCTGGTTCGAAGTGCGATCAAGAGTCCGAACTATGTGGCCGGGTCGACCGGATGGTCGGTCAACGCGGACGGCACCGCTGAGTTTGCGTCCTTGCTGATCGACGGTGGAACGGTCATCGTGACGTTCACTGACGGCTCGCAGGTGAAGACTTTCGCTGGCAGCTATTCGACCACTAGCGGTCCTTTTTTGGGCGCGTGGATAGCTTTGGAGCCCAAGAACGTCAGTGGGCAGGCCTGGAATCCTGGTGCTATCGGGACCATCCCATCGGGAACGGACGCGACTCGCGCTAGTGTGGCGCTACTCTCGCCCTGGAATGCGAACCAGGTCGGTGACACTCAATCGCAGATATTGCTGCGAAACAAGGGCGACAACGCGGACGGTCTCGGCTGCCGAATCGGTCTTCTCGGGGACAACGTCATCGTCGGCGGAGCGACCACGCCGGAGGTGCTGAGCACTAGCGCGGACACCATCTTCATGAGCGCAAGCAACGTCTATCTTGACGGCAATCTCGCCCCATATCCCGGCGGCGCGCACACCCCTAAGATCGCCGGCCAGCCATTGCAGCCGGCGAGCGGTACCGTCGCCTTGACCTGGACCGGACCCAGCTACGTCAACGGCTTCAAGGACGGGGGCTCGCCGGCGGGGTATTTCCGGGACGCATTTGGGCGTGTCTCGCTGCGCGGGCAAGTGACTGGTGGTGCCGCGTCGGTGGTGGGCGCGGTCGTCGCCACACTGCCTGCCGGGTTTCGTCCGGCCGCCGGACGTACGGAGGTGTTCGCGGTCGCCGGGACAAACGCTGGCGCCAACGTGTTCGGTCGCGTCGACGTGAACAGCGCTGGTCAAATCGTCTGGCAAGGACCGGCTGTCGTAACCGGCGGCGTCAACTATTTCAGCCTCGCGACCGTGTCCTTTTACGCGGAGCAGTGACAGTCCGGCGGACCCGACCTGCGCTCAGTGCAGGCCAGGTCCGCCGGCGGTCAGCCCCAGATGTGTTGGCTGATGATGACGATCAGGGCCCCCGCGTTGAGGCCGGCTGAAACGCCAATGGCGATGCCATAGACGAACCAGTTGCGTGTGGTTGAGGTGCGGTCGGCGGACATGGCGGCGGTCTCCTGTCAGTTGGTGGGGTGTTTGTCAAAGGAGTGGTCCGGACCGGTCCCGGACCGGTCCGGGACCACTTCCCAGGGCGGTGGTCCGGTGGTCCCCCCCCCTATAAGGGGGACCGCCGGACCGCCCCCTGGCCTGCACGTTTACGAGAAGCAAAATGATCACCCGGACCACCCCCCGGACCGCGCCTCATCAGACTGCATCTTGTGCCAGTCTTGGAGCGCTCTGAGAGCCCGTCCGCTGCCCCAACCGGTGCGGTCCATCACGTCGCGTTTGGATTTCGGCGGCGGGTCCAATGCGTCGACTTCAGCCACGTCGGCGTACGAACGGTCCATCGGTGGTAGCGGCAAGGTCGCGGTGACGATCCGCCACCGCACCCCACCGTTCGGTAGCGCGTCCAGGATGTACCGGCCCGCCAGGGTCCGTTTCTCGCCCGTGCAGTGCTCCCTCACGCCCCCAGGGCGGTCCTTGTGGACAACGAGGCTCGCCGCGCCCCCCAGGCCCGGAGAGAACGGCTCAGCCACCGTTACGCGGTAACTGGCGCCGTTGATCGCCCGAAGTTTTGCCAGCGTCCCCGTAGCGCCCCTGTCGCGGGCGTCATCGGACTTCGGCAAGTGGTCGATCGCAACCACGACCGCGCCGGAGCTGGCCAGCGCGCTCAACGTCAACCGGTGGCCCTGCGTGTACTCATCCGGGCTATTCGACGACAGCCGCAACATCGGGATGATTTCACCCAAACTATCCACTACGGCAACAGCCGGCCGCCAATCCCGTAGTTCCCCGACCACGGCTAGCAACTCTTCGGACTCCTCCGGCTCAGCAAGGCGAAACACGTCCTGGTCACCGAGGATCTTCGGATGCACCCCGAGCGCCAACAGGCGGGGAATGATCTCGGCGGCTCCGTTGTGGTCCGCGTCAACGATCGCCGCTCGCCGGCCGTCGGTCAGCGCTTCCGCGACCGCCGAGTATGCGATCCACGACTTGCCGCACTCCGGGTCACCGAACAGAATGTTCGTTTTCCCCGCGTAGAAAAGAGAATGCCCGTCCTCCCGCGTCAGCAGGACCGGTTTGGGTGGCTCCGGGATGCCGCCGGCCAGCAACGCTGCCACGTCTACGAACAGCGGCGGCGCCTGGTCCAGCTCGTCCAGCTCGTCCGCCTCGTAGTGCAGAGGCCCGGTCACCGCGGGCGCTCCGACAGCCCGAGCCGGCGCGCGGCCGCGTCCAGTTCCGGGGCAGGGCACCATAGTTCTGAGATCCGGTTCTCGCACACGTCATTTATGGCGCGCCGGTACCCATCGGAAAACCCAATCTCGTAGTGAACGATCACGTCTTCAGCGGAGTCGCGCGGGATTATCACGGGTTTCAGCAGGTCACGCGGTAGAATCGGCGTGACGGTTCGCGGCTTGGCGGCGGCGGGTGTCTGGGAGGCGGTTCCCCCCGGGGGGCCGTTTTCCGCGCTCATGCGGCACCGTCCGCAGTCTTGTTCCGGCGGCGGGCGTGCGCGGACAGCAACGCCAGCTTGGCGAAGTACGCACGTTTCGCATGCTCGGCGCGCTGGGCACGCACGGCCGGCGGTAGCGTTCCATCCGGGTCAACCTGCTGCTCGAACCGTTTGAGGCTTGCCTCGCGGGCAGGGCGGGTGCGCGCGGAGCGGTCGACGGTGCGAGACCAGGATGTCTCGGCGGCGATTTTCGCTCGGAGGTGTGCGACTTCGGGGGAGGGTTTTCCAGGCACGACGAGTCCTGTCGATCAGGAGTCGCCGGTTGCCAATCCGAACTGTTCCTCAGATCCCTACGGGAGAGCGGCAGTACGGGAACCTTACAGCGGTGTGCTTCTACTTGCCGGGAATGACACGCCGAGCGATCGACGCGTCAAAGAAAGGATCGTCCAGAGTCGGGGTCGGCCACAGAGTCACAGTTTTTTCGCGCTGACGCAGGAGATCGGCGGGCACCAGCGGGAACTGCCGGCGGCAATGCCGACACCACGCCACTCGCAGAGAATCCGCGTCCGGGCTATCAGCGGCGACCCGCGACCACGGCAATTCCCGATCACCCGGCGGCACGTATTCAGCGAATGTCACGGCCCGTCCGCTCGCGGCCGCGACTACCTGGCCAATCACATGGGGGCGCTTGGACCGGTCGCAAAGCACTTTCGACTCGGTTCGATCAGCAGTCATCACAGGTCCCCCAGATTCAAGCGGGCGGCTTCTTCGGCGGCCCGGTCGGATTGCGTCGCTCGCGTGTACCGGTCCAGCATTTCGCGGCGCTGCCAACCAGCAACCGCCATCAAACCACCCTCAGACCCACCACCGGCCAACCAACGCGTTGCGAAAGTGTTCCGGAGCCGGTGCGGGTGAAAGTCCTTAAGACCGGCCAGTTCCGCGCGATGCTTCAATGCCTCGTACAGGCCGGGATAGCTGAACCCTTTGCCTCGATCGCCGAGCCAGAACGCGGGACTGCCTGCGAGCCGATGCTTGTCCCGTAATCGGAGGTACCGGTCCAGCGCGCGTATTGTGCGCGGTCCGACTGGCACCACCCGCCCGCGGCCGCCCTTGCCGCGCTCGATTGTCGCCCGCCCGGCGGCCAGGTCGACCGCATCCAACGTCAACGCGGCAGTCTCACCCGCGCGGGTACCGGTCTCAGCCATGAAACGCACCAGCGCCTCGTCCCTACGTTCCCGGAAATCCCGGCCGTCACACGCCTTGATCAACGCTTTCACTTCATCCAAAGTGAGCGGATCGACGACCTTCGTGTCGACCTTCGGGGAGCGCGCGTTGACCAGGTGGTCTTCGGGGATCTCACGCTCTTCCGCCAGCCACGCCGAGAACCGCTTGACCGACCTGTGTCGGTTGTGTGCCGTCGCCGGTTCGGCCCCACCATCTAGTAGAGAGACGGTGAACGCGGCCAGCATGTCCTTGGTCAGTGCAGGTGGCGTGCCGGTCTCGGCGGCCCAGTCGAGAAAGAGCCGGACGCCGGTTGTGTAGCTGGATACGGTGTTCGGCGACTTGCGTTCGGCGCGGAGGTGCAGCGCCCACGAGGTGAGCAGTGTGTGTAGCTCGGCGGCGGTGAAGGCCATAGCGGTATCTTGACTGAAAGCGCTATGCTACGCAAGTATTCGCGCCATCCGGCGTGTCTTTGCAGGTAAGACCCCTATTCGTAGGGTCGGCTCAGTTGAGATACCAGAGGAGCATCACCAGCCATGCTGTCAAATGGCGCCGCAAACGGGCCTGCCGAGGCGTCCGGATCCGGCCGAATATCCGATTCCGAGGTGCCCGTTCCGTCCGTAGTCTCACCGCTATGAGCGCTTCGCGCCCTCAGCCGCCAGCCGGCTCTCCGTCCCCCGCCCAGCGGCCCACGTCGCCCGCTGCTGGTGGTCCTTCGGCCGTACACCCGGACGAACCAGCCGATGCCGCCGCCGCGGTGCCGCAGTGGCCCACCGCGCCGCCCGCGCCTGCCGGATCCGCCGGTGATCCGTCCGCGCCGGGCGCTCGGCCGACCGCACCCCCTGCGGGACCAGCCGATGGACCCGCCGCGGTGCGGCCGTCCTCGCCGGCAGCTGTACGGCCGTCGGCGGGACCCGCTGCCGTACGACCACCGTCGCCCGCCACCGGGCCGGGCGGTCGACAGCCGGGACAACATGGTGCTCAGCCGGCCCGACCGGCCGGGCCGCAAGGCGCACCGGCAGGGCCGCCCGCTCGACCAACCGAGCCGCCTTCGGCCGTACCCCCGACCGCTCAGCCTGGGCCGCCAGCGGGCCGGCCACCGGCGTCGGCGACCGTGCCGTCGCTGATGCCTCCGGTGGTGCGGCCCGGCAAGCCGCCCGCACCGCCGGCCGTCATTCGGCCGGCGGGTCCTTCGGTGCTGCCGCCGGTCACCCGTCCGACGCTGCCGACGACCGCGCAGCCAGTGGTACGCCCGGAGCCCGCGTCCGCGGGAGTCTCGTCGCAGACCACGGCGATGCCCGTGGTGGTGCCGGCGGCGACCATGCCGGCAGGCCCGACCGCCATCCCGGCCGTGCCGGCGGTCGTGGCCGCGCCGCAGAGCGCGGTGGCCGGTCGGTTGACGGCTGACCGGATTAGCAAGGTCGTACGCGGCAAACAGACGATCCTGCGGACGATGTCGCTGGTGGTCGAGCCGGGTCAGTTGGTCGCGATCATTGGGCCCAGCGGCGCGGGAAAGACGACTTTGCTGGAAACGTTGGCCGGCCTGCGCCCGGCGAGCACCGGCGTCGTACGCCGCGCCGGCTCGGGTGCACTCGGTTTCGTGCCGCAGGAAGACATCATTCACCGCGACCTGCCGCTGGGGCGGGTCTTGCGCTATGCGGCTCGGCTGCGGTTGCCCGCCGGCGTGGGAAATGCGGAGATCGAGGAGGCGGTCGACTCGGCTTTGACCGTGCTGCGGCTCAAAGACCGGGAGAAGGTCCGGGTTGGCCGGTTGAGCGGTGGGGAGCGCAAGCGAGCCAGCATCGCTGTCGAATTGCTGGCACGGCCGCGGTTTTTCTTCCTGGACGAACCAACTTCCGGGCTCGACCCGGCGACCGCGGCCGAGTTGATGCGAGCGCTGCGGCGAATCGCGGACTCCGGTTGTACGGTGATCATGACCAGTCACAATCCCCCGGACGTGGACCTCTGCGACGAGGTGCTGGTGATCGCGGCCGGCGGCGGGCTGGCGTTTGGTGGAACACCGGCGAAAGCGCGCGAGTTCTTCGATGTGCCGGCGATCACCGGCATCTACACCCGGCTGGTCGAGCACAACCGGGACTACTGGCTGCGCCGGTTCGCCGACGACCGGGCCGGTCGTACGGACCTGTTCGCCATCCCGACGGCCACGTCCGTTTCCGAGCCGTTCAACGAAATCCTGGAACCGCAGCTGGTGCAGGAGCGCCGGGTTGGACCGTTCCGGCAGTGGTTCCTGTTGACCGTACGAGCGTTGGACATCCTCGTCCACAACCGGCTGACCCTGTTGATCGTGCTGGGGTCGCCGGTGGCGATCCTGCTGATGTTCCTGATGCTTTTCAAGCCGGGTGCCTTCGATCCCGTGCATCCGATCCCGAACACGTCGGCGATGATCCTGTTCTGGATCGCATTCGGCGGGTTCTTCTTCGGTCTGACGTATGGGCTGTTGCAGATCTGTACGGAATTCCCGATCTTCTTCCGAGAACGGTTTGCCGGCGTACGGATCTGGCCGTACGTGCTGTCCAAACTCGCCGCGTTGTTGCCGCTGTTGATTCTCGTCGACGCCCTGCTGTTGGCGGTGCTGCGCTGGACGGACCGGTTGCCGAAGGGTGATTTTGGTCAATTGGCAGAGCTTTTCGGCACCCTGTTGCTGGCCTCGGTGTGCGCGATGGCGCTCGGCCTCCTGGCTTCGGCCGCGGTTTCCGAGCCGGGCCAGGCAACGCTCATGTTGCCGATGCTGTGTTTCCCGCAGGTCCTTTTCGTCGGCGCTTTCCTGCCGGTGCCGGTGATGGCGTTGGTCGGCCGCTGGATGAGCTACGTGATGTCGAACCGCTGGGCATTCGAGGCGCTCGGCCACACCGCCGGGGTGGAAAAACTGTGGAGCAGTGGCGCCTCCCCGCTCGGCGCGCCGCTGCTGGCGTCCTATGAGGACACCTTCTCCCGGCCGGCCTGGGTCGACTGGCTGATTATCGGTGGCATGGCAGTGGTTTTCCTGGTGTCCTGCTGGTTGATCCTTACCCTCAAGGCCGCGCGGCGCGGCGGGAGGCCGGTGCGATGACCGGTCTGGCACCGGTACCACCGGGGTTCCTGGCCAGCCATCCCGAATATGCTGACACCGCCGCCCTGGATCTGTTGCGGGCCAACGAATACAGCCATCTGGATGCGGGCGGCGGGATCTATCTCGACTACACCGGTGCGGGCGTCGCGGCGGAGTCGCAGTATCGCGCGCACGCCGATCGGCTGAGGTCCGGCTGTTATGGCAACCCGCACTCGGAAAACCCGACCTCGCGGGCGTCCACCGAGTTGGTCGAGAGCGCCCGCCGTGCGGTGCTTTCCTTTTTCAACGCCGATCCGGCCGAGTACGCGGCGATTTTCACCGCGAACGCCTCGGCGGCCTGCCGGCTGGTGGGGGAGTCGTACCATTTCCGCGGCCGCCGCTGTGTGCTGACTTTCGACAACCACAATTCGGTGAACGGGATCCGGCAGTTCGCCCGGTCGGCCGGCGCGTCCGTACGGTACGTTCCGTCGCGCGGTGGCGATTTGCGAGTGTCATTTGCCGATATTGACCGGACGCTGCGCGGCCGCGGGCTTTTCTGTTATCCGGCGCAAAGCAATTTCACCGGCGTGCAGCATCCGTTGGACTGGGTCGAATTCGCGCATAGCCGCGGCTATCAGGTGCTGCTGGACGCGGCCGCGTACGTGCCGACGAATCCGCTCGATCTCAGCGTGGTCAAACCGGATTTCGTACCGGTCAGCTGGTACAAGGTTTTCGGCTATCCCACCGGCGTTGGCTGCTTGCTGGCCCGCCGCGACGCGCTCGCCCAACTGCGTCGCCCGTGGTTCGCCGGCGGCACGATCCAGGCCGTGAGCGTGCAGGGAAACTGGCACGTACTGGCCGAAGACGAGTCCGCTTTCGAGGACGGCACGCTGAATTTCCTTGCTATCCCGGACATCGAGGTCGGGATCCGGTGGATCCAGGAAATCGGCGTCGACCTGATCCGCCGCCGCGTCCGCTCCCTGACCGGTTGGCTGCTCGAGCGACTTCGGTCGCTGCGCCACGAAAACTCCCGCCCGATGATCCGCATCTACGGCCCTACCACCACCGTAGGTCGCGGCGGCACGGTCACCTTCAACATCGTGGACCCCACCGGCGTACTCATCGACGAGCGGCTGGTCTCCACCGAATCCGCCGCCGCCGGCATTTCGCTGCGTACCGGCTGCTTCTGCAATCCGGGCGCCGGCGAGGACGCTTTCGCCATCACTCGCCGTACGCTCCGGGGCACCATCGGCCGCCGCCCGCGGACCATCGACGACTACCTCACCCGCCTCGGCCTGCCCACCGGCGGCGCCGTCCGGGTGTCGCTCGGCCTGGTCTCCACGGTCGAGGACGTGGAGCGCCTGGTCGCCTTCATCGAGCGCACGTACACCAACCGCCCCGCCACCACCACCGGCCTCGCACCCCGCCTGCGCTGCTAAACCGGGTTTTCTCCGCTGGACCGGTCGTGCGACTCATCGACCGCGGCACAATGTCCCGCACTCGACATCGAGTGCGGGACATTGTGCCGCACTCGACGACCAACCAGCCATCCAAACCGGACAAATAGCTCACAAAGTGCGTCAAATTCTCAAGCCTCGACAGAGTGCGGCGCGAAACTGTCGTACCCACCCCGAAAAATCACCCCCACCCAAGAACGGGTGGGGGGCGGGTTTGAGGACCAATGTTCAACTAAAAATTAAGGTCCACCTCTCGACCCACCCCCCGCCCGTTCAAAGGGAGGGGGACAGAAAAACAGACACGTACGACAATTTCGCGCACCAACCGGCGTGTCGGCGGCGACGACACTCGTTTCTTGTCAACACGTCACTTGAGTTCGGCTACGACCAAAGCCGATGTGCCCAGCACCGAGGCGGCTGGACTGTCGGTGCTGCGAAGTACGCTCGTCGGTATGAGTGATCAGCTCCCGGCCCGCCGCATGCTCCTCGTCCATGCGCACCCGGATGATGAGACGACCGGCAGCGGTCTGGTGATGACGAAATACGCCGCCGAGGGTGCGCGCGTGACCTTGGTGACCTGCACGCTCGGCGAGGAGGGCGAGATCAGGGTGCCTGAGCTCGCGCAGCTCGCCGCGGACCAGGCGGACCAGCTGGGCGGCTACCGGATCGGGGAGTTGGAGAAGGCCTGCGCCGCCTTCGGGGTGACCGATCACCGATTCCTCGGCGGGCCTGGCCGGTTCCGCGACTCCGGCATGATCGACACCCCGGCCAACGACAATCCGCGCTGCTTCTGGAAAGCGGATGTGGACGCGACCGCCGCCGACTACCTGGTGCCCATCATCCGGGAGATCCGGCCGCAGGTCGTCATCACGTACGACGAGAACGGCTTCTACGGCCACCCGGACCACATCCAGGCCCACCGGGTCGCCATGCGCGCGGTCGAGCTCGCCGGCAAGGACTCCGGCGAGGGCGAGCCCTGGCAGGTCTCCAAGATCTACTGGGTCGCGGTGCCCAAGAAAGAGATGTTCGAGGGTCTCCAGCACTTCGCGGACGCGGCCGACAACCCGTTCAAGGACATCAAGACCGTCGACGACCTCCCTTTCGGTACGCCGGACGAGCTGATCGCCGCCGCGATCGACGGCGAGAAGTATGTCCCGAACAAGCTCGCCGCCATGCGGGCGCACGCCAGTCAGATCGCCACCGACGACTGGCTGTTCAAGGTCGCCGAGATGGGTGGCCGGGCCACCGAACACTTCACTCTCGCGTACGGCGAGCGTGGCGAGACCGACGAGCGCGGTTGGGAGACCGACCTCTTCGCGGGGTTGGACGTTTAGTTACGCTCCGGGCGTGAAACGCCTCGCCAACCTCGTCATCGCGATCGTCGGTGGGGTGGTGGCGGTCGTCGCCGGCTTCGGCGCGGGCGTGGTCGAGGGTTTCCTCATTCCGCTGCGCGCCGGTGAGATGCGGGTGCCGATCGCCATCCTGGTGGCGATCGTGGCCAATGCCGGCATCGCGCTCTGGACCAGGTATGTCACCGGCAACAAGCTCGCGCCGGTCGCGCCGGCGATCTCGTGGTTCGCGGCGATCGCCCTGCTGGGCACCCAGACGAGCGCGGGCGACCTGGTCATCGTCGGCAACGACTGGGTCGCGCTGGCGACCGTCTTCGTCGGCGCGGTCGCCTTCGCGGTCGGACTGTTCATCGGTGCTCGGCCCGATCGGCCACAGATCGGAAAAGCTGAGGTCAAGTCTGCCGGTCTGGCTGACCGGCGGTGACCTGAGCGCCTAGGATCTGCGTACTTTCCACTGTCAGACTCGGCCGCACCGCCGGCCACGGAGGTACGCATGTCCCCAGCGCTGTCATCGCGGCTCATCCGGATCGGGATCGCCACGGTGATCATCGTGGTCGTCAACGTGATCGCCCGGGCGATCAGCCGGTTCGTGTTGCCGGCTTCGGTCGACGCGCTGACGCCGGCGTTGATCTCGCTGCTGGTCGCGGTGGTCGCCGCCGCGGTGATCGGCTTCTGGCTGGCGCGTCAGCAGCGGTTGCTGCCCACCGCCCTGGACCTGCTACTCGTCACCATGGTGTCCACGTTGCTGGTGGTCTTCGCCGCCGCGTACATCTCGGGCAAGCCGTCTTTTGACTTCACCGCCACCGGGCTGCAGCTCGCCCTGCACGCCGGCCTGCTCATCATCGGCTTCGCGGCCGGTGTGCTCGGTGCGATCGCCCTCGGCCTCGACCCGGTCAGCCGCGCCTGGAAGGTGCAGTCCGAGGTGAAGCCGTCGGTGTCCCGCCGGCAGTCGCACACCCACCACAACGTTAAGCCGTCCAAGCCCACCAAGTCCTCGTCACGCTCTTAAGAGGGTGTCTGGGAACTGTGGCGGGCGATAGCCGAGCCCAGGCCCCGCCTGGCGGCACCGCCGGACCGAGCACATACAACACCGGTATGCACTCGATCCGGCGGCACCACCAGACAACACCTGGATCTCGACTCTCGACCCACCACAGTTCCCAGACACCCTCTTAGAGGGCGTCCAGACGCCAGTAGAAATACTCGTGGTGGACGGTGAAGCCGCAGCGTGCGTAGAGCGCCAAGGCCGTCGCGTTTCCGTGCTCGACCTGCAGATACACACCCTCGGCGTCGGTACGGGCGGCGGCTGACCTCAGCAGGTGGGTGGCCAACCCCTGCCGCCGGAACACCGGCGACACCTCGACGGCGGTCAGCCCCAGCCAGCCCGACGCCGAGCTGGTACGGCAGATCCCGGCCACCGCACCGTCGATCCGCAGCGTCCCGAAGCGTACGTCCGCGCCGGCCACCAACACCGGCACCGCGCTGTCCGGCAAGTCCCCGCCGCGGTAGTGGTAGAGCGACAACCAGCCATCGTCCGGCGCGGCGGCCCACTCGATGGCGGGCAGGTCCGTACGCACCGCCTCCGCCACCGACGACACCGAAGCGGTCAACACCCGAGCCCCGTGTCCGCGTACGAAGCCGGCGTCCTCTAGCGGCCGCACCAGCTCGGCCCGTACGGGCAACGGCACCTGGAGCATCGCGGGCAGCCCTCGCTGCCCGTACCAACCGGCCACCGCCGTCAGCGCCTCGCCAACGGGCCGGCCGGGGGAGCCCAGTGGCAGCGCCGAGTTGGCCCGGCCGGTGAAGCCTCGGCCAGCTCGCAGCCGCCAGTCGCCCAGCCACCTGGTTTCCAGGCCCGGCCAGCCGGCCGCCGCGACTCGTTCCAGCTCAAGGTCGTCCACCGCTGCTGTGTCCCATGCCACCATTAACCCCCGGACTACAAACATGCTCGGCCGAGCAGGATACTAAGCAGTAAGAACGCGATATCGCGTACGGTTTGTGTCGTAACCGCAGCGAGAGGACCGCATCCGTGACCTACGTCATCGCCGAGCCCTGCGTCGATGTGCTCGACAAGGCGTGCATTGAGGAATGCCCTGTCGACTGCATTTACGAGGGCGAGCGGATGCTTTACATCCACCCCGACGAGTGCGTCGACTGTGGAGCGTGTGAGCCGGTCTGCCCGGTCGAGGCCATCTTCTACGAGGACGATGTGCCGGACCAGTGGAAGGACTTCTACACCGCCAACGTGGAGTTCTTCTCCGAGCTGGGTTCGCCGGGTGGCGCCTCCAAGCTCGGCAAGATCGAGCGGGACCATCCGCTGGTCGCCGCGCTGCCGCCGCAGGGCGAGTAGGCGGCCGGGCCATCGAGCTCCCCGACTTTCCGTGGGACCGCCTCGCGCCAGCCAAGCGCACCGCGGCGGTCCACCCGGACGGACTGGTTGACCTCTCCATCGGTACGCCTGTCGACCCGACGCCTGTCGTCGTACAGCGGGCGCTAGCGGCG
The DNA here is from genome assembly GCF_039530045.1 of Fodinicola feengrottensis. Taxonomy (NCBI): domain Bacteria; kingdom Bacillati; phylum Actinomycetota; class Actinomycetes; order Mycobacteriales; genus Fodinicola; species Fodinicola feengrottensis. The sequence goes on along the minus strand of NZ_BAAANY010000031.1, from coordinate 138,453 downwards.
GCCGCGGACGCTCCCGGTTACCCGACCACCATCGGTTCGCCGGAGCTGCGTGCGGCGATGGCCGCCTGGTGCACCCAGCGGCTCGGTGCCGCGGTGGGCATCGATGGGGTGCTGCCCAGCATCGGTTCCAAGGAGCTGGTCGCCTGGCTGCCCACGCTGCTCGGCGTCGGCGCTGGTGACACGGTCGTCGTGCCGGAGTTGGCCTACCCCACTTATGACGTGGGCGTACGTCTCGCGGGCGCCGAGTTGGTACGTGCCGACAGCACGACGGCTCTTGGCCCCCGGTCGCCCGCCCTGGTCTGGATTAACTCGCCGTCCAACCCGACAGGTCGAGTGCTGCCGCCCGAGCACCTGGCCAAGGTGGTCGCGTGGGCCCGCGAGCGCGACGCGATCGTGGTGTCGGACGAGTGTTATATCGAGCTGGGTTGGGAAACAGAGCCGGTCAGCGTGCTGCACCCGGACGTGTGTCACGGCGACCACCACGGTGTCCTCGCAGTGCACTCGCTCTCCAAGCGCAGCAACCTCGCCGGCTACCGGGCCGGTTTCGTGGCCGGTGACCCGGCACTTATCAAGCGATTGCTAGAAGTCCGCAAGCATGCCGGCATGATCGTCCCCGCCCCCGTACAAGCCGCCATGGTCGCCGCCCTCGGCGACCAGGAGCACGTCGCTGAGCAGCGCGAACGTTATCGCCGGCGACGCGAGGTGCTGCGAGCGGCGATCGGCGCCGCCGGGTTCACCGTCGAGCAGTCCGACGCCGGCCTCTACCTGTGGGCGACTCGCGGCGACGACTGCTGGGCGGCCGTCGACTTCCTCGCCGAGCGCGGGATCCTGGTCGCGCCGGGCGAGTTCTACGGCCCAACGGGCGGCCGGCACGTACGCATCGCCCTCACCGCCACCGATGAGCGGGTCGACGCGGCCGCGGCCCGGCTGACCGCGCAGAAATAAGTCAGGTTCTCACCAAGGCCCGGTGAGCTGCGAATACTGTTCACCCAGGTGACCGACTGGTCAGTCAATCCCGGACGTACTACGCATAACGGGCCATCGCTCGAGGGGCGAGCCAACGCGGTAAGCGGTACAACTATCGCGAGGGCACATCGCCGGCTCGCAGAGGGGGCACGTCATGTGGACAATCATCACGACGATCATCGCCGGGGCGATCATCGGAGTTCTGGCACGGCTGGTCATGCCGGGTAGGCAGGCCATGCCGTGGTGGCTGACCGTCGTCGTCGGCGTGGTGGCAGTGCTGATCGGCTACTTCATCGCCGGACTCTTCCACGTTGCCAGCACGCCAGGTGTCGACTGGATCCGCTGGGGAATCTCGCTCGTCGTCTGCATCATCCTGGTCGGCCTGACGGCCGCGCTCTATCCACGAATCCGCGGTGGCTCTACCGCCTGACCGCTCGGCTTTGCCCTCGACGAACCATCGACTCAGTTGCTGGTTCGTCGGGGGCTTTTTCATGCTTGAAGGATGGATGCCTGGTACGCATTCATCGCCGCCGAGCCGGTAGATTTGTCCTGTGACCGAAGCAGAACCGCAGCCCGAGATCAAGATCCAGCCGGACCTGACGAACGCCGTCTGGCAGAGCGCCGAAGGCGACGACGCCGACCCCGACCAGAGCCGCGTGGAGATCGCGTTCGTCGAGGACAAGATCTGCATGCGCAACGGCGCAGAGCCGGACGGTCCGGTGCTGACCTTCACTCAGGCCGAGTGGGACGCCTTCGTGTTGGGCGCCAAGGACGGCGAGTTCGACCTCGACGAGGACGGCAACCTCCCACCCCTGCCCCCACAAAAGTCCGCCGACCCCGCCTCTTGACCCTGCCAAACCTGCCAGTCGCGGGAGGTAATCCTGGGAGACCAGGACGAAGCGAGGCCGACCCCTGCTGAGTCTGTCGCGTACGTCGACGCGTCCCTCCGGGCCTAAGGTTTGGAACCTGCCCCCGAGGCGGTCGCTGACGGCGAGGCGCTGGTGCGTTAGAGTCGGTCGGTAGGCCGTTTGGTGCGGCCGCCGCTGTTGAGGGTTCCTCCAGCGTAAATCCCAATTCTGTCCGCTCCCGCAATGTCGGGTCCACAGTGCTGGGTGCACGACGCTGGGCGGCGGGCGGCCTCGCCGAACGGATGTGCCTTGATCGACAAAACAGCTGACGTAGCAACGAAAGACCCGGATCGGTTGGTGGTCGTCACCGGCGGGCCGGGGGCTGGGAAGACGACGTTGATCGAGGCGTTGGGCCGGCGAGGCTTTGGCATCACCGAGGAGGCCGGGCGGGCGATTATCCGGGAGCAGGTGGCGATCGGCGGCCTGGCATTGCCGTGGGACGACACCGCACTGTTCGCCGAAATCATGCTGACCTGGGAGTTGCGGTCATATCGTGGCGCTGAGCGCGATCCGGCCCGGATCGTGTTCTTCGATCGCGGGGTGCCGGATCTCGCCGGATATCTGCGCCTCCTGCGGCGTCCGGTTCCGGCCCATTTCGAGGCCGCCATCAGGAAATTCCGGTACCACCGGAAAGTCTTCGTCGCGCCACCCTGGGCGGCGATCTACGCCCAGGACTCCGAGCGTAAGCAGACTTTCGCAGAAGCTCAGCGGACGTACGAAGCGATCATTGGTGCGTACGCGGATCATGGCTACGATCTTGTTGAGCTGCCACTGGTCCCGGTCGGGGAAAGAGCTGACTTCGTCTTGACGCACCTCGCGGCCGCGTGGCCGTCATGACGGCGACGCGACTCCGCCAAGGTGGGCAGCCAGTTTTGGGGCGATCCACGGCCGAATCTTCGGCAAGGTTTACCCGTGGGCCGGGCAGGTTCGTACGATCGAGATTGCCAAGGGCAGCACGCAGTTCATGCCGCACACGATGATCCCGCGGGCGGCCGACTATCTTTTCGGCCAGATCCGCGACCAGAATTTCCGCGTGAGATGGACCGCGACCAGTTTGTCGCGGACGCCTGTGCCCCAGCATGACCCAGGTCAGCGGCCGAGCGCTGACTGCGACAGGTACCACAACGCGAGGCGCGGACCGCGGGGCCCGAAGAAGTAGATAGCTGGCAGGGAGATCAGCCGGCAGGCCAGCGATAGAGTCGAGTTTGTCTTACGCACTTGCCGGCTGTGTCGTCGTCCCGACGGGGGGAGTGTCCGTTGTTGGTGGTTGAGTTGCGGCAGTGCCGGGCCGCGGATGTCGAGCTGTTGGAGAAATATCATCCCGGTCCCGGACGGACCAAGGTGAACGAGATGCGGTTTGGCCGTCAGGAGCAGGGCGTCGGCACGTTTCTGGTCGCCTGGTTGGACGACGTTCCGACCGGCTCCGGCGAGATTCGGTGGGAGGGCTGTGAAGCGCCGGAGGTCCTGCGGCGTTTTCCGGACTGCCCTGAAATCAACGGCCTGACCATCTGGCCGGCCGAGCACCGGTCGCAGGGCATCGGCAGCCAGTTCATCCGGGCCGCCGAGGCTCTCGCCGTCGAGCGCGGTTTCGACCGGATCGGCCTCGGGGTGGATGACGACAATCCAGCCGCCGCCGCGCTCTATCTTCGGATCGGCTACCAGGACGTGGACTGCCGGTATTTGGACCGATACCACTACCTTGACGACGACGGGGTCCGGCACGAGGTCGCCGATCCGGCCCGCTTCCTGGTGAAACACCTGGGCTAGCTGGCGCGGTCGACGAGTTCTTGGAGGGTGTCGGCGATTTCGCCGGGTTTCCAGCCCAGGGTCGCCTCGCCGACGCTGATCTCGGTTTTCGACCAGCCGGGGACCACCGTCGGACCCCACCAGAAGGTGGTGGTCTTCTTCTCTGCCGCGTACGCGACGGTGGCTTCGTCCAGGCGATCGGAATCGGCGTCGACGTAGACGGCGAAGCCGTTGGTGTGGACGGGATTCGGGTTGACGCGTACGCGCGGAAGTTCGGCGAGGCGGGCAGCCAGTTTTTGGGCGTACGAGACATAAGTCGGCACCCGCGGCAGGTATTCGTCGAGTCCGCGCAGTGCGCCCAACACGGCTGGATATTGTGCGAACAGCGTTCCGCCGTGGCGGCGCTGCCAACGGCGAGCCTGGGCGACAAAGGATGCCGGACCGACCAGGGCGGAGCCGGACATCGCGCCGAGGACTTTGTAGAACGACACGTAAACGCTGTCGGCGAGTCCGGCGATCTCGGCCAGCGAATGGCCCAGGTGTGCCGTGCTTTCCCACAATCTGGCACCGTCGACATGCAGACGCGCACCACGTTCTCCCACCGCCGCCGCGAAACCCGACAACTCGTCCCAGGTCGGCAGCTGGAAATCGGCCTCCCGCAACGGAAGCTCGACCACCACGCTGCCCAGCGGCTCCGCGACCGCGGCCAGGTCGTCGAGGGTGGGTTGGCGCGGTGCGTCGGTGAGAAAGCGCGGCCGGAGCCGGTGCAGTTCCCAGACCGCGCCGAGTTCGTGGACTTCCAGGTGGGTCAGCGGGTGCAGCCCGACCGTGTCACGGCCGGCCTGCTCCGCCCAGATCCGCAGCGCGATCTGCTGGGCCATGGTCCCGCTGGGCAGGAAAACCGCAGCCTCAGTGCCGAAAAGGTCGGCCAGCCGGCCCTCCAGCTCCTCGATCAGCTCGCCGGTGCCGTACGAGTCACGATCCCGCCCCCGCGCCCGGCTGGCAAGATCCGTCAGCTGGTCCGCCATCACGGTCGGCCCGTGCATCTGCAGGAACCGCTCGCTGGCCCGCCGAACCTCGTCCCGCCGCTGCCGAGTCACCATGGGCCGACACTAGTGTCCTAGGAGCCGACCTTTTCCAGGATTTTGCTGGCGAGCGCCTTCTGGGTCGGGATGAGGGTCTCGTCGTCGGACGGGCTGCTGTCCTTGCTGAAGCTGACCACGATCTCCAGCGTGCCGTGCAGCACGTGCAGTTCGTTGTTGGCCTTGATGAAATACGCCTGGTCGCCGATGCCGTCGACGGTCGTCGCCGCGCCGGGAGGGGAGAACTCCGCCTTGGTGGTGTGCTGGACACCGAGCAGCAGATGGCCGCCCTTGAGGCCCCACGCGCACTCCCGCTGCGAGTCGCCGTCCTTGTACGGCTGGGCGCCATTGCCGTTGCCGTCCGTGTCCACCGGCAGGGTGGTCAGCGAGGTGATGTCGGCGTCCGTGATGCCGTCGCACGGGTTGGGCAGCGGCGCGGACGCGGGTACCTGCGCGTTGGTGGCCGGGGCACTGGTGGCCGGCGCGGCCGTGACGCCCTTGGTCGGGCCGCAGCCGGCGATCGCCAGTGCGACCGCGCCGGCCAGCAGCGTGGTCGCGCCGGCGGTGGCCAGTCGACCGCGGTGGGCAGTCAGCATGAAATCTCCCTCATAGAGTGACCGAGAAATGCGAGGCTACCTGTCCGGTATTGCCCAGGCCTGTTGTGTTGACGCGGCCCGCGGGATCCAAAGTAGACAGGCGCAGCCAAAATCCGCATATCGCGGCCACTAAGGGAAAAATTCTCTATCCCTAACGTCGGCCCGTTCGGGCAGTTAGTTCGCGTGCAGGTCCTCGTTCAGTGCGATGCCTTCGCTGGTACGACTGCGGGCCTCGATCGCACCGGACTGCGAGTTCCGCCAGAACTGCAGACCCGAAACACCGGAAAGCTCGCGCGCTTTCACCACTCGGCCATCGGTCAGCAGGACTTTGGTGCCAGCGGTGATATAACAGCCGGCCTCGACGACGCAGTCGTCTCCCAGGGAAATGCCGATGCCGGCATTCGCGCCCAGCAGGCAGCGCTCGCCGACCCGTACGATTTCGGTGCCACCGCCGGAAAGTGTACCCATGATCGACGATCCGCCGCCGATGTCCGAGCCGTCGCCGACCACCACGCCAGCGGAAATGCGGCCTTCTACCATGGCGGCGCCAAGGGTGCCCGCGTTGTAGTTGACGAATCCCTCGTGCATAACAGTGGTGCCGTCAGCCAAATGCGCGCCCAGCCGCACTCGGTCGGCATCGGCGATCCGTACGCCGGAAGGCACCACGTAATCGGTCATGCGGGGGAATTTGTCGACGCCATAAACCTGCACCGCGATGCCTGCGGCCCGCAGCCGCAGCCGGGTCGTCTCGAATTTTTCCACCGCACACGGACCAATGCTCGTCCAGACCACAGTGGACAGCACGGTGAAGATCTTTTCCATCGACAATTCGCGTGGCGCGACCAACCGGTGCGAGAGCAGGTGCAGCCGCAGATAGGCGTCGTACGCGTCGGCCGGTGGGTTGGCGAGGTCCCGGACGTGGGTGACGACCAGGTCGCGGTGCACCCCGCGGCGCGGATCGGAGCCGAGCAGGTCGCCGGAGACGCCGAGCATCGCCTCGCCCTGCTCGTCGTCCAGCGCCACCGTGCCGCCGTCGCCGATGCCCAGCTGCTGCACCGGTTTGGGGTCCACCACCATGGAGGGGCTCGGATACCAGGTGTCGAGCACGGTCCCGGAGTTGGTCACGGTCGCGATGCCGATGCCCCAGGCACTGGCCGGAGATTCGCTCGAGGTCATACCCGTGAGCGTACGAGACCGCCCGCCACCTTCGGTCACCGCGCCATGTCCGCATGCCCGCATGCGTGCGTCCAAAGCACGCATGCGGGCATGCGGACAACGCGGCCGTACCGAGAGAGGGAACGGGCTACTTGAGCGGTGTGCTGCCGGATCCGTTGCCGTCGACGCGGACGGCGCCGCCGCCGGCGCCGGACTGTCCCGGTGGCGGGACCTTGATGTCGACCACGTGACACACCCCGACCGGGCCTTGGGCGATTCCCAGACCGATTCCGGAAACGTCGGCCGGCTTGCCGTTCGGGCCAGGAGCCACCCCGCCCTCGGTGGAGATCACCAGCGTCTGGCCCTTTCCAAGCTGATACCGGCCGATGGTGAAGGTGACGTGGTCTTGATCTATCCGCATGCTGGTGTACATCGAGCCGCTGGGAGCTGGCCGATACCAGTCGTCCGAGCATTTCTTGCCCAGCGGCAGATACTTCGCGACCGTCGGGACGCCAGCGGCGATCAGCTGGCGCTGCAGACCCTCGGCGTCACTGAGTTTGTTGATCGTGACACTTACTGAGCCGTCATTGTTTTTGTCCACAGCGAAAGCTGGCGTCGCGGTGGTTTCGATGACGGCGACCGCGCCGACCGCGATCAGTGCGGCGGCGACCCCGCCGACGACCAGTCGCGGCTTCCAGCCGAACCGGCGAGCCGGACCGGGGGTGGCGTTTTCGGCGACGATCTGACGCAGCTCGGTGAGCAGCCGTTCCTCGTACGTGTTCTTCATGACGATGCCTCCGACAGGATGGTGAGCTGTTCGGCGGTGGCGGGGGAGAGCCGTTCTTTGAGCGTTTGGCGGGCGCGGTGCAGTCGTACGCGCGCGGTCACTGGTCTTATGCCCAGGGCTTTCGCGGCTTCTTGTACGGCCAGACCGTCCAGTGCGACGAGCTCGAGCACGGCGCGTTCGGCTTCGGACAGCTCATCCATCGCGCGGTATAGCGCGCGTGTCCGTGCCTCGGCGTCGATGCGCTCCTCGAGTCGTACGAGGTCGTCGCCGTCGACCAGGGCTCGCCCGGCGACCCGGTTCCCGGCCCGCAACGCGCGGGCGGACCGGCGCCGTTCGGCGGCCATGACATTGCGGGCCACCCCATAAAGCCACCCGATCGGCTGGCCGCGGCTCGCGCGGTAAGTACGCGCCGAGTCGATGGCGGCCAGGAACACCTCCGCTGTCAGGTCGGCGGCGAGGTACGGGTCCTCGACGCGGCGGGCGACGAACCGCTGGATCGCCTCGACATGAGCGCGGTAGAAGGCTTCGAACGCGTCGGGATCGTGACCGATCCGGCTCACGTCCGGATCCGGTGGCTGACTCAAATGCTTTCCCCTTTCCCCTCCTTCTTACGTCCCCTCTTGGCTCGGCTGTTCGTACGCGTTACAGCTGGGCATTAGCGGGGGTCGGCTTGGAGGAAGGCGAGGACGGCCATCACCCGGCGGTTGTCGTCTTCGGACTGAGCGAGGCCGAGTTTGCCGAAAATATTGTTGATGTGCTTGCCGATGGCCTTCTCGGTGACGAAAAGGCGGCCGGCGATGGCGGCGTTGGAGCGGCCTTCGGCCATCAGTTCGAGGACTTCGCGCTCACGTGGGGTGAGTTGGCCGATCGGGCGGTCGGCGCGGTGCCGGGACAGCAGCTGGGAGATGACCTCGGCGTCCATGGCGGTGCCGCCGGCGGCCACCCGGCGGACCGCGTCGACGAACTGGTCGACGTCGGCGATGCGGTCTTTGAGCAGATAGCCGACCCCGCCGGCGTTGTCCGAGAGCAGCTCGCGGGCGTATAGCTGCTCGACGTACTGGGACAGGATCAGCACCGGCAGGCCCGGTTGTTCGCGGCGGGCCGCGATGGCGACCCGCAGGCCCTCGTCGGTGAGGGTGGGCGGCAGTCGTACGTCCACCACGGCCACGTCCGGGCGGTGCTGGCGCAGGGCCTCGGCCAACCGGGGGCCGGTGTCGACGGCGTCGACCACGTCGAAGTCGTTCGCGGTCAGCAGCCGGATCAGCCCGTCCCGGAGCAGGCTCAGGTCTTCGGCGATGACGACGCGCAAGGCAGCTCCATGATGACCTCGGTAGGCCCGCCGACCGGGCTGACGACCTCCAGTCTGCCGTCGAAGGCGGCCAGCCGCCGTCCGATGCCCGCCAACCCGCCGGAGTCGTCGGTGCCGGCGGGTTGCAGCGCCGCGCCACCACGGCCGTCGTCGCCGATGACCAGCCGCAGGGCACCGTCGAGGTAGCGCAGCCGGATCCAGCCTCGGGTCGCGTCGCTGTGTTTGGCCAGGTTGGTGAGCGCCTCGGCGGCGGCGAAGTAGAGCGCCGACTCGACCGGCGGCTCTGGCCGGGCCGGAATGATGATGTCCAGCCGGATGGGCACTGGGCACAGTAGCGCGGCGGCCTCGATGGCGCCGGCGAGGCCGCGGTCGGCCAGTACCGGCGGGTGGATGCCGCGTACGAGTCCGCGCAGGTCAGCGAGTGCCTGCTGGGCGGACGCGCGGGACGCGGACACCAGCTGCTTCGCGATCGCCGGGTTCTCGTCGATCGCCTTTTCGGCGAGCCCCAGGTCCATCGCGAGCGCGACCAGCCGGGCCTGCGCGCCGTCGTGCAGGTCCCGTTCGATCCGGCGCAGCTCGACCGACTGGGCGTCCACCGCGTCCGCGCGGGACGCGAACAGCTGACTGACCCGCTCGGTCAGCTCGGTCCGGCTGGACGGTGACAGCAGCCAGCGGCTGAAGGCGCACTGGGCGGCGGTCAGCCACGGCAGCAACCACCAGGTCGCCGCCACCAGAGCGCTGATCAACACCAGCCCGAGCATGTCCTGGGCAGGCCCGTTCCCCATCGCCGAGTCGAAGATGCTGTACGCGCTGATGAGCAGAGCAAGCGGCACCAGGCCCAGAGCCAGTGCGACCAGGGGTTGCAGGGCGAGCCAGCCGATGTCCCGCCAGGTGGCTGGATCCAGGGCCGCCGCCCGCAGACTGGCGAACATCCCGCGATCGAGGCCGCCGACGTACGGGCTGGCCAGCGGTCGCCCGGACAGCTGACCGGCCCAGCGACGCTGCAGCCTGGTCAACCGGCGAATGCCGAGCAGCGCCTCGTACAGGATCGGCAGCCCGACGCCAGCGATCGCGGTGACCAGCCCGATACCCGCCATGAGCAGGAAGAACAGGCCAACGAAGCCGGTGAACAGGTTCAGCCCGAGCCCGGCGAGCGCCCTCCCGCCCTGCCGCAGGCCCAGCCGGGAACCCGGCCCGACCGCAGAAGCGGGCACCTGCTCGGTCACCGTTCACCTCCCTCCCGTCGATCATGGCCCGGTGACCCGAATCGGCACAGTGGGGCTAACCCCACCACGAAAGGTAGGGAATCGCGCCACCAGCAGATGGGGCAGCACGATGGCGCCGTACCTGTCCAAATCGGCACGGTTGACGCAGGGGATGTCACGGATTCCGAGGAGGGCTCGATGACGAGCACGATCAATAGACCGAAGCATGACTGGCGGGTGTTCGCGGCCGCGGCGCTGCGGGAGCCGTCCCAGATGGGTACGTTCTTTCCCACCGGCGAGGCGTCGTCCGCGGCGCTGGCGCAGGTCGTACCGGGCAGCGGCGACCCGGTGGTGGTCGAGCTCGGGCCGGGCACCGGCGCGGTCAGCGACGTGATTTCGCGCCGGCTGGGAGGTCGCGGCCGGCACGTGGCGGTCGAGATCGACCCGACCCTGGTGGCCCATTTGCGGACCGCCAAGCCGGACCTGGAAGTTCTCCTTGGTGATGCCGCTGACCTGGGCAAACTGCTGGCCGACGCGGGCGTGGGCGCGGTCGATGCGGTGGTGTCGGCGCTGCCTTGGACGCTGTTCCCGGCGGCACTGCAGACGCAGGTCGTACGGCAGATCGCCGGTGTCCTGAGCCCCGGCGGGGCGTTCAGCACCATCGCGTACCTGTCCGGGGTGATGATGCCGCGAGGCCAGCGTTTTCGCCGCCAGCTGCGGCACGCTTTCGACGAGGTCGTGGTGACCAGCACGGTCTGGCGCAACCTGCCGCCGGCGCTGACCTACGTCTGCCGGCGGCCGGTGGTCCGGTGACCGGCCTGGTCGGATTCCTCAGCTCGCTGCAGGGCCCGGTCCTGCTGCTGGTCGCCGGCCTGCTGCTGATTCCGGAGTCGGGTCTCGCGATCGGATTCTTCCTGCCTGGTACGACCCTGCTGTTCGCACTGGGGTTCTGCGCCCACGCCGGGATGGTGCCCCTGGCGGCGGCGCTTGCGGCGGCCGCGGTCGGCGCCGTACTCGGGCCGCAGGTGGGCTATTTCCGCGGCCGCCGGCGGCGAGCGGTGCCGTCCCGGTGGTTGGCGCGGGTGCCGGCCGGGATCACCGAGCGGGTGCAGGGATATCTGGTCCGTCACCCGATGTTGTCCGTCGCCTGTGGACAGTGGCTGGTCAGCGCGCGGATGCTCACCCCGTGGCTGTCCGGCCGGTTGCTGCCCTGGCGCCGGTTCACCCTCGCCAACGTGCCGTCCGCGGTGCTGTGGGCGACCAGCCTGGTGACGCTCGGCTACCTGGTCGGCGTCGAGGTCACCCAGCGGCTGAACGTCGGCATGACCGTGGTCGGTGTCGTCGCTGTGGTCGCGGTGCTCGGGTTCGCGTTGGTACGAGCGCTCAAACCCGCAAACAGCGCCGGCTGCCGGCTCCCGTTCATCGTAAAAGCGCGGTCAGCGCCAGCCAGTGGTGGATGAGTTCCGCACTCGTACGCGGGACCGCTTAGGAACGAATGGCGTGGTCGAAGGTGGTGGCCAGTTCGCGGCCGTACGCGGTGAGGTCGAAGTCCGGGTTGAGCGTCAGCTCGGGGACCGCGCCATCGACGGCGGCCCGGATCGCGGTGGCCATCGCCTCCCGGTCGAAGCGGCGCAGGTCGCCGGACGCCTGGCCCTGGGCGAAAAGGTCGAGCAGCGCGGCCCGGCCTTGCGCGGCCTCGGGCCGACGCTGGTCGATCCGGGCGCCGGCCGCGGTGCGGTAGGTGAGGACGATGTCCCGGGACGCCCGTACGTGCACCGGATAGGCGGCGAAGAACTCGACGTTCGCCTCGATGAACGCCCGCACGATCGCTCGTACGCCGGTGAGACCTTTCAGACGCTCGCCGATGAACGCAGCGCCTAGCCGGTAGAAGTCGGCGATGACCTGCTCGACCAGGTCGTCCTTGTCGGCGAAGTGGTACGAGATCACCCCGCGACTGACGCCGGCCCGGCGGGCGATGGCGGCCAGCGAGGCGGCCGGGTAGCCGTTTTCGGCGATTTCCTCGACCGCGCACTGGACCATCTGGGCCCGCCGGGCCTGCTCGATGAACGTGCCGCGGTGTTGCACGGTTGCCGAAGCTACTCCTCGTCCAGTTGGAAGCCGAGATAGAGGATGATCAGCAGCGCGAAGATGACCGCCTGCAGGACCCCGACGAACAGGTCGAAGAGCTTCCAGAGGATCTCCGGCAGCCAGAACACGTAGATCGGCAGCAGCGCGATGATGCTGAGCATGATGCCGCCGGCGAACATGTTGCCGAACAGCCGCAGCGCCAGCGTGAAGGGGCGGGTCAGTTCCTCGAAGATCCAGATCGGTGCCATCCCCGGCTCGTGTCCTTTGGCGATGTCGACGGCCCAGCGCAGCACGCCTTTCTGTCTGATCGACACGACATGCACCACCACAACCGTGAACAGTCCGAGCGCGTAGGTCAGGTTCACGTCGGCGGTCGGGGCGGGCAGCAGGTGATTGGTCGGGATCACCTCCAGCCAGTTCGCCACCCAGATGAAGAAGAAGACGCTGACCGCTAGTGGCACGACGACCGGGGCCGTTTTGATGCCGATGTTCTCCCGGACCTGGTCCTGGATCTGGCCGACCACAGTCTCCCACAGCAACTGCGGCTTGGACGGCACGCCGCTGCGTGCCCGCCGGCCGATCAGCAGCCCGGACACGACGACGATCGCGCCGGCCACCAGCGTCGCGGCGATGGTGTCCAAGTTGAAGGTCATGCCCAGGAAGGTCGCCGTGACGTGCTTGCCGACCTCGATCATCCCTTTCACCTCCCGTTATACTGTCCGTACGAAAAATTGGCAGCATGGTATGAATTCTAGCAGGAGAGAATGTGTCAGACGTGTCCGCCATGATGAAATCGACCGCTAGACAAGGAGGCTTGGCATCATGGTGATCGCGAAGTTCATGGATCTCGTCGTCGATTCGGCGGATCCCGAGGTCATCGGGCAGTGCGGCGTGGTGCCGGCGATATGAGCCTCGCGAGTTTTCGTGCGCTGTGTCTGTACGCGACTGACGGTCGCGCGCTTGGCGAGTTCTGGGCGGCCGCGCTGCGCCGTCCGCTGTCCGCCGAGGGCTTCGTCGAGCTGCCGCTCAGCGCTGAGCTGCCACCGGGCCGGTTATGGGTCAACACCGCGGCCCAGCTGCCGGCAGACCAGAACCGGGTGCGGCTGGATCTTGTCGTACCAGACTGGGATCTGAAGCCGCTGCTGATGCTGGGCGCCGAGGTGCTGGACGACCCGTCCGACCCGGACGAGCCGTGGGCACTGGCCGACCCGGAGGGCAACGAATTCTCGCTGACTGTCGTACGCCGGCGCCTGACCACCATCAGCACGGTCACCGTCGACTGCCGCGAGCCCCGGGCGCTCGCCGCCTGGTGGGCCGATTTGATCGGCGGCCAGACCGGCAGCTCACGGTCCGGAGCGCGCGCATGGGTGGGTGGCGCGCCGAGCCTGCCCTGGGAAAGCTGGTGGTTCGAGGAGGAGCCCGAGCCCGGCAACGGGCCGAACCGCTGGCACTGGGATGTCGACCTGGCGCCGGGTATCGAGCCGTCCGCCCTGGTGGCGGCCGGTGCGACCGTGCTGCGACCGGCGGCCGGTGACCAGTGGTGGACGATCATGGCCGATCCGGAGGGCAACGTGTTCTGCGCTTTCCCGCCGGACCGCTAGCGTCAGAGGGGTGACTCTTGATCTGACTGCTGACCCCATCGCATTGACCCGGGCGCTCGTGGACATCGAGTCGGTGTCCGGCAACGAGCGCGAGCTCGCCGACCAGGTCGAGGCGGCCGTGCGGGCGCTTGGCCGCTTTGAGGTGCTGCGCGACGGCCAGGCGGTGCTGGCGCGTACGAACACCGGCAAGCCGCGCCGCATCCTGCTCGCCGGCCACTTGGACACCGTGCCGACCGCCGACAACGTGCCGTCCACAGTGGACGGTGATCGGATGTACGGATGCGGCACCTCGGACATGAAGTCCGGCGTCGCGCTGATGCTGCACGCGGCCGCGGTGCTGGCCGAACCGGCGTACGACCTGACGCTCGTTTTCTATGACTGCGAGGAAATCGAGTCCGATCGCAACGGCCTCGGGCGGATTTCTCGTACGCTCCGAGACTGGCTGGACTGCGATTTCGGGATCGTCCTGGAGCCGACCTCCGGCCAGATCGAAGGCGGCTGCCAGGGCACCTTGCGTGCAGTCGTAAGGACCACCGGCACGCGCGCGCACTCGGCTCGCTCGTGGCTCGGCTCGAACGCGATCCATGCGGCCGCCGAGATCCTGACCCGGCTGTCCGCGTACCAGCCACGGGTGGTGCCGATCGAGGGCTGCACTTATCGCGAAGGCCTGAACGCGGTCAACATCACCGGTGGCGTGGCCGGCAACATCGTGCCGGACGAGTGCGTCGTGACGGTCAACTACCGCTTCGCCCCCGACCGTGACGAGAAAGCGGCCGCCGCCCACGTCAAAGAGGTTTTCGACGGCTTCGACGTGGAAATCACCGACTCGGCGCCATCGGCCCCACCGGGCCTGTCCGCCCCGGCCGCGCAGGCCTTCGTGAGGGCGATCGGCGGCACCCCGGTGGCAAAATATGGCTGGACCGACGTGGGCCGGCTCGCCACTCTCGGCATCCCAGCCGTCAACTTCGGCCCCGGCGACCCGAACACGGCCCACAAACGCGACGAATACGTCGAGATGCCGAAGATCACCACCGCCGCCGAGGCCCTGGTGAGATTTCTCGCCGGGTAATTCCCTCGGGTGCGGCGCGAAATTGTCGTAGGTGTCTGTTTTTCTTTCCCCCTCCCTTTGAACGGGCGGGGGGTGGGTTGAGAGGTGGACTTTAATTTTTAGTTGGACATTGGTCCTCGAACCCGCCCCCCACCCGTCACTGGGTGGGGGTGATTTTTCGGGGTGGGTACGACAGTTTCGCGCCGCACCCTGTGCAGGTGGGTGGGTGGGAGCCCTTCGGGCGAAGCCTCAAGGAAGAACGGGGTCGACGGGTGGGCTGCGCCCGCCGACGGGGAGAGCGAACCAGCGTCACGTTTGTGGGGTGGTAAGACCTGGTGTGGGTGCGGCTTTTGACTGTGGGTGACCGGGTACTGGGTGGGGGTATGTCCGATTGGAACGCTGTTGCCCATTCTGGGGCCCAGGATGGGCAACAACGTTACAAACGGACATGGTGGGTGGCGATGTTCGCGGAATCTGGTTACTGGCGGTGAAAGTTGGTACCACCAGTCCCAATAAGAACGGCGGAATGCGGCTGACCGGACCAGTTCCCACATGTCGGGATTAGAGTCTCACACTCCAGGCTCAGCGTTACCCCTGCGACTCGAGTGACTCCTGAGCGCTCAACCACTCGCGAATGCAACGAAGCAGTGCGCAAAACGGACAAAACCTCGCCATGCCGTTACATCGCGCGTGGGTCGGCCTCGTCTAAACTGAGCGCTTCCAAGTTCGGCGGACGCGTACCGCGGGTGCGATGGCGGCCAGCTGATTGCCGGGGGTTTACCTGGGCTGTCTACCGTGGGGGTATGAGCGAGAACAACGGCTCCCGGCCGACCGGGCGTGGCGCGCAGCGCCAGCGTGGCCCGGTCACGCTGCGCCGGCACCACATCTCCGCCAGTACCACCGACCAGCGGCTGCTGGACAGCCGCGGTCCGACTGACTGGGTGCACACCGACCCGTGGCGGGTGTTGCGGATCCAGTCCGAGTTCGTGGAGGGCTTCGGCGCGCTGGCAGAACTGGGCAGCGCGGTCTCGGTGTTCGGTTCGGCGCGTACGCATGCCGACAGTCCCGACTACGAGATGGCCCGCCGGTTGGGCGCGGCCCTCGCGGCGGCTGGCTACGCGGTGATCACCGGCGGTGGCCCGGGCATCATGGAGGCCGCCAACCGCGGTGCCGTCGACGCCGGCGGCACGTCGGTCGGCCTCGGCATCGAGCTGCCGTTCGAACAGCACCTGAACGAATATGTCGACCTCGGCATCAACTTCCGGTATTTCTTCGCCCGCAAAACTATGTTCGTGAAATATTCGCAGGCTTTCTGTGTGCTGCCGGGCGGTTTTGGCACCATGGACGAGCTTTTCGAGGCGCTGACACTGGTTCAGACCCGCAAGGTGACCCGCTTCCCAGTCGTCCTTTTAGGACGGTCGTATTGGTCCGGTCTGATTGACTGGCTGCGGTCCACGATGCTCACTGACGGCAAGATCAACCCAGCCGACCTGGACCTGATCACCGTCACCGACGAGATCGACGAAGCCGTCCAGGTCATCGTGGATTCCGAGAAGCAGTTGGCCGGCACAGCGGACCCGCCGCCGTCCGGCGCGGACCCGACCGCCGAGCCGATCGAAGGCTAGATGCCGCCGAGCGACGACGAGCTCGAGCGCCTGTACGGGTATCCGCCGGACCGGCGCTGGCTGGCGATCAACTTCGTGTCCAGCGTCGACGGTGCGGTCGCGGTCAACGGCCGCTCGGCCGAGCTGTCCAATGCCGCCGACCGGCGGGTCTACCGGTTGGGGGCGGACCTGGCCGACGTGGTGTTGATCGGCGCCGGCACCGCGGTTGCCGAGCGCTATCGAGGCATCCGGCCGGACGAGATCGGCGTCCAGCGTCGGCGCCGCCACGGCCTGTCCGAGGTGCCGCCGGTCGCGGTGGTCACCACCGGGGTCTCGCTGCCGCCGGACGCGCTGGTCGTCACTGACGTACGAGTGCCGACGTACGTCCTCACCTGCGCGTCCGCCCCGTCCGACGTGCGCGCTGCCTGGGCAGCCGCCGGTGCCGAGGTGGTGTTGGCCGGGCAGGACAGGGTGGATCTCGCCGCCGCGTTGGCGGAGCTGGAGGGTCGCGGGCTGCGCCGGATCGCCGGCGAGGGTGGGCCGCACCTGTTCGGCTCGCTGCTGGCCGCCGGGCTGGTGGACGAGCTGCGGCTGACCGTGTCGCCCAAGCTGGTCAGCGGGGCCGCTGGCCGGATCGCGGCCGGCCCGCCGCTCTCACCGGCACCGGTACGACTGGCCTCCACCCTGACCGATGGCGACACAGTCCTGCTCCGCTACGTCTTCGACCGCGCCCAGTCTTCTTAAGGCGGTTGCCGGCGACGACATCAGGGCCGGTGGCGGGCCGGGGGACGGGTGCCTGCGATGGTGGCCACCATCTCGACGGTCTGCCGGGTTTCCCGAACCTGGTGGGCCCGGAACATGGCGGTGCCGTGATAGGCGGCGATCGACGTGCACGCGAGCGTACCCACCACCCGGTCGTCGATCAGCGCGTCCAGCGTCTCGCCGATGAAACCCTTGTTGGAGATGGCCATCAGCACCGGCCAACCGGTGTCGACCACTTTGCGCAGGTCTCGCAGCAACCTGAGGCTGTGCATGGTGTTCTTGCCGAAGTCCAGCGCCGGGTCGATCATCAGGCCCTCGCGCGGGACGCCCTTGGCGACCGCGGTCTCGGCGAGCCGGGTGCAGTCGTCGATCACCGCGGCGACCACGTCGTCGAACTGTGGGCGGTTGACCGGATACGTACGAGCGGGCAGCCCGTCGGTGTGCGAGCAGACGTAGCCGGCGCCGAACTGCGCAGCCACGTCGATGATCTCCGGGTCGTCGGCGGCCCAGTTGTCGTTGATCAGGTCCGCGCCGGCGAGGCACGCCTGCTCGGCCACCTCGTGCCGCCAGGTGTCCACGCTGATGACGAGGTCCGGGAACTGGTCGCGGGCCCACTCGATGGTGGGCACCACTCGCTCGATCTCCATCGCGACGGTGACCTCCGGGCCGGGCCGGGCCGACACCCCGCCGATGTCGATCACGTCCGCGCCGTCCTCGATCGCCTGCTTGATGGCCTGCTGGGCGACCTCCTCGGCGAAGGTGGCGCCCCGGTCGTAGAACGAGTCGGGCGTACGGTTGATGATCGCCATGATCAGCGCACGGTCGGCCGAGACGGCACGGCCGCGCAAGGTCAGCTCCGGCATGAGGTCCTTTCAGCTGGTTCACGTCGCGCGGCATCCGCCCACAGAGCCAGCCGGGCCGGCCGGGCCAGCCCGGAAGCCAGTCGGGAGCCGGCCGGGGCCGGCGCCGATGCCATCGGCACAACCTACGGAGTCTATCGGGATCCAGCCGGTACGTACCCGGCGTCGCGGTTTCCGCGCGCCCATGGCGCGGGGCGCTCCCGCCACATGACACCATGAAACCGTGGATGAAGTGCTTATCGCGGTCCTGGTGGCTGTCGTACTGGCCGGAGTGTTGTTCGCCGGGGCGGCGTTCACCATCGGTCGGACCCCCGGCATGGCCGACCCCGCGCCGGACATGGTGCCCACCTCGCTGCCCGACGACCGGCCGGCGACCGGCGCGGACGTGCACGCGCTCCGGTTCGACGTGGTGCTGCGTGGTTACCGGATGGCCCAGGTCGACGACGCGCTGACCCGGCTCGCGTACGACATCGACGTACGGGACACCCACATCCGCGCGTTGGAGGACGAGCTCAGCCAGTTGTCCGCGAGCTATCACCGGGTTGACGAGCAGGTCAGTGACGATGCCTGAGCTGCCGGTCGGGTTGGCGCTCGGCGAAGACGGGGTGGCGCGCTGCGCCTGGGGAAACTCGACCGCCGACTATCGGGCGTACCACGACACCGAGTGGGGCCGTGAGCTGCACGGCGACGACGCGATTTTCGAGCGGCTCAGCCTGGAGGCCTTCCAGTCCGGGCTGTCGTGGCTGACTATCCTGCGCAAGCGGGAGAACTTCCGGGCCGCCTTCGCCGGCTTCTCCCTCAAAGCGGTCGCCGACTTCGGTGACGACGACGTGCAGCGGCTGCTGACGGACACCGGGATCGTCCGCAACCGGGCCAAGATCCACGCGGCGATCCGCAACGCCCGGGCCGCGCTGGACCTGGAGACCGGGCTTTCGGACCACCTCTGGTCGTACGCACCGGACCCGCGGCCACCGCGGCCCGCGTCGGTGCACGATCAGGCAACGATCAGCGCTGAGTCAGTCGCGATGGCCAAGCAGCTGAAGAAGGCTGGCTTCGCGTTTGTCGGCCCGACCACGTGCTATTCGCTGATGCAGGCGACCGGCATGCTTGACGACCACGTCGCCGGCTGCCACGTGCCGACCCGCTGATTTCAGCTACTCACCGCGAAAGTTCGGTTGGCGTTTGGCGACGAACGCGGCGACGGCCTCGGCGTGGTCGGCCGTGGCACCCGCGGTCGCCTGGGCTTGCGCTTCCAGGGCGAGCGAGTCGGCGAGCGAATGGGTGGCCGAGAAAGCCAGGCTTCGCTTGATCTGCGCGTACGCGACCGTTGGCCCGGCGGCGATCCGGGCGGCGAACTGCTGCGCTGCCATAAGGACCTTGTTGTCGTCGTCCATCACCGTCGTCAGCAGCCCCAGCTCCAGCGCCTCGGCGGCCTCGACCTTGCGGGGCACCATCATCAGGTCAATGGCCTTGGCGTAGCCGACCAGCCGCTGCAGTGTCCACGAGGCGCCGGAGTCGGCGGTCAGGCCGATGTTGGCGAATGCCATCAGGAACGACGTGGACGGTCCGCCGAGGCGGAAGTCGGCGGCGTACGCGAAAGACGCTCCGGCACCGGCCGCGGTGCCACGGACCGCGGCGATCACCGGCTTGGGTGCCTGCGCCAGCGCGAGGGTGATCGGGTTGTAGTGGTCGGTCACTGTGGACAGTGGCGCCGGGTCCTTGGCCTCGATTAGCTGCAGGTGTTCACGCAGGTCCTGCCCGACGCAGAAGGCCCGGTCACCGGCCCCGGTGAGCACGATCGCCCGTACCGCCCGGTCCGCCGCGAGCTCGGTCAGCGCCTGCTTCAGCGCTTCCTTGAGCTCCAGGTTGAGGGCGTTCATTGCCTTGGGGCGGTTCAAAGTTACCGTCGCGACGGCCTCTGTGCGGTCGACGATCAGCGAGTCCGACACGGATTGTCCTTCCGGTGACTGCGGCGGTTGTCTGGCTCGTGGCCAGTGTCGACACTACCGGTGGAATTCGGTCCGACGCGCCGGCAATGATCCCCCGGTTTGGGACCGGCAGCCCTCATGCAGGAGAATAATGACCGTTGTCCCGTGGCCGGGCCGGCATTCCCGCAGCGTGCGCTGGCGCTGCAGGTTTCGCTGGTTGACCGCGGGCGGTTAGGGAGTGGCTGTCGTGTCGCGGCGGCCACCGGTCGAGGGGAGTTTCGACATGGCGGCCATGAAGCCGCGGACGGGTGACGGTCCGCTCGAGGTCACCAAGGAGGGGCGCGGCATCGTGATGCGCGTTCCGCTGGAAGGGGGCGGACGACTTGTCGTCGAGATGTCGGCCGACGAGGCGACCGACCTTGGTGAGGCACTGAAGAACGTCACCGGCTGAGACCGGTGCTGAATAGGCCCCGGCGACGCTCGCCGGGGCCTGTTCCGTGCCTGGGGAACGGGTTCAGGCCTTGTCATCCAGCCAGCCGAGGCCCGTACGGGTGACGTAACTCCAGACGCCGAACTGTTCGCCGTACCCGCGCCGCACGTCATCCGCGGTCCGCTCGTCGCCGTACACCGTGGCGACCGTGTCCGCGAACTGCCGCATCTGGATCGGCGGCCCGATCGGACGACCCAACACCCGCAGTCCGATGGCGCTCGCGGTGAACTCGCCGATCCCGTGGATCCGTAGCAGCGCGGCGTGCACCTCGTCGGTCGGCGCTTCCCGTAACCACGCCTCGCCGAGGTCGGTCACCCCGGCGATGGCGGCGGTCAGCCGCTCGGCTTGCTGGTCGTTCGCCGCATACGCCCGGAGCTCGCTGGCCGGCCGCCCGGCCAGGTTCTCCAGCGTCGGGAACGCGACGTGCTCGACCCCGTCGAGTGCCAGCCGCGGTCCGTACGCGACCGCCAGCCGTCTCTTGCGGCCAGCGGCCACCGCCTGCGAGGTCCGGTGGGTCAGCAGGAAATAACACACCCCCTCGGCCAGGCTGGCGAACCGCACTTGATGCAACCCCCGGGTGACCCGCAGGATGTCCGCCATCGGCGGATCCTTTTCGGCGATCGCGAGGAACGGCGTCGGGTCGTCGTCCAGCGACAGCCAGTCGGCGACGGTGCGGTGCACCCCGTCCAGCTCGCTCTCCTGGGCGCCGTGAACGGCCACCCGCACGCCCGTCCGCGACGGCGCCACCTCCACCACGACCGCGTGATCCGCGGCGCCCCGCCGCACCGCGAACGCCTTGCGCACCGTGTCGTCCACGACGAGCTGCTCGCCGGCCGCCGGCCGGAAATACGCCATCGCGCGCAGCGACTTGCGCAGGTCGAACGGCTGCTTCGCGGACAGGTCAACGGTCATGCCCTACATCATGGCCGTCCCGTACGACAACGCTCGCCCGCTGTGGCTCGCCGCCTCTCGCCGAGTGGCTCGAAAACCGTGTCAGTCGCCGGCCGCCACCGAAAACGTGACTTTGGACGCCGACCGCGACTCTCGCCGGGCGGGACTAGAACTGTGGCCCACCCGGACGTTCGCCCGATAAGTCCTTGCGTCCAGTGGCGGAGAATCTCCGTCTTTCAGCGGTGAGCGCCGGGATTTCTCCGTCCCTCACGAGGTGCGCCGGCGGTCGCCGGTCGGCGGCGTCCATGACGTGACTCACGAGGCACCGTAGGGCCCAGGAGTCACAACAGGCACCGTCAGCCGCCCGGTGCGGAACAATGTCCCGCAATCGACACCGAGCGCATGACAAAGTCCCACAGTCAGCATTCCGCAGGCCGATCCCGCGCCAGCCACCGACAAATCTGCCGCACCCGTCCAGCGGATGCGGCGCAAAACTGTCGTACCCACCCCGAAAAATCACCCCCACCCAAAACGGGTGGGGGGCGGGTAAGAGGAAAACTGACAACTAAAAATTAGTACGTCTGCCTCACACCCACCCCCCGCCCGTTCACTGGGTGGGGGCCTAGAAAACAGCCTGGGTACGACAATTTTGCGCCGCTACGGCGTGTCGCTGATGCCCGGACTCCGGAGCTGGCGAACACTCACCGTCACGTGATGAGGAGATTCCGCTCACCCGCTGCGATATTCGTTGTTGATCTTCGTTACTTCGCCTACCCAAAACGGACATGAGACCGAATTGTCGGGTTTGGGTGGGCAAAGTAACGAAGATCAACAACTTCAAGGCCCCGGCGCGGTGAAAATTTCACGCGGGCGCGTCCTCAAACCCACCCCCCACCCAAATCAGGGAGGGGGCTAGAAAACAGCATCGGTACGACAGTTTCGAGCCGCAGTGGGTCTATCGGAGTAGGGATTTGTAAACGGCGAGGGTTTGGTCGGCGATGATGTGCCAGCCGAATTCGCGGATGGCGCGGTCGCGGCCGGCGGCGCCCATTTCCTTGGCGCGGGTCGGGTCGTCCAGGAGGGTGTTGATGGCGGCGGCGAGCTCGCTCTCGTACGACGGGATGTCGGTGTTGTCGTAGTGCACCAACAGTCCGGTCTTCTCGTGGGCGACGACCTCCGGGATGCCGCCTACGTCGCTCGCGACGACAGCGGTGCCGCAGGAGGCGGCTTCCAGGTTGACGATGCCCAGTGGTTCGTAAATCGACGGGCACACGAAGGCGGTGGCGTGGGACAGCAGCCGTACGAGCTCCGGCCGTGGCAGCATTTCCTGGTGCCAGATCACACCGCCGCCGCGCGCGGCGGTCAGCGAGTCCACTTCGGACCGTACTTCGGCGGCGATCTCGGCGGTGTCCGGCGCGGAGGCGCACAGCACGATCTGGACGCCCGGACGAAGCTGGTGGCAGGCCGCGAGCAGGTGCGGCAGGCCCTTCTGGCGGGTGATCCGGCCGACGTAGATGACGTACGGCAGGTCCGGGTCCACGCCTAGCGCGCGTACGCCCTCAGGATTGTCGTCAGGGGCGTAGAAATCCGTGTCGACGCCGTTGTGGATGACGTGGATGCGCTCCGGTTTCACCTCCGGGTACGCCCCGCGGATGTCGCCGGCCATCCCGGCGCTGACGGCTATCACCGCGTCGGCGGCGGTGAACGCCACCCGCTCGGCCCAGCTGGACAGCGCGTACCCGCCGCCGAGTTGCTCCGCCTTCCACGGCCGGGACGGTTCCAGCGAGTGCGCGGTCACCACATGTGGGATGTCGTGCAGCAGGGCCGTCACGTGACCGGCGAGGCCTGTGTACCAGGTGTGCGAATGCACCAGATCGGTGGATTTGTCCACTGCTGCGGCCATCAGCATGTCCGTGCCCAGTGTCCGCAGTGCCGGGTTGGCGTCCAGCAGCTCGGCCGGTGGCCGGTGCGCGGTGGCGCCTTCCCGGTCCGGGCCCAGGCAGTGCACGTCGACATCGATCATCCGGGCCAGCTCGCGGACCAGGAAGTCCACGTGCACCCCGGCGCCGCCGTAAATGGTCGGCGGATATTCGTTGGTCAGCAATGCCAGCCGCATGGGGATCACACTAGGGTGCATTGCGTGGGCAACGGACAGTCGGTGTTGGGAATTGTGCTCGCGGGCGGCGAGGGGAAGCGGCTGATGCCGCTGACCGCGGACCGCGCGAAACCCGCTGTCCCGTTCGGCGGGCAATACCGGTTGGTCGACTTTGTGTTGTCCAACCTGGTCAATGCCGGTTTTCGGCGGATTTGCGTGCTGACCCAATACAAGTCGCACTCGCTGGACCGGCACATCACCCAGACCTGGCGGATGACCACGCTGCTCGGCGACTACGTCACACCCGTACCAGCGCAACAGCGGCTCGGCCCGCGCTGGTACACCGGCTCGGCGGACGCGATCTACCAGTCGCTGAATCTGGTGTACGACGAGAATCCGGACCATATTGTGGTTTTCGGCGCCGACCACGTCTACCGGATGGATCCGCGGCAGATGGTCGACGCGCACATCGAGTCCGGCGCCGGCGTGACCGTCGCCGGCATCCGGGTGCCCCGCGACCAGGCCAGCGAGTTCGGGGTCATCGACACCGCGCCCGACGGCCGTACGATCATCGGCTTCCTGGAGAAGCCGGCCGATCCGCCCGGTCTGCCGGACGACCCGAACAGCACTTTCGCGTCGATGGGCAACTACGTCTTTCGTACGGACGCGTTGCTGGAGGCCCTGCGGGCCGACGCCGCCGATCCGGGCTCGGCGCACGACATGGGCGCGAACATCATTCCGATGATGGTCCGCAAATCCGACGCCGAGGTCTACGACTTCGACCACAACGAGGTGCCCGGGGCGACCAGCCGGGACCGCGGCTACTGGCGCGATGTCGGCACCCTGGACTCGTATTACGAGGCGCATCTGGACCTGGTGTCGGTGCACCCGATTTTCAATCTCTACAACCGGCAGTGGCCGATCCTGACCAACCCGCCGCAACTGCCGCCGGCCAAGTTCGTGCTGTCCGGGACGGCCGCCGAGTCGATCGTGTCGACCGGCTGCATCATCCACGGGACGGTACGCAATTCGGTGCTCTCACCCGACGTACACGTCGCGGACGGCGCGACCGTGGACGACTCGGTTCTGATGCCGGGCGTACGCATCGGGCCGGGCGCTGTGGTGCGACGGTCCATTGTGGACAAGAATGTGTTGGTGCCACCGGGCGCCACTCTCGGGGTGGACCTGGCAACGGACCGGACCCGGCACCGGGTCACCGAGTCGGGCATCGTGGTGTTGGGGAAAGGGGAACGAGTCGAGCCGTGAGGCTGCCGTACGACTCTCTCAGTGTGGGCACCCGCAGTGTCCGGTTCGGGCTCATCTGCGCGGGCGTGGCCGCCGCCATCGTGGTCCTGGAATTCCTCCGGCTGGCGACCAGCGGCAGCTCGACCGACATGATGGTCACTCTCGTCGACGGATTCCTTTGCGGGATCTCGGCGGCGCTGTCGCTGCTCGGTCTGGTGCTGATCGGCTATGGCATGTTCCGGGGCGCCCCGCGCCGGCCGGCGATCATCGGGTTGCTGCTGTGCTGGCTGGTACTGACCGGCCTGCTCGGCTTCCTGCTCGCCACCTGACCCGTCAGGCGCGGT
Organism: Fodinicola feengrottensis; assembly: GCF_039530045.1. Classification (NCBI taxonomy): domain Bacteria; kingdom Bacillati; phylum Actinomycetota; class Actinomycetes; order Mycobacteriales; genus Fodinicola; species Fodinicola feengrottensis. The sequence continues at coordinate 113,743 of NZ_BAAANY010000031.1, read as the reverse complement.
GGCCGAGCGTGGCGACCAGCAATCCGTCGCCGACCGGCAGCAGCGCGGCGGCGAGCCGGTCGTCGTCGCGGACCGCGGCCGCGATGCCGCGCATGGCGACCGCCTCCACGTCCCGGGCACCGACATCGGCCGTACGCCCATCGGCCAGCGCGTTGTTGATCGCCAGCACTCCGCCGGCGCGCAGCAAGCGCAGTGCCTGGTTCAGGTATTCCGGGTAGCTGGTCGGATCCGCGTCCACGAACACCATGTCGTACGAGCTGTCCGCGAGTCGCGGCAGCACCTCGGTGGCGCGCCCGTTGATCAGCCGGAACCGGCCCGGCGGGATGCCCGCGTCGGCGAACGTCTGGCGGGCCAGCTGCTGATGCTCGGATTCGGTGTCGATGCTGGTCAACACCCCGCCAACGGCGAGGCTGCGGAGCAGCCACAGCCCGCTGACGCCGGTCCCGGTGCCCACCTCGACCACCGCCCGCGCCGCGACCGTGGTGGCGAACAGCCGCAACGTCGCCCCGGCCCCGGGCCCGACCGCCCGGCAGCCCACCTCGGCGGCCCTGCCGCGAGCCGCGCCCAGCACCGCGTCCTCGCCGACGAAACCCTCGACGAAGTCGATGCTGTCGGCGATCGTGGTGACCGACTGCACCCAACCGGCGATGGCACACCTCCCGCGTCCTGTCGCTGGCCGCGGAAAGTCGCGGCTGAGCTGCCCGAGCCTATTAGAGGCAACCCACCACCGCTGCGGCGCGTCTAGGTCCTGTCTGGTTATTGCGGTGGGATGAGAGTCGAGATTCAGGAGTTGGCTGGTGGTGCCGCGGGGAAGCCTTCATAGCAGCGCTATGGGGGCTTTTCCGCGGTGCCGCCAGGCGGCTCTTGGGCTCGGCTATCGCCCGCCGCAATAACCAGACAGGGCCAAGGTGGTGAGGCGCGTTCGACGAAGCAACGAGGGTGATCGCGCGTGGAGAGATATAAGACGATGCAGAAGGGGGAACGGTTGCCGTGGAATTCACGCTACCGGGAACGCTGTGGGGCTCCCGGCCGTTCGTGCACTTGAGAGGGAATGAGATCGGCCATGGGTGGGATAGGTGACCCGCCTCGGGGATGATGTCTACAGCGGAGGGACGGTGCACGATGAATGCGACCGTAAGCCTCGGCTGGAAGGGGTACGCCGTGCCCGACGCGTTCCCGGGTGAGCACCGCAGTGCCCTGGACGGCTGGAAACCGCCGACCTGGGACGAGATCGTCCGCGAGCACTCGACTCGGGTTTACCGGCTGGCCTATCGGCTGACCGGCAACCGGCACGACGCCGAAGACCTGACCCAGGACGTGTTCGTCCGGGTGTTCCGGTCGCTGGACGGCTTCTCGCCGGGCACCTTCGCCGGGTGGCTGCACCGCATCACCACCAACCTGTTCCTCGACCAGGTGCGCCGCAAGGCCCGCATCCGGTTCTCCGCGCTGCCCGACGATGCCGAAAGGCTGGCCGGCTCCACGCGGACCCCGGAGGAGACCTTCGCCGACGACCGGTTCGACGACGACGTGCAGGCCGCGCTGGATTCCCTCTCACCGGATTTTCGGGTCGCTGTCGTGCTTTGCGATGTCGAAGGTCTGTCGTACGAAGAGGTCGCCGCGACGCTCGGCATCAAGATCGGTACGGTCCGCAGCCGGATCCACCGTGGCCGCGCGGCGTTGCGTTCAGCGCTCGAGCACCGCACCCCGCGCCGGTTGCGCGCGGTCGGCAATCGGGATGATGGGGCGGTGGAGGGCAGGACGTGAGCATCGGAAGCGGCGCGTACGTACGCGTCCGCCGGCCAGGCTCCACAGGTGACGTGACGGGGACCGAGCTCAGCATCTTTGGGGGCGAGCTGTGAGTTCCCCGGCTTCCGAGCGGCATTTGGGCGAGCTGGCCGCGGCTGTCACCGACGGCGTGCTGGGCCATCAGGCCCGCGAGCGTGCCCTCGTGCACCTGGCCGGTTGTCCGGCCTGCCGTGCCGAGGTGGAGGCGCAGCGCCGGTTGAAGCTGATGCTGTCGGGCCTCGGCGGCCCGGAGGCGCCGATGAGCCTCGCGGACCGGCTTCGGGCCATCCCGGACGCGAGTCCGAACCACGACAACAATGACGACGACTCCGGCTACGGCGGCCCCGCCGGCCTGTCGTTGCCGCAGGTACGCATGCAGGCCAGCTTCCGCGACACCGGCACCGGCCGGCCGTCCCGAGGCCCGCGCAGCTCGCGCCGACACACTGTCATCGTGGGCGCCACCGGCGGGTTCGCCGCTTTCGCCGTCAGCCTCGGGGTGGTCGCGATCGCCGGCGCGCCCGAGCAGACCGAGATGGTCCGCCCACCGGTGATGGCGTACACGGTCGAGCACAGCCGCAGCGCGGGACTCCTGCCTGGCGGTGACCCCGCCCTCAACCTCGATCCCGCGGCCTTCGACAGTCGCGGCGGTCGGTAGGGCGTTGCTCCCGCGCCGGCTCAAAGCGGAGCCCCGGACCAGAACGGCAGCGCCCTGGAGTGGTGCGCGCCGGGTGGCGGTCGCCATCAGCGCGGGTGTGGTGGGCGCTGCTGTGTGCGCCGCGTTCGTGTACGCGGCAGGGCCCGGCCGAGACCCGGACGACCAGCTCGTCGACCCAGGCTCAATCGACCGTACGCAGCGCGCGTTGAGCGCCGCGGAACAGCCGGCCATGCAGCTGCTGCAGCGTGCCGTGGACGCCAGCCGAGACGTTTTCTACGCTGGTACGAAAGTGCTGACCTCGCCCACTTCCAGCGCGTACGTCGACATCTGGCACGTGCCGGGCCGGGGCACCACCAGCAAGGTCGAGTCGGGCTCGCTGGACTCCGACACGCCCAGCGGCCAACTGGAGGGTGACCCGGTCGACGACGGCCTGGACGACCTGGTGCTGGCGACCCTGACGCACGGCTATTCGCTCGCCGTGATGGGTGACGCGGACTGCGTCGGCCGGTCCACCAGCGTGGTGGAGGCGCGGTCGCTGAGCACTCATCAGCTGGCCGCGAAGCTCTGGCTGGACGACGCGACCGGGTTACTGCTTCGCCGACAGCTCTTCGACGACGCCGGCCACATCGTCCGCAGCACGTCGTACGTCGACATCAAGGTCGGCTCGGCGGCCGCCCGGAACCCGGACTCGGCCAACCCGCCGTCGCCGGACGGCGGCAGCCCACCGGTCGGCAAGAAGACCACCGCGCCGGCGATGACCGTGCCGGCGGCGAAGTTGCTGACCGACGCGCAGGTCTCCCAGCTGCGTGCGCAGGGCTGGCCGCTGCCCGACGTGCTGCCCGGCGGGATGCAGCGCTACGAGGCGTACGAGCTGACCGACGCCAGCGGCCCGGTCATCCAGCTGAGCTTCTCCAACGGGCTGTTCTCGTCGTCCCTGTTCGTCCAGCACGGCCAGCTCGATGTCCGGAACCTGCGCGGCGTGCATCCCGAGCAGCTCGGCGACGCGAGCGTTTACGCCAGTTCCGGGCTCTACCGGACACTTACCTGGGCGGGAGGTGACACCGTCTATACCCTGGTGTCGGACGCCCCGGCGTCGGTCGCGGACAGTGCGGTCACCGCGCTCCCGCACCGCGCGCCCGACACGAGCGTGCTCGGTCGGATCGGCCGTGGCATCGCCCGGGTGGCATCCTGGGTGAACCCGTTCGACTGACCGGTCGGCGGCAGGGTTGGCGGGGGTTCGGCACATCGTCGTGCGCTTCCACGTTTGCTTGGTTGGGGTTGAGTTGTGACGCAGGAGGTGGGCCTCGGTGCCTGACGAGAGTCGGCCAGACGGCACCGACGAGGCCGGTGCGCAGTCCTCAGGTGCACAGTTCTCGGGTGCACAGTCGTCCGCCTGGGCTTCCCCGAACACCGTGACGACGCCAGTCCCGCCGGCTCAGAGTGCCGCCGGGCCTTCCCCGTACGCACCGGCAGCGGCTCGCTTCGGCGGCGGTCCACCGGCGTACGGGACGAGCACCGAGCAGTCGCCCTGGTGGGTGCCGGACGCGCAGCGTGACCCGTGGCGGGACCCCGGCTCGGCGCCGGCGTGGTTGCCGCCACCGTCTCCGGCCGCCGCGGCGCCGGCACCGGCGGTCGTCGACGAGCCGCGGCTCGTACGCAGGATCGGCTTCGGCGCGATGGCGGTGCTGTCCGTCGTGGTGGCGGTGCTGGCCGGCTCACTGGGCGGCGCCCTGGGATACGCGGTGGCCTCCCGCAACGGCGGTGCAGACGGCGGTGGCGGCCTCGGCGGCAGCAACGGCTCGACGCCGGCGGTGGCCAACCGGGCGCCCGGCTCGGTCGCCGCGATCGCCCAGCAGGTCCAGCCGGCGGTGGTGTCGATCGAGATCCACGGCCAGAACGAGCAGGGCAACGGCTCGGGTTTCGTGGTCCGCCAGGACGGCTACATCATCACCAACAACCACGTGGCCGAGCCGGCCGCGAACGGCGGCAGTCTGAAGGCGGTCTTCTCGGACGGGAGCAGCCTGGACGCGAGCATCGTCGGCCGTGACCCCAACTCCGACATCGCCGTGCTGAAGGTCGGCAAGTCGGGCCTGGCCACCCTGCCATTCGGTGACTCCGACAAGGTCGTGGTCGGCGATCCGGTGATCGCCTTCGGATCCCCGCTGGACCTGCAGGGCACGGTGACCTCCGGCATCGTCAGCGCGATCGACCGGCCGGTGGTGACCGGTGGCGACCAGAACGGCAATGCCTCCGGCCAGGAGCCGGTCTACACGGCGGCCGTACAGACCGATGCGTCAATCAACCCCGGCAACTCCGGCGGCCCGTTGGTGGACGGGGGCGGCCGGGTGGTCGGCGTGGACAGCTCGATCGCGCAGATCCCCGGCGGCGGCAGCAAGGGCAGCATTGGGATCGGCTTCGCTATCCCGATCAACCTGGCCAAACGGGTCGCCGGCCAGATCATCTCGACGGCTACGCCCACTCACCAGGGCACCGCTAAGCGAACCGCGATCGGCGCCAGTCTGGACGCCACCGAGCTGCCCAACGGCGGCGTCAGGCTGACCGACGTGCCGGCCGGTCCGGCGCAGAAGGCCGGGCTGCGGTCCGGCGACGTGATCACCAAGTTCAACGGCAAGGTGGTCAGCGACCAGGTCGACCTGATCGCGCTGGTCCGCAAGTTGGCCGCTGGTACGGCCGTACCGGTCGAATACAGCCGGGACGGCAGCGTCCACACCACGACGGTGGTGCTCATCGAGACGTCCTGAGCGGATTTCTCGGACCGGTTCGGCCATCTTGGCCCGACCTTGGTAGACACGCCCGGCTGGGCACGTAGGCTGGACGGTGGCTCTTCTACGGGCCTTGGGATGATGGGGAGGCCTGGTGTTCGAGAACCTCGGGTTCATGGAGATCATCAGCCTCGTGCTGCTCGGGTTGTTCATCTTCGGCCCGGAGCGGCTGCCCAAGGTGATCGGCGACGCCGCCCGGTTCCTGCGGTCGGCCCGGCAGATGGCCCGGAACGCGACCAGCGAGCTGCAGAACGAGCTCGGCACGGACATCGACATCACCGACCTCAACCCGCGGACTTTCGTCCGCAAGCACCTGCTGTCGGACGACGAGGTCGACGACCTGTCGCGCCCGCTGCGGGAGGCCTTCGGCGACGTGCAGCACGTGACCGACTCCATCAACGACACCGCGCACTCGCTGACCAACGTCTCGCCCAAGAGCGTCACGTCCGGCGGCCCCACGACTTCGCTGGTCAAGGCCGCGGAGCCGCGCGCCAGCGTCGCCCCTTACGACGCCGACGCCACCTGATCCGCGCGCTTGGGAAGTTGATCTTGGTTAGTTAGTCCGTACAAACCGGGCATCAGTCCGGAATGTTCTTTTCGTACCGACCAACTAACCAAGATCAACAACGCAAACCACCGCTTAACCCGTCGGCAAGATGCTTAGAGACAGTCTTACGCGGGGGAGAGCTTAAGAGACATGCCGGCGAGGCCACGGCGGCGGGCGGCGAGCTTGTCCGCGATGCTCAGCAACGCGGCGGCGGCCGGGTTGGTCGGGTCGGAGAGGACGACCGGTACGCCCGCGTCGCCGCCTTCGCGTACGACGGTGTCCAGCGGGATCTGGCCCAGCAGCGGCACCTTCGTACCCAGCGAGCGCCCGAGGGCGGCGGAGACCGCTTCGCCACCGCCGGAGCCGAAGACCTCCATCCGCTGGCCGTCCGGCAGCTCCAACCAGGACATGTTCTCGACCACACCGACCACCTGCTGATGGGTCTGCAGGGCGATCGACCCGGCCCGCTCGGCCACCTCGGCGGCGGCCTGCTGGGGGGTGGTGACGACCAGGATCTCGGCGCCCGGGACCAGCTGGGCGACGCTGATCGCGATGTCACCGGTGCCCGGCGGCAGGTCCATAAGGAGCACGTCCAGATCGCCCCAATAGACCTCGGCGAGGAACTGCTGCAGCGCGCGATGCAGCATCGGCCCGCGCCAGACCACCGCGGTGTTGCCGGGAGTGAACATGCCGATCGAGATCACCTTCACGCCGTGCGCCTGCGGCGGCATGATCATCTGCTCGACCTTGGTCGGCTTGCCCTGCACCCCCAGCATGCGGGGGATCGAGAAGCCGTAGATGTCGGCGTCCAACACGCCGACGGACATCCCCTTGGCGGCCAGCGCGGCGGCCAGGTTGACCGTCACCGACGACTTGCCGACACCACCCTTGCCGGACGCGACCGCGTACACCCGCGTCAGTGACCCGGGCTGAGCGAACGGCACGACCAGCTCGGCCCGCCCCGGGCCGCGAAGTTTCTCCTGCAGCTGTTTGCGCTGCTCAGCTGTCATCACCCCGAGGTCGACGGTGACGCCGCTGACTCCTGGTACGGCGGTGACCGCGGCAGTGACGTCCCTGGTCAGGGTGTCCCGCATGGGGCAGGCGGACACCGTCAGCAGCACCTCGACCCGGACCCGGCCGTCCGGTTCGACCCGTACGTCGCTGACCATCCCGAGATCGGTGATGGGCCGGCGGATCTCCGGGTCGTTGACGCCGGCGAGCGCCTGGCGGATCGCGTCCTCGGTCGGCGCGGCGGTTGTGGTTGCGGGCATGTCCCCATGCTAGGCGCCGTATGTACGCGCAGCTTCCCCCGGCAGCGGTAACCGCCGGCGGGGTTCGACCCGGGTCATCGTCGCTGGGTGCCGGGTAGGGTCGGGAAAATGCGGCAGGTACGGGAGGTGGCGCGGCACTGGCGGCATCCCGGCGTGCCCGATACCGACCTGCTCCGTGCGCGATATGTCACTCACACCTTCGGCCGGCACACCCATTCCGGGTATGCGATCGGCGTGATCACCGACGGGCTGGAGGCGTTCGACTACCGCGGCGGGTTCCACCAGGCCGGCGGCGGGCAGATCGTGGTGATCGAGCCGGACCGGGTGCACACCGGCTCTGCCGGCGGCCCGGCCGGCTGGGCTTACCGGATGTTCTACCCCGAGCCGGCGGTGGTGGCCGCGGTCGCCGCCGAGGTGACCGGCGTGCGTGGCACGCCGTCCTTCCCGCGGGCGATCATGGACGACCCGGCCACCGCCGGGGTGCTCGCGGCCGCTCACCGGGCCGCGTACGAGACCGCTGATCCGCTCGCCGCGACCACGCTGTTCCTGCAGGCCATCGCCATGTTGGTGAGCCGGCACGGCAGCCCCGGGCGGGGGCGGTCGGCGCGGCCACGGCCGGCGGTGGTCAGTCAGGTGCAGGAGTTGCTGGCCGACCAGCTGGTGGATCCGCCGGCGCTGGACGAGCTGGCCCGCAGGGTCGGCATGAGCCAGTACGCGCTCGTACGCACCTTCCGGGCGTCCACCGGCCTCCCGCCGCATCGCTGGCTGGTCCAGCAACGGGTGACGAAAGCGCGTGCTCTGTTAGACGCCGGCGAGGTGCCCGCTGCCGCCGCAGCGGCTACCGGGTTCGCGGACCAGGCCCACCTGACCCGGCATTTCAAGCAGTTCGTCGGCGTCACCCCAGGCGCGTACCGATCCGAGCGGCTGAGCAAGAACGTTCAAGAGATCCGGTGCCAGCGCTCGTAGCCTGACCGCTATGACGACCTCCACCGCGACCGCCAACCGGCGGCCGGTCATCCGTGCCTCGCTGGCGGTCGGCGCCGCCACCGGTGCGTACGGCGTCGCCTTCGGAGCCGCCGGCACCGCCGCCGGCTTGTCCGTCTGGCAGTCCTGCGCGCTCAGCCTGCTGATGTTCACCGGTGGCAGCCAGTTCGCGCTGGTCGGCGTGATCGCCGCGGCCGGTCCGGCGGCTGGCCTGACCAGCGGTGTCGCGTCCGCACTGTTGCTGGGGGCACGCAACGCGATGTACGGCGTGCGGTTGGCCGGGCTGCTGCGACTGGGCGGGCCACGCCGACTGCTCGCCGCCCACCTCGTCATCGACGAGAGCACCGCGGTCGCGGTGGCCCAGCCGGAACCGGCGTTGTCGCGGCTCGGGTTCTGGGTGACTGGCGGCGCGGTTTTCGTGCTTTGGAACGCGATGACCCTGGTCGGCGCGGCCGGCGCGAGCGTGTTGGGCAACCCGCAGACCTTCGGCCTGGACGCCGCCGCGCCGGCCGCGTTCCTCGGCCTGCTGGCGCCCCGGCTGCGAGCTGGCTGGACCGAGCGGCTGATCGCGATCGGCGGCGCGCTGGTGGCCCTCGCGACCACGCCACTGCTCCCGCCGGGCGTACCGGTCCTGCTGTCCGCGCTGGTCATCCTGCCCGTACTGCTGCGCCACCGACCCGCGAAGGACCCGACGTGACGCTCTGGATAGCGATCGCAGTGGCCGCCGTCGGCAGCTACGGGATCAAGCTGCTCGGGCTGCTGCTCCCCGGCGTGCCCCGGGTGAACGAAGTGCTGGAACGGCCGCGCATCCGCCGTGCCGTCGAGCTGCTCCCCGTCGCCTTGCTCGCCGCTCTTATGGCCGTGGAAGCGTTCGCAACCGGCCAACGACTGGTCATCGACGCTCGTACGGCCGGCTTGGCCGCCGCCGTCATCGCGCTGCTCCTGCGCGCACCTTTCATCGTGATTGTCGTGGTGGCAGCGGTCACGGCGGCACTCGTACGCCTCTTCTTCTGAGATCTGACCGCGGACAGCGTGGTCTTGGTCGTTGAGTGCGGCACAAAATCCCGCACTCGATGTCGAGTGCGGGACATTGTGCTGCAGTCGATGAGCCACGGCCCTTCCAGCGGCCCGGCACAACCTGCTCTTAGGCGCGTACTTCCTTGTCCAGGTTGGTCAGCAGCTCGTCGTAGATCCGCCGCAAACCCAGTGGCGCGAAGGTTTTCTCGAAGAAACCGCCGACTCCGCCGGCGCCGGCCCAGCTGGTGCTGATCTTCACCTCGGTACGATCACCGGCCGGGCTGATCGTCCAGGTGGTGACCATGCTGGAGTTGGCGTCCTTTTCCACCAGCTGATGCGAACCTGGTTCGCTGACCTCGAAAAGGCAGTCCCGGACCCGGCTTTTGGTGGCCTGCAGCTTCCAGTGCACCCGGGTGCCGGCGCCGGTGCCGCCATCCTGCACCTCGTATTCGCTGAACTGCTCGGACAGGATCCGTTGCCGGGCACCGGAATAGTCCCGTACGGCCGCGAAAACCCGGTCGGCCGGGGCGTCCAGCACCCGAGCCGTCGACGCGGTGACCTCTGCCATGAAGTTCCTTTCTAGACTCTTTCGCGTTTTTTCCGCGGACGTTCTTCGTCGTCGCGCTGGTCTTCAATCAGCCGCTGCAATTCCGACCGTACGAAGTCGCGGGTCGCCACCTCGCCGAGGGCGATCCGCAGCGCGGCGATTTCGCGAGCCAGGTATTCGGTGTCCGCCTTGGATGCGGCGGCGCGTTGCCGGTCCTCCTCGATGCCGACCCGGTCGCGGTCGGTCTGCCGGTTCTGCGCGAGCAGAATGAAAGGTGCCGCATAACTTGCCTGCAGACTCAACAAAAGAGTTAGGAACGTGAAAGTGTACGGGTCGAATTGCAGATGTCTGGGCGCCAATGTGTTCCACAGCAGCCACAAAACAATGACGATCGTCATGTAGATCAGGAACTGCGCGGTGCCGGAGAACCGGGCCACCCGTTCGGCGAACCGACCGAACAGGTCCGGGTCGGACAGCAGCACCATCCGGTCGCTGCCCTTGGGCTGGTCCAGCCGGCGCCGGGCCAAGTTTTCCTTAGGCATGCAGACTCCGCTCTCGCCAGTCGTCCGGCAGCAGGTGGTCAAGGACGTCGTCGACGGTGACCGCGCCGACCAGTTGTTCGCCGTCCACCACCGGCATCGCGACCAGGTTGTACGTGGCCATGTGGCGGGTCACGTCCGGCAGCGACGTGTGCGGGGTGAGCGGCACGATATCGGAGTCGACCACTCCGCCGACCAGCACGCTGGGCTGTTCTCGAAGCAGGCGTTGAAAATGCACCAGCCCGAGGTACTGGCCGGTCGGAGTGACCAGCGGGGACCGGCAGACGTACACCTGCGCGGCCAGCGCCGGTGGCAACTCCGACATCCGGATCCGGGCCAGCGCCTCGGCGACGGTGGCATCGGCGGCGATGATCACTGGTTCGGTCGTCATCATCGAGCCGGCGGTGCCCTCGGTGTAGACGAGCAACCGTCGTACGCCGGCGGCTTCGTCCGGCTCCATCAGCTTCAGGAAGCCCTCTTTTTCCTGCTCCGGCAGCTCCGCCAGCAGGTCGGCGGCATCGTCCGGGTCCATCGCCTCCAGCACGTCGGCGGCCCGCTCACGGTCGAGCGACTTGAGAATGTCGATCTGGTCGCTTTCCGGCATTTCCTCCAGGACGTCCGCGAGCCGCTCGTCCTCCAGTGCCTCGGCCACCTCGTTGCGGCGCTTGGCCGGCAGGTCGTGCAGCAGGTTCGCCACGTCCGCCGACTTCATCTCGGTGATCATCTCGATCAGCGTGTCGGCGCCCTGCTCCTGGTCCGGAACCGCGAGCCCGAGCACGTCTTCCCAGTCCAGTTGGTGCAGCTGACCGCGCCGCCGCTGCAGGAAACCCGGCATCGTCTCGCGTACGGCCACGCGGCTGATCTGCCAGTCGCCGGTACGGGACTTCTCCATCGCCATGTCGATAACGGTCGCGGCCACGTCGCTGCCGGCCATCGTGATCCGGCGGTCGAGCAACTCCCCGAGCACGAGTGTCTCGCCGAGCCGCTTCTCGAACCTGCGCAGCGACACCGTGCCGCTGGCCAGCACGACCGCGTCCACGTCCAGCGAGGTGATCCGGCCGATCGGGACGAAGATCCGGCGTCGCTGGGTGATGTCCACGACCAGCCCGGTCACCCGGGGCGGCTGTGCGCCGAGGCGTACGACCGTGTCGCGGATCTTGCCGACCGGTTCGGCGTTCGGGTCGAAAACCGAGATTCCGGCCAGTCGGGCCAGGTAGATCCGCGTCGCCGTCGTCACATTTGTAGAGCGTAATCGGCCCGCGACCAGCCGGCCTGCCGCATCACCCCAGTACGGGTTCGGTAATGGCTCGTTAACCGTCCCCTGGTGTTGCTGTCCCCAAGGGGCACTGAGTTCCCGTTGAAGAGAGGCTGGGAAGCGTATGTCCGGGTTTGTAGGCCTGCGAAACCGCAGATTAACAGGTCTGAATCAGTGCAGTCTTGACCCTGGCCGCCAGCCGTGGAACGGTACCCCAAATCCTTCAACGAGCTATTTACGGACATAGATCGTATTGGCGGCGGCATGCGGATGGTTCTCGGGCTCGTCCTGCACAGCTCTCATCAGGACCGGCTGGTGGAGGCGAGTGGCACGCTCACCGGCGTCCAGTTGGAGGTGGTGGCGTACGACCAGGAGAAGGAGATCCGACCCAAGGTCAAGGCGATGCTGCGCCGCGTCCACCTGGACGGCATGATCCTCGGCCTGGTCCCGTACGACGCCTGCCGCGACTTCCTGCCACCGGACCTGCCGCTGTCAGTGACCCGCTACACGACCCTGGAGCTCACGCTCACCATTGGCCGGGCGCTGCGGCAGGGCTGGGCGCCAGGCCCCATCAGCATCGACACCTTCGACCGGTCGATCGTGGAGGACGTCACCAGCGCGCTCGGAATGCGCTCGGACGAGATCGCCTGCCTGCCGTACGCGGCGGACACCTCCTACGACCAGATCATCGACTTCCACCAGAAATTCCAGCAGGAAAATCCGGGCGGATATGTCATCACCGTGCGAAGCGAGGTGACCCGGCGGCTCGGCGAAAAGGTGCGGTTGCTCAACGTGGCGCCGCTGAAGTCCAGCGTACGAGCCGAACTTCACGAGCTGGTGCTGCGGATCCAGTCCCAACGGGCTCGCGAGTTGTCTTTCGCCGCCGGCATTTTCTCGGTGGTCGGCTTCGACAAGGACTCCAACCTGGATCGGGCCCGGGTGGGTCTGCTGAACATGTTGTTGAACACCCCCGAATTCGCCGACGCCTGGGTCGACAACCGCGGCCGGCGCGGTGTGGTCGTGCTCGCCCATCGGGCACTTTTCAACGATGTCACCCAGAACTGGTCATCGCTGCCGGTGGTCGGGACCGCTCACACGAACTTGGGCCTGCGGGTGGCGGCCGGGTTCGGGATCGGTTCGTCGGCGCGAAAATGTGTGGTGCTGGCCGAGAAGGCCGCCGCGCAGGCGGAGCAGTACGGCGCACCGTGCGGCTGCCTGATGGACGAGGACGGCCTGATGGTCGGGCCGCTGCGGCCCGGCGCTACACCGCTCAGCTTCACCTACCGCGAACATGGCGCGGACCTGGAAAAACTGGCCCGCAAAGCCGGCCTGTCCGCCGCCACCATCTCACGATTAGCCGCGGTGGACCGGAAACTGGCCGGAAAACCGTTGTCTCCTGGCGACCTCGCCGACGCTCTGTGCATCACCGATCCGAGTGGGCGGCGGCTGATCCGCAAGCTGATCGCCAGCGGTTTGGCCGTACAGCGGGGAAGCGCGCAGGTCAACCGCAAAGGCAGACCCACCAACCTCTACCAGCTGACGATCGCCGCGACCATCAGCGACACCTGATCTCCGAGAAGAACCCGTTGTCTTCGTCCGGTGACCGCGGCGTGGCGGTCCGGACGATCGATCCATCCGAGAGGAAAATCATGGACGCTCGCGAAACAAACCTCAGCCGGCGGCGGGTGCTGCAACTCGGGGCGCTGACCGCCAGCCTGCCGGTGCTCGGCTCGGCACTGGCCGCCTGCGGGGGTGGCGGCGGCAACGGGGGCTCCGGTGCGGTGAAGTTTTCCGGCTGGGACTACGAATCCGCGCTGGTCCAGCAGAACGTCGCCCGGTTCCAGCAGCTGAACAAGGACATCAAGGTCGCGTACACGCCGATCACCAGCGCGCAGTATGTGCAGAAGACGGTCGCCGAATTCACCGGTGGCGGCGGTCCTGACGCGCTTTACGTGTACGACGACTCGTTGGCTGGCTGGGTGGGCGCGGACTACCTCCAACCGATCGACGGCCTGGCCGGCGTCGACGAGGTCTATTCCGGCATTTACCCGTCGAACGCGCAGGCGATGACCGTCGGTGGCAAGCGGTACGGCCTGCCGTACTACACCGACTCGCAATGTCTGATCTACAACGAGTCCATTCTCAAGAAGGCGGGCATTTCGGCACCGCCCAAGAGTCTTGACGAGCTTGAGCAGCAGTCGCTGAAAATCAAGAACGCCGGCATTCTGCAGTATCCGATCGGTGTCACCGGGCAGTTGCAGGACACTTGGTGGGCGTGGGTCTGGGGGCTGATCTTCGCCAGTGGCGGTGACCTCTTCGACGCCAATGGTGAGCCGACCATGGACGGCAAGGACGCCACCGCCAAGAACGTGTTCGCCTGGTTGCACAAGGCCGCCACGGTCAGCAAGGTGATCGACCCGGCGGTGCTCCAGTTGCTGCCGGTTCCGTTGGACAACGCGATGAAAACCGAGCGGTACGCGTTCACCGTCGGCGCTCGTTACGCGCTGCGGGACTACAACGACCCGACCAAGTCCAAGGCCGCCGGAAAGCTCAAGATCGCGTACGTTCCGAGCCTGGACGGCCAGGTGGTCGGCACGGTCAGCAACACCCGGATGTACTGCCTGGGCAAGAACACCGAGGTCAAGGACAAGGCGCTCAAACTCCTCAACTACATGGGCGGACTGGACTCCAGCGGCAAGCCGTACACGTCCAAGTTCTGGTTCCAGCAGAAGGGTCTCGGCTTTCCGTTCCGGGCGTTGGAAAAGGACCCGGACGTGCTGCAGACGCTTGGCAAGTTCGCGGATCCCACCATTTACGCCAAACTGGCCTCGCTGGCTCGGCCGCGGACGGCCATCAAGCAGCCCTGGTACAGCGAGTACGAGAACCAGCAGCAGAAGACGGTCCAGCAGATCATCAACAACCAGACCACCCCGGACGCGGCGGTGAAGACCCTGGCCCAGTCGGTGGCGTCCCTCAAGAAGAAATACTCCTGACGCCGTGGCGACCACAGCCGTGGACACCACGAAACCGCGTGCGCAGGAGGTGAAGCCGCCGCGCCGGCCGCCCCGGCGCGGGATCAGTGACACTCTCCGAGCGTACTTTCTGAATGCACCGGCGATGATCGTGATCGGCGTGCTGGTCGCTTACCCGATCGGCTATTCGTTCTGGCTGAGCCTGCACAAATACAACCTGAAGCTGCCGGCGCTGGAGAGGTTCGTCTGGTTCGGCAACTACCTCTCGTTGGTCACCGACCCGGAGTTTCTCACCTCGCTGAAGGTGACCGTCGGTTTCGTGGTGGTGGTGCTCGGCCTGACCGTGCTCATGGGCACCGCCCTTGCCTTGGTGCTCAACGAAACCTTCGTCGGCCGCGGTCTGTTGCGTAGTCTTGTGTTGTTGCCATGGGCCATGCCCGGAGTGGTCAACGGTCTGATGTGGCGGACCATTTTCGACGCGAAGACCGGACCGCTGAACGGACTGCTCTACCAGCTCGGATTTATCGACTCGTACCAGGCATTCCTCACCTCGCCGACCGGTGCCTTCCTGATCACCGCGGTGGCGCAGGTCTGGAACACCCTGCCGTTCACGGTGATCATCCTGCTGGCCGGGCTGTCCACCATCCCGGGCGAGTTGTACGACGCGGCCAAAGTCGACCGTGCCGGGGTTTTCCAGCGATTCCGGCAGGTCACCCTGCCGTGGCTGTTGCACCCGCTGCTGATCGTGCTGATTTTGGAGACGATGAACGCCTTCCGCGCGTTCGACACGATCTACGTCCTCACCGGCGGTGGGCCGGGCGACGCCACCAACGTGATCGCCGTGCTCAACGTCCGCACCGTCCTCACGTACACCGACTTCGGTCTGGGCAGCGCCTACTCCTGGGTGATCACCCTGGTGACGCTGGTGATCTCGATCGGCTACATCTCGGTGCTCTACAAGAAGGGGAGCATCGAGATATGACCAGCATTCCGGCCAGCCGGCCGGCGCTCCCGCTGATGTCCAGGATTCCGTGGCGCAAGATCATTCTCTACACGGTGGCCATCCTTTTCGCGCTGTGGCTGGTGTTGCCGTTCTACTGGATCGTCAACATGAGCTTCATGCACGAGGTGGACGCGACCTCGGTGCCGCCGCACTTCCTACCCAAGGACCCGACGCTGGCGAACTTCCTGGGCTTCATCCACCCCACCACCGACCAGGCGCTGCTCGGCTCGCACGCCGTAGCGGACACGCCGTACGCGCTGATGAACAGCATGATCGTGGCTCTCACCACCGCGCTTTTCAACCTGGTGCTGGGAACTTTCGCGGCCTACTCGTTTTCCCGGATTCAGTTCAAGGGCAGCCAAGTGCTGCTGATCGTCTATCTGCTGACCCGGATGGTGCCCGGCATCGCGATCATCATCCCGTTCTATCTGGTGATGAGAGCGCTGCATTTGCTGGACACGTATGGCGCTTTGATTTTGTCGTACACGACTTTCGCCCTGCCTATCACGATCTGGATCCTCAAGGACTACATCCGTTCGGTGCCACGGGAGTTGGAGGACGCGGCCCGGGTGGACCGGTGCGGGTGGTTCCGGATGATGTGGTCGGTGTTCCTGCCGATTTCCGCGCCCGGGCTGGTCGCGGCGGCGATCTTCGCCTTTATGACCGCCTGGAACGAGTTCATGTTCGCGTTGTTCATGACCAGCACCATCAGTTCGCAGACGATGCCAGTGATCGCGGCCAACTTCGCCACCGACCTGAACACGCAGGTCACTCTGATGGCCGCTGCGGGGGTGGTGGCCGTGGTGCCGCCGTTGGTGCTGGTGTTGATCTGCCAGCGGTTGATCGTGCAGGGCATGGCCGCCGGTTCGGTGAAGGGATAGACGATGGCTGAAGTCAGGTTGGAGAACGTACGCAAGGAGTTCGGCGGTGTGGTCGCCGTCGACGACCTGTCGTTGACCATCGCGGACCGGGAGTTCCTGACCCTGGTCGGACCGTCCGGGTGTGGGAAGTCGACGACCCTGCGGATGATTTGCGGATTGGAACGTACGTCCGGCGGCGAGGTATTCTTCGATGACCAGCCGGTCGCGCACCTACCCGCGAACAAGCGGGACGTGGCGATGGTTTTTCAGAGCTACGCTCTCTATCCACATAAGACGGTCGCGCAGAACATCGGGTTCGCGCTGCGGATGATGCGCGTACCGAAGGCGGAGATCGCGTCCCGGGTGGACCAGGTGGCCGCATCGCTCGGCATCGAGAACTTGTTGGAACGCAAGCCAAAGGCACTCTCGGGCGGCCAGCGCCAGCGGGTCGCCCTGGGACGGGCGGTTATCCGGGACGCCGGCGCGTACTTGTTGGACGAGCCACTGTCCAATCTGGACGCTCAGCTCCGGGTGACGATGCGGGCCGAGCTGAAGCGGCTGCACGCGGACCTGCGGCGGACCTTCATCTACGTGACGCACGACCAGGTCGAGGCGATGACGATGTCCGACCGGATCGCGGTGATGAAGGACGGCCTGGTTCAGCAGTGTGCTTCGCCGGAGGAGATTTACGCCCGGCCGGCGAACCTGTTCGTGGCGTCTTTTATGGGCAGCCCGCCAATGAACTTCCTGCATGGCGAAGTCCAGCGGGAGGACGGCAAACTGCTGTTCCGGCACCAGGGCATCGCGATCGAGTTGCCCGACCACGCGTCGGCCGCGGTCGACGACCTGTCCGGCCGCGAAGCCGTGCTGGGCATCCGTCCGGAAGATGTCCTCCTGGGTGTGGAAAACGGTACCGCGGCTAAGATTTTCGTGGCCGAACTACTGGGCGCGGACGTACTCGTCACGGTCAGTCTCGGTGAGCAGCTGGTCAAGGCGCGGGTGCCGGCGCCCTACCAGGTCGGCGTCAACGCCCAGGTCACCGTCGAATTTCCGGCCGAAAAAGTACATCTTTTCGACCCGTCCGACGGGCGCGCGGTGCTGGCGGCGCGCTCGGCGACCCCACTGAACCGGCAGGATTCAGTGGTAGCCAACCAATCGCCGGCAGCTGCGAAGGGGGATACCGGGTGACGCGGGTGCGGGAACCACAGCGCTACACCGTCGACGTGCACAGGCCAGATGATTTCGAGGAATTCTGGGCCGCTACCTTGCAACAGGTGGCCGCGGTGCCGCTGCGGCCGTCGTTCGACTATGTGCCGGAGCGCTCGACCGAGGAAATCGCTGTTTACGATGTGCATTACGACAGCTGGGAAGGCGTACGGATTTCCGGCTGGTTCGCGGTGCCACGCCCCGAGTATCTGCCGCCACCTTATCCGGCGCTGATGATGCTTCCGGGCTATATCTCGGAGCCGACGGTTCCCAAGCACTGGGCGAAACAGGGCTATGCGGCCTTCGCCGTCGCGCCGCGCGGCAAGCTCCGGTCGAACCAGCTTTTCAACCCGGGCTATCCGGGGCTGTTGGTCGAGAACATCGTGGACCCGAACACGTACGGATATCGCGGGTTTTACGTGGATGCCGTTCGCGCGGTGGAAACCGCGCTGACCCGGCCGGAGGTGGACGCCGACCGGGTCGGACTGTCCGGCTCCAGTCAGGGCGGTGCGCTCACCATCACCACCGCCGCCCTGCTGCCGGATGTCATCAAGTGCGGCGCGGCCGGCGCGCCCTACCTGTGCGGTTTCATGGATTCGGCGAAGCTGACGCATTCGTACCCGTACGAGGAAATGAACGAGTACCTGCGCGTGCACCCGGACCACGAACAGCAGATGGCCGAGACGGTCGGCTACTACGACGGCGTCAACTTCGCGCCGAACATCCGGGCGTCGATGTTCGTCTACATCGGACTGGAAGACGATGTTTGCCCGCCAGAGACTGGATTCGCCGTGTACGACGCGATGAAATGCGAGAAGGAGCTGCACACGTACGAGCGCTGTGGCCATGACGCCGGGCTGCACTGGGTGTTGCCCAAGGTCGACGATTTCCTCGCCGGGCACCTCAAGCCCGGCGCGGCGGGGGAGGGGAAGTGACCATCACAGACGCGGATTTCACGGCGTACTGGGAGAAAATAGACATCGAGCTGACAGACTTACCGGCCCGGCCGGTGATCGAGCGGATCCCCGGCCGGTGCACTGACGATTTCACCGGCTACGAAGTGCGGCTGACCAGCCTTGGCGCGTACCGGATTTTCGGGTATCTGAGCATCCCGACCGGCGACGGCCCTTTCCCGGCGCTGCTGGCCACTCCGCGCTACGGCAGCGTCAACAATCCGCCGCACTACAACGACCGGCTCCGATACGTGACGTTGACGATCGCGCACCGCGGTCAGCGGACCGCGGATTCTCCTTATGCGGCCGCATATCCGGGCCTGCTGACGGACCGGATCGCGGACGATTCCAGGTACGTCTACCGGGGGATTGTCGCCGACTGCCTGCGGGCCGCCGAATTCCTCAGCGGCCTTCCCGAAGTCGACCAGTCTCGGATCGCTGTCGTCGGAGATGACCTGGCCGTGCTCACCGCGGCCCGCCGGCCGGTCTTCGCGGCGCTGCAGGTCACCGGCGCGTTGCTCTACCGCGCGGCGGAACTGCGCAAGGCCACCGCGGACTATCCGATGGAGGAGTTCAACGACCATCTCCGTACGACTCCCGCGGACACTGACGCGGTGAGTCGTACGCTGGAATTCTTCGACTCGGACCGGCACGCGGCGGCGGTTCGGGCGTCCGTACGCGTCGATATTTCCAGCGAGACCAGTGCTTTGCTGCCGCTTGCCGGGAAACTGGACGCCGAACGGTATGTGGTCAGCCACGAGGGGCAGACCGACAACGACGCCGCGGATGCCTGGCTGGCGGGGAAATTCGGGTTGCCGGCGCTGTCACGATTCGACCGTACGTCCGCATGACAGCGCCCGCGGATCGATATGTGAACGAGGCGTACGCGTCGCTGGGTCTGCGCCCGGTGGTCAACGCGGCCGCGACGCTGACAAAACTCGGCGGCTCGCTGGTCGCGCCGCCGGTGCTGCCGGCGATGGCCGCGGCTTCCCGGAATTTCGTGGACGTCTTCGAATTACATCGCGCGGTGGGCCAACGACTGGCGAAAGTGACTGGCAATGAGGCCGCCCTTGTCTCCAGTGGTGCGGCCGCGCTGCTGACGCTTGCCGTAATCGGCTGCGTTTCAGGCCCGAAGGGCGGCCCGAATCCGGTCGCTATCGAAGACTTGCCATATCTGGATAAGACCGGCGAGAAGACGGTCATTATCTATGGCAGTCAACGAAACGCGTACGACTACGCAGTGCGCCAAGTCGGTGTCCGGATCGTCGAGGTGGGACCAGAACCTGACGAGCTGGCGGCCGCGATCGACGAGCGCACGGCCTGCGTCCTGTGGTTCGCTGGTGCTCACTTCAGCGCTGGCGCGCTACCGATCGAGCAAGTGGTGGACATCGCGCACCGGGCCGGAGTGCCTGTGGTGGTCGACGGCGCCGCCCAGGTGCCGCCGATTTCCTCGCTGTGGCATTTCACCGCTGAGGTCGGCGCCGACGCGGCGGTTTTCAGTGGTGGCAAGGGTTTGCGAGGCCCGCAGTCGACCGGGCTGATGGTCGGCAAGGGCTGGCTGATCGAGGCGGCGCGGGCCAACGGTGCCCCGAATCACTCGCTCGGTCGCGGCATGAAGGTCGGCAAAGAGGAGCTGCTTGGCTTGCTGGCCGCGGTGGAATGGTCTCTTCAGCAGGACGAGCCGGCGTTGTTGGCGGCGTACGAAACGTCCGTACAGAAGTGGATAGCCGGCCTTTCCGGCCTGCCTGGTATCGAGGTCGAGCGCGGCTATCCCAGTGAGGCGGGCCAACCGCACGGACGCGCGATGGTCCACATTGGACCAGCCAGCGGCTGGGACCGGGACAGTCTGGTCGAAGCGCTCTGGTCCGCGGATCCGCACATCGCGGTCGGTGCCGTCGATCCCGACGTGATAGCCCTGAACCCGCAGACATTGCAGAACGGCGAGGACGAGCTGGTGCTGTCCGAACTGCGCCGCCTGTTGGAGTCTCGGCGCCGATAATGTTGACAACAAAGAGAAAGAGGAGTGAGTAGTGGGATTCATCGATGACAAGCTGCGGGAAGCCGGCATCGAGCTGCCGACCAAGCTGCAGCGAGGCACCGGTCTGGTGCCATGCGTCCAGCACGGCAACCTGCTGTTCGTATCCGGCCACGGACCGGCCGACAACGACGGCAAACTGCTTTACCGCGGCCGGGTCGGCGCCGAAGTCAGCCCCGAAGAAGCCTATGACGCGGCTCGCGCGACCGGCGTCCAACTGCTGCGCAGCATCCGCGACCACCTCGGCGACCTCGACCGGGTCGACCGGATCGTCAAAGCGCTGGCCTTTGTCAACAGCGCCGACGATTTCCACGAGCAGCCCAAAGTCGTGCACGGCTTCTCCGACCTGATGATCGAAATCTTCGGCGTCCGCGGCCAACACGCCCGCTCAGCCATCGGCACCTCCAACCTCCCCGACAACCAGCCGGTGGAAATTGAGCTGATCGTGGCTATTCGCGACTGACGTTCCGGCCCTCATCCCAACCCCGCGCCCTTAACTTTGTATCAGGGAAGGGCAGGTAGGGGCGGTGTGGTTTTGCTGGGGTGCCAGGGTTCTGGGATTTGGACCTGCTACCTCGGGAGAGGTGGGGGTCGGGGTGCGGGTGTTGCGGTTTGGTGGTGGTCTCTGGTTCTCGTTCTCTCCCTCGGCCCCGGAAACGTGCCAGGGCTCCGCCCGCCGAGGCAGAGAACGAGAACCAGAGACCCTGCGCTTGACGCGCCTTCTGTTGACGTTTGCCGACCTGCAGAGTTCCACACCCGTCCGTCAAACGTTTCTAAGTGGTCATCTAGCGCATGGGCCGGGATCGGCTCATGATCGCGATCCCGCCGGTGGCGATGAGGCCGTAGAAGGCCGCCCCGAGGAACACGTACGGTAAACCGAAGGCGCTGACGCCGAGGCTGCCGGTCAACCCTCCGAGGGCGCTGGCGATCGCGGTGGAGCTCATGAAAATGGCCGAGGCGGTCGCGACTGCTTCGGGCAGCAGTCGTTGGGCGACGATGATGCCCAGTGCGGCGAAGATGCCCCAGACGCCGCCCATGAGAATTTGCCCGACGAACATGCCGGTGGCGTTCCCGGTCAGCGCGAAGCAGAGATTGGCGCCGACGCCCAAGGCGGCGCCAAGGATCATCAGGCGCAGCATGCCGATGCGGCGGGCGACAATCACGGCCACCGGCATCAGGATCAGCTCGATCAGGGGTTGGATGCCGATCACCGCGCCGCTGACCAGGGTCGGCAGGCGGAGGTCGTCGTGCATGTAGATGGGCAGGTAGCCGTATTTGATCGGCTCTCCCGCGTAGACGAGCACGTAGAGTCCGGTGAAGGTGAGCAGGGGCAGCATGACCTGTAGTCCGCGGCGGCGCGTGACGTGCTCGGACGCCGGCGTGGCCGGTGTCCGTGGCTGCGGCGGGGCGGTGCGCAGGAAGCCCAGGGGGACGATCTGGGCGAGGGCGCAGAGCGCGGTGGCCGCGAACATCGCTCGAGGACTGACGGCGGTGGCCAGGATTGAGCCCAGTACGGGGCCGATGATCCAGCCAGCGGTCAGAGCCATCCGTACAATCGAAACCACGCCGTCCCCCACCGGGCTGCGGGTCGCCCGCAGGTCATCGTGGATCGCCGCGAAGAGCTGCGAGCCGGCCGCACCGGAGAAGGCCAGCACGAGGGCGCTGATCACGAACGGCATCCAGGCCCGCTCGGCGAGCGCGATACAGGCCCAGCCGACGAATCCCGTGATGGCGCACAGCCGGAACAGCCCCAGTCGCTTGCCCGTACGGTCCGAGCGTGCGCCGATCAGGTAGCCGGCAACCGGGGCCGTGACGTTCGTGAGGTAGTACAGGCCGGCCGTGGCCAGCGGCACATGCAGGTCGTTGACCAGGAACAACGCGATCTGTGGTGCGGCGGCCGACATGCCGAGCCCGGACAGGAACAGCGCGACGGTCGCGCCGCGATAGAGCGGGGAGGCCACGATGGCGCGTACGGCAGATGGCGTGGTCGTGACGTCGGCGGCGCCAGGTGCGGGCAACAATGCACTCCCGAAGGGCTTGTGTACGAGCGGTTTCCGATGGCTCCCGCGTCGTACTGAGGTTACGGCCTCGGCATGCGGATGGTGCGTTCGAACGGGCCGCCGTGGGCTGCGGCGTGGGTGACCGCGTCGTTGACGTGGTCAAGGTCGAAGCGGGTGACGTGCTCGGGTCCCAGGTCCAGGGCGCCGGCGGTGATGAGCCGGATCATGCCCACGTTCGCCGTACGCGGATACATCCATTGCCCGCGTACGGTGACCGAGTTGCGCGTGATCCCCGGTAGGGCGCGGCCATGACAGGCCGTGGTAGCGATGTATCGGCGATAGTCGTACAGTGAGCACCTTAGGTATACCTAACAAAGGGGTTGGCGGATGGCAGTGCTGCATGAGGTGGAGCGGGTACGGCACGAGGTGAGGTTGCGGACCCTGGAAGTGGCCAAGGTGAACAACCTGACCCCGCGAATGATCCGGGTGACGTTCACCGGGCCGGATCTGGAGGGTTTCGTAAGCCTCGGGCCGGCGGACCACATCAAAGTGTTCTTCTCGCCGGCCGGAGCGGAGCCGGTGCTGCCTGAGCTCGGTCCGGAGGGGGTGCGCTGGCCGGAGGGCAAGCAGCGGCCGGAGGCTCGGGACTACACCCCACGCCGGTACGACTCGGCCGCCGGTGAGCTGGACATCGATTTCGTCGTACACGGCGACGGGCCGGCTTCCAGCTGGGCGTCGCAGGCGCAGCCGGGTGACAAGCTGGCGATCGGCGGGCCGCGTGGGTCGCGCCTGGTGCCCGACGACTTCGACTACTACGTACTGCTTGGCGACGAGACCACGTTGCCAGCGATCGGCCGGCATCTTGAGGAGCTGCCGGCGTCCAGTCGGGTCATCGTGCTGCTGGAGGTCGCGGACGCGGCCGAGGAGCAGTCGCTGGCGAACCGGGACAGCGTCGAGGTGCGGTGGCTGCATCGCGACGGCGCCGAGCCGGGCAGCACCGAACTGCTGTTGTCGGCGTTGCGCGAGCTGAAGCTGCCGGACGGCGACGGCTATTTCTTCGCCGCCGGGGAGGCCGGCACGCTGCGGCCGATCCGCCGCTATCTGGCCGATGAGCTGGGCGCGAACAAGGACTGGACGTCGATCAGCGGCTACTGGAAGCGCGGCACCGCCAACCACGACCACCACGAGCCGATATGAACAAGGCGCATTTCGTCACCAAATAGCCTGAATCGTCGGTACGGTGGAGAAGCCGTCGCCGGGGCACGGTGCGGCCCTGGCTCCCTCCGACCGCCGGCCGCACCGCGGGGAGTGCGTGCTGGGAAAGGGCGATTTCCGTGCCTGGTAAGGCTCTGCCGACCAAGATCGTCGCCGTCGCCGCGGCTGTTGCGTTGGTCCTGACCAGCGCGGTTGCCGCGCAGGCCGCGGTCGTACCAGCGCCGCTGTCGCCCTTCGCGGTGTCGGCGGCGGTGCTGCCCGGCGGGTCGTCGCTGCCGGCCGGCACGTACGCCTTCGTCCGGGGCACCGACGGGCACATCCACATGCGCAGCATCGCGCCCAACGCCCCGTGGATCGACACCCGGATCCCGGCCGGCGCGGCCACCGGTCCGATGGTCTTCACTTCGCAGCCACCTCCGCCGAGCGCGCCGCGACCGTTCGGCCGGTCCCGTACCAGCACGGCCCCGGTGCCCAAGCTCGACGTGAGCATCCTGACCACCGACCTGGCTGGGCGGGCCATGACGACGGTCAATGACAACGACGACCTGAACGCGTGGGAGAGCTGGTACGTGCTGGGTGGGACGTATACGTCACCGCTCGGCGTCAACTACGACAAGCATTTCTCGACGCCGACGAACCAGGTCGTCTTCTACGCGGCCCGCGGCGCCGACGGGAAGCTCTACACGAATGGGACTGACTTCAAGGCCCTCATCACGTCAGCGCCGGCGCTGTCGTACAACGCCGTCTACCAGAACACGATCCTGACTTTCCGTGGCATGGATGGAAATCTCTACCGGATGGTGAACGGCGTGAACGGCGACTCACATTACTTCGGCGCGCCCGTACGCCTGGGCACCGCGCAGGTCGCGTCCGCCGCGTCGGTCGGTGAGCGGAGCCTGCGGTACTACTATCGCGGCACCGACAGCGCTCTCTACTTCCTCAACGGGGCCTCGCTGAACACCCCGCCCTACCGCGCCGGCGGCGCGATCACGTCGACCCCGTACGTCTTGGACGAAGGCGTCCCGAGTCAGCCGGACCGCGCCAACGTGTTCGCCCGCGGCGCCGACGGCCATCTCTACGTCTACAACACCGCCAGCAAAGCCTGGACCGACCTCGGCGGCACCGTCGCCTAGTCCCCGGCCTTTCCTGACTCTCCGTGGCGCCGAGTAAAGACAGGCGTGACGCTGTGTGGTCGTGGGGAGACGGCTAGGAGGGTGGGGGAGTGCGCAAAGGATGGATGCGTACGCCGTCGGGCCCGACTTCGACGTGGGCGTGTGCCGAGTAGTACGTGGCCAGGGCGGCTGGGGTGAGTACGTCGGCGGCCGCGCCGGCGGCGACGACCGAGCCACCGGACAGCAGAACCAGCTCGCGGGGATACTGCGCTGCCAGCGCGAGGTCGTGCAGCGAGCTGACCACGGTGATGCCGTCCTCGACCCGGAGCCGGTCGACCAGCTCCAACACGGCCTGCGCGTGCCCGAGGTCCAGCGACGCGGTCGGCTCGTCCAGCAGCAGCAGGCTCGGTTGCTGAGCCAGCGCGCGGGCCAGTACGACCCGCTGCCGCTCGCCGCCGGACAGGGTCTGCAGCGGCCGGCCGGCGAAATCGGTGAGGTCCAGGCGGTGCAGGATGCCCTCGGCGAGCTCGCGGTCGGCGCGTCGCGGGCCGGCGAGCATCGACTGGTACGGCGTCCGGCCCAGCAGGGTGTAGTCCACCACCGACATCCCGGCCGGCAGGAGCGGTGTTTGCGGCGCGTACGCGATCCGGCGGGCTCGGTCGCGGGGCCGCAGGGCACCGATGTCGGTGCCGTCGAGGCTGATCCGCCCGGTGTGCCGGACCAGCCCGAGGACGGCCCGCAGCAGGGTGGACTTGCCGGCGCCGTTCGGCCCGATCACGCCCACCCACGAGCCGGCTGGCACGGCCAGGTCGACATCGCGCAGGATCGCCGACCGCCCAAGCGTGACGGACACGCCGGCGACACGCAGCCTGGGGTCGCTCATGAGCGGCTGCCGACCAGCAGCAGGAACGCGAAGAAAGGCGCGCCGACAAAGGCCGTCACCACGCCGATCGGGATCTCGGCCGGGTAGAACAACGTACGAGAGACCAGGTCGGCGAGCACCAGGAAGGCCGCGCCGCCGAACAGCGACAGCGGCAGCAGCAGCCGGTACGACTGGCCAGCCAGTCGACGCAGGATGTGCGGCACGACCAGTCCGACGAAGCCGATCAGCCCGGCCGCCGACACCGCGGCCGCCGTCGACAGCGACGCGGCCAGCAGAATGATGAATCGGACCAGCTCCGGCCGGATACCCAGCGAAGCGGCCTCGTCGTCGCCGACCGACAGCACGTCCAGCCAACGGCCGGCGAACGCGAGCGCGAGGGCGGCAATCGCCGCGTACGGTGCGAGCAACCCCAGCGACGGCCAGCTCGCGGTGCCGAGCTCGCCGAGGATCCACGCGGTGACCTGCAACAAGTCACTGTTGTGCGCCTGCAGCAACGCGGTCTGGACAGCGGTCAGGAACGCCGTCATGGCGACCCCGGCGAGCAGCAGGGCCGCGGTGCCGCCGGTACGGCTGGCGGCTCGCCCGAGGACGTACGCGCCGCCGATCCCGATGACCGCGCCGACGAAGGCGCCCAGCGGCACCGCGCTGATCGTGCCGACCACAGTGGCACCGGCCAGCACGATCACCGCGGTGGCGCCCAGGCCCGCGCCGGCCGCCGCGCCCAGCAGGTACGGGTCGGCCAGCGGATTGCGAAAGACGCCCTGGTACGCGGCGCCGGCCTGCGACAACATGCCGCCGACCAGCGCGGCCAGCAGCACCCGCGGCAGCCGGAGCTGCCCGATCACCTCGGCGTCCACGCCGGTCAGGTGCCCGGTCAGCAGCGCGACCGGGTTGACCACGTCGGCGCCGACGCACACCGCGAGCAGGATCGACGCGGCCAGCAGGACCAGCACGCCGCCGATCGCGAGGGTCGGCCGCAGACCGGCCGTCGTCACGCCTTCCGGTGCACGATCGCGGCGGCCACGGCCGCGGTGAGGTCGGCCGCCCGCGGTCCCCAGCGGGACGCGATGTCGTCGTCGACAGCGACCACCGAGCCGGTGCGTACGGCCGGAACGTCGGCGAAGGCGGGCCGTTTGCCGACCGTCGCGGCCGACTGCCCGCAGCACTTGGTGTCCGCCAGCACGATGAGGTCCGGCGCGGACCGGACCACGAACTCGGCCGAGAGCTGCGGATAGTCCGGCGCCGTGCCCTTCGCCGCGTCGGCGATGTCGATCATCCCGAACTGCCGGTAAATGTCGCCCACGAACGTCTTTGAGGTCGCCGAGTAGTAGGTCGGGTCGACCTCGTAATAGACCTTCAGCCCTTTGCCGCGCCCCTGCGTGGAGGCGACCGCGGTGGCGATCTTCGACTTCTCGGCGGCGACCGCCTGAGCGGCCTGCTGCTGGTGCCCGGTCGCGGTGCCCAGCGCTGTCATTTGCGCGTACGCCGAGGTCAACGTGGTCGCCGACGGGAGTACGAGCACGGTGATCTTGAGTCGGGTGAGTGCGGCCAGCAGGCCGTTCGCGTCGTTCTGGATGAGGACGAGGTCAGGCTTGTAGCCGGCCACTCCCTCGGCGTTGGGCTTGAAGCCGGACAGTTTCGTGCGCGGCGCGTTGGTCGGGAAGTCGGACTGGTCGTCGACCGCGGTGACCTGCGAGCCGGCGCTCATCGCGTACAGCATCTCGGTGGCGGTCGGCGACAGCGACACGATGCGGGTCGGCCGGGCCTTGATGGTGACCGGGCCGTTGCCGGCCTGCACGGTGACCGGGAAGGCGGCGCCCGAGGTGGCGGTGCCGGTCGTGGGCGGTGGCGCCTGCGCGCAGCCGCTGAGCACGGCGGCGGTGAGTACGGTCGCGAGCAGCCAGCGCCTGGTAGCGGAAATTGTGGTGGAAATTGTGGTGGAAATTGCCAACTCCTGTCGGCGGGGGACGCGCTGGCCGCGGCTGGTCCCTCGCCGGCCGGCAACCCGCGTCCCGAGCAGCGGGACCGGCGCAGGGCCAGGCGACCTGGCTCGACCGCCCTAGTCGGCGGTCTCACAGTTGCGGGACAGCGCCGGATTCCCACCGGCTTCGCTGGCCTGCGCCGCCAGCGGCGGACCGCCGGCAGCCGGACACTACCCCAAGGAGCCGGATCCATCAGGGTCAAGGCCGCCCGCCCTTAAGGGACACGGTCAGTCCCGCGACGGACGTACGCGCGCATCGCCGTCGGAAGACTCAGACCTCATGAGAAACCTCAGACTTCGCATCCTTGCCATTGCCACCGTGGCCGCCGCGGCCATCGCCTTGACGCCAGCCCTCGCCGCGGCGAGCCCGGATTCCCTCCAACAGTTCGCCGACGAGGCCGCCCGTACCGGCGTGGTGGGGCTCCAGGTCCGGATCACCAGTGCCGGCCACACCCGTATCGTGCGCGCCGGCACCGCGGTCCGCGGTACGTCCCTGCCGGTGCCGGTGAACGGCCGGTTTCGGATCGGCAGCACCACCAAGATGTTCCTGTCCACGGTCGTGTTGCAGCTGGTGGGGGCGGGCACGGTCGACCTGGACAGCCCCGTCTCCCGCTATCTGCCCGGCGTACTGGCCGACGGCGACAAGATCACCGTACGAATGATGCTGCAGCACACCAGCGGCCTGCATGACTACACCGACGACGTCCCGCTGGACGGTAAGGCCTACCAGCGGATCCGGTTCCAGCACCAGTCCGCCGAGGCATTCGTGGCGGAGGCGGCGGCCAAGCCGCGAAACTTCCCAGCCGGCACCGCGTGGAGCTACTCCAACACCAACTACCTGCTGGCCGGGATGCTGATCGAGGCCGTCACCGGGCACAGCTGGGGCGACGAGGTGACCCAACGCGTCTTCCGCCCGCTGGGCATGCACGATTCCTCGGCCCCTGGTGACAACCCGTTCATCGCCGGTGCACACGTACACGCCTACCTGCCGGTCGACGGTTACGCGGTCGACACCACCGAGATCAACCCGACCATCGCCGGCGCCTCCGGCGCGCTGGTGTCCACCACCGCCGACCTCGACCGGTTCCTCGCCGGGCTGACCGGCGGCCGGCTGCTCGCGCCCGCGCAGTTCGCCGAGATGCGCAGGACACTGCCGTTCAGCTCCGGCTACGGCCTCGGTTTCATGCAGATCCCGCTGACCTGCGGCACTGCCTGGGGCCACGCCGGCGGCATCCAGGGCTTCAACACCTTCGCCATGACCTCACTCGACGGGATGCGCCGGGTCGAGGCCTACGCCACGCCTTATGAGCCGACCGCCGAGGCAAGCACCGCCGTACGGAACCTCCTCGACACCGCCTACTGCGGCGGTTAGCGATAAGTCGGTGGGGTGTGGCTGAGGCCGATGGCGAAGAGTCCGCCGAAGATCAACAGATAGACGATGATGATGACGACCCAGAGGGCGACGCTGGCCCAGCCGATGATGATGCCAGCCTTGGCGAAGCCCTCGCCGTCCTCGTTTCGCTCGCGGATCTGGCCAGTGGCAACGTGACCCATGATCGCGCCGGCGATGCCAAAGAAACAGCAGGACACCACCCCGAGGATGGACAGGATCATCGAGGCGATCGCCAGCCCGTTGGTGCTGCGTTGGGCCGGGTAACCGCCGGGATAGCCGCTGACGGGCTGGTACGGCTGGTTCCCATAGGGGTCGTAAGGATTTGACATCGCTTCACTTTCCGCTCGGATCTGCCGGCCAGGGTAGCGTGACAGACCGGACCGTACGCCGGCATCGGGGCACTCCTGGAGATTCTGCCGCGAACGTACGACAGCCGAAGGCGCGAGCGGGCAGGGAGTTCAGTGGTCGAGAAGATCAGCGACGAGTTGAGCGGCCGGGTGGCGCTGGTCACCGGAGCCGGCAGCCCATACGGCATCGGTTTCGCCGTCGCGTACCGGCTCCGCTCGATGGGCGCCACGGTCGCGATCGTGTCGACCACCAAGCGGATCCACGAGCGCGCCCAGGAGTTGGACTCCGCTGGGTTCGTCGCCGACCTGGTCGACCCGGCCGAGGTGGGCGCGCTCTCGGACGCGCTCACCGAGAGCGTCGGCGAGCCGGACATCGTGATCAACAACGCCGGGATGGCCTCGCTCGCGAGCCCGGAGGTGTTGCGGCCGGTGGCGCACCTGTCCGACGCGGACTGGCGGGCCGAGATCGACCGCAACCTGACCACCGCGTTCCTGGTGTCGCGGTCGCTGGTGGGACAGATGGCCGAGCGCGGCTGGGGCCGGATCGTGAACGTCGCGTCTACCACCGGCCCGGTCAACGCGGTGCCAGCCGAGGCCGGTTACGCGGCGGCCAAGGCCGGCATGGTCGGCCTGACCAGGGCGCTGGCGATGGAGGTCGTCGCGGACGGGGTGACCGTCAACGCGGTGGCGCCGGGCTGGATTCGTACGTCGTCGTCGACCGCCACCGAGCTGGAATATGGCCGGCACACGCCGGTCGGGCGGCCCGGCACGCCCGAGGAGGTGGCGGCCGCGGTGTGCTTCCTGGCTTCACCGTCCGCCTCGTACATCACCGGCCACATGCTGGTCGTCGACGGCGGCAACAGCGTCGACTCCGGCCGCCGCTGATTCCCTTCGACGGCCCGGCCGCGGGCCGTCGAAGGCCAATATCTAGAAGAATAGGGCGTTGGTGGAGCCGGCCGCGCCCGCGGCGCCGACCAGGCTGATCGCGAAGACGACGTAGAGCACGATGAAGGCGATCCAGATCAGGAACACCAGCGCCCAGATGCCGCAGTGCACCCAGCCGACGATGATGCCTGCGGTCGCCAGGCCGTCGCCGTCCTCGCCCGTTCGCGCGATCTCTTTTTTCGCCCGGTAGCCGAGGAAGATGCCAACCGGCGCGAAGACGAAGGAGAAGACCAGGGCGAGGACCGCCATGGTGTTCGTACGGCGTGCCGGTGGGTAGGGGTACGGGTACGGGCCGTTCGGTCCATAAGGTCCGCCGGTCACAGGTGGCTGGTAGGTCATCGCTGGCTCCAAGGAAGTCCCCGTTGGTATGCGTTGAGTGTGGCAGCGCGGTCCCATACCTGGATGGATGACCGCCGTAATGGCACGAATGGGTGAGAGGTTGCACGGTTCAGCACGTGACAACCTCCACACGAAGTCGCGGAGCGGGCCATCGGTCGCCGATACTGACCGGTAACCGCTACGGACCGGGAGTGACACCATGGCGCGGCTGGCGCAGACCCACGGACTGACCGACATCCAGACCGAGATCCTCGACGCGGTCCGCACCTTCGTGGACAAGGAGATCATCCCGGTCGCCCAGGAGCTCGAGCACGCCGACGAGTATCCGGCCGGGATCGTCGAGAAAATGAAGGAGATGGGCCTTTTCGGGCTCACCATCGACGAGCAGTACGGCGGGCTCGGCGAGTCGCTGCTGACGTACGCGCTGGTGGTCGAGGAGATCGCCCGCGGCTGGATGAGCATCTCCGGCGTGATCAACACGCATTTCATCGCCGCTTACATGATTTCCCGGCACGGCACCGAAGAGCAGAAACAGCGGCTGCTGCCCAAGATGGCGACCGGTGAGGTGCGCGGCGCCTTTTCGATGTCCGAGCCCGAACTCGGGTCGGACGTGGCCGCGATCCGTACCAAGGCTGTTCGGGACGGTGACGAATATGTCATCAACGGCCAGAAAATGTGGCTCACCAACGGCGGTTCCTCGAATTTGATCGCCTTGTTGGTGCGTACCAACGAGGGCGCCGATTCGCCGTACAAGAACATGACCGCCTTCCTGGTCGAAAAGCCGACCGGATTCGGTGAGGTGTCACCGGGGCTGACTATTCCCGGCAAGATCGCGAAAATGGGTTACAAGGGCGTCGACACCACCGAGGCGGTCTTCGACGACTACCGGATCGGCGCGGACGCCATCCTCGGCGGCGAGACCGGCAAGGGTTTCTACCAGATGATGGACGGCATCGAGGTCGGCCGGGTGAATGTCGCCGCCCGCGCCTGCGGCATCGCCATCCGCGCGTTTGAGTTGGCGATTTCGTACGCGCAGCAACGAAAAACCTTCGGTAAGGCGATCGCCGAACACCAGGCTGTGGCGTTCTCACTGGCCGAGATGGCCACCAAGATCGAGGCCGCGCACGCGATGATGGTGAATGCCGCGCGGCTGAAGGACTCGGGCACGCGCAACGATGTCGCGGCCGGGATGGCGAAACTGATCGCCAGCGAATACTGCGCCGAAGTCACTCAAGCCGCCTTCCGGATCCACGGCGGCTACGGCTACTCCAAGGAGTACGAGATCGAGCGGCTGATGCGCGAAGCGCCGTTCCTGCTGATCGGCGAAGGCACCAGCGAGATCCAGAAAACGATCATCAGCCGTGGCCTGCTCAAGGAATACAAAATCTGATCAATCGGGGCCCGGTGTGCGCCGCTCATGCTGACCCCCACCAACGAGCGAGCCCGCACCACCGGACCCCGATCCACCCACCCCCATGCCCCCATTGCAGGGGCGCCCCACCTCGTTGTAAAGCACCCATCCCTGTGACGCCTGACCCGCCCGGTTGGTTGGCCGCGTTTTCACATCAGCGTGAGCTGCTCGGGTTGCGCTGGTGGCGGCGGCTCTGGAGCCTGACCCGTCCACCGGCCGGGAGTGTCGTTGCGCCGGTTCAGGCCGTGCCGCTGCGCCGCCGCGTGGATCCGGCTGCTCAGCTCGGCGCGATAGTCGGCGTCCGCGTACGTCCCGCCTCGGTAGAGCCGTCGATAACGTTGGACCAGCTCCGGATGCTCGCGGCTCAGCCACGCCATGAACCATTCGCGCGCGCCCGGACGCAGATGCAGTGCGATGCCGGTCAGCTGCCGCGCGCCGGCCCTCGCGATCGCGGCCGCGGTGGCGTCGATCGACTCGTCCGAATCGGTCAGATACGGAAGCACGGGCGCCAGCAGCACTCCGCAGTTCAGGCCGGCGTCCGACAGCTGTCCGCAGACCCGCAGCCGGGCCTGCGGGCTGGGCGTACCCGGCTCCACCGATCGCCAGATCTCCCGGTCGAGAAAGCCGATGGACAGGTTGGCTCCCGCTCCGGCACCGGCGGCCGCTTTCGCCAGCAGGGGAAGGTCGCGGGCGATCAGGGTGCCTTTGGTGAGGATCGAGAAGCCGGTGCCGGATTCGGCCAGCGCGCTGATGATGCCAGGCATCAGTTTGTAGCGTCCTTCGGCCCGCTGGTACGGATCGGTGTTGGTGCCCATCGCGACGTGCGGCCGCTCCCAGCGGGGCGCCGCG
Organism: Fodinicola feengrottensis; assembly: GCF_039530045.1. Classification (NCBI taxonomy): domain Bacteria; kingdom Bacillati; phylum Actinomycetota; class Actinomycetes; order Mycobacteriales; genus Fodinicola; species Fodinicola feengrottensis. The sequence continues at coordinate 80,856 of NZ_BAAANY010000031.1, read as the reverse complement.
AGCTCGCGGCGCAGCACCTCGGCGGCATTCACCTTCACCACCACCTGGGTGTCGAAGCCGCGGCCGGTGTCCAGGTCCAGATAGCTGTGCGTTTTGCGGGCGAAGCAATACCGACACGCGTGGGTGCAGCCTCTATACGGATTGACCGTCCACTCGAACGGCACCTGGGAAGCCGCTGGCACCCGGTTGAGCACCGACTTCGCCCGCACCTCGTAGAACGTCACGCCGCGGAACTCGGGCGTGTCGAACGTCCGCACCACCGAACCGGCGAGCGGTCCGGTGCCAGCGGTCTGCGACGGAAGATCCAACGGCAGCTCTAATGGCAGAGTTCCGTCGGCCAGCGCGGCCGAGGCGTCCGGCGGATTGACGAGCTGAGCCTCCCATCGCATGACTAAGATTCGAACACGCGTTCGAGTATTTGTCGAGCCGATTTCGGGCGATGGGTGGGCGGGGCAGCCGAGGTGGCCGGAATCGGAAATAATCGTCATCACCCGACAGTGGAGAGCGATGAACGACGGTTCGTGGGGAGCACCGGGTGGGCCGCAGCAGCCCGACCCGGAGGAGACGACGTCCTTCTCCAGACCACCCGAGCAGCCTTATGGGCAGCCGGGTCAGCAGCCTGAGCAGCCGCCGGCGTACGGGCAGCCGCCCTACGGCCAGCAATACGGCCCGCCCGCACAGGGCGATCCGCAGCACGGCCAGCCGTCGGAGCGCTCGCCATACGAGCAGCCGCCGCAGCAGGTCCCCTATCAGCCCGGCCAGCCGCCGACCGCGCCGCAGGACCCCTCGTATCAGCAAGGACAGCAGCCGTACGGGCAGCCCGCCGGTCAGCCGCAGCCGTACGAACCCCAGCCTTACCAGCCCCAGCAGTACGAGCCGTCGCCGCAGGAGCAGACCCAGCACAATCCGTACTACGCCGAGCCCGCTCCTGGGTTGTCGTCGCCGTACTTGCAACCCTCCGCGCAGCCCGTCTCCAGCCAGCCGACCTCCGGCCACCCGACTTCGGGCAATCCTTATGGCCAGCGTCCGGACTGGAATGTGTCGCCTTATGGCGAACCAATCCCGCCGCTGCCGGCCGGTGCGAACCGTCGCCGACGCAACCGCCGGATGCTGTCGGTGGTGGCCGGCGTGGTGGTCGGTCTGCTGGTGCTGGCTGGCGGTGCGCTCGCCGGCGTCTGGTATTTCGGCCGCCAGCCCGCGCCCAGCAGCACCCAGGCCGCCGATGACGGCAGCAAGTTCGCGGCTTATCCGGCTTCCGCCGGCGCGGGCATCGACCAGCGGTTGTACGACGTGGCCTCCAGCCGGAAGTCGATGTTCGTCGCGGTCGGCGAGGCCACCGGCAGCAGCACCCAGCCGCTGTTCCTGCAGACCACCGACAGTGGCCAGACCTGGCAGCCGGCCCGGCTGGACCCGAACGGCATCGCGGCCACCACCCCGACAGACGTGCCGGACCAGGTGGCGTACGGGTCGCGCGGGTGGGTGGCTTTGGGCACCGCGGACGTGGGCATCGCGCTGTGGACCAGCTCCGATGGCGCGAGCTGGCTGCGCAGGGCGACCCAGCCGACGGTGTTTCGGCCCGGCGACACGGTCAACGAGCTGACCACCACGTCGACCGGTTATCTCGCGGTCGGCTACAACAACGTCGCCACTCCTGGCGGCGCGGTCGTGTGGACCTCGGCGGATGGCATCACGTGGACCCGGCAGCCGGCCAGCCAACAGCCGCCGGGCACGCATGACGTGCGTTATGACGCGGTCGCCGTAAGAGGCTCGACGATCGTCATCGGCGGTCGTTTCACCGATGCCCAGAACCAGAACGGCCACTACTTCGCTGTCTCGAAGAACGCCGGCAAGTCGTACGCGCTGACGATCGGCCCCGAGTTCCAGACGAATCCGACCGCGACGAACAAGCTTTTTGGTTACGTGAACAGCATCGTGGCCACCGACAGCGGGTTCCTCGCGGTCGCCCAGGGCGGCGGCTTGACCACTTGGGACGGCGTGGTGCTGACCTCGCCGGACGGTGCGAACTGGCAGGTGTTGCCGGAGTCCGCGATGGCCACCGCGCAGGACGACATCCCGTCCGCGGTCGTCCAGGTGAATGGCCAACTCGTGGTCGCCGGCCATCGTACGGACGAGCGGAGCGGCGTCGACGACCTGGACGGCATGCTCCTGCAGGGGCCGGCGAACGCGCTCGCCAACGTGTCGGCCGGTGGCCTCACCGGGCCGGGCACCCAGCGGATCTGGGCGCTGGCCACCGATGGCTCCAGCGTGGTCGCGGTGGGCAGCGGCGGCTCAGCCTCCAACGCCGCCGCGCAGGCGTGGGTGCGCGCTCCCAACGGCCCGTGGTCCGCCGTCACGATGTCAGCCGCGACCGCTGGCGTACGGCCGGCCCTCTCGGTCACCGCGTTGCGCGCCAAGCCGGGCGGCGGGTTGCTCGCGATCGGGACCAGCCGGGGCCAGGCGGCGCTCTGGAAGTCCAGCGACGGCGGCGACTTCAGCATGGTGTCGCTGCCGGCCGGCGCGGTTGGCCAGCCGGCGGCCCGACCGGCGCTGGTCGACCTGGCCAGTGGCCCGGCTGGCTGGCTGGCCGTCGGCTCGGTGTCCACCGGCCCGACACCGGAGGGCGTGTTCGTGTCGTCCAAGGACGGGTCGGACTGGAAGGACGCGACGCCCGCGGTCGTACGACATCCGACCGTCTATGGGCGTAACAGCATCTACTACGGCTCGTCACCGCTGTCCGCCACCGCGTACGGGCAAGGGTGGCTGGTCGCCGGCTACCGGCGCGACAACGGCCGGGTGTCGGCGGCCGTGTGGCGGTCCACTGACGGTTCGACGTGGCTGCCAGGCAGCGGAGTGACGGGCGATGACCTGCTGGCGACCAGCGACACCACGGAGCGGACCATCAACGACGTGACGGCCGTGGGGTCCACCGCCTACGCGGTGGGCGGCGCCGAGAAGAACGGGATCGCGCAGCCCTCCACGTACGTCAGCACCGACGGGTTGCACTGGGCCTCGCAGGTGCTGCCGTTGCCCGCCGGCTATGTCGGCGGCGAGCTGGACACGGTGAGCGCGCTGCCCAACGGCACAGTGGTCGGCCTTGGCCAGGTCGGCAGCGGCGGGACCGACCCGAAGCAGGTGGCCATCGCGTACGCCTCGACGGACCATGGCAAGACGTGGTCGTCGACGGTCCTGCCGGGCGCCAGCGGCGCCGTGACGGTCACCCACCGGGCCGCGGTGAACGACTCAACCGTACTGGGCTCACGGCTGGTCGCGGTCGGGTCGCTCGGCGACCAGAGCAACCCGGACGCGGCGATCTGGTCGTCGGCGGACGGCAAGCAGTGGCGTTTCGACACGATCAAGGACAGTCGGCTGACCGGCCCCGGCTACCAGCACCTGTCGACCCTCGCCGGACTCGGCGGAGACCTGGTCGCGGTGGGGGAGGCCTACACCCAGAGCGGCCAGTCCCTCGTGGTTCTGCGCCAACCCCAGACCTGACCCCCTCTACGAATTCGGCGTTTTCGCTGGCGAGATCGTCGAGGTCAGCGACGGTGCGATTTTTTCTCGCGCGCGCGTCCTCAAACCCACCCCCCACCCGATCTGGGTGGGGGCCAGAAAACAGTGTCGGTACGACATTTTCGCGCCGCACCTGGTTGTCAGGGGCGGGAAAGTTCGCGGCGAGCGAAGACCGCGTTGAGATCGGGATGCGAGATCTGCCGGTCGGCGAAGGTCATGGTGCCCTGGTCGAGCAGTTCGCGGGCGCAGTCGCGGATGAAGCCGAGGACGGCGCGGGAGATGCCGCTGCCGAGGCTGATGCGGGCCACGCCGGCGGCGCCCAGGCCAGCGACGGTGTCGTTGCGGCCCATGATCGCGTTGATCGGAGTCTCGCTTGCGCCCACCAGCGCCGCAAGAATGGCCGGGTCGTTGACGGCCGGCGCGTAGAGACAGTCGGCGCCGGTCTCGGCGAAGAGCTGGAAGCGGCGCACGGCGGCGGACAGGCCGTCGGCCGGGCGAAGCAGGATGTAGTCCGTACGGGCGGTGAGGACGAAGTCAGTGCCGCTGGCGGCCTCCTTCGCCGCCACGATGCGTTCGACGGCCAGATCGTCGTCGTAGATGGCGCCACTGTGGTGGTCCTCGATGCTGGCGCCAGCCAGGCCCGCGTCGATGGCCAGCCGGATGGTTTCGGCGACCTCCTCGGGCTTGTCCCCGTAGCCGTTCTCCAGGTCGCCGCTGACCGGAATGTCGACGGCTGACACGATCTGGTGGACGCGATCGAACATCTGCGATCGGGACACCGCGGTCGCGCCCTCGGGCACCAGGAAGTCGGCCTTGCCCAGCGCCGCGGCGATTCCGGCGCTGGTCGTCGCGATGGCCGCGAAGCCGGCCTCGGCCAACAGGATCGCGCTGCCGGCATCCCAGGCGTTGGGCATCAAGAAGCATTCATCGTGTAGTTCCCGGAAGGTTTTGGTCATGAACCCACCGTAGAGCGGCTAGCTGCATCTGCCCAATGCATACTTTGGTGGTGAGCCATCAGTTTGCTGCATGTGGGTGTCATGGATTCTGAAGCGCTGCGTACGTTCGTCGCGATCCATCGATCCGGCGGCATCACGCGCGCCTCCGAAGCACTGTTCCGTTCCCAGCCAGCGGTCAGCCGCCGCCTCGCGCTGCTGGAGAAGGAGCTGGGAATGCCGCTTTTTGAACGTACGCCCGGCGCCCTGGTGCTGAGTGAGGCCGGGCGCGTGTTGCTCCCGTACGCGGAGACCGTCCTGGCAGCCCTGCGCGATGCCGAGGCCGCCGTTGACGGCCTCAGGTCCGCAGTCGGCCCGCTCGCGGTCGCGTTGGTGGGGACGTTGGCCAGCAGCCGGCTCACCGCCGTGCTCCGCCGTTTCGCCGAGCGGCATCCAAAAATCGACGTTCGGCTGCAGACCGCGACCAGCGACGAGGTCAGCGAGTTGGTCCGCAGGGCGGACGTCACGATGGGCTTGCGCTACGGCCCGGACCTGGCTCCGGAGCTGCATTGTGAGGAGATTTTCGCCGAGCGCCAGGTGATCGTCGCGGCGCCGGACCATCGGCTCGCGGATACTCGGAAAATCGCTATCGGCGCGCTGGGAAGCGAGCGCTGGATTGCCTTCCCGGACAATCCGGCTCGCCCTGAGGCGGCCAACCGCAATGTTCGCCGGGCCTTCGACGCGGCTGGCGTCAGCGAGGCCCAGATCCTGCGTATCGACAGCCTCACCGCGCAGAAACGGCTCATTGAGGCCGGATTCGGGATCGCGCTGATACCTGACAGCAGCGTGCAGGAAGAGCTCGCCGCCGGCTCCCTGGTCGTACTGGACATGGCCGACCTGGACATCACCGCACCGGTGACCGTCGTCACCCGCGCCAACGGCTACCTGTCCGGCGCGGCCCGCACCCTGCTTGCGGAACTACGCTGACGACGTGCGACTGGAACCGGGAGACGACGTGCTGGTCACCGTCGAGGCGCATCTGGTGAACGCGCTCGGTGCCGATTCCGGCCGGGCCTCCGTGACTTTCCTTGGCGTACAACGGATCGACGTGCTGCGGTTCGGGCCGCGACCGGACGGCTCGGTGGTGTACGCGACGCTGGGCGCGTCCCGCGCGCCGATGGCCGAGCCGACCGCGATGCTGGCCGATCCGGTCGCCGGCCCGCGGGTGGAGCTGGTGCTGGCGCTCGACGAGCCGCGCGACTCGGTGTTGCGGGCGCTGGCCGTGGTCGCCGCCGTGCCGTCCGTCGAGGGCCTGGTGCTGCGGCCGGGCGGGACGGTCGAGCTCGGGCAACCGCTGTGGGACGGCTCGGACGTGACGTCCGTGCTGTTGGGGGAGCCGTCGCACGTACCAGACCTGGTCCTTGACGGCGGCCGCGATCCGGTGCGCTTCCTCACGGTGACGCCGGCCGCCGGCGGGTCGACACTGGAGTCATGACCGCGGTTTTTGTTTATGACGGTGACTGTGCTTTCTGCTCCAGTACGGCCCGGTGGATTGAGCGCCGGGTCCGGCCGCGGGTGCCGCTGGTGGCCTGGCAGCACGCCGACCTGGGCTCGCTCGGCCTCACCGCGCAACAGTGCGAGGAGGCCGTGCAATGGTCCGGACCAGACGGCCGGTACGCCGGTCCCGCCGCCTTCGCGCGGCTGCTGGTCTCCGCCGGCCGTGGCTGGCGCCCGCTCGGCCACTTCCTCGCCCTGCGCCCGGTCCGCTGGGTCGCCGACCCGCTCTATCGGTTGATCGCCCGCAACCGCTCGCACCTGCCCGGCGGCACCCCATACTGCTCCCTGCCCCAGTCCGCCCGCGACGCCCAGTAACCGGCCGACGAGCGTGAGGATGGGTTAGGCCCTGTCTGGTTAGTCGGAGAGGTTGGCGCGCCAGGTGTCGCGGAGTTGGGCGACCTTGGAGTCGAAGTCCGGGTCGCCGAACATCCCCTTGCGCGGAGCCGGCAAGGTGGTTGCCCAGGTCATACCGGCGATCGACACCCGATTACCGGGCGCCTCGATCCGCTCGATCCGGCGCCAGGTGATCAGTTTGGACCGCACGACCCCGCGTACTCGGATGCCGTCGCTGGACACCGTCGCGCCGATCGCGTCCCGGGCGACGAACACCGCGCAGAGGATGAAGCCGAGCACGCCGAGTCCCCGCCCGAACAGCCACGACAGCAGCGCGACCGCGACGACGCTGGTGGCAACGGACGGGAGGAGCTGAATCGGGCGCGGTCGCAGGAGCCATGGGGAGATGGGTTGTTCGCTGGGCACCGCGCCAGTCTGCCAGCTGCCGTGCTGTGGCTGTTGTCACTCGTGCGGTTTGCCACCTCGCCGTACGCCCGGCAGCCACCCTGAGGCAAGATTCGGCCAGGTTTCCGCACCTGGTAAGGAGTGGTTCGATGCAGTTCGGGCGGTATTTCGAGGAGTTCGAGGTCGGTGCGATCTACAAGCACTGGCCAGGCAAGACGGTGACCGAATACGACGACCACTTGTTCTGCCTGCTGACGATGAACCACCACCCGCTGCACCTGGACGCGCATTTCGCCGCCGAGACCACCGAGTTCGGCAAGAACGTGGTGGTCGGCAACTACATCTACTCGCTGCTGCTGGGGATGTCCGTGCCGGACGTGTCGGGCAAGGCGATCGCGAACCTGGAAGTCGAGTCGCTCAAGCACCTCAAGCCGACCTTCCACGGCGACACGATCTACGGCGAGACCGAGGTGCTGGACAAGACCGAGTCGAAGTCCAAGAACGACCGCGGGATTGTGTACGTGCAGACGCGCGGCTACAAGCAGGACGGCACTGTCGTGTGTGTGTTCCGGCGCAAGGTAATGGTGCCCAAGCAGTCGTACGGTGACGCCCGCGGCGGCGAGCAGCCCGGCCGGCCCGTACCGCAGAATTAGCCGGTGACCGAAGCTCCTGACGCCAGCTCGGTCGGCATGGTGCCGACCGTCGGCGTCGGCCCCTGGCCGGGCCGGTGGCCGGACGACCCGACGTACGACCCGCAGCTGCTCGCCGACGGCGACGCGCGCAACGTGGTGGACCGCTACCGGTATTGGCGGCACGAGGCGATCGTCGCCGACCTGGACCTGCGCCGGCACGACTTCCATGTGGCGATTGAAAACTGGCAGCACGACCTGAACATCGGCACGGTGATCCGCAACGCCAACGCGTTCCTCGCCCGCGAGGTTCACATCGTCGGCAAGCGGCGCTTCAACCGGCGCGGCGCGATGGTGACCGATCGCTACCAACACCTGCGGTTTCACCCGACCGTCGAGGAATTCCTGGCCTGGGCGAGAGCCGACGGCGTCGCCGTGGTCGGCATCGACAACCTGCCCGGCGCGGTGCCACTGGAGACGACCGAGCTGCCGCGCCGCTGCGTTTTCCTCTTCGGCCAGGAAGGCCCCGGCCTGTCCGACGACGCCCGCGCACAGCTCGACCTGGTCTGCTCGATCGCCCAATACGGCTCAACCCGCTCGATCAACGCCGGCGTGGCCAGCGGCATCGCGATGCACGCCTGGATCCGTACGCACGCCACCCCACCACCCCCTGATGCGTAGCAACACTCATCTTGGTCAGTCTGCGAAATGGCAATGCCAGCCGGTTTGGGCTCGGCCAGCAAGGGTGGCGCACATCGGTTGGTGAATGGCACGTCAGCTGTTTCAGACCCGTGAAAGGTAGCCACGGCTACCGTCGGTTCATGCTGTACTTCTCGGCCGGGCCATGTCCTGGCTCATGACGTCGTTGGTCACGTCGGCCGCTTTGGTGGCTTTGCCGCAGCCCGCCAACTCCGTACCGAGCCGCCCACGCTCACCGCGATGCTCGCCATCAAGAATGCCCCGGCATAACCAGCCAGTTGTTTGAAAGGATCCGCTGCGATGAGCTCAACGGTAGACATTCTCTCCGAGAAGAAGATCCTCATGGTGGTGTCCGATCCCGCCACGTCCGGCCAGACCGGGTGGCCGATCGGATTTTGGTGGGCGGAGCTCACCCACGCGTTCTGGGAGTTCGCCGAGAACGGCTACCAGGTCGAGATCGCCAGCCCGGCCGGCGGTCCGGTCCGCGCGGACAGCTGGAGCGACCCTCGCGACGAGTCGGGATATTCCGCTTCCGACCTGATCAGTCTGGGGTTTGTGAATTCACCGGAGCACGCCAAACTCGTAGCGAACACGGCCGCACTCGGTGAGGTCGACCACGTTGACTATTCGGCGGTGTTCCTTGTCGGCGGCCAAGGGCCGATGTACACCTTCTATGAGAACGAACGCGTACATGATGTCGTCCGTGACTTTTATGAGGCGGGAAAGATCACGGCGGTGGTCTGCCACGCTACCTGTGTGTTGCTGAGGGTCCGGCTGGCCGACGGGAGTCTGCTGGTCAACGGCAAGACCTGGACGGGTTTCGCCAACTCCGAGGAGGATTTCGCGGACGACTACGTCGGGCAGTCGATCCAGCCCTTCCGGATCGAGACCGAGGCACGGAAACTGACGGGCAGCAACTTCATCGTGCAGGGCGCGTTCCGTGCACATGCCGTGCGGGACGGCAACCTCATCACCGGTCAGCAACAGTATTCCGGTGCGCAGGCCGCTCGGCTCGTGATCGAGGCTTTGGGACGCTGAGCGTCCAGAACTCATCAACACCAGCGCCGGACAGAGTCTCGACTTGACGGGGAATGGTTGCCGGGCCACGGTGACTCTGTGTCCATTTCGGCCAGTTGCCCGCGCTGCGGCGGTGTGCTGCGCGCGCCCGGCATGATGTCGTCCGACTGGCGGTGCGACCAGCACGGTGTGGTGTTGCCGTTGCGGATCCCGGGGCACGCCGACAGCGATGTGCTGAAAATGTTGCGGCAACAGGCAAAAGTGCCGATGTGGGTGCCCTGGCCGCTGCTTCCGGGCTGGACGATCACCGGTTTCGGCTGGGTGGGCGATGACCGCAGTGGCGTACGAGCGACCGCGATCGCCTGCACCGGCCCGGCGCTTTCGGGCGGCGCGGCTGACGTGGTGCTGATCGCCGAGGAGTTGGGCATTGGGCTCGGCGCGCATTACGCCGGTGTGGTCGGGACCGATCCGGGTCCGGCGCTGGCCGAAGCCGCCCGTACGACCAGCGCGCACGCCAAAGTCAAGGTCGACGGCCACCCGACGCCGCTGTGGTCGGTGGACAGCGCTGACGACCGTTGTGCGTATGTCGGGGAGGCTAGCGGCCTGTGGCTGTGGGCGGTGCTCTGGCCGGCCGAGGCGGGATACCTGCTCGCGGACAACGTGGAGCTGATGGACGGCCGTGAGCGGCTTCCTGGTGAGTTGGTCTACGGCGCTCCGTCGCCCTATCTGATCAACCCGACTCAGTAACACGCGCCGGCCAACAAACGTGCCGGAAGGGTGTGCCGACCGGTAGGCTGAGCACCAGTTGGCCCCGGAATGCGGTGCTGCCTGCCATAAATGTGACCATGGGCGGGCTGGTAGCCGGCGTCACGGTGTGATGAACTGGACGTCACTGCTGGTGAGGAGGTGCCGCTGATGGACGACGATCGCGACCCGTCTGACTCGGCATCCGAGCCTGGGCCGGAGCGCACACCGGGTTCGGAGTATGACCAGGAGACCGAGCCGCTCCCGCAGGTCATCCGCATTGAGAAGCCACCGCCCTCGGGTGCCCGGACGAGCGGCGGCCCGCGTTCCACCGGTGCGCGTACGACCGGCGGCACCAGGTCCACGGGCGGCACGTCCACCCCGAGGCGCCGCCGCCGGGCCGATCGGCGGATGACGCTGCCCGGGCGGGTGGGCTCCGGTGAGCAGATCCCCAGCAAGGTGGTCGACAACTACCTGTTCGGCAGCGAGACTTTCCGCGGCGAATGGCGCAAACACCCGATCTTCCTGTGGAAGCAGATCCTCGCGGCGGCGCTGTCGCCGTTCGTGGTCGGCTACCTCGGCGGGGTGCTGGCCAACGCGGCGCCGATCATCCTGCGCATCATCTTGCTGCTCTGGGTGCTGTTGCTGCTCTGGGTGATGTGGGGCGTCGCCGACTGGTATTACGACCGGTTCGTGCTGACGAACAAACGCATCATGGAGGTTTCCGGCATCGTTACCCGCAAGGTCGCGATGATGCCGCTCGGCCGCGTCACGGATATGGCGTACAACCAGACAGTTCTTGGCAGGATGCTCAACTACGGCACCTTCATCGTGGAGTCCGCCGGCCAGGACCAGGCGCTGCGGGAGATCTCCACGCTGCCCCGGCCCAATGCTCTCTACCTGCTGATGTGCGACGAGATGTACGGCAGCACGGAAGCGGTGCCGCCCAAGCGCACCCGGACTCGCAAGCGCGACTCCGCCGGCACCCCCGGCCCCTGGCGCGCCGACTAGTACTACAGCCCTGTTGTACTAGGTGATCTGGCAGGTCGAAGTCATGCGTCGACCTTTTTCGGAAGGCTGCGCGGAACGGTGAGGTCGCCGCCGGACAACAGCCGGTTCAGTGGCCGCCTCGGGCCGCATTCGGACACTTCGGCCGGGACGCTAGGCTGCCCGGGATATGCGCATTGACCTGCACACTCACTCCGCGGCCAGCGACGGCACGATGTCGCCGGCCGCGGTGCTGCGGGCGGCCGTCGACGCGCGGCTGGACGTGGTCGCGCTCACCGATCACGACACCACCGCCGGCTGGGCCGAGGCGGCCGCGGCAGTGCCCAGCGGTCTGACGCTGATCCGCGGCGCCGAGTTGTCATGTGTGTGGTGGCCGGCCGATAGGGACCAGCCGCCGATCAGCCTGCACCTGCTTGCGTACCTGTTCGATCCGGCCGAGCCGCGGTTGCGGGCCGAGCGGCTGCGAGTCCGGGAGGGCCGGGTCGGCCGGGCCCGTACGATGGTCGAGCGGATGGTCGCCGACGGCCACGACATGCGCTGGGACGACGTGGCCGAGGAGGCCGGTGGTGGTCCGGTCGGACGTCCGCACGTGGCCCGCGCGATGGTACGCCGTGGCCTTGTGTCCACAATGGACGAAGCGTTCACAGCGGCCTGGATCGGTGCTGGCGGTCGCTATCGGGTGGCCAAGCCGGACACCAACGTGCTGACCGCCATCGAGTTGGTACGGGCCGCCGGTGGGGTGCCGGTCTTCGCGCATCCCATGGCCGCCAAGCGTGGGCTGCTGGTGCCCGATGGTGCGTACGCGGTGCTCGCCGAGGCGGGCCTGGGCGGCATTGAGGCGAACCACGTCGACCATGAACCGCCGGCTCGGCAGAAGATCCGGGCGATCGCCGCCGAGCTGGGGCTTTTCGTCACCGGCTCCAGCGATTTCCACGGTGCCAACAAAACGATCGCGCTCGGTGCCGAGACGACCGAGCCGTCGGCGTACGAACGGTTGCTGTCCGAGGCGTCCGGTGTCGAACCGGTAAGAGGATGAATCTCAAGCTGTTCGGCGAGGCGTTCGTGACGTTGTTCGTGATCATGGACCCGCCCGGCACCGTGCCGCTTTTCCTTGCCCTGACCTCGATGCAGTCCGGCGCCCGGCGCTCCCGGTCGGCCTGGCAGGCGGTCGCGGTGGCCATCTCGGTGATCTCGGTCTTCGCGGTCGCCGGCCAGCAGATCCTGACGTATTTGGGCATCGGCATCCCGGCCCTGCAGGGCGCCGGCGGGCTGCTGCTGTTGCTCGTCGCGTTGCAGTTGTTGACTGGCAACGAGAAACCGCCGGAGCAGGTGGCCGACGTGAATGTCGCGCTGGTGCCGCTGGGCACCCCGCTGCTGGCTGGTCCGGGCGCGATCGTGGCGACGATCGTCTTCACCCAGCGCGCCACCGGCGTCGGGGGCTACGTCGCGGTGGCCGCCGCGATCGTCGCCGTCCACCTCTCGCTCTATCTTTTCCTGCGGTTCTCGTCGTTGATCGTCCGGGTCGTACGGGACAGCGGGATCGTGCTGGTCACCAAAATCAGCGGTCTGCTGGTGTCGGCGATCGCCGTCCAACTGATCGCGAACTCCATCTACGGATTCATCAGCGCCCACGGCGGGTAGGACTGTCGTACGCGTCTGGGAAGATGAATTCCGTGCAGCAGCTTGGTTTTGAGGGAATGCCCACCCGGCTTTTCAGCTGTACGCCGTCGCGTCTGGCGTCGTACGAGCAATGTCCCCGGCGCTACCGGATGACCTACGTGGACCGTCCGCAGCTGCCCAAAGGGCCGCCCTGGGCGCACAACTCGATGGGTGCCAGCGTGCACAATGCGCTGCGCGGCTGGTTCGATCTGCCCGTTGACCAGCGGACTCAGACCGGCATCGCCGGATTGTTGGCCACTGGGTGGCTGACCGACGGCTTCCGCGACCGGGAGCAGTCCGAGGCCGTGCGGGCGCGGGCGACCGACTGGGTGAAGGACTATGTGTCCGAGATCGAGCCGAGTTTCGAACCGGTCGGCCTGGAGCGGACGGTCGCGACCACCACCGAGCGGCTCGCGGTTTCCGGCCGGGTGGACCGGATCGACCAGCGCGGCGGCGAGCTGGTCATCGTCGACTACAAGACCGGCCGCGGCGAGCTGACCAGCGATGACACCCGCGGTTCGCGCGCGTTGGCGCTTTACGCCCTAGCGGCTCGGCGAACGCTTCGCCGGCCATGCAGCCGCGTCGAGTTGCATCACCTGCCTACCGGGACTGTCCACGCACACGAGCACACCGAGGAGTCGTTGGCTCGGCACGTGCGCCGGGCTGAGGACACCGCCGCGGACATCGTGGCCGCCACCGCGCAGGTCTCCGCCGGCGCCGACGCGGAGGCGGTGTTCGCGCCGACCCCTGGGCCGATGTGCTCGTGGTGCGACTGGCGCCGGCACTGTCCCCAAGGCCAAGCGGCGGCTCCCGCCAAAGCCTCCTGGGTCGCCGTCGAATAACCGCCGCGCTCGAAGGGAATGGGGAAGAATTGGGTCAGGCGGCTGGGGTCGTACGGGCCAGGGCGGCTTTGTAGTGTGGGCCGTCCCGGAATCTGGGCGGCACCGCCAGCACGGCCATCCGCAGGGCGGTGGTGATGGCCGCGGCGCCGAGGTCGGTGGTGGGCAGCCCGGGGAGGGCGTAGATGCGGCGGGCCCAGCGGGGGAGCAGCGCGAAGCCGAGGCTGGCCAGGCCCGCCCAGGCCGGCGCGGCGGGAGTGCCGAGGCGGACCCAGGTGGGCATCGGCGGGGACAGCAGGAAACGGGCCGCGGCGAGGGCTTCCTGGGTGAGTGCGAGGTCGGGGCGCAACCACTGGAAATAGCGGTCCAGGTCCCGCACTGAGCGCGGGATCCGTGGGTCGTCGGCTGGTACGCCGATCAGTTCCGCGGAAGTGACCTGCTCCAGCACATAGCGGTCCGCGTCGGCGGCGGACAGCCGTAGGCCCGCCCGCCGGGTGACGGACAGGTACGAGTCGATTTCCGCGCAGTGCACCCAAAGCAGCAGGTCCGGCGAGTCGATCCGGTACGAGACACCGGTTTGTGGGTCGAGCGCGCGCAGTTTCCGGTGAATGCCACGGATCCGGGCCGCCGTCTTGCGGGCGTTGGCCTCGGTGCCGTACGTGGTGACGCCGACGAACTCGGCCGTACGCATCAGCCGCCCCCACGGGTCGGCCCGAAAGTCCGAGTTCTGCGCGACCCCGCGCATCGCGGCCGGGTGCAGCGCCTGCAGGAACAGTGCCCGTAAGCCACCGAGGATCATCGCCGGGTCGCGGTGCACCTGCCAGGTGACGCTGTCGGCGGCGAACAGCCCGCCGCCCACGGCGGTGCTGCTAGAGCCGTTCACGGCGGTGCTGCTAGAGCCGTTCACGGCTGGGACCAGAAGTCTTCGAGGATCTTCACGGTCGCTTCGGTCGCTTCGATGGCCGGCGAGTGCACCGCGGCGGCGATCACCTCGGTCCGGGCGCCAAGCCGCTCGGCCATCACGGCCTGGGTTTGCGGCCGCCAGGCGTTGTCGTGCTCCCCGTAAGCGACCAGCACTCGTACGCCGGTCGCCCGCAGCTCGTCGACCCGGTCCGGCTCGGTGACCAGCGAGGTGCCCATCCCGCGCAGCCCGGCCGGGGTGGAGCCGACGAACCTCTTGCGGAGGAAGTCCTTCAGCGCCTGCGGGCGGGTCGGCCAGGCGGGATCGGCCATCGCCAACCGCTCCAGTTGCGCATAGACGGCCTCGATGCCACCGGACTCGTAGAGCGGCTCCAGGATGTCGATCTGGGCCGTACGGCTGCCGCCGAGCTTGGCCGGGCCGGAGTCCAGCAGTGTCAGCGAGGCGAACAGCGCCGGCTCGGCGATCACCGCGGCCCGCGCGGTCAGGCCGCCAAAGGAGTGCCCGAGCAAATGGACCGCACCGAGTGTGCGAGCCACCGCTCTTACCGCCCCGCCCAGCCAGTCAGGGGTGTAGGCGAGGTAGTCGGGCGGCCCGGGCGACTCGTACTGGCCCGGCTGGTCCATCGCGACCACCCGGAAACCGCGGGCCGCGAGCGGGTCCAGGATATCGACGAAGTCCTCTTTGGACCCGGTGTAGCCGGGCACCAGCAGCGCGGTCCCGCGCAGCTCAGCGGTGGCGTGGCTGTCCAGGACGGCGACCTCACCGATCCGGCCAACCCGGGCGTGGTGCGCGGAGATCTGACTCACGCTCCCTATAGTGCCCGTGACAGCCGATCCACGACAGGATGATCGGTATGCGGCAAGCCAAGGGGTCAGGGTGAGTGGACCGCGCGTCTTGACGTTCGCCAACCAGAAGGGTGGCGTCGGCAAGACCACCACGGTGGCCTGCCTCGGGGCCGCGCTCGCCGAGGCCGGTCGTCGAGTGCTGCTCGTTGACCTCGACCCGCAGGCGTGCCTGACGTTCTCGGTCGGGCTGGACCCGGACGCCATCGAGGTGTCGCTGTACGAGGTGATGCTCGGTCTGGTCGACCCGCGGGCGGTGGTGGTCGGCACCGAGGAAGGGCCGGACCTGCTGCCGGCGTCGATCGACCTGGCCGGGTGCGAGGCGCGGCTGCTGCCTGTGCAGGACCGTGAATACCGGCTGCGGCAGGCGCTGACCCGGATCGCTGAGGATGGCCGCTCGTACGACGATATCCTGATCGACTGCCCGCCGACCCTCGGGATGTTGACCATCAACGGCCTGACCGCGGCGGATGCGCTGATCATCCCGATGCAGTGCGAGACGCTCGCCTACCGCGGGGTGGGTCAGCTGCTGGACACCGTGACGATCGACGTCGTCGGCATCACCAACCCCAACCTGCGGATCCTCGGCGTGCTGCCGACGCTCTACGACGGGCGCACGGCCCACTCCCGCGAAGTGCTGGCGGACATCTCGCAGCGCTACGGCGTGGACGTGCTGGAGCCGGCGATCCCGCGGACGATCCGGTTCGCCGAGGCGCCGGCCGCCGGCCGTACGTTGCTGGCCACCGACAGTGCCAGCAAGGGCGCGAAGGCGTACCGAAAGCTCGCAAAGTCGCTGCTCGGGCCAGAGTTTGCAAATTTCTAGACCAGTCTCTATATTTTGACTATGACACCTCGTGGGCAGACGCGCAAGCAAATGCTCGAGACCGCGCAGGGCTTGTTCGGCAGGCAGGGGTACCACGCGACCGGGGTCAACCAGATCCTGGCCGAGGCCGCCGCCCCGAAAGGATCGCTGTACTTCCACTTTCCCGGCGGTAAGGAGCAACTTGCCGCCGAAGCGGTGAGTCTCGGCGCGACAGACCTGGGCCAGGTGATCGACGCGGTCCTGGAACACGCGCCCGATCCGGCTTCGGCGATTCGTACGATGGGCGATCTCCTCACGGCTCGGCTGGAAAGCTCCGGTTTCCTTGACGGCTGTCCAATAGCAAGCGTCGCTCTGGACGTCGCCGACAGCCCCACAGTGCGCAGCGCCTGCGACTCCGGCTACGCGGGATGGCTGGCGTCGATCACCGACCACCTGACACAGGCTGGTCTCGCGGAAGCGACGGCGGCCGAACTTGCCGTGTTGGTGTTGTCGGGCCTGGAGGGTGCGCTGCTGCTGGCTCGTACCCGACAGGACACAGCGCCGCTGGTCCAGGTCGCCAACCGCCTCGCGGCCGTGGTCACCCAGGAGATTCAGGAACTTTGCGCATGACACCCGCGAGTGCCCCGCCGGCCGGCGGCCGCGTAATTAGGGCAGATGGCGACAGGCGAGTTCGGCACGGTCACGTCCACGGACGGTACGAAGATCGGCTTCCAGCGGCTGGGCACCGGTCCGGCGCTGGTGGCGGTGCACGGCACCACGGCTGACCATCACCGCTGGGCGCCGGTGGTGGACCCGCTCGCGGAGCACTACACGCTGCATCTGGTCGACCGGCGCGGCCGTGGACTGAGCGGCGACGGCGATGGTGCGTACGCGCTCGCCCGCGAAGCGGAGGACATCGCCGCCGTGATCGCCTCGATCGGCGAGCCCGCTCTGGTGCTGGGGCACTCGTACGGCGCCCTCACGTCCATGGAGACCGGCCTGATCAGCGACAACATCGCGGCGATGCTGCTTTACGAGCCGCCGCTGGCGACGCCCGGGCACTTCGCGGTGCCGCCGGATGCGTTGGTGCGGGTGCAGGGCTTGTTGGAGGCCGGTGAGCAGGAGGCTGCGCTGGAGGTCTTCTACCGCGAGGCGGTCGGTGTGCCGCAGCAGCGGATCGACGCGATGAAGGCCGAACCGATGTGGCAGCGCCGCATCGAGATCGCGCCCACCCTGGTACGCGAGGGCCGAACGGTCAACGCTTACACGGCGGATCCGGCGCGGCTCGGCCAGCTCAAGATGCCCGTACGGTTCCTCGTCGGCACGGTCAGTCCCGCCGCGCTCCAGGCGTCAACCGCGGCAGCAGCCGCGGCCGTGCCGGGCAGCGAACTCGTGGAGCTGGTCGGGCAGGGCCACACGGCCATCGACACGGTCCCGGACGAGTTCGTCGCGCAGGTTCTGGCGTTCCTAAAAAACTAGCCGCAGCAACGCCAGCACGAGCAACACCAGCGCCACTCCGCCGACGGCGATCGCGACGACCACCGTCAGTGTGGTTGCCTGCGACTCCACCGCGTCCATCGTGGCGTGATCCTGCTCCGGCAACACGGGTGCTGGCGTTTCCCGGGCAAGCAAGGGGCCCGAACTCACCCACGGCGGCGGCAGCCGCATCCGTGGTGGTGGCACATACGCCGCCACCACCGGCCCACTGTCAGCGGGCCGGCTCGGCCCCGGCGCGGGGTCGTCCGGCCGCCGCCAGAACGAGTCTTCGCTCACTCAGCCGGCTTCTGCGCGCCCTCGGCCGGCTCCTGCACCGGCTGGCCGGCGCGGGTCCGCCGGCGGGCGCGGGTCCGGGTGGTGCCGCCCTCGCTGTCCGACTTCGCCTTGGACGTGGTGGCCTTGCCGACGGACGCCTTCGCGCTCGTACGACCGCGGGCGGGCTTGCGGCCCCGGCCGGTCTCGCCGAGATCCTCGATCTCCTCGGCGTCCAGGCCGGCGCGGGTGCGCTGCGCACGCGGCAGCACGCCCTTCGCGGTCTTCGGGATGTTCAGCTCTTCGTAGAGGACGTCGGAGGTCGAATACGTCTCCGGCGGGTCGTGGAAGGGCAGGTCCAGGTTCTTGTTGATCATCTGCCAGCGAGCGATGTCGTCCCAGTCCACGAAGGTGACCGCGACGCCGCTCGCACCGGCCCGGCCGGTCCGGCCGATGCGGTGCAAATACATCTTCTCGTCTTCGGGGCACTCGTAGTTGATCACGTGCGTGACCCCGGTGACGTCGATGCCGCGGGCCGCCACGTCAGTGGCTACGAGAACGTCGACCTTGCCGGCCCGGAACGCCCGCAGCGCCTGCTCCCGGGCGCCCTGGCCGAGGTCGCCGTGCACGGCCGCGGCCGCGAAACCGCGGTGTTCCAGGTCGTCGGACAGCGACTGCGCATGCCGTTTCGTCCGGCAGAAGACCATCGCGAGACCACGGCCGTCGGCCTGCAGGATCCGCGCCAACATCTCCAGCTTGTCCAGCGAGTGCGCCCGGTAGATGTGCTGGTCGGTGGCCGGCACCGTACGACCCTCGTCCGGCTCCTCGGCACGGATGTGCGTCGGCTGCTTCATGAACTGCCGAGCCAGCGTCACGATCGGTCCCGGCATGGTGGCCGAGAACAGCATCGTCTGGCGCTGGTCCGGGATCATCCGGAGGATCTTCTCGATATCCGGCAGGAAGCCCAGGTCGAGCATCTCGTCGGCCTCGTCCAGCACCAGCATCCGGACCTTGCCCAACACCAACTGGCGCTGCTCGGCGAGGTCGATCAGCCGGCCCGGCGTACCGACCACGATATCCACGCCGGACCGCAGCGCGCTCACCTGCGGCTCGTACGCACGACCGCCGTAGACCGACAGCACCCGCACCTTGCGGGTCTTGCCGGCGGTGGCGATGTCCCTGCTGACCTGCACACACAGCTCACGCGTCGGAACCACCACGAGGGCCTGCGGGACGCCGTCGGCGCCGTCCGCGGGGGCCTTGATGTTCTGCAGGATCGGGATGCCGAAGCCGAGCGTCTTGCCGGTGCCGGTGCGCGCCTGGCCGATCACGTCGGAGCCGCCGAGCGCGATCGGCAGGGTCAGCTCCTGGATCGCGAACGCGCGGTCGATGCCGACCTTCGAGAGCGCCTCGACCGTCTCCTTGCGCACGCCCAGCGACGCGAACAGCGGAGCGGTCTCCTTGACCGGCGCGCGGGCGGCGAGCTCTTCGACGTCTTCGACCTCGGGGGCCCCGGTGGTGGAGTGATCGAGCGCCCGGGCCGGCGGGAGGTCGTCCTGGCTGTCTGGAGATACGTTTTCGGTGCTCAGAAGGGTGCCTTTCAGTGCGAACCTGACCCCCATCCTACGCCGTGCCCATTCGCGACTCGCGGACCTCTGCGGTGCCGGTCGTGAGCGGGTGTAGCCTGCGCTCGGGCCGGCCGCCGGACGATGTCTCGTACGGGAGTGCGTAGTGCCCGTATGCCTGAGGGCGTCGGACGCGGGAGGACCAGCTGAGCGGGGTAGAGAACGCCGACACCAAGACCGCGGTCATCGACCTGTTGGGGGTGCTGGCGTACGGCACCCTGATCGGTTTCGACCGGATGGCCGCCGACGCCCGGCTGGCCCCGGACCTGCGCAGACGCGCCGTGTTAGCGGTGATGGCCGCGGACGAGATGCGCAACTACGAGCTGCTGGCCGTACGGCTGGACGAGCTCGGCGCCGACCCGGAGACGGCGATGGCGCCGTTCGCCGAGCCACTGGAGGCCTTCCACGGGGCCACCGCGCCGCGGACCTGGCTGGAGGGCCTGATCAAGGCGTACGTCGGCGACGGGATCGCGGACGACTTCTACCGTGAGGTGGCCGAGTTCCTTCCCGAGGAGGCCGACCGGACGCTGGTCCAGCAGGTCCTGCACGACACCCGGCACGCCGACTTCGCCGTCGCCGAGGTGCGGGCCGCCGTCGAGGAAGACCCGTCGGTGGCCGGCCGGCTCGCGCTGTGGGCCCGGCGGCTGGTCGGCGAGGCGTTCAGCCAGGCGCAGCGGGTCGCGGCCGAACGGGAGGCGTTGACCGATCTGGTGGTCGCCGGCTCCGGTGACATCACCGGCATCGGCGAACTCTTCAAGCGCCTCACCAGCGCCCACTCAGCTCGCATGAAAGCCCTGGGCCTCAGCAACTAACGGCCGGCTACCGAAACGTCGAGTTCGCGGGGTTGTGGCCGGCGAGGTGGGCGGCCAGCTCGGCGCGGGAGACGACGCCGAGCTTGCGGAAGATGTTCGAGACGTGGGTGGTGACCGTACGGACGCTGACCACCAGGCGGTCGGCGATCTGCTGGTTGGTCAGCCCGATCCCGACCAACCGGGCGATCTCGTCCTCGCGGGCGGTCAGTGGCTCGGTCGATCCGGCGGCGCCCAGCGGAAGCGAGGTGGTCAGGTCGGTGACCCGGTCGATCCGGCCGGCCCGCCGACCGATCCGGCGCAGCTTGCGTACGGCGACGGCCTGCGGCTCGTACGCTCCGCAGGTGTGGAGCAGGTCAGCCGCTTCCTCCAGCCGGAGCCGGGCGCCCGGCTGGTCGCCGATAGCGAGCAGGCAGTCCGTCTCGATGAGCAGCGCCCGGCTGGCCTCATGCGGCATGGTGGCGGCCAGGAACTTGGCCGCCGCCGCGTTGGCCAGGGCCGCCGCGCGGTGCGGTGAGCCGCCGCAGAACAGCACGTTCGCCCTGGCCAGCTGGGCCAGCCCGACCTGGCCGGCCAGCGCCGGATCGGCGGTCGCCTCGGCCAGGGTGGCCCACCGCGCGGCCGCCTCCAGCTGGTTGAGCCGCAACTCCGCTCGGGTGAGCAGGCGGTAGGCGAAGGGCCGGTGCAACAGCGAGAAGATGGTCAGCTCGTCGTGCCCGGAGACCAGGATCCGCCGGCACTCCTGTGCCCCGGCGTCGCTGCCGTCGGCCAGCATCGCCTCGGCGGCCAGGATCAGCGCGGCCCGGGACCACCAGCTGCGGCTCGCGATGACGACGGTGGCGTGCTCGGCGAGCGCCCGGCGGTCCGGTGCCTCGCCGAGGACGGCTCTTACCCCCGCGTGCAGGCAGTGCGAGATGCCACGCAGGTAGTGGCTGCCGGTCAGCTCGGACGCGTCCACCATGTCCTCGGTGCAGGCCAGCGCCTCCGGCAGCCGACCGAGCTTGCGGTAGGCGACGGTCAGCGTGACGCCCATCTGGATCACCAGGTAGCTGCGGCCACTGCGGCGGGCCACCGTGAGCCCGCGCTCGGCATGCGCCACCGCGCTCTCCAGCCGGCCAAGGTCGATCTCGGCGGCCGCCAGCCGGGACGCGGCATGCGGGTGCCGGGCCAGCTCCTCGTCCGGTAACGAGTCCACCAGCGCGGCCGCCTGGTCCGTCAGCCGTACCGCCTCCTCCCGGTCGCCGATCGCGTGCGCGGACACCGCGTGTACGCCGACCGCGGCGGCTTCCAGTGAGGTCAGGCCGTGCGTACGGGCGAAGTCGGCGATCCCGGTCAGCAGCGGCCGGTCGTCGGCGGCGACCGCGCAGTTGACCGCGCTGCGGGCCACCTCGAGCTTGAGCTCCTCGATCGCCACCGCGGCCGGCCCCGGCTCGGCCTGGGCCGGCTCGCTGGCCGTCATCCGGCCCAGCTCGTCGGTCAGCAGCAGCCGCGCCACCTCGTTGCGGCCGAGCAGCCGCTCCACCTGTGCGGCCAGCAGCACGGCCCGTACCCGCTGCTCGTGGTGCCCGGCCGGTATCCACCCCAGGACCCCGCGGATCAGGTCGCGGGCCTCGTCGAACCGGCCGTCCGAGGTGAGCGCGCTGGCGAGGGCGATCCGCAGCTCCCGGCGCTCAGCGGCGCTCGCCGGGGTGTCTGGCGTGAGCCGGAGCGCGGCGGCCAGGAAGTGGGCCGCGGTGGCCGGGGCGTACGTGCCGGTGTGGCCGGCCGCCCAGCGCAGCACCTCGACGGTCTCGGTGTCGCCCGGATCCGCCGACCGGACCAGATGCTGGGCCCGCAACAGCGCGGCCGTGTCACCGGGCCGCCTGGCCAGCGCCGCGGCCGCCCGCCGGTGCGCGCCCAGCCGCCAGCTGGCTGGTGCGCAGATGTAGGCGACGTGGCGTACCAGCGGGTGGCGGTAATGCGTACGCCGGCCGTCCTCGGTCACCCGGAGCAGGTCGCGGGCGGTCAGCTGGTCCAGGATCTCCAGCGTCTCGGCGAGGTCCAGCTCGGTCACCACCGAGATCAGCTGCGGGTCCACCGGGTCACCGGCCACCGCTGCCGCGTTCGCGACCAGTGCCTGCAGCGGCGACAACGCGGCCAGCTCGGCGCCGATCACCTGCCGGCTGGCGCCGGACACCGCCGGCATCCCGGTCAGCGGGTCGACCGGCGCGGACCGCAGCGCATGCAGGTAGAACGGGTTGCCGCCGCTCTCCCGGTGCAGCAGCCGGCCGCGGCCGGGGCTCGCGTCCGGCCCGAGCAGCCGGTTCACGTCGGTGACCGACAGCGGCCCCAGCTCCACTCGGATCAGCCCGGCGTCGTCGCCGGCCATCGGTGCCACCAGCCGGGCCGGCACCTGGCTTGGCCGGTAGCCCATCACGATCAGCAGCGGCGCCCGCGGCGGATGCCGGCGCAGGTGTTCCAGCAACTCGATCGACGCGGGGTCGGCCCAGTGCACGTCGTCCAGCATCAACAGCAGCCCGGCCGGCGCGGCCAACAGCTCCAGCAGCGCCCGGATCGCCCGGTGCATCCGGTATCGCTCGGTCACCAGCCCGTTCCCGGCCGGCAGTGGCACCCAGGCGGCCACCGCCGGGAAAACCGTCGCCAGCAACCCCAGTCGCTCCGCGCCCAGCGGCGTGAGCACCTCTTCGGACAGCTCGCTGAGGTGGTCGTCCAAGGCGTCCACGATCACCGCGAACGGAATCGGCTGCTCGAACTCGGTGGCCCGGCCGGCCAGCACCAGGTGGCCGCGCTGGCGAGCCGACAGCCGAGCGCTGTGCATCAGCCGGGTCTTGCCGATCCCGGGCTCGCCGACCAGTTCGACCGTACGGGCGGTCCGCCCGCCGCCGAGCGCGTCCAGCTCCCGGTCCAGCAGGTCGACTTCCTTCTCGCGGCCGACCAGCTCGTCGGCGGCGGCTCCGGCCGGCACGCTCCGCATCATGCCGGCTAAGGATTGCCTTAGTCCACCTCTAATGCGGACAACACCGCCCGGGCTTGTCGGTTTGCCATGTTTCAACGATGGAGAACCCTTTCTCCAGGTCGTCGTACGGCTACTCCTCGACAAGATCACACCTCATCCGCGGACGTACCGCATTTCCACGCTCTCGCGGTGACCGGTGCGCGAAACGTACGATCTCGGGCGCGGCGCAGTGGTGGGCTGAAAATGCCGCCCCCGAACTCGAGCCAACTCGGCGGGGCTGACAAAACCGGAGACCTCGACCCGAACGGCGACCGTCACGTCAGTGGAGTCCAGTCGCGTACGGGCAGCAAAACGCCACCACGCGCTGGGCACGTGGTGGCGTGGCGAAACCCGTCAGCTGGCCGCGAAACCGACCCGGCGGGTAGCGGTCTCCGGACCGATCTCCACGTAGGCCAGCTTGCCGGCCGGGACGAGGACCTTGCGGCCCTTGTCGTCAGTGAGCGTCAGCACTCCCGACTCGTCCGACACCGCCGCCATGACGGCCTGCTCCACCTCGGCCGCCGACTCCGTGCTCTCCAGCACCAGCTCGCGCGCGGCGAACTGGACGCCGATCTTGACCTCCACCTGTGCGGCCTCCTCAAGGACTTGCATGATCTCGTACGAAGCGTCCAACCCCAGAGGCCGGACGAACATGCCCTAGTCAACCACGCAGCCTACAAATGCCGGGGAAAGCCCGAGATGCCGCGCCAGCTGACCGCGGCGACCAGCTCGATCGCCTCGCCCATCGGGACCTTTCGGTCGGTGGTCAGCCAGTATCGGGCTGACACCTGGGCGGAGCCGATCAGACCGGTGGCGAGCAGCTCGGCGTGCTCGCGGGGGAGCCCGGTGTCGGCCGCGATGGTGTCCGCGATGGCCTGCGCGCACTCCCGGTTGCCGCGGTCGACGAGCCCTCGTACGGCCGGATCGTTGCCCAGGTCGGTCTCGAAGACCAGTCGGAAGGCACCGTCTTCGTTGTCGACGAACTCGTAGTACGCCTCGACGGCCCGGTGCACCCGCACCTTGTTGTCGGTGGTGGTCGCCAGCGAACGTTTGACCTGGTCGACCAGGTCGGTGGTGTGCGTCTCCAGCAACGCCAGGTAAAGCTCCATCTTGCCGGGAAAGTGCTGGTAGAGCACTGGTTTGCTGACGCCGGCGCGCTCGGCGATGTCGTCCATCGCGGCGGCGTGGTAGCCCTGCGCGACGAACACCTCGCGAGCCGCCTGCAGCAGCTGCGCACGGCGCACCCGGCGGGGCAGCCGGGCCGCGGTGGCGCGCTCCCCGTCGGCGGGGTGCGCCGCCGCACCGTTGGTCAACGGCTCGGTGCTCATGACTCGCCTCCGCTCCGGACCAGCCGGTCGATGTTCGCGCTCGTGGCCGCCGTGGTGCCCGTTTCCCCGTACATGACCCTCCATGCTCGCACGCGGCACCTCTGCGGCCCCGAACCCAACATTTTCGGTAAAACTAACTGAACACCAGATTACTAATGGGTAGCTATCATGGCGAGATGCTTCTCTTCGGACCCCCTGCCGCTGCCGCGCCGGTCCCGCGGCCGGCACCGCTGGCCTTGGACGAGGAGCTTCCCGACCTCGCCCAGTATGGTGCCCAGTCTGCCAACGGCGGGGTGTTGCGGCCGTGGCCGGCCCGCACAGTGGAGGTTGACGGTACGCCCATCGTGGTGCGCGACACCCCGGGTCGGGCCGGCTCGGAGCCGGCTCTTTATGTGCACGGCCTGGGTGGCTCGTCGACCAACTGGACCGACCTCGCCGGCCTGCTCGCGCCCTGGTTGGACGGGCAGGCGCTCGACCTGCCCGGCTTTGGCGGCAGCGGTCGGCCGCCGGGCGGCGACTACAGCCAGACCCGGTTCGCCGAGACGGTGATCCGCTGGATCGAGCAGTCTGGCCGCGGCCCGGTGCATCTGTTCGGGAACTCGCTCGGCGGGGCAGTGTCGGTACGGGTCGCGGCTACTCGACCGGACCTGGTCCGCACCCTGACGCTGATCTCGCCAGCCATGCCGCCGGTCCATTTGCGGCCGCTGCAGCTGCGGATGCTGCCAGTCGTCGCGGTGCCGTCCAACGGCCGGTTGGTGGCCCGGATCGCCCGTACCGGCGAACCCGCCGCCATCGTCCGGGAGACCATGCTGCGCTGCTACGCGGATCCCTCGGTCGTGCCGGAGCAGCGCGTCGAGGAGGCGATCGAGGCCCTGCGGGTCCGCCGCGAGCTGCCGTGGATGGGCGAGTCGTACATCCGCAGTTTCCGCCAGCTGGTCGCGAGTTATGTCGCCAGCTACGCGGCGATCCCGAGCCAGTCGCTCTGGTGGCTGGCTCGCCGGGTGGTCGCGCCGACGTTGGTCGTGTGGGGCCGCAAGGACCAGTTGGTGGACGCCCGGGTGGCGCTGCCGACCACGCGGGCGATTCCGGACAGCCGGCTGATGGTGCTCGGCAACGCCGGCCACATCGCCCAGATGGAGTGTCCGCGGCAGGTCGCGCGGGCCACCATCGCGCTGCTGCGGGACGCGGCCGCGGCTGACGTGCCCGCGCCAGTCGCCGGCTGACGACTCGC
Source organism: Fodinicola feengrottensis (assembly GCF_039530045.1). Classification (NCBI taxonomy): domain Bacteria; kingdom Bacillati; phylum Actinomycetota; class Actinomycetes; order Mycobacteriales; genus Fodinicola; species Fodinicola feengrottensis. The sequence continues at coordinate 55,221 of NZ_BAAANY010000031.1, read as the reverse complement.
CCAACGAGCGCCTAACCGGATAGATCGGTCACTCGTGGCACTCTGATCAAGTGACCCAGGTGACGGATCGAGAGGCACGGCGCAGTCCCTCCAGGACCGCCCCGGCCCGCTCTCGGTCCACCCAGTCTCGGCCACGGCCCGCCCAGTCACGGGCCGCGAAGCAACAGGCCCTGCAGCGTCGCCGCTGGACCGTACTAGCCGTCCTCGCCGTCACCCTGGTGCTGGTCAGCGTCGACCTCACGAACGGTCTCAAGGACCGCTCCGCCGCCGGTGACACGACCACCGCGCAGACGCCCGCTCCCGCCACTTCGGCCGTACGGCCGGCTGCCCCGGTCGTCACCGGCCCCTCACCGTCGGCCGGTCCTTCGACCGCGGCACCGCAGCCGTCGGACAGCCCGGCGCCGCCCGGAGTGGTCGACCAGGGCGCCGGCACGTTCACCGCGGCGCCTGGTGGCACCGGTGTCGTCGGACACGGCACGCTGCTGACCTACCGAGTGGAGGTCGAAAACGGCACCGGCCAACAGGCCGCCGCCTTTGCCGCCGAGGTCGACAAGATCCTCGACGACCCGCGATCGTGGACGGCCGCCGGCAAGATCGCCTTCCAGCGGGTGAGCACGGGCACCCCAGGCGTCACCATCCGGCTCGCCTCACCCAAGACCGTCGACCGGCTCTGTTTCCCGCTGACCACCGACGGCTACACATCCTGCCGGGTCGGCGACGGCGTGGTGATCAACCTGGCCCGCTGGCTCACCGCCGTCCCGGACTTCGTCGGCCACCTCGACCTCTATCGCGAATACGCGGTCAACCACGAGGTCGGCCACCGACTCGGCCACGGCCACATGGCCTGCCCGGCCGCCGGCCAGCTCGCGCCGGTCATGCAGCAGCAAACGCTCGGCCTCAAAGGCTGTCGCATCAACCCCTGGCCGTACGTGGACGGCAAACTCGTCACCGGCCCAGCCGTTCCGTAGACGACCTATTTCCAGTTTCCAGCGCCGACGGGGAGAACGAACCAGGCACCGCTTTTTGTCAGTGCATCCCTGCAAACTCGAGTTCGGGGGTGCCTGGTTTGGGGCTGGAGTGGCTGGTGTGACTGATTCTCACGCCCGGTCACCGGATTTTGGGTATATGCCCGGGAAGCTATGTCAGGTCTTGTTCGCCATGCCTCATCGCGTGCGCGTGACGCACGCGATGAGGCATCGCGAACATAGGCAAGCATACCCAGCTCTCAGAATGCCCTCTGGGGCAGAGTGTAAGCAGCCCACGCTGGCGGCCGCGAAACGGTGGTCGAAGGCGGTAACCTTTCGCCGTTGTCGGGCGTCCCTCCTGCAATCTCACGCCGGATGACGGGGGCCCTGTGACGGACAACAACCAGCTCCAAGCCGAGCCTGCGGGTGCGCCAGCGCGCGCCGCAAGGGAGATCATCGAGCGTCTCTACCGTGAGTCGTCGCGCTATTTGTTGGTGACCGCGTTCGCTCTGACGGGCGACCGGGCCGAGGCCGAGGACGCGGTCCAGGAGGCGTTCGTACGAGCCTTCGCGACGCCCGCGCTCGTGCTGCGCGCGGACAACCCGGTGGCGTGGATGCGTACGGTCACGATGAACATCGCCCGATCGCGGATCCGCCGCAAACAGCGGTTGAGAATGCTGCTGCCCAGGCTCGCCGAGCCCGAGTCGACGAACCTGCCCGGACTCGCACCCGAGCGAATCGTGCTGATGAACGCGGTACGCCGGCTGCCGGCCCGCCAGCGGGAGACGATCGCCCTGTTCTACCTCGCGGACATGTCCATCCAGGAGACCGCCGAGGCTCTTGAGGTCTCCGTGACCTCGGTCAAGACGAGACTGCACCGCGGCCGCAACGCGCTCGCCGAGCTGTTACGCGCCGACGGCTACCAGATCCGCGATGAAGTCGGATGGGACGAGAGAGAGCCGGAGAAAGCGATGATCGCGGACCACCACGACACTCGGAGGGCGGCGCGATGACTCTGATCGACCTGCCGGAGAGCTTCGCCGGTATCCAGGAGGAGTTCGTCGCGCACGCGCGGCTGGACAGCCTCGCCGGACTGGCCGCCCGCGGTGCCCGCCGGCGCTGGCGTTCGTGGGCCGCGATCGTCGGAGGCGTCACCGCGCTGGTCGCGGTGTTGGCAACGTCGGTCGTGGCGGTATCCACTGCCGACCGGACTCCACATGTCACCCAGGTGCTCCAACGGCCGCCAACCAGATACGTCTACGAGACCTCGGTCATCGACGCCAACACCGTGGTCGTGAAGGTCGGATTCCAGAACAAGCGGACCACCGCGTGGTCGTACACCGTCGATGGTGGCCGCACCTGGCGGCAGTCGAGCATGCCGGCGTGGTTCCAGCCCGACGCGAACGGGATCACCGCGCTGGGCATCGACTCGCGGACCTTCGTCCTGGGCAATACCATCACCCACGACGCCGGCGTGAGGTGGGAAAGGCGTCCGTCGGACAGCGGTGCTGCGTTGTCCGCCCTCCCACCGAAGTGGCCCCTGCTCTCGTACTCCACGGTTGTTTCCGGCGGGCACTCAAACACCAGCTTTGTGGGGACCATCGACCCAGCCACTGGCCAGCTGCACCCGCTGACTGGAGTGCCGGCGGACTGCGGTGATCCGGGAGATGCCCCACTGCCTGACGGCTCGCTCTGGCTCTCGTGCGCGAATGGCTTCGTCATCAGCCATGATCGGGGCGCGAGCTGGGAGGCCCATCGCTTCGGGAAAACCCTCACCCAAACCGCGCAGGTCGGGACGTACGACGGCAGGACGTTCTACGCGGTGCACGCGCTCGCGCCGGTCGACAAGGCCAAGACGATGTACGGCCCCAAGGGCAGAGGCGAGTTGTACGTGAGCAAGGACACCGGGCGCACGTGGCAACCGGTGCGCCCGTTGGACGATGTCATCTCGGGCATCGTGGTTCTGCCCGACAACTCGTTCGTCCTGTGGGGGAACAACGGGCTGCGGCGCACCACCGATCTTGGCCAGACCTTCCACCAGCTGTCCATCGCCGGGACGCCCGGACAGGCCAGCACCCTGAGGCGGGCTGGCTCCAGCCTCTACGTCGCGAGCGGATTCGTCACCTCGATCTCTGCCGAGTTCATGTCGACCGACGGCCTGCACTACCGACCGGTGCCGCATCCGCCGGGGGTTCCGTGGGACGGCGCGCCGTAGCGGGTGTCCGAGGGGCGGGACGTGTGCCGCGGCTGGCGTACCTGACTCCGGGACGGTGGGAAGATAGCGGGAGCTGGGGTGGTTGCCCCCGTAAAGACCCAACCGTCATGGGAGGAGCGCCACCGTGGCGACATTGCCACCACTGGTCGAGCCGGCCGCCGAGCTGTCAGTCAACGAGGTCCGCCGGTATTCGCGGCACCTGATCATTCCCGATGTCGGGATGGCCGGGCAGAAGCGGCTGAAGAACGCCAAGGTGCTGTGCATCGGCGCCGGTGGGCTGGGCTCTCCGACGCTGCTCTACCTGGCCGCGGCTGGCGTGGGCACGCTGGGCATCGTCGAGTTCGACACCGTCGACGAGTCCAACCTGCAGCGCCAGATCATCCACGGGCAGTCCGACATCGGCCGCTCCAAGGCCGAGTCGGCGCGCGACTCGATCCAGGAGATCAATCCGTACGTCAACGTCGTGCTGCATGACACGCGGCTCGACAACGACAACGTGCTGGAGATCTTCGCCGACTACGACCTGATCGTGGACGGTACGGACAACTTCGCGACCCGCTATCTGGTCAACGACGCGTGCGTGATCCTCGACAAGCCGTACGTCTGGGGCTCGATCTTCCGGTTCGACGGCCAAGTCAGTGTCTTCTGGGACACCCGTGGCCCGTCGTACCGCGACCTCTACCCGGTCCCGCCGCCGCCCGGCATGGTCCCGTCGTGCGCCGAAGGTGGCGTGCTGGGCGTGCTCTGCGCGTCGATCGCGGCCGTCCAGGCGACCGAGGCGATCAAGCTCATCACCGGCATCGGCGACACGCTGCTGGGCCGGCTGATGGTCTTCGACGCGCTGGAGATGAAGTGGCGTGAGGTGCCGATCCGCAAGGACCCGAACGCACCGAAGGTCACCGAGCTGATCGACTACGACGACTTCTGCGGTGTGGTCACCGAAGAGGCGGCGGACGCGATCAAGGGTTCCACGATCACCGTCTTCGAGCTCAAGGACATGATGGACTCCGGCAAGGAGTTCCAGCTGATCGACGTGCGGGAGCCCAACGAGTACGAGATCGTCAGCATCCCCGGCTCGGTGCTCATCCCGAAGGACCGGATCCTGCGCGGCGAGGCACTGTCCGAGCTGCCCCAGGACCGTCCGATCGTGCTGCACTGCAAGTCCGGCGCCCGCTCGGCCGAGGCGCTCGCCGCGGTCAAGGCGGCCGGCTTCAAGGACGCCGTCCACGTCCAGGGCGGCGTGCTGTCCTGGATCAAGAACGTCGACCCGTCGCTGCCCGAGTACTGAGCGACTTCTTCCCTTTAGGACGTACGGATGGCGCCCACCCCTGGTGGGCGCCATCTGTACGTTGTGCGCATGTACTCGCCGATCCCGGAGCTCAACGAGCTCAAGGACCTCTACGACAGTGCCGACAGCTTTCTCGCTGCCGGCTTCGAAATCTACGGCTACAACGACAAGGGATCGTTCATCGCCGTCGACCAGACCGAGCCCGAGTTCCTCGATCGGCTGATCCCGATCGCGCAGGCCAACGGTTCTGGCTCGGAGTACGTGATCTGGCGGGTCGACGACCGCGAGGACCTGGCCGCGCTGCCGATCGCGGTGTTCGGCGACGAGGGCGGCGAGCACATTATCGCGCGCAACTTCGGTGAGCTGCTGCGGTTGCTCGCGTACGACGCGGAGATCATGGCGATGTACGACGAGGCGTACTTCTACCGGCAAGACGACGATGAGCACAGCGGCTCGCATGACATCTTCGTCAAGTGGTTGCGGGAGCGACACGGCCTGGAATCGGCGGATGACCCCGGTGCCATCGTCAAGGCCGCGCAGGACGAGTTCGGCGACCGGTTCCGCACCTGGATCACCCCGTTCGTCGGTACGGACTAGGGCGTGTCTCCTAATTCCAGGTGGATGAGGGTCGAGATCCAAGCGTCGGCTGCAGGCACCGTGGGAAAGCCCCCATAGCGCTGCTATGAAGGCTTCCCCACGGCACCAGCAGCCAACTTCTGGATCTCGACTCTCATCCGCGTGAGTAGCCCTGTAGTACTAGCCGCCGGGCTGTCGGTGGCCGCAACTACCATCCGGTGCGAGCGATCGCCGCGCCGGCGGGGTCGGAGCGAACCGGGGTGAGTGTTGACGCTGCCGAGTGAGTACGCGGAGGCGGTGCTCGACATCGTGGAGCGGATCCCGCCCGGTCGGGTGATGACGTACGGCATGATCGCCGAGATCCTGCGGGACCACCTCGGCCGCGGCTCGGCGCGGACGGTCGGCACTGTGATGAGCCGCTATGGCGGCGGTGTCCCCTGGCACCGGGTGGTCGCCAGCAACGGCCGGCTGCCCCCAGGACACGAGACCGAGGCGCACGCCCGGTTGCTGTCCGAGGCAGTGCCCTTTCGTGGCGAGCACGTCGTCGTCGCCGTGGCCCGCTGGTGGCCGGAGGACAACACGCCCGCTTAGAGTCGCTGGCCGGTCGTACGAGTGTGCTGCTGGCGCTCGACCGCGCTGGTGCTGGCCGAGGGCGGCTGGCCGTAGCCGCTCGGGAACAGGAACGAGCCGCTGGTCGGTTTGGGCTTCTCGACGGTCACCGGGTTGTCCCGCGCGTAAGGGTCCTTACGGATGCCGGTGACCTGCCAGCTGACTTTGGTGTTGGCCGGCGCGCCGGCGACGGTGAAGGCGTTGCCGGCGATCTCGGTCGCCACGTGCAGGTTCGGCGCGGCGGCGCCGATCGCGGTGAGCTGATAGCGGAAGTCGCCGTTGAGCAGCCCGAAATAGGCCGGCAGTCGTACGGTCGCGTTGCCGTCCGCGTCCGCGGTCACGACGCCGTCGTAGACCGTCTTCGCCTCTGGCGAGGCGACCAGCGCGTGGTTCAGCGTCTTGTTCGCCGGGTCGGCCGGGTGGTCGATGGTCATCGTGGCCATCGGGTTCGTCAACGTGCCGGTGATGTCGACGTTCCCGTTGAACTGGCCGTTGCCGTCGGTGGTGATCGCGACCGTGCCGCTGCGTGCGTAGAGGCCCTTCCCGCCGACCGTGGTCAGCGTGTAGAAGTCGCTGCGCGTACCGGTCATGTTGACCGGGTAGTCGGCCGCCACGTCGACGCCGATCGAGAACGGCGCCGCGAGGTTCGCGCTGGTGGCCCCGCTGCCGATGACCCGCAGCGCGGTGTTGTGGCTGGAGTTGCTCTGTACGAGCAGCGCGCCGCCGTTGCCGGTGGTGCTGGTCGAGGCGGTCAGGATTGCCGCGTACGCGTTGCTGTTCGACGCGGTCACCAGCATGGCGTGGGTGCCGCCGGACGAGATCGCGGCGCCCAGCACGCTGCCGCCCGTGCAGGTCAGTGCCCGTCCGTTGGACCCGCTGGCGGTGTTGCTGACCTCCAGGGTGCTGCTGGTGGTCGTGGTCGAGCTGAGGCCGGTGCCGACGGCACCGACGAAGTTCGTGGTGCCTTGGATGACCGCCTGGCCGGCGGACGCCGACGCGGCTGCCGGGAGTGCGACGGCGCCCAGGGCCGCCCCGCCGGCGGCCGCGGCTACCCCGGTGACCAATCCGCGCCGGCTGGTCCGCCGCTCGCCCGAACCCTGGAAATCGTTGCGCTCAACGGGCATCGCTGGGCTCCTTGGAAGTGGTCGGGCAGGCGTACGGCTGGCCAGACGCACGGTACCAAGCGACGCACGATGCGTAACCGTTGTCCTACAAGCGTTTTCCGGCGAATTGCCGTACTTTCCATTCCTAGATAGGGCAAAAGGCGGGCCTCACTAGACGGTCGCGGGCCCGCGATGATCGACCGCACACTGACCTGCCACGCCCGGGATTCCGACGCATACTTGAAATTGACCGGATGGCCAGTCAAGAGCTGACCTGATGTTCTTCTCAGGAGGTGGTCGGTCATGGCGAAGCAATGGACCCGATGGCAGGACTGGGTCGCGCTCGTCGTTGGTGTGCTTGTCGCACTTTCACCGTTGGTGGTCACTACGGCCGGAGAACCCGGCGCCCTGACCACGCTGATCGTGCTCGGTGTGTTGCTCGCGGCCACGTCGTTGTGGTCCCTCTACTCGCCGGGCGTGGTCGCTACCGAGTACGTGCACGCGGTGCTGGGAGTGTTGTTGTTCCTCGCGCCGTTCGTGTTCACGTACGTAGGACTGGGCGGCGCTGCCTGGACCTCGTGGATCGGTGGCATCGTGGCCGTCGTGGCAGGCCTTTGGGCGGTCCCAGTGAGCACCAAGGCGCACAAGGAGCTGGCACAGCACTGAACCAGTTGCGTCCAGTGGAAGAGGTTCCTACGGTGGCGGGGCCGGCGGTTGCCGGCCCCGCCGGCGTTTGTCAGGAGGGCACGATGGCCACCCACACTCCAGGGCCGGGAGCGGCCGGCCCGGACGCCGACAGTCGGGCCCGCATCCTGGACGCCGCCGAGCGGCTGTTCGCCGCCAACGGGTTCGACGCGACCGCGGTGTCCAAGATCTCCAAAGCCGCACATGTCCCCAAAGGGTTGGTTTTCTACTACTTCCCGGCCAAGACGGACCTGCTGGTCGCGCTGGTGAACGAGCGCTCCAACCAGGCCCACCTGGACGAGGCCGAGGGCCTCGCGGTGCCCGGTGACGTGCCGGCGACCCTGCGGCGGGTCGCCCGCCGGTTCGACGAGTGGAACGCGTCGTCGTACACGGCTCGCCGGATCCTGGTCCGGGAGGCCGAGACCCACCCGGAGGTCCGCAGCGCGCTGGCTGCGGTGCACGACACACTCGCCCAGCTCGTACGGGACAGCGTGAGCGCCGCGACGAGCATCACTATCAGGCCGCCGCGGCTCGCCGCGCTGGCCGACTGTTTCGTCTCCGCGCTGCTGCAGGACGCCAGCCGTACCCACCTCGGGCTGCCCGGATGGGACACCGACGAGATCGTCGAACTGCTCGGCGAAGCGGTCGCCGGGAAGGCCTCGGTGGCCCCCAACGGGGCCTGAAAAACCGACCCCGATTAGACGAATGACATGGTGATGTGCTGTCGTTTCAACCGTGAGCCAGCCACCGCACCGCGACGCGCCGGACGGTACGCAGCGATTCGACCCGTTTAGGGATGATGAATCCGCCGCGGACCGCGCTCGTCGTCAGCAACCGCTGCCGGAGGAGTCGGACGGCACCCAGCTGTTCGACCCGTTCCAGGACGATGACGCACCGGCCGGTCGGCCGGATCCGGACGCCACCGCCCGCTACGGGGCCGGCAACGCGGACATGACCAAACCGGTCACGCCGCCCGCCCCCGGCGGGGAGCGAACCACGTTCATGCCGCCGGTCGATCCCGGCAACGACCCCACCCGCAAGGTGCCGCCGGCCGGATCCGGTCAACGGGAGATGTTCCCGGCCGGCGACCACACCACGTACCTGCCGCCGGTGCCACCCGGTGGCACCCGGGCAACGGCTTCGGTGCCGGTCGTCCCGGGCGGCACGTCGGTGCTCCCGCCCGGCTCCGCCGGCACCGGCCCGATCAGGGGTAGCGCGTCCGTTCCCCCGGCCGGCGGTTACGGTGGCCGGGACGGCGACTACGGCGGCCCGTACGGCGGCGGTGGCGGCGGCTACGGGGGCGGTGGCGGCGGCTACGGGGGCGGTGGCGGCGGCTATGACGACGAAGACGACTACGACGCGCCTCCGCCCAAGCGCAAGGGCGGCCGTACGGCGCTGATCGTGCTCGGCGTGGTCCTCGCGATCATCCTGGTCACCGCGCTCGGCGTGATCGCCGGCACCGCGCTGTTCGGCAGCGGCGGTAACACCGCCGCGACCCCCACGACCGCGCCCACGATCAATCCGACGACGGCCGCGCCGCCGCCCAGCCCGTCCGCGTCCGCATCCGCCAGTTCCAGCGGCCTCGGCCCACGGATCACCTCCTTCGACGCACCCAGCCGAGTCACCTGCACCCCCGGCGGCGGTGACGGCCAGGTCCAGCTGACCTGGCAGGTCAAGGACGCCAGCAAGATCGAGCTGAAGGTGGATGGCAGGAAGATCGACGACTACGGTCCCGAGGACTCGCCGCAAGTGGCGTTCCCGTGCGACAACGTCGGCCACAAGTACACGATCGTGGCGATCTCCGACGACGGCACCCGCAGCAAGTCCCGCTCGGTGTCGGTCCGCCCGAAGAAAGCCGACACCACCGGCGGCGCCACCACCGACGGCGGCCAAACCACCGGCGACGTGGGCAACGACGGCAACGGCGGCACCGGCGGTACCGGCTAGGCGAGTTGATGGCCGCGGAGCTTCTGGCCGCAGTGCCTGCGGCGGCGCGGAGCTTCTGGCCGCAGTGCCTGCGGCGGCGCGTCCGGTTCACGTCGCCGGGGCGCCCAAACGGCGGGCACCCCACCGCCGCGAACCTGGGCGGCCTTCGGCCGCCGCGCGGGTGTGGGGTGGGGATTGGTGTGGCTGGGATAGGGGTTGAAGTACCTGTTACGGCGCGCAAGGGGGACAAGCGCGACGTACGTCAGCAGTCCGCAACACTCAGCGTCACCGAGTCGCGGAGCTTGTAGCTACTGGTAGTGAGATTCGTTGTTGATCTTGTTCAGTTTGCCTACCCAAAACGGACATGGGACTGAATTGTCTTTTTTGGGTAGGCAAAGTGAACAAGATCAACAACTTCGACACCGACACAGCCGCAGCCCCGGCCCGCACAAAGGGGGCAGAACAGCCGTTCCCGACCAGGCAGCCGGCGACCCTCCGGCACTCCGACACCCATTCTGAGCAGGTGAAACGCTTAACTTAAGGGCATTGGGGTGGGGATCGGTGTGGTGGGATTGGTGTGGCTGGGGCGGGTGTTGAAGTACCTGTTACGGCGCGAAATTGTCGTAGGTGTCTGTTTTTCTTTCCCCCTCCCTTTGAACGGGCGGGGGGTGGGTTGAGAGGTGGACTTTAATTTTTAGTTGAACATCGGTCCTCAAACCCGCCCCCCACCCGTCACTGGGTGGGGGCAAATCTGCCCGAGGGGTACGACAGTTTTGCGCCGCAGCACCTGTGTGGGGAGGCGGAAAATATCGCCGAAAGTGACATCGGCGAGGTGGGCGGCGGGTCGGGCGAGGTTTGGGGGGTGGGGCGTGGTTCGATCGCGGGGTGAGTGGCCAGCAGGCTTCTTACCGGCTCGTACGGGCAGCGTTGCCGGACCCGCAGCGGCGGGAGCCTTCCGAAGGTCCTGGTGATGCCGCGCAGCCACTGATCTTCGATCCTGGCCAGCGGGCCGTCATCGACCACCACAACGGGCCGCTGCGGGTGCTGGGCGGGCCGGGCACCGGCAAGACGACGGCGCTGGTGGAGGCGGTGGTCGCCCGGATCGCGTCCGGGGTGCCGCCGGAGAAGGTGCTGTTGCTGGCGTTCGACCGGCGGACGGCGGCGGCGTTGCGGGAGCGGATCGCCCGGCGCCTGGGTGGGGCGAGTGGCGAGCCGACCGCGCGGACCTGGCATTCGTACGCGTTCGCGGTGTTGCACCGGCGGGCGACCGCGTTCGGGGAGCAGACGCCGAGGTTGTTGACCGGCCCCGAGCACGACCACGTCATTCGTGAACTGGTGGCCGGCGACCTGATCGACGACCCGCGGCGGTGGCCGGCGTGGCTGCATCCGGCGCTGGGAACCCGCGGGTTCGCCCGCGAGCTGCGCGACCTGCTGATGCGTGCCTCCGAGCGCGGAGTCGGCGCTTCCACACTGCGCAAATGGGGTCGCCAGCACGGCCGGGTCGACTGGGGCGCCACCGCGAAGTTCATGGCGCAGTACGCGGCGGTGACGGCGCTCGCGGACGACACCGCGTACGACCCAGCGGAGCTGGTCAGGGCGGTGCTGGACGCCTTCGCGGCCGACCCGGAGTTCGCCGAGCGCGAGGCCGGCCGGTTCACCCACGTCTACGTCGACTCGTACGCCGAAGCCGACCCGGCTCAGGAGGCGCTGCTGCGTGCGCTGGCCGCCGGCGCCGAGTCCGTGGTGGTGGCCGGTGATCCGGATCAGGCCGTCTACACGTTCCGCGGTGGTACGACCGCGTGCCTCGCCCGGTTCCCGGACCGCTTCGGCCGGGCCGGTGAGCTGGCCGGCACGGTCGCCCTCGACACCTGTTACCGGGCCGGGCCAGGGCTGACCGACGCCTGGGCGCGGATCGCGATGGGCCTGCGCGGTCGGCCCGACCACCGGCTGATGCGGCCCGCCCCGTTCGCGCCGGACGGGCAGGTCGAGGCACATGTCCTGCGGTCGGCGAGCCAGCAGGCGTCTTATGTGGCGCACCGGCTCCGCGAGGCCCATCTCACTCACGGCGTCCCGTGGAACCGGATGGCGGTGCTCGTACGGTCCACCACCCACTCGCTACCGGGCCTGCGGCGGGCGCTGCTGGCTGCCGGCGTACCGATGACCGCCCATTCCGAGGAGCTGCCGCTGGTGGCCCAGCCGGCCGTGCAGGCGCTACTGGAGGTGCTTCGGCTGGCCAACCGGCCGGACCAGTTCACCGCCGACGAGGCGATCGCGCTGCTGGCGTCGCCGGTCGGTGGCGCGGACAGCCTGTCGCTGCACCGGCTGCGCAAGTGGCTGCGCCGGGTCGAGGTGGCCGAAGGCGGGGCGCGTACGTCGGCGGAGGTCCTGCGGGCCGCGGTGGAGGATCCGGGCGAGCTGATGGAGGTGCCGCCACTGGTGGCCGCGCCGGCGCAGCGGATCGCGGACCTGGTGAAGGCCGCCCGGGAGGCGGCCGGCCGTGGCGAAGACGCCGAACACGTGCTGTGGGAAGTGTGGGCGGCGACCGGGTTGGCCGAGCGTTGGGCGGCGGACAGCCGCGCGGGCGGCCGCCGCGGCGCTTCCGCGGACGCGGACCTGGACGCCGTGGTCGCGCTTTTCGACGCCGCTGCCCGGCTGGTCGACCGGTTGCCCAGATCCGGCCCGGACGCGCTGTTGGATCACCTGCTCGGCCAGCAGGTGCCCGGCGACAGCCTGGCCGAGCGCGCGCCTTCCGGTGACGCGGTCACGGTTACCTCCTCGCATGCCGCGCTCGGCCGCGAGTGGGACGTGGTCGCGGTGCTCGGCGTACAGGAAGGCAACTGGCCGGACCTGCGCCCGCGCGGCTCGCTGCTGGGGTCCGAGCTGCTGGTCGACGTGGTGTCGGGGGTGGTGGGGGAGGGCTCGCCGGCCAAGCTGAGTTCCTCCGGCGCGCTGACCCGGCTGCTGGACGAGGAACGCAGGCTCTTCTACCTGGCCTGCTCGCGGGCCCGGCGGTCGCTGCTGGTGACCGCGGTCGGTGACTCCGAGAACGAGCCGTCCAGGTTCCTGGACGAGTTGGTGCCGACCTGGGAGGAGCGGCCTCGGCCAGTCACGTCGGTGCCGCGTACGTTGTCGCTGCCCGCCCTGGTCGCCGAGCTGCGCTCGGTGGTCACCGACGCCCAGCGACCGCTCGCGGTCCGCCGGGCCGCCGCCGAGCAGCTGGCCCGGCTGGCCGCCGACAGGGTGCCCGGTGCCCATCCGGACGACTGGTACGGCCTGCAGCCGCAGTCCACCGAGGCTCCGCTCAAGGCCGATGGCGAGCTCGTACGAGTGTCGCCCTCGCGGGTCGAGCAGTTCGACACCTGCGCGCTGCGCTGGTTGCTGGAGGGCGCCGGCGGCACCGCTGGGCCTGGCGGCGCCCAAGGGCTGGGCATGCTCGTACACGACGCCGCCACCCTCGCCGTCGACGACAGTGTCACCACCGAGGAGTTGGACGCGCGGATCGACGCCGGGTGGGACGACATCGACGTTGGCGGGCCTTGGGTCGCCAACAAGCAGCGCGAGCGGGCCCGCCAAATGGTGCGCAAGCTGCTGGCCTGGATCAAGGCCAACCAGCGTGACCTGGTGTCGGTGGAGGAGGGCTTCGAGATCCAGCTCGGCTCGGTTTCGCTGCACGGTCGCATCGACCGGCTGGAACGGGATCCGGCCGGCCGGTTGGTCGTGGTCGACCTGAAGACCGGGAGCAGCGCACCGTCCAAGCAGCAGGCCGCGACCAACCCGCAGCTGGGCGTCTACCAGCTGGCGATCGAGGAAGGTGCCTTCCCGGCGCACGGCCGGCGGCCCGGCGGCGCTGTCCTGGTGCACTTGGGCACCACCGCCAAGTCCTTCGTGGAACGCACGCAGCCGCCCCTACCCGACACCGAGGACCCAGCCTGGGCCCGCGACCTGCTGGACCAGGTCGCGGAGGGGATGGCCGGGTCGGTGTTCACCGCGTCGGTCAACGACTACTGCTCGATTTGCCCGGTGCGTACGTCCTGCCCCGCCGACCCCCACGGCGGCCAGGTCACCGGCTGACCTAGGTCATCCGTCGTCACTTTTCGTCTCTCACAAGAACCGAATGAGCCAGCCGCAAAACACAGGGTGCGGCGCGAAACTGTCGTACCCACCCCCAAAAATCACCCCCACCCAAGAACGGGTGGGGGGCGGGTTTGAGGACCAATTGTTCAACTAAAAATTAAGGTCCACCTCTCGACCCACCCCCGCCCGTTCAAAGGGAGGGGGAAAGAAAAACAGACACGTACGACAATTTCGCGCCGTAACAGGTACTTCAACACCAATCCCCACCACACCGATCCCCACCCCAATGCCCTTAAGTTAAGCGTTTCACCTGCTCAGAATGGGTGTCGGAGTGCCGGAGGGTCGCCGGCTGCCTGGTCGGGAACGGCTGTTCTGCCCCCTTTGTGCGGGCCGGGGCTGCGGCTGTGTCGGTGTCGAAGTTGTTGATCTTGTTCACTTTGCCTACCCAAAAAAGACAATTCAGTCCCATGTCCGTTTTGGGTAGGCAAACTGAACAAGATCAACAACGAATCTCACTACCAGTAGCTACAAGCTCCGCGACTCGGTGACGCTGAGTGTTGCGGACTGCTGACGTACGTCGCGCTCGTCTCCTCGCCCGGACCGAGACCGCGGCAGTGTCTCGCCGACCCGCGAAAAGACCCAGCTCACCCCCTGTCTCGCGCATCCAAACATAGGCTCTGACCTGCACAAACAGCTCTCAACTACTTAAGGGCATTGCCCCCGCCCGTTCAAAGGGAGGGGGAAATAAAAACAGACACGTACGACAATTTCGCGCCGTAACAGGTACTTCAACACCCATCCCAGCCACACCAATCCGCACCACACCGATCCCCACCCCGTCCGCGCGGCGGCCGAAGGCCACCCAGGTTCGCGGCGGTGGGGTGCCCGCTCTTTGGGCGCCCCGGCGACGCGAACCGGATGCGCCGCCGCAGGAACTGCGGCCATAAACTCAGACACGCCGGTGGGGTCTCGTCGGTTCTATGCACCGGACGTGGTCCGATAGTGGTATGACCGCGACGCTGGCGTTGGATCCGTTCCAGCTGGCTGAGCGTCTGCGGTTGCCTCGGCCGACGGACGACCAGGCGGCTGTCATCGCGGCCCCGGTGGAGCCGAGCCTGGTGGTGGCCGGCGCCGGGTCGGGCAAGACGGAGACGATGACCAGCCGGGTGGTGTGGCTGGTGGCCAGCGGTGCCGTACGAGCCGACGCGGTCATTGGGCTGACGTTTACCCGCAAGGCCGCCGCCGAGTTGGCGCAGCGGCTGCGGCGACGGCTCGCGCAGGTGCGGGCGCTCGGGTTGTTGCCGCCGGGTGAGCAGGGTGCGGTGGACGGCGAGCCGATGGTCAGCACCTACCACTCGTATGCGTCTCGCCTGGTCGCCGAGCATGGGTTGCGGATTGGTGTCGAGCCGTCCGTACGGTTGCTCGGCGAGGCTGCTTGCTGGCAGTTGGCTTTCAAGGTGGTGCACAGCTGGGACGGCCCGATGGATGCGGTCGACCTGGCTCCGGCGACCGTTGTGCAGGCGATCGTGGCGCTGTCCGGTGAGCTCGCCGACCACTTGGTCGACCCCGAGCAGTTGGCCGATTTCACCGCCGCGTTGGTCGGTCAGGTCGAGGCCCTGCCGCGTAAGGTCGGCGGGTCGGCGGACGCCCCGCTCGCGCCGATGGCGAGGGTGCTGACCAGGCAGAAGGCCCGCGTACAGCTGCTGCCGCTGTTGGCCGAATACCAGCGGTTGAAGCGCGAGCGGGAAGTGCTCGACTTCGGTGACCAGATGCGGCTGGCCGCCGAGATCGCTCGCGAAGTGCCGGAGGTGGGCGCGGTCGAGCGGACTCGCTATGGCGTGGTGTTGCTGGACGAATACCAGGACACCGGCCATTCGCAGCTGGTGTTGTTGCGCAGCCTGTTCGGCGGCGGCCACCCGGTCACCGCGGTCGGCGACCCGTGCCAGTCGATCTACTCGTGGCGGGGCGCGAGCGCCGGCACGCTGGCCCGGTTCCGCTCCGAGTTCCGGACCGTCGACAAGACGCCCGCGCCGCGGTACGCGCTGCAGACCAGTTTCCGGAACAGCGCGAGCGTGCTGGCGGTGGCCAACCGGGTGTCCGGGCCACTGCGCGGCGGCGGCATCGACGTGGACGAGCTGATGCCCGGCCCGGGCGCGGGTGCCGGCCAGGTCAGCTGCGCGGTGTACGAGACAGTGAACGACGAGACGGACTCGATCGTCGACCGGGTGAGCCGACTGTGGGCGGTGGACGCCGACCGGCGGGCGGCCGGGCAGGGCGGTCGCAGCATCGCCGTGCTGTGCCGCAAGCGTACGAGGCTGGAGCCGATCGCTGAGGCGTTGCGGCTGGAAGGCATCCCGGTCGAGGTGGTCGGCATTGGCGGCCTGCTGGCCACCCCGGAGGTGCGGGACCTGGTCGCCACCCTGCGGGTGGTGGTCCAGCCGCGAGCTGGCGACGCGCTGATGCGGCTGCTGACCGGCGTGCGCTGGCGGATCGGCGCCCGCGACCTGGAGGCGCTTGGCCGGTGGGCCCGGGTGATGGTCCGGCAGAACCGCGGCGAGAGTGGGCAGAGCCCGGTGCCGGGCGAGCTGGACGAGGTGTCCATCGTGGACGCGCTGGACCAGCTCCCGCCGGCCGACTGGTTTTCCCCGCAGGGTTATGCCAGGTTGCGCCACCTCGCGGGTGAGCTGGCCGGGCTGCGCCGGCGGGCCGG
Organism: Fodinicola feengrottensis; assembly: GCF_039530045.1. Lineage (NCBI taxonomy): Bacteria > Bacillati > Actinomycetota > Actinomycetes > Mycobacteriales > Fodinicola > Fodinicola feengrottensis. The sequence continues at coordinate 39,071 of NZ_BAAANY010000031.1, read as the reverse complement.
CCAGCCGCTGCCGGACCTGGTGGCGGACGTGGAACGTACGCTCCGCCTCGACATCGAGGTGGCGTCCCGACCGGGCCGCAGCCCGAGTACGGCTCGGAGCAACCTGGACCGGTTCGCCGATGTCTGTGCGGACTTCGTCGGCACCGGGCAGGTCACGCTGCCGGCTTTCCTGGCGTATTTGGAGGCCGCGGAGAAGGCGGAGCGCGGGCTGGAGGCCGGCGACGTCGACGTCGACCCGGACCGGGTCCAGCTGCTGACCGTGCATGGCGCGAAGGGCCTGGAGTGGGACGCGGTTTTCGTGCCGGGCCTGGTCGACGGCTTCTTCCCGGCCTCGGCTGGCTCGCCCGAGTCGGCGTGGCTGACCGACATCTCCCAGTTGCCGTTCCCGCTGCGCGGCGATCGCGACTCGCTGCCGGTGCTCAACCTGGCCCGGGCGCACACCCAGAAGGACGCGGACCTGGCCCGGGAGAGTTTCCGCGCCGACTGCGGCCAGCGGGACCTGACCGAGGAGCGCCGGCTCGCGTACGTGGCACTGACGCGGGCTCGGTCCGTGCTGGTCTGTACGGGCTACCGCTGGGGCGAAGGCAAGCAGGCCGTAAGACCGTCGGGGTTCCTGGAGGAGGTCCGGGAAACCTGTGAGGACGGCGCTGGCACCGTGCTGGAGTGGGCCAAGGAGCCGGCCGAGGACGCGGCGAACCCGCTGCTGGCGGAGGCAGTCACGCACACCTGGCCGTACGATCCGCTGGCCGCCCGCCGGCCGGCGATGGAGGTGGGCGCCGACCTGGTCCGGACCGCGCTGGCCGAGCTGGGCGTGGGCAACGCGGCGGAGATGGCCGACGAGTCACTGCAGCCGAGCCTGTTCTCGGTCACCGAGATGCTGCCAACAGAGGACATCGCGGTGGCCGACAGCTGGCGGCAGGACGTGGACGTGCTGCTCGCCGAGCGGGCCCGCCGGGCCCGCCGCAACGACCTGGTGGTGACGCTGCCGGGCGAGCTCTCGGTGTCCCGGCTGGTGGCGTTGCGCCGGGATCCGGCCGAGCTGGCTCGCCGGCTGCGCCGCCCGATGCCGTACAAACCGGCCCCGCTGGCCCGTCGCGGCACCGCGTTCCACGCCTGGCTGGAGCGCCGGTTCACCGCGGACGTGCTGCTCGACCTGGACAGCATGCCCGGTGCCGCGGACGCCGGCGCCGAGCCGGACAGCGAGCTTTCCGCGCTGCAGACCGCTTTCGAGGCCAGCGAGTGGGCGATGCGGACCCCGCACGCGGTCGAGGTGCCGTTCCAGATGGTGATTGGCGGCATGGTCATCCGCGGCCGGATGGACGCGGTTTTCAAGACCGCTGACCAAGGTCACGCGCAGACCTGGCAGGTGGTCGACTGGAAGACCGGCCGCCCGCCGACCGGCAAGGACGCCGAGGCGGCCGCCATCCAGCTGGCCGCCTACCGCCTTGCCTGGGCCCGGCTCCGGCACGTCCCGCTGGAGCGGGTCAGTGCCGCTTTCCATTATGTACGAGCAAATCGTACGGTCCGGCCCGCCGACTTGCTGGACAGCGACGGCCTGGCCGCTTTGATCGCGTCGGTCCCGTTGGCCGAGCCGTCATCCTGACGCGGCGACAAAGACGAATTCTCGCCCAGGGCGGTCGGCCGCGTCCCGTACGTCCAGCACCCGGTAGCCGGCCGCCACCAGGCTCGTTTCCACCTCGTCGCGGTCCCGGAACCGCAGGGCTGAATCCGAGGTGAGGATCTCGCCGTCCGCCAGGAATGTGTACGTGTGGCGGAAACTAACGTAAGGAAGCCGTATTTCGGTGACTTCAAGGTGCTGTTCGACCGAGCCGATTCCCGGCACGTCGACGGTCACCTCGGTGGCCCATTCTTCCCAGCCCCGGAATTGCGGCCGCCTGGTCTCGAATACGAAGTAGCCGCCCGGGCGAAGAGTCGCCTGAATGGCTCGCAGCGTCGAAGTCCATTCTTCGTCGCTGAGGAAAACCTGCGCCACATTTCCGGTCATCACCGCGAGATCTGCTGCCAGCATGGGCAAGGCATTCGTATCGCCATGGATCCAGGTGACTTTTCCGGCTGGGTCTTTCGTACGAGCGACCTCAAGCGATGCCTCCGCCGGATCGACGCCGACGACCGTACGACCCGTTCCGGCCAGCGACATCGCCAGATTTCCTGTCCCACAGCCAATATCCAGCACCGTTTGGGCGCCGAATTCGTCGGCGATCGCGACGTACGCGGTGAGGTCGTCGCGGTCACCGTCCATCGCGTCGTAGATGGCGGCGAGGCGAGGGTGAGCGAAAATCGCGTCCGGCACGCCACGACGGTATCCAACGGCTACGGAATGAGCACGATCTTTCCGACCGCCGTACGCGTCTCGGCGAGTTTCATCGCGTCGGCGATCTGGGACAGCGGCAGGGTGGCCGCGATCCGCGGGCTGAGCTGCCCGCTGGCGAGCAGGTCGAAGACGGCACCAAGGTCCTTCCGCAACCGGGCGGTGAAGCGGCCGCGGGTGAATGTGCGGCCGGCCCACAGGTTGTAGAAGTAGGCCCGGCGCCCGTTGGGGACGGTGTTCCACCACCACATCCGGCCGAGGACCTTCAAGACCCCCAGCATCGCCGAGCCGTTGCCGTCTACCGCGCTTGCGACGCCGTACGACACGACCGAACCGCCGCGTCGCAGCAGTGCCCACGCGTCGTCGAGGTTCTGGCCGCCGACGTTGTCGAACACCGCGTCGACACCGCCGGGCGCCAGCTCGCGAACCCGGGCCGGCACGTCCTCGGTGCGGTAGTCGACGGGGGTGATCCCGAGCGCCCGCAGTTCCTCGTGGTGCTGACTGGACGCGGTGCCGATCACCCGTACGCCGGCGATCAGCGCCAGTTGCGCGAGCAGCGAGCCGACACCGCCGTTGGCGCCGTGCACCAAGATCGTCTGCCCCGCCCTGACCCGTGCCTTGCGGTGCAACATCTGCCAAGCGGTGATGCCGTTGGTGACGACCGCCTCGGCGTACGTCGCGTCCACCTCGTCCGGCACGGCGACCAGGTCGGTGGTGTCGATGATCGCGTGGGTCGTCCAGCCGCCGATTTTGGTGAGGGCGGCGACTCGTTGTCCGACCAGCGCCGGATCGGCCGCGGCGGTCACGACGCCGACCAGGTCGTAGCCCGGTACGAACGGGAAGGCCGGCTGGTCGTAGTAGCGGCCCTTGCGCATCTGCAGTTCGGCGAAAGACACGCCGGTGGCCACCACCTGAACCAGCGCCTGGCCGGGGCCGGGGCTCGGGATCGGCCGCTCCTGGACAAGCAGGCCCTCGGGCTCGACGACCCCCGGCAACACAACTTCGGTTAGGCGGTCCATCAGATCTCCTTAGAGTCATTAACTTTAGTTAGAAGCTCTAACTGAAGTGTGCAACTGTCACGCAGTCGATGTCAAGGTCTTAAAGAGGTGTGATGGGCCAGGGTTAGCTCGAGGCTCGCCGGCGGCGATGGTCGCGCTGCTTTTGTGGCGAGATATTCGGCCGAGGGTCTTCCTTTCTCGGCCACGATCAGTTACTTTTTGTAGGCGGTCCGTTACGTACGGTCGAGTGCATCGGAGAAAGAGGACATCCCGAACCCCCCTCGCGATGTCTGCCAGCGCCCCCGATGCCTTGCCGTCACGCAACGGACCGTCCAACGTGAAGTGGCTGCCAAACCCAGCTTTCCCGCTGAAATCAGGCAAACTCCAGCAGCAGTGGCCGGTGGTCCGAGAGCGCCAGCGCGGGGTTGTGCGCGTGCAGCAGCTCCGGCAGCTCACCGTCACTGTCAGTGAGGGCATAGTCGAGCTGGATCCGCGGTCCCTTGCTTGGATAGGTCGGCAGTTTGGCCAGCATCCGCCACGGGGTGGCCACGTTGCCTAGCGTGCTGATCGCGAGTTTCACCCCGTGCGCGGGCATGTTGAGGTCGCCGAGCAGCACATGCGGGCCGGGCAGTTCGGCCAGCGCCGCGAAGACCTGGCGCAGTTGCTTGACATTCCATCCCGGCACGAAGGACAGGTGCGTCGTCGCGATGGTCACCGGCCCGAAGGGTGCCTCGATCACCGCGGCCAGCATCGCCCGCGGCTCGTCCTGGATCAGCGCCGGCCGGGCCGAGGGCACCAGCAACTTGCCGGATTGCGCCTTGGGGCCGGGCACCAGCACGGGCGAGCGCAGCTTGGTCGGCGACAGCCGGGTCACGTGCCACGACTTCACCGGCCACCGAGAGACCAGCCCGATGCCGTACTCCGGCCCCCGAGTCGGCGCGTCGATCTCCACCGGGTCGCCGGTGGCCGGCTCCCACTCCTGTCCCGGAACCCCGCTGACGGTCGCTACGAACCTGGCCTGCGCGCCGGTGCCGGTCGCGGTGGCGACTTCGGCGGTCAGATCCCGCCCACCGGTCCGCGGCTGCCCGCGGTCGAGTTCCTGCAGGCCCAGCACGTCGGCGTTCAGTCGGGCGATCGCCGCGGCCAGCCGGCCCGGCTCGATCCGCCCGTCGCTCAGGGTCCGGCCGTGCATCACGTTGAAGCTGGCCAGCCGCATGGCGATGACTGTAGCGACGGCGCCGGTCATCCCGTTCAGCCGTACCCGCGCCGCATCCGTACGCCCGAGAGGGCCAGTCGACGCTCAGCTAGGCCACAGGGTCGGTGCTGGCGCCGGGGCCTGACAATGGACGTATGACTGGACCTCACCGCCGGGCGCCCGGGTGGTACGCGGACCCGGACGGCACCGCCGGCCAGGTCCGGTGGTGGGACGGAATGGGCTGGTCAGCGGCCACCAAGGCGGGTACGCCGGCGGCATCCCAGCCAGCCGCCTCGGCGGCCGCCGGGTCGAAACCGAGCCGCTCCGCCGACGTACTCGCCGCCGGAGCCGCCCATCCTTTCGGCGGCTGGCGACCCAACGACACCGCCGCCGACAAGGAAACGATCCCGGCTCCGCGGCCGCTGTGGCGGCGCCCGGCGGTCTTGTGGACGGCCGGCATCGTGGTCGTGGCCGCAGCCATCTTGGTGGTCGTCCTGCTGGTCGCCAGCACCACGTCCGGGCTCGCGTCCGGAGGCATCGGCCCCTTCGGTGGAGGCCCGACCAAACCGCCGCTCGCCCAGCTGTGCCCGCCGCCGACCGCCGAACCGTCCGCCCCGCCCGGCAGCCCGCCCCCGCCGGACAGCCGGCCACGCCTGGCCGACTCGGACGCCGGCATCTCGTACGCCAAGGCCGACGGCCCGTGGATGCCGTGGAACCAAGTCTGGAGCGCCGGCACCCTCGGCGTCCAGTTCAAGACCGGCTACTACTTCGTGACCGAACCGGACTACGAGCCGGGCCGTGACTACCTCGCCTCGGTGCTGTCCGGCTCCGTACCAGCCACCGTCAACGACGGCACCGAACTCGACCTGAAGTGCACCGGCCAACAGGTCGCCGAAGACGTACGCGCCAACTTCTACCCCAACCCGAACACCACCCAACCCATCCGCGACGAAATGACCTCCCTCGGCGGCCGCCCCGCCTGGGTGTCGGTCTTCCGCCTGCACTTCCACGCCGAAGGCCTGCACGCCACCTCCGAACTGGTTGGTGTCGTCCTGGTCGACGTCGGCAAACCAAGCGCCGCGGTCCTGTACCTGTCCATCCCCGGCACCCACGCGCAGTACGACAGCACCGTGGAAAGCGTCATCGACTCCATCCGGCCGCTGTAGCTGTTTCTCATCCGCTCGAGTACTCGCTAATGACGGTACGGTTCGCAAAACGGGCGAAACCTCGCTGTATCGTTACATTCGGGGGCGGGCTGGGGAGTCTGGCGCTGGGTGGGATCGAGCCAGAGCGGGATTCGCCGGGGAAACGGGCCAGTTTTGGACAGAGCTGATGGCAAGTGAGATGACCGTTCACCAGTGCGGTCACGGGCGTTCATCTGGCTGACGGACCGGCATCCGGGCAGGAATTGTGCGGGTTCGGTGACGCTTTGTCGCTGCGGAGAGGCATCCTTGCTGCATGCCCCACCTCAGTTTGGCCGCCGCCACCCACACCGGGCTGGTTCGCGTCGGCAACGAGGACTCCCACCACGTCGGTGCGCATCTGGTGGCGGTGGCCGACGGCGTGGGCGGGATGTCGGCCGGCGATCGGGCCAGCCGGATGGTCATCGAGACGCTGGCCGGGTTGGACGGACCGAGGTGTTTCGCGGATGTCAGGACAGCACTCCAGAGCGCCGTCGAGTCGGCCAACCGGCGGATCGCCGAGGAGCTCAACAGCGACCCGGCGATCGTGGCCGCCGGTACGACGCTGACCGCGCTGGTATTCGCCGACGATGAGCAGCGGCCCGAGCTACTGACTCCGGCGGTGGCGTCGACTTCCCAGGCCGCGTCGAGCGCCCAAGGCGCGGTGACCCCGGAAGCCGCAGCACAGCCGGCCCCGGAAGCCGCAGCACAGTCGAGCCCCCAACCCGAGGCGACGGCAGACCCGGACGCCACCGCGAAAGAGCCAAGCAGAGATGAGCCGGATCCGAACATGGTTCTCGCTCATGTCGGCGACTCCCGGTGCTACCGGTTGCGGGCCGGCCGGTTCGTGCAGCTGACCAAGGACGACACGTTCGTACAGATGCTGGTCGACCTGGGAGCCATCAGCCCTGAGCAGGCGCACGACCATCCGCAGCGATCGGTGGTCACGCGGGTGCTGCGGGGCGAGCCGGTGGAGGTTTATTACGCCGAGCTGCACGCCGACCCGCAGGACCGTTATCTGGTCTGCAGCGACGGCCTGCCGTCGGCGGTCGACGAACCGACCATCGCTGGGATCCTCGCGGCCGAGCCGGACCCGGCCGGCTGCGTCGACCGGTTGATCGAGTCCGCGCTGGCCGGTGGCGGCCCGGACAACGTCACCGTGGTGATCGCGGACTACCAGCCCCAGCCAGCGGCGGACAACCAGCCCCAGCCAGCGGCGAACAGCCAGCGGCAGCCGGCGGCGAACAACCAGCCGCAAACCGTGCGAACCCAACCCGCCCAGCCCTGACCAGTTCGAAGAGATCGCCCGAACATCGCCGCCCTGCCAGCAAATGGGCACCCGAGCCGGTTAGGGTCGTGCGGTGGCCCGTCAATCAGCGAGTTCTGTGATCGCGCCGGCCCGGCGCGGCTCCTCCCGTCCAGTGACCGTGAAGCCGGTGAGCTATCCGGTCGAGCGCCTGACCCTGGCCAACGGCCTGAGGGTCGTGCTGGCACCCGATCGCAGCGCGCCGGTGGTCGCCGTCGCGCTGACGTACGACGTCGGCATCCGCAGCGAGCCGGAGGGGCGAACCGGGTTCGCCCATCTTTTCGAGCATCTGATGTTCCAGGGCTCGGAAAACCTGGAGAAGCTGGAGCACTTCCGGCACGTGCAGGCGTCCGGCGGGGTGTTCAACGGGTCGACGCACCTGGACTACACGGACTATTACGAGCTGATGCCGTCGGCGGCGCTGGAGCGCGCGCTCTTCCTGGAGGCCGACCGGATGCGCGGCCCACGGTTGACCGAGGAGAACCTGACCAACCAGATCTCGGTGGTCAAGGAGGAGATCCGGGTCAACGTGCTGAACCGGCCGTACGGCGGGTTCCCCTGGCTGAAGCTGCCGCCGGTGCTGTTCGACACCTTCGCCAACGCGCACGACGGTTATGGCGCCTTCGTGGACCTGGAGTCCGCGACCGTCGCCGACGCGGCCGAGTTCTTCGACCGCTATTACGCGCCGAGCAACGCGGTGCTGGCGGTGGCCGGCGACTTCGATGTGGCGCATGGCGCGGTGCTGGTCGAGCGGCATTTTGGCGCGATCGTTGGCCGCGAGACGCCGGTTCGCCCCGACTTCGACGAGCCGGACCTGACCAGCGAGCGCCGCCAGTCGTACGCCGACCCGCACGCGCCGATGCCGGCGCTGGCGGCCGCGTGGCGGGTGCCGGATCCGATCGGGTCGCTCTCGGAATACCTGCCGTATGTGGTCCTGGGCGAGGTGCTGACCGACGGCGAGGCCTCCCGGCTGGTGCAGCGGATGGTGCACGACGACCGGCTGGCAACCAGCGTCTCGGCCTACTGCGGGCTGATGGGCGACCCGTTCGACGTACGCAATCCGACCGCCATGATCCTGCAGGTGCACTCGCCGCCCGGGGTGGCCGCGGACACCGTGCTGTCCACTATGGACAGTGAGCTGGACCGGTTGGCTACCGACGGGCTTTCGGCCGCCGAGCTCAACCGGATCCAGGCCCGGCTCGCCGCCCAGCTGTTGCGCGAAGCCGACCCGGTGCTGTCCCGCACTCTCGCGATGACGGTTTTCGAGCAGCAGCGCGGCGAGGCCGAGCTGGTCGGCAAGCTGCCGACGATGGTGACCGAGGTGACGGCCGACCAGGTGGTGGCCGCCGCGGCCGCGCTGGCGCCGAACCGCCGGGCAGTTGTCGAGGTCCACCCCGGAGGTGCCCAGTGACCCAGCCATATCCGACCACGCTTCCCGACCTCGAGGAGCCGCGTAAGCCCAAGCGCCCGTCGGTTTCCGAGCGGATTCTCGACAACGGCCTGCGGGTGATCGCGGTCCGCCGACCGAGCGTGCCGCTGGTGGAGATCCGGCTGCGGGTGCCGTTCGCCGGCACTGGCAAGACGTATCTGCCGCGTTCGTTCATGTTGTCCGAGACCCTGCTGTCGGGCACGTCGACGATGTCCTCGGTGGACATCGCCGCCGAGCTGCAGACCGTCGGTGGTGGGCTGTCGGTGTCGACCGACCCGGACCGGCTGATGGTGGGCGGCAACTCGCTCGCGTCCGGCCTGTCCAAGCTCCTGGAGCTGCTCGGCGGCGTGCTCACCGACGCGACCTACCCGGCCAAGGAGGTCTCCGCGGAGCGGGACCGGCTCGGCGACCGGTTGGAGATGGCCAACAGTCAGCCCTCGCAGGTGGCCCGCAAGGCCCTGCAACGGCGTTATTTCGGCGACCACCCGTACGCGATCCAGGTCCCCGAGCCCGACGAGGTGCGGTCGATTGGTTCGGCGGCGCTGCGCAAGCTGCACGACACCCGTGTCGTACCGGAAGCCGGCACGCTGGTGATCGTTGGCGACACGGCTCCCGGCCGGGCCCTGGACGCGGCCCAGAAGGCGCTCTCGGACTGGACCGGTACGGCCAACGCCGCGGCGCTCAAGCCGGTGCCGGCACCTGAGATGGGCCCGGTGTTCCTGGTCGACCGGCCGGGTTCGGTGCAGTCGTCGTTGCGGCTCGCGCTGCCGGCGGTCGGCCGTTCGCACCCGGACTATCCGGCGCTGCAGCTGGCCAACCTGGTCTTCGGTGGCTATTTCTCGTCCCGGCTGGTGGAGAACATCCGCGAGGACAAGGGCTACACGTACTCGCCGCACGCGGTGCTCTCGCATTCGGTCGCCGGCTCGATGATCAGCGTGGACGCGGACGTGGCCACCGAGGTGACCGCGCCGGCGCTGCTGGAGGTCAACTACGAGCTCGGCCGGATCGGCGCGGTGCCGATCACCGCGGCGGAGCTGGAGCAGGCCCGGCAGTACGCCGTCGGCACCCAGGCCCTTTCGGTGGCATCCCAGTCCGGGCTTGCCGGCACGATCAGCGCGCTGGTCGGCGCCGGCCTGGATCTGGAGTGGTTCTACCAGCACGCGGTGAACCTGCAGGCCACCACGCTGGATGAGGTGCGAGCCGCCGCGCTGAAATACCTGCGGCCGTCCGCCGCCGTCACCGTGGTGGTCGGCGAGGCGAGTACGGTCGCCGAGCCGCTGGCGGCGTTGGGCGCGGTCGAGCGCGGATGACCGAGCGGGAGCTGCCGCTCGGGCGTTCCGCGGTGAACCGGGCCGCCCACCGGCGGCGGGACACACAGTGGCTGGCGGATGCCTGGAAACGGGCGCAGGTGCTGGTCGTCGACGCCGACGGCCGCGCGTTGGTCGACACCTCGACCCGGCCGTACGAGCTGATCCTGGTCGCCGCGGACGCGGCGCCGGACGGCGACCGGCTGTTCCTCGGCGAGGACGACGAGCAGGTGTATTTCGCCGTCAGAGGTGAGCTGCCGGCCGAGACCGGTGGGCCGGAGCCGCACACGGTACGGGCCGTCGGCGCCAGCCTCGGCGCGCGCGACGCCGGCCTGTTCGTCGAGGCGGTGGCGCTGGCCAACTGGCACGACAACATCGCATATGACCCGGTGACCGGCGCGCCCACGCAGGCTCGCGACGGCGGCTGGGTGCGGGTGTCCGAGGGCGGCGCGCAGATCTTCCCGCGTACCGATCCGGCGATGATCGTGCTGGTGCACGACGGCGTCGCCGGACCGGCCGGTCGCGCCCTGCTCGGCCGGCAGGCGGAGTGGCCGCCCGGGCGCTATTCGACGCTCGCCGGTTTCGTCGAGCCGGGGGAGTCGGCGGAGGCCGCGGTGGTGCGCGAGGTCGCCGAGGAGACCGGGGTCGCCGTCACCGACGTACGGTATGTGGGCAGTCAGCCGTGGCCGTTCCCGGCGTCGCTGATGCTCGGTTTCAGCGCGCTCGCGGACCCGGCGCAGCCCATCCGCCGGGTGGACGAGGAGCTGGAGGACGCTCGTTGGTTCACCCGGGATGAGATCCGGGCGCAGCGGGACGCGAACAGGGTGATGCCGATGACCACGTCCATCGCGTATTACCTGATCAGCAACTGGCTCGACGGCATTATCTGAAGAAAATCCGATCCAGCTGGAATTTGTTGTTGATCTTGGTCAGTTGGCCCACCAGGTGGGCCATTTTTCCCGCTTGGGGAGGGCCAACTGGCCAAGGTCAACATGAGGTAGCGACACAATGGCGCCGACCGTGTCCGTAGGGGTGCGGCTCAAAACTGTCGTACCCACCCCGAAAAATCACCCCCACCCAGTGACGGGTGGGGGGCGGGTTCGAGGACCGATGTTCAACTAAAAATCAAGGTCTACCTCTCGACCCACCCCCCGCCCGTTCAAAGGGAGGGGGAAAGAAAAACAGACACGTACGACAGTTTCGCGCCGCACCGAGGGATGTGAAGATTAGAACTTTGCCAGGACCGCGGTGGCGATCTTCTTCTCGACGTTCATGACGAGGGTGTTGTCTGTGGTTAGGGCGGGCAGGTAGAGGACCCGGAGTGTCACTGTGCCGTGCAGCGCGATCAGGCTACCGGCCAGGGTGTATGCGGAGTCGCCGACGCCGGTCACCGGGTGTCCGATGGCCGCGTCCTGTTGGAATCGCTCTTTGGTGATGGGAAGGATCTGCAGGCTCACACCGTAGGCGGTGGCAGGGTCGGGCTCGTTCCAGTCGCACTGGTGGTTGGCGCCGGCTTTCCCGTCGGCTTCCATCTTGGTCCCAGTGAGGGTGGTGATGTCGTCCTTGGTGAGCAGGGTGCAGGGGTCCGGAATGGTGGTCGCCGCGGCGGCCTTGGGGGCGGCCGGGCCGCTGCCGGTGCCGGTGGCGGTGGCGGCTGGGCCGCAACCGGTGAGGGCGAGAGTGGCGGCGATGCCGGCCGTGGCGGAGCCAAGGAGCAGACGGCGAGAGGTGATCACGGAAAGGCCTTTCTGGATGAATGCTGGCGCGGAGAAAATGACCGCACGGCAAACGTAAGCCGGGAAATGCCGCCGAGTATCAGTAGAACCACCTATTTACGCCGGGTACGTCCCTTTCGGTTTCCTGAAGGGGCAGTTCCCGTTCGGTCAGTGCCGAAGAACGACCGCCGGGTGACGGGGGTCGTCGGTGCGTACGACGACGTCCGCCGTGTCGGTGGGACGGACGGTCCGGTCGTAGTCCTCGTACGCCGGCAGTGTCCACTTCTCCTCGTCGGGAGTGCGCCGCTGCCGCGCGCCGGCCGACAGGTGCAGGTGCACGGTGAGGTCGAAGGGCAGGCCACGGCTGAGCAGCAACGGGCCGTCGACCAGCAACACCGCGAGGGCCGGCGCGGTCTCGTACGGGGCTCGGGTGGCCCGGTCGGCGTCCGGGTCCCAGCGGGTGGGCAGCCAGCGACCGGAGCCGCCGGGGCCGAGCGGATCCAGCACCTCGCGGCGCAACGCCGAAACATCGAGCCAGGACTCCGCGTACGACTGGATGTCCTGCTTCCCGAACTCGAACCGCAGCGAGGCTGGCCGCAGGAACCACCGCGTCGACACCCGCAGCGCGGTCGTTCCCCGCGCCCGCAACGCGGCGGCGACGGCATCGGCCAGCGGCCCGGTCCCGCCCGTTGGATGCCCGTCGACAGCGACTCGCAGCCGCCGGCCGTCGGCGACTGAGCTGGCACAGAGATCGACGACGAGCTCCACGAGGGCGTCAGGCGTCACCGGTTTTGGGTGCAACGCGGTTACGGCCGGGTCGGAAGGTCGCCGGGAAGGGCGATCGAAGCATCAGTAACCGACGCGACGATGGCCACCGCGATGTCGTGTACGCGACTGCCGTGGGACCGGGCCACCTTGCGCAGCTCTTCGAAAGCCTCGCGTGGGGCTTGGTGCGTACGTTCGGCGAGGATGCCGATGGCCTGCTCGATGGTCACCCGTACGGACAGCGCGTGCTGCAGTTGGCTGACCGCGGCCCGCAGCCGCTCGGTCTCGTTCACCTCGCCGACGACCGGGCCGGGGCGCTGGCCAGGCGACGTCGGGCCGCCGGAGTCGGCGGCCACCAGGTCGGCGAAAACCAGCGCCTCCACCAGGGTGTCGACCTCTTCGGACTCGACCGCCCAGCCGGCTGGCGTACGCCGAACGACCACGGGAGACAGGAGCGGCAGCGGGTCCTCCGGTGGATCCTGCGTACGCATCTCTTGGGCCGCCTACGGGTCAGTGCGAAGCCTGCGGACAGACCACAGCCTCCACGATGCCCAGAAGCGTACCGCTCCGAAAGACTTATGCGGCTGACGCGAGTTTTTCCTTGACCTGCGCGAGGCTCGGGTTGGTCAGCGCGGTTCCGTCCGCGAACACCAGGGTCGGGACGGTCTGGTTGCCGCCGTTGACGCTCATCACCAACTTCGCGGCCGCCGGGTCCTGCTCGATGTCCACCTCCGTGTACGGGATCGACTCGCGACCCATCTGGGCCTTCAGCCGCTTGCAGTAACCGCACCACGGAGTGCTGTACATCGTGACGCTGGACATTGCTCACCTCTGTCTCTTTGACCTGGTAATGGCTAAACACCGCGACCCGTCCACATCTTCCGTGCTCTATGCAACACGACAGGGCGGTGGGTCCGGCGCGTTTTGGTCGGACCCGGCTGCGAGGATCGCACCCGTGACCACAACCGGGCAGCGGCAGCGAAGTTCCGCGGTGTCGGCGGTGCTCGCCGGCCTCGACGAGGCGCAGACCGAGGCGGTGCTGGCCCCCGGTGGCCCGGTCTGCGTGCTGGCCGGTGCTGGCACGGGCAAGACGCGGACCATCACGCATCGCATCGCATACAGGTCGCTCACCGGCGAGACCGCGGCCCGGCACGTGCTGGCCATCACCTTCACCGCGCGGGCCGCTGGTGAGATGCGCGGCCGGTTGATCCAGCTCGGGGTGGCCGGTGCCCAGGCGCGTACGTTCCATGCCGCCGCCCTTCGCCAGCTGCGCTATTTCGCCCCACGGCTGTTCCAGGGCCGGCCGATGCCGGAGCTGCTGGAGAGCAAGGGCCGGCTGGTTTCCCAGGCCGCCCTGCGCGAGGGCGTCCGGCTGGCCGGCACCGCGGTGCGGGACGTGACTTCGGAGATCGAGTGGGCCAAGGCGATGATGATCGAGGCCAGCGACTTCCCGGCGGCGGCCACAAAGGCCGAGCGTGAGCTGCCCATTGACGCGGCCGCGCTGTCGTCCGTCTATATGGCATATGAGCAGCTCAAACGCCGTTCCCAGCGGATCGACTTCGAGGATCTGCTGCGAGCCATGGTGTGGGCGCTGGAGGAGCACCCGGACGTGGCCGAGCAGATCCGCTCGCAATACCGGCACTTCGTGGTGGACGAATACCAGGATGTGAACCCGCTGCAACAGCGGTTGCTGGAGGCCTGGCTGGGGGGCCGCGAGGACTTGTGTGTGGTCGGCGACGCGAGCCAGACGATCTACTCGTTCACCGGGGCCAGCGCTGATCACCTGCTCGGGTTCGCTCGGCAGCGGCCGGGCGCGGTGGTCGTCCGGCTGGAGCGCGACTACCGGTCGACCCCACAGGTCGTTCAGCTGGCCAACCAGGTGATCGCCGGGGCCAGCGGGCAGCACGCGGCGGCTCGGCTGAAGCTGGTCGGCCAACGTCCGGACGGCCCGGTGCCGCGGGTGGTCCGGTGCGAGGACGAGACTGCCGAGGCGGAGGCAGTGGCGGCCCGCTGCGCGGAGCTGATCACCGGTGACACCCCGGCTTCGGAGATCGCCGTGCTGTTCCGTACGAACGCGCAGTCCGAGCTTTATGAGCAGGCGCTCGCCGAGCGGGGCGTGCCCTATGTCGTGCGGGGGACCGAGCGGTTCTTCGAGCGGCCCGAGGTGCGCGAGGCGATGATCCTGCTGCGCGGGGCGGCGCACGCGGCGGCGGCCGACCAGCCGCTGGTGGAGGCGGTCACCGACGCGCTGTCCGGGGGCGGCTTCACGCCCGCCGCGCCGCCGCCCGGCGGCGCCGCCCGGGAGCGCTGGGAGGCGCTGGCCGCGCTGGTGAGGCTGGCGTCCGACGCGATCGCGGCCGGCACGGTGGCTGGCACGGCGGGTGCTGGCCTGCCGGCATTCAACGACCTGCTCGCCGGCCGCGCCACCGCTCAGCACGCCCCGACCGTGGAGGGCGTCACGCTCGCGTCGCTGCACGCCGCGAAGGGTCTGGAGTGGGCGGCGGTGTTCCTGGTCGGCCTGACCGAGGGCACCATGCCCATTTCGTACGCGCAGACCACCGACCACATCGAGGAGGAGCGCCGGCTGCTCTATGTCGGCATCACCCGGGCCAAGGAGCGGCTCTGGCTGTCCTGGGCGGCGGCTCGCCAGCCCGGCGGCCGATCCGGTCGGCGGCCCAGCCGCTTCCTGCCCACCGATGCCCCGGAGCAGAAGGCCACTCGTGCGACGTCGTTCGTCGCGTCCAGCCCTGCCAAGCCCAAGCGTGGGCTGCCGACCTGCCGGCTCTGCGGGGTCGCGCTGTTCGATTCGACGCAGCGCAAGCTCCGCCGCTGCGGCGGCTGTCCGCCACCGGAACCGGACGCGGAGCTGTTCGAGCGGCTGCGCGAGTGGCGAGAACGGATCGCCGCCGAGCTGGCGGTCCCGCCGTATTTGATCCTGACCGACGCGAGCATGACCGCGGTCGCCGAGGACCAGCCCGACTCACTCGCCGAGCTGGGCGAGATCCCCGGCATGGGCCCGGCCCGGCTCACCCGTTACGGCCAGGCCGTGCTCGCCCTGGTCGCCGGCGCCCTCCCGGACTCCGTCCCCGACCCCGGCAACTCCACCGCCTGACGCCTGCCCTCGAGTAGCCCGCAGGTCAGGTCAGCCGGATCGCCAACGCTGGGAACCGCGGTGGTACGAAGCCGAGCGACTCGTAGAGCCCGATGCCGTCGCCGGTCGCGTTCAGATTGACCACCTGGACTTCGGTCTCGTCCTGGAACCAACTGAGCAGCGCCGTAAGGCATCCCCGCGCGTGACCCCGGCGGCGGTGCCGGGAATCGGTGCTGACGTTGAAGACCGTGCCATGCAGGCCGCTCAGGTTCTTCGGGGTCGGCGCGTGCGAATCGCAGATGCCAGCCGCGCAGCAGATGACACCGTCGACCGGGTCGTCCACGACGAACGCGGCGAACTCGTCCGGCTTGCCGAGTCGGTCGGCGAACCACCGTTCGGCGCTGACCAACCAGGCCGCGTCCGGGTCGCCGATGTCGCTGCCCATTTCCTGAAACATCAATGCCCGCAAGGAAACTAGCGCTGCCGCGTCCGCTGGTCCGGCACGTCGTACGACTGTTCCGGTGATCGACATAGCACCACGGTACGACGCACGCCGGGTTGACGATTTCCACCGGCAAAACGGTCAGAGTGGTCTCGAAGGGGCAACACCGAGTGAGGAGCCTGAGGTGCGAGACATCGCAAGCCAGCTGGACCGCGACGAGGCTTTCGTCGAACAGGTCTATCGCGCGTCGGCGCCGGGGTTGGTCGGCGCCGCGTACGCGCTGACTGGCGACCGCGCCGAGGCGGAGGACGTGGTTCAGGAGGCGTTCATCCGGGCCCTGGCGCAGCCGGGCAAGGTGGCGGCGGCGGACAGTCCGGGCGCGTGGATGCGGGTCGTCGCGCTGAACATCGCCCGTTCCCGGTTCCGCCGTCGGCAGACCCACGACCGGCTGGTGCGACAGCTCCCGCTGGCCGACGAGCGGCTGCCCGAGCCCGGGCCGGACCGGGTGATGCTGGTCGCCGCGATCGGGCAGCTGCCGTACGAGCAACGGGAAGCCGTGACTCTCTACTACTTGGCCGATCTCTCGGTCGGCGATATCGCCGAGTCGCAGCTGGTGTCGCCCAATGTCGTCAAATCCCGGCTCCGCCGCGGCCGGCAGGCGCTCGCCGAGTCGCTCGCCGGCGAGCGCTGCCTCTCGGCCGCCTGACGTTGGTACGCCAGTTCGCCGCTCAAGCCGCCACCGAGGCCGTAAAGAAGGCCGCAAAGAAGACCAGCGCTAATGGCCGTAAATATGAGCGGTCCGCATGGCAGGTGACAGGGATCAAAAGGTGCCGATCACTCAGACGTTGTGACGGTTAACCGAAAGTTCGGCATCGCGACGAGCGTGCGGGCAACCGTTCGGGCACCGTCCAGGTCGGCCGAAATCCTGAATACTGGGCGGTCACCAAGAGATTTGAGCGTGATCTTGCCGACGATGGAAAAAGTTGCCGGTAAATACGTTGTGCTCCCCGTCGCCGTGCGCGTAACCTCCAATCGTCGCCATCAGCAGGCGGCGCTGTGCGATCTGACGAGCAGACAGGAGGTGGGCGACGTGAGCGGTAACGAAATGACTTATGAGGCGTCGACCGTCCTGGCTGCTGTGCGCGCGCAGGCTCACATGGCACCGACGTACGGAGGCGCGCTTCGTACGTGTGGTCCGGACGCCCGAGTCCAGCAGGAGACGTCTGCCTTCATCGCCGTACTGCCCGTCAAGCCGGGCAGCGGTCTGGGCGATCTCCAGATGAAGATGCGGCGTCCCATCCCGGGAATCCCCCCTCGAAGTAGGCGAACATGAGGTCACCAGACCTCCTGCCGGCTCACTTCGAGGCCGTGGATCCCCACCGGGATCCACGGCCTTTTTGTTTGGCCACCCCCTGACCAGCCACTACTCAAACCGTCCGCCCACGAGCTACCGCCCGTAAAGACTGGAGAGAGGTGAAACCCGGCATGTCTTACCCGACACTGAGCGTCACTGTTGCCGTTCTCGAGCCGGGGATCGACGACGACTCGGAGCTTCCTTGTCGCCGTGAGGACCCCGACCTGTGGTTCGCCGAAAACCCGCGCGACCTCGACCGCGCCAAGGATTTCTGCATCGACTGCCCGCTGCGCACCGCCTGCCTCGCTGGCGCCCTGGACCGGCGCGAGCCGTGGGGAGTGTGGGGTGGCGAGATTTTCGAACGCGGCGCGGTGATCGCCCGCAAGCGTCCCCGCGGACGCCCGCGTAAGGCAGACGCTGCCCGCACCCCGGTGGTTGCGGCATGAGCGCCCAGCACGGTTCCACTATCAGCGACACAGAACTTACTAGGAGTCTTCGAATGTTAGTTATGCATGAGGCATACGCCCGAGCGCGAATGCGCGAGGAACAGACCGTACGTTATCCAGCGCCTCGCCCCGCCCGGGTCGTCGCGCGCAGCGTCCGTCGTTACCTGCGCGAGCACTGAAAATCGGATTACCGCACTAATCAAACAAACAACCATCATCGCCGCTCGTCGACCGGACTCGGATCCGGTCGGCGGGCGGCGCGCCTTTTCTCGTACGTACGAATAATCGGATTCCGAAGGTAACGCCGTCGGGGTTAGAGTCCGCACGTGTACGAGCTACAGCCGCTGACCGGTGACCATGCCCCGGCCGTGTTGGCTTTTGAGATCGCGAACCGCGGCTACTTCGCGGCGTCGATTTCCGACCGCGGCGACGAGTTCTTCGACCATTTCACCGACCTGTACAACGCCTCGTTGGCGAGCCAGGAAGCCGGCGGCTGCGCTTTCTACGTGCTGGTCGACGAAGATGGCTCAGTGCTTGGCAGATTCAACCTTTTCGGCATCGAGAACGGCACCGCCGACCTCGGCTATCGGGTCGCCCAGCACGTTGCCGGCCGCGGTGTGGCGACCGCCACCGTTCGCGAGCTGTGCCAGGTGGCGGCCGTACGCCACGGGGTGCGCACCTTGCGAGCGGCCACCTCCCACCCGAACACCGCGTCCCAGAAGGTGTTGGCCAAAGCCGGTTTCGTGCCGGTTGGTCCGGCTGGCCCAGCTGACCTCGGCGGCAAGCAAGGCACCTGGTACGAGTGCGACATCTCCGGGTGCACACCCTCTTAGCTGCGTAAACGCCTGCCGAGGCGACTATCGGGCATCCTCGCGTGGCGTATTGCGGTGGCGGCTCGGCGCGAGTATGACGAGGGAATGCCGGACCACGAGTCACCTGCCCAAGCGGCTAACGACACGGTCAGTTGCCGCGGCTGCGGTCACCAAGCGCCGCTGCCGGCGCTGGGGTGGAGTCATGACACGGAGTTCGGGTGGCTGTGCGAGGCGTGCGTACGCGTCAACCTCCGGAACATCGAGGCCAAGCTCGACACCGAGTGGTGGTGAGTTACTTGGTGAGTTTCGGGGCGGCGAACCCGGGCTGCCAGCGCTCCACGATCGAGCGGTAAGGAGCGCGCGCGTTCAGCTGGCACAGCACGCCAATCGAACCGAGTGTCACCCGGTGGATCAGCAGGTAGGACGGCGGCAGGTTGAGCTGGCGGCCGAGCGCGTACGCCGGACTGCGCGGATCGCCGATCCGGCGGGCCTCCGAGCGCAGCCATTCCCGGCTGAACTGGAATTCCTCCACCGCCAACGGCTCCAGCATCGGCCGCAGGTACGCGAGGATGCCCTCGGCATCGACGTGCGCGGAGTCGGGCACGAAACCTTCCGCCCGCAGGCCTTCCATCACGCCGTCGGCGTCGCCTTCCAATGCCAACCGGGTCAGCCGGCCGACCGGTTCGGGCAGGCCCTTGGGCAGCCGAGCCACCGCGCCGAAATCCAGCACCCCGAGCCGGCCGTCGTCAAGCAGCCGGAAATTGCCCGGGTGCGGGTCGGCGTGCAGCAGTTTCGCCCGGGTCGGCGCGGAGAAGTGCAAGGTCCCCATCAGCAGCCCGCAGCGATCGCGCTGTTCCTGCGTGCCGTCGGCGATGATCGCGGACAGCGGGGTGCCGTCGATCCACTCGGTGATCAGCACTTTGTCCGCGCCGGCCAGCACCTTGGGCGCGACGATCTCCGGGTCGCCGTCGTACGCCTTCGCGAAGGCCCGGGTCGCTCGCGCCTCCAGCTGGTAGTCCAGCTCCTCGGCGACCCGCGATTTCAGCTCGGTGATCAGCGGCTTGATGTCCAGGCCAGGCTGCACGGCACCGAAGAGCCGGGCCACCCGGGCCAGCTGGTTCAGGTCGTTGATCAGCGCCGGGCCAGCTCCCGGATACTGGATTTTCACCGCGACCTCGCGGCCGTCGGCCCAGATCGCCTTGTGCACCTGGCCGATGCTGGCCGCCGCGGCCGGCTTTTCGTCGAACTCCTGGAACTTGCGCCGCCACTGCGGCCCCAACTGCTCGGCCAGCACTTCGTGAACGGCCCGCGCCGGTAACGGCGGCGCCGCTTCCTGCAGTTTGGTCAGGGCTGCCCGATATGGCCCCGCGACTTCCTCCGGAAAAGCCGCCTCGAACACGCTCAGGGCCTGGCCGAATTTCATCGCGCCGCCCTTGAGCTGCCCCAACACCGAGAACAGCTGGTCAGCCGTACGCCGCTGAATCTCCGCGGCCACCGCCTCGGCGGGCTTGCCACCCAACCGCCGGCCGAGGCCGAGAGTGGCCCGGCCAGCGATCCCCAACGGCAACGACGCCAGCTTGACCGTCCGCGTCACCGCCCACCGAGGAATGTCACTCACACGGGTAATTATCCCACGTTGGCTGGCACGAGCGCGCTTCGTACGGGATTGCTTCAGCCCAGTGCTTCCGGCGTGAACAGGTATCGGGAAAACCAGCCGTGCATCTGCCGTTGCAGGACCCGGTCGCCGTGTGTTCGTACGCCTGGCTGGCGCAGGAACTGTGCCCACGACAGGTCGCCGAGCCACCACCGGGTTGCCGCGGCAGTCGGCGCGGCGAGCCAGACGTCGACCGGCGCTCCGGTGTCCTGCCGGCACAGGTTGACGCCTGTCCGGGCCAGGTGCAGCCAGAAATGCCGGTCGGTTGCGGCTCGGTCGGTGAAGTCGATGGCCAGCACGACCGTACGGTCGGGCAGCGCGCCAACCTCGACGCGGCGCTGCATGTCCCAGGTCAGCGCGGCGGTGTCGAGATCGCCGTCGGTCAGCGCGGCCGCGTCGGTGGTCACCGCCCATCGGGCGAGTTCGCGCAGCACCGGCGCCAGCGCGAGGCCGGTCTCGGTGAGCCGGTAGTCACCGTCAGCGTGCTCGACGACGCCGGCGGCGCACAGGCCGCGCAGTCGGGTGGACAGCGTCGCGCGCGGGATGCGAGGCAGACCGCGGCAGATGTCGGTGAAGGTTTTCGCGCCGAGCAGCAGCTCCCGCAGGATCAGCAGGGTCCACCGTTCGCCCAGCACCTCCAGGGCCCGGGCGACCGCGCAGAACTGTCCGTATCCGCTCATCGCAGCAGCGTATCCAGCCGTACGAGTTCAACAATTGAACTAGAGAAGGCGAAGTGGCCGGATCGACCATCGAGACCTGGAGACAGGCCATCGAGAGGAACGGTTTGCACATGGGTATCAGCAGCGGTGTGCTGCAGGCGATCGGGAACACTCCGTTGGTACGGCTGCGCAGGGTCGTACCGTCGGGATGCGCGGAAATCGTGGTCAAGCTGGAAGGCCAGAACCCGACCGGGAGCATGAAGGACCGAATGGCGCAGGCGATGGTCCGCCGGGCCGAGGCGGATGGACGGCTGCGACCCGGCGACACGGTCGTCGAATACACCAGTGGGAGCACCGGCGCCTCGCTCGCGCTGGTCTGCGCGGCCCGGGACTATCGCCTCCGGATCGTCAGCTCGGACGCTTTCAGCCAGGACAAACTGAACCAGATGGCGGCTTTTGGCGCCGAGCTGACGGTAGTGCCCAGCGAGCGGGGTCTGATCACCCGCAAGCTCATCCTGACCATGATCGAGACCGCCCGGCGGCTCAGCCGGCAACCCCGTACGTACTGGACCGACCAGCTCACCAACACCGACCACATCGCCGGCTACCGGCCGATGGGCGAGGAGATCTGGGACCAGACCGGCGGCCGGGTGGACGCCTTTGTCCAGTCCGTCGGTACGACCGCCTCGCTGCTCGGAGCGTCGACCGAACTGCGCGGACATCATCCGGGGCTGCGGGTCGTCGCGGTTGAGCCGGCCGAGTCCGCGGTGCTGTCCGGCGGCTCGTCCGGCGCCCACCGCATCGAAGGCACCGGGATCGGCTACCTCCCGCCGATGTGGGACCCGGCAGCGGTGGACGAGATCGTGACCGTCCCGACCGACGCCGCCGAGCTGATGGCCCGGCGGCTGGCACGGGAGGAGGGCCTGTTCGCCGGCACGTCGTCCGGCGCGAACGTCCTCGCGGCGATCCAGGTCGGGCAGCGGCTGGGACCGACCGCGAGGGTCGCCACCCTGCTGGTGGACTCCGGCTTGAAATACCTGAGCACCAGCGTTTACCAACGCTGAGCGCAAGGTCAGGCGGCAGCGGCAGCGGCAGCGGCAGCGGCGTCGGGAATGGGGGCGGGGGCCGCGGCGGAATGCGTACAAGGGCAGGACGGGTGCGGGTCCCATTGGCGGCGGCGGATGACCGCGCCGCCGGCGGTGAGTTCCAGGGAAGCGGAGCGGGCGGCGGGGCGGCCGCCGTCCAGGTGTTCCAGGACTTGTTCGGCGGCGAGGCCGACCGCGGTGAGGGTGGTGGCGACCGAGCACGGGTCAGGTGGCACGTCGGTGCGTACGGCTGAGCTGGCGAGTTGGGCGGCGATGGCCGGCCAACCCGGGTCGCGGTCCGTCCGGGTGAGTTCCACGCAGCCGGGGCAGGCGGTCCGGCCGCGCACGGTCAACGGGCCGACCACGGCCATGCCGTCGCGAGCGCCGAGCGCGAGTTGGGCGCGAGACCGGCGCACCAGCAGCGGTTCGGCGCCGGTGGCGGCGCCCACCGGGCCGGCGATGATGGCCAGGTCGGGGACTGTCCAGCCGGGGAAGGGGCGCAGGTCGGCTTCCGGCGCGACGGCCCAGACGGCGTCGGCGAGGGCGGTGCCGCGAGGGCGACCTTCGTCGTCGCTACGCAGGCCCGCCGGCATGGCCTCGAACAGTCGAGCCTGGCCGGTGGCGTGGATCCAGAGCCGGTGCACGCCGGACGCGGCCAACGCCGACGCCAGCGGGCCAACGAACCGAGGGTCGCCGTAGAGGACGACCCGTTTGCGCGTCCGTTGGCTCAGCGTTTCGCCGGCGAGCGTGCCGTGCCGCCGGACCAGCGCCGCGAGCTCGCCGCGCAGGTGCCGGCGGATGGCGCTGGGCATCCGGGACGGCAGGTCGCCAGCGGGGTCGTGGTCGGTGACCGCGGCACAGATCCGCAGCGCTTCCAGCAACTCGTTGACGTTTTCCGCGGGCACGCCCGCATCCAGGGCACACGCTCGTACGGCCGCATCGCTGTGGGCGCCGTCCAGCAGCGCGAGCACCTCGGCGGCCCCGGACGGGAGTTCGGCCAGCACCACCGAGCGGTCCGGGTCGGTGCCGAGCTGGAGCGTACGGCCGTCGCGCCACAGCGCCCGGATCGGAATCAGCGTGCGTCCCACCGCGGCGCCCCCTTCGGATCGTGGCGGGCGTGCCGTTCGGTCACGCCGTCATCGCACAGCGTGCCAGTCCGCGATGGGTCGATCCGGGTTTTCCACAGGACGACTTTGTGTCCACAGGGCAGTGGAAAGCACGGTGGGCGAGTGGTCTCGCGACCACCCGCCCACCGTTTTGGTGCGACAGGGACAGTTGGTTATCCGTCCCCGAATGGAATCAGGCCTTGCCCAGAATGCGGTTCATTTTGGTGCCGCAAACAGGGCAAGTGCCTTTCGCCATCCGACGTCCTGAGTCGCTGACGCTAACTTCACCGGAGAAGTCACGCTTCTCCTTGCACTTGACGCAGTATCCGTTGTAGGTCTCGGCCACGTCGCCTCCTCTACCTCTCGATTCCCCCGCTGTCACGCGTGTGACAGGGCCGATCGCACAGTACCGTCGTTCTCGCGTTCCGGCCGCTTGAGGTGGCCCTAATCGCTGGGCGAGTCGCGATTCAGCGGATTTTCCGGTAACGCGGAGGGGGTGCGTTAGGGATCATTCGGCGGTCATTTCCGGATGAATTTCCGGCTGACCACAACGAATTTCCGGCACTGAAGAGGTGTCGAGAGACACAAAAACAGAGTCCCCGGCTAACAACGCCTTCCCGCTGCCTTCCCCTTGCATCGGGCCGGTGTTCTCGCCGAGGACTCCGCTGTTAAGGACGCTAGGGCGAAGGACGGCTGGCGTCAATGCAAGACCTCCACAGCCTGTGGATAACCCTGTGGACGGGGTGGGGACAGTGACCGGCGCCACTGTGGACGGGTCGGTGCACGACCCTGTGGACACAGCTGAAGTTCACCCAGCGTTTACCTTCTGACCTGCGTAAACACTACGCACCGGCTGTGTACGAGAAAAAGTTTGCGGCTTTGCCGGCCGGGTTGATCGATGAAGTGCGATCTGAGCCACTACCTTGGGTTTCGTGACCGGCACCAGGCCGACGGCCGGGGCGTCTGTGCAGCAACGGGAAGAGCCGCGGCGGGACGCGCCGGATGCCGCCATGCCAGGGACCCTGCCAGCGACCACTTCAACGGGTGGGCAAACCGGTCTGCCGGTGGAGGTGCGCCGCAGCCGGCGTCGGCGCCGGACGGTGTCCGCGTACGAGGACGACGGCCGGGTGGTCGTGTTGCTGCCGGCCAGCTTCACCAAGGCCCAGGAGCGCGAGTGGGTGGACCGGATGGTTGCCCGACTGGCTGCCCGAAGGCGCCGTCAGCCGGCCAGTGACCAGGAGCTGTTGGCCCGCGCGGTCGAGCTCGGCCGCCGCTATCTGGATGGCGCCCGCCCGGTTAGCGTCCGGTGGGTCACCAACCAGCGCACGCGGTGGGGCTCCTGCACGCCGACGGACCGTACGATCCGGCTCTCCGATCGGCTCGCGGACATGCCGACCTGGGTGGTCGACTACGTGCTGCTGCATGAACTTGCGCACTTGCGGGTGCCCGATCACAGCGCCAAGTTCTGGCGGCTGCTGGAGGCGTATCCGCGGACCGAGCGCGCGCGGGGCTACCTGGAGGGTGTGGCGGCTGCCGCGGGACTGGACATCGGCGAGGACGACGAGAGCGAATAGTCACCAGCTGATCCAGCCTGTCCAAGCGCCGTTGGTCTGCTGGAACGTGGTGTAGTACGAGCCGTTCCCGCCGAGGGTGAACAGCTCCGGCCGCCCGTCCGCGTTGCGGCCGGAGGCCAGCTGCTCCAGGTCGCTGCCGCCGTACGACGCCCACGACTGGAAGATGCCGTTGGGGTCGCTGAACCGGCCCCATCCGGCGAAGTCGCCGCCGAGGGCGTACACGTCGAATCCGACGCCGGTGTTCGCCGTGGTGGCGCGCAGGTCGCTGCCGCCGAGTGAGCCGTCCCAGCCGGACCAGGACCCGTCGCCGTTGCGGTATTTCTGGTACAGCACCCCGTCGCCGCCGACGGCGAAGACCCGTACCTGCCCGGAGGGGCTGGTCGCGGCCGAGATCGCCTGTAGCTGCGAGCCGCCGAGCGAGGGGTCCCAGGTGCTCCAGGATCCGTCCGGCTGCTGGGCGCTCTGGTAAAGCACCTGGTTGCTGCCCAGCGCGAAGAGATGGACGACGCCTTGACCGTCCGTGGCGGCTGCTATCCCGCGGACGTTATTGCCGCCCGGTGCGCTCGACCAGGGTTGCCAGCCGTCGTCGTCCTGGACGCTGACCGCGACCCGGCCGTACGGGCCGACCGCGAACACCTCGACCTGACCGTCGCCGTTGACGGCGGCCGAGATGGCGCTGTAGCCGCTGCCGCCGAGCGAGGTCCATCCGCCCCAACCACCGTTCGGGGTGTTCTGCTGGCGTACGGACACCGTGCCGCCGTCGCCGGCCGCGAAGACCATCATCCGGCCGTCCGGCCCGCGGACCGACGCCATCGATTCACCCAGTGGCACCGGGCTGCCGACGTTTTCCATGATCTGCTGGAAAGTCGCGTACGACGTGGTGGGTTTCGGGGATCCCCAGGTCTGTTGGGCGAGTATTCGCAGGGTCGGCCAAATGCCGACCGCGACCTGGTCTTCGGTCTGCTGGCGCGGTGAGTCGCACCAGAGGCTGAGCTGGGCGCCGAGCAGACTGCCGGCGTTGGTCGGACTCATCGACCGGTTGCCGTCGAACATCAACAGGTTCCAGTTCTGGTAAAGCGTGGGATTGTCGGGTTTCGCGCCGCCCAGCACGTAATAGAGCACGGTGGTGCCGGCCGCGCCCGCGTGCCAGCTCGCGTTCATCACCGGATTTCCGTTGGCCACCAACTGATCCGGGCCGAGCAGGTTCGTACCGCCACCGTTCCAGTAGTCGATCGCGATGCCGGCCGCGAGCGGCACCTCGGGGTGCGGATCGGTGGTCAGCTGGTCATTCCACATCCGCAGGGTTTTGCCGCTGCCCTGGACGAGAGTCGCCATACTGTTGACGAAGTCATAGAAAGTGTCGATCGCGGGCGCGTTGGGACCCCAGTGGGAATGCGCGTAATTCACCAGCGACGGATAGGCGGCGTAATTCTGCACGTATTCGTCAGCGCCCAGATCCCAGTACTTGCCGGGAAAAAGTGGCAGGTATTCGCGTACGATCGAGGCCAGCAGGTCGCGCGCGGCCGGGTTGGCGATGTCGATGGCGCCGTTGGCGGCCGGCACGATCGCCAGGTTCTGGTAGTCCGGATCGTTGAGCAACGCGGCCAGATGGCTCGGCATGTCAAACTCCGGCACCACCGTGATGTGATAGCGGCCAGCCAGCGTGACCAGGTCGGAGATCTGCTGTTTCGTGTAGTGCTCAGACGAAACGATCCCCGGCACGGTCGAGCTTTCCACCCGGAATGCCTCGTTGTCGGACAGGTGCAGGTGCAGCAGGTTCAGCTTCAGGTAGGCCATGTCCTGAATTTCTCGCTGCAGCCACGGCACCGTGTAGATCTTTCGGGCCACGTCGACGCTGAAACCGCGTTCCGGGCTGGCCGGCCAGTCGGTGGCGGTGCCGGCCGGCAGCTGTGTCTGTTGGCGCAGCAGCTGCAGGATCGTACGCGTGCCGTTGAAAACTCCGGTGTCCGTACGAGCGGCAACCGTCAGCGTCGCGCCGGTCGTCAGCGCATAGCTCTCGGACTGCGTCGGCGTTGCGGTGGCGCTGAGGCTCAACACGATGTCACCGGGCTGCGCGGACGAGGCCGGCCCGGACACCTGCTGTACCGCGCGGCCGGTCAGGGTGGCCAGGTCCGTGTCGAAAGTCGCGGCGGTGCCGGCCAAGGCCGTCGAATCGACCACCAGTCGGCTCGATGTCGCCCACTGGTAGTCGTTGCCCGTCCCAGCCGTCCACTGCCGCAGGGCTGGTACGACAGTGGGCATCTTGGTGGCGGCGCTGCCGTGCACCGGCGTGGCCAGCAGCGCGGTCGCGGCGAGCAGCGCGGCGACCATCGCTCGTACGGACGTTGACATGAAATTGCCTCCCGCGCGCCGAAACACGACCGGACGAGTCGGGAGGCAGTGTAAGAGAGTGGTCTACTCCATGGAAGTGACATTTGCCATCAAGTCGCGGACGGATCCTTTCCGCAAGCGGCCACGGTTCACTCGATCAGCCCCAGCCGCCGCGCGGCCGCGCCGGCGGCGAACCTGGTCGACACCATCAAGATGTCCATGATGGCGGAGATCTCCCGTCGTACGGTTCGAAGGCTCGCGTCGGTGCGACGGGCGATCGCCTCGTCTTTGAGGCCCAGCACCATCAACCGCAGGATTCGCACCTGCCGTTGGGAAATCACCGGCCCGGCGGTCTCTGACACCTGCCTTGCCGATGTCCGGCCGGCTGTCACCTGGATCGGCGTGGCTCTTTCCCAGAGCAGCTCGAAATAGTTCCGCAGCACGCGGATCAGGGTGGGGGAGCGCACCAGCATCGCGGTGCTCACTCCGGTGTCGGTGAGCGGCACCAGCGCGGCCGTGTCGTCCACAATCTTCAGCTTGAGCGGCAACCGGGGGACCACTCGCGCCTCTTCGCCAGCGATCACCCCGGTGGCGAGGATGGCCTGCCCGACCGGATGGTCGAAATACTCGGCTTCGTAGACCGCTCGGCAGCGAACCTGGTGCTGGGAAGGAAAAATCGGTGGCGCGGCCACCGACTCGGTCGGCACGCATGGGAATGTGTACGTGTCCAGAACCATGAAGTCCTGCTGTGCGAGGCTCATCAGGCCGGTGGCGAGGCCGGCGATTTCCCGCGGATCGGTGATGATCCGTACCAGCTGATCGGTGGCGTCGCCGCCATCGCGGGCGCGTTGGTTTTGTATGTCGCTCAGCTGTTGGAAAGACGCCCGCACCCGGCTTTGCTGGCGGGACAGTTTCCTTTCGGTGGCAAGTAAAACACTCTGTAGGGCGTCCAATGGATGGGCCGCGACCACCTGGTCGGGTTCGCGTGGATCGACGAAGGCGAGGCCAAGTGCGGTCAGGTCTTCCAGCACTTCGGCGCCGCCGAGCTCTTCGGCCGCCGCTCTTACGGACAGCTCCCGATCCTCGAGAAGTCGCAGGTAGGACGGTGTGATCGTGGGCGCGAGCTCGGCGATCAGGTCGGTAGCCCAGACATTGTCAGTGACCATCAATTCTCCTGAAGTCAATGGCACAAACCTGCCAGCTGGCTATTGCGCCCTGCTGGAGTTCCGAACTCGATGGTTGCCTTGGCGCCGGCCGGCGAGCGAATCCGGCCGACTCCGCCGAGATTGCGAGGCACAGATGGCAAGACAGCGAACAACCCGATTCGTCGGCGTGTTGCTCGGCACGCTGGCCGCGGTGGCGATGGCCGTCACTGCGACCAGCAGCTCGGCGTACGCGGACTCCAGTTCCGTTGCCGCCCCGGCAAAAGCCACCCGCGCTGGCATTCGGAGCATGGCGAACGCGCAGGTCGGCAAGAGCTGCACGTCGTTCACCACCGCGGGCGGCACGTCCGCCTGCCAGAACTGGTGGTGCGCGGTATTCGCCAGCTGGGTCTGGCGGCACGCCGGAGTCACGCCAGCGCCGACCACCTGGGTGGCCACCGACGTCGGCACCTGGGGCAAGGCGCATCACGTTTTCAAGGCGCGGCCGGCTGGCCAGCGCGGCAATCCGCTGGTCGGTGACATCGTCGTCTTCGGTCAGCCCGGCGCTGGTACGGGTGGCCACGTGGGCATCGTGACCGCGGTTTACAGCAATGGATACATCGACACCATGAATGGCGACTACGGCTCCGGAGGTCCTGGCAGCACGCACGTCGTGAAGAGCCACATCAATCCGATAACCGCCCGCTCGGGTGGCAGCAACTGGCTGATTTCCGGCTACGTCAGCCCGCCCGGGGTCTGATTCGCGGTGAACCGCCGGCCGGGTGCCGGCGGTTCCCCTTTCCACGAAGGTGAATCGATGAAAAGAAAACTCTTCGCTGTCGCGGCGATGACATTGGCGTTCCTGGTCGCTGGTACGAGTGCGGCAACCGCGGACACCGGACCCGGTGCCAGCAGTGGTGCCGGTGAAGCCGCGGTGGCCGCCACCGGTTGTGGTGGCTTCCATTCCGAGACCAGACCGCCGACCACCATTCACGTTTTGCTTAGGTCCCAACGCAAAGTCGTGGCGGTGCCATTCCAGACGTACGTCGACAACGTGTTGCCGAACGAATGGATCGCCAGCTGGAAGGCGCAGTCGCTCTATGCCGGCGCGGTGGCCGTGAAAACTTTCGCCTGGTATTGGGCGAACCACTCGTCTGGGCACAGCTACGGCGGCAAGTGCTACGACGTCGACGACACCACCAGCTACCAGGTCTACAAGGCTGGCAGCGCCAACGCGAACACGACTGCGGCCGTGAAAGCGACCTGGAAGGTGCTCGCCCGCGAAGGCGGCGTGGTCTTCGCGAGCCAGTACCGCGCCGGCACCCGCGGCCAGGCTTGTACGACCGGCCAGGGAACCAACATCATGCACCAGTGGGCCTCGCAGACCTGCGCGCTGCAGGGCCACAACTACAGCTACATGCTGGGCATCTACTACCCGCACATCACGCTGGGCACCACGACCTGATCGACGTAAGGCCGGCGGGCGACCGCCGGCCTTACCCGGCCGAAAATGGATCCACATCAAGGCGACTCCTCAAGAGTGCCCAAGCGTGGAATGTGATCCTAAAGAAAACCTCAACAGGCGCCAGGCTGATACGTCTAAAGGTTTTTCAGGTCGTCGGCGAGGCCGTCCAGGCCGTCGTCGTCCTGGCCGCGTACGAACGCTTCGGGGTCGTCGAGATCGTCGGAGGAGGGCAGCAGGTCCGGGTGGCCCCAGATCGCGTCCCGGCCTTCGACGCCGCGCACCTCGGTTAGCGTCTTCCAGAGCACCGCCGCCTCGCGCAACTTGCGCGGCCGCATCTCCAGGCCAACCAGGGTGGCGAAGGTCTGCTCCGCCGGCCCACCGGACGCGCGTCGCCGTCGGAACGCCTCACCGAGCGCGGACAGCCCCGGCAACCGGTCCCCGGCGGCCGCCTCGACGATCATCGTCACCCAGCCCTCG
Organism: Fodinicola feengrottensis; assembly: GCF_039530045.1. Taxonomy (NCBI): domain Bacteria; kingdom Bacillati; phylum Actinomycetota; class Actinomycetes; order Mycobacteriales; genus Fodinicola; species Fodinicola feengrottensis. The sequence continues at coordinate 9,208 of NZ_BAAANY010000031.1, read as the reverse complement.
ACCAGCGCCAACGCGGTTTCCAAGCGGGCCAGCGCGGCTTTCTGTTCAGGTGTGTCGTTGGGCGTGAACATGCCGCCGGCCAGCGAGTTCTGCAGGGACTCCAAGTTGGTCGGGTCCAGTTGCTCCGGGTCGATCGACGACATCGCGTCCTCGATCGCCTCCCGGTCGACGCTGATGCCGCGCGCGTACGCGTCGACGGAGTTGAGCAGGTGTGCCCGCAGCCACGGCACGTGCTCGAAGAGCCGCTGGTGCGCCGCCTCGCGCAGTGCCACGTAGAGCCGCACCTCGTCGCCGGAGCGCTCCAGACCCTCGGCGAAGGTGTCGATGTTCGCCGGCAGCAGCGCCGCCACGCCGGGCGGGCCGAGCGGCACGCCGATGTCCGAGGAGGTGAGCACCTCCGCGGACAGCTGGCCGAGGCCGGTCCCCACCTGCTGCCCGAACGCCATTCCGCCAATGCCGTCCAGCAGCCCGCGCATCGGCCCGAGCTGCTCGGCCATGCCTTCCGGGAGCGAGCCGGAGGTGGCCGCCACCACCCGCGACGCGACCGGGTCGCAGAGCTGTTTCCACACCGGCAGGGTCTCGCCGATCCACTCCAGCGTCGTCCAGGCCGCGGTCGTACGCGCGCCCGAAGGCAGCGTCGTGACCGGGTCGATCCAGACGTCGGCGAGCCTTATCGCGTCCGCTGCCGAGGTACGCTCAGCGGCAGTCAGGGAACGGTCCGTCGGCCGGGCGACCTGCTCGGCGATCTGCTGGGCCAGCGTCCAGTTGACCGGGCCGTCGGAGGTGCCGGCGGTGGCGAACATCTGCTGAAGCTGGGCCAGGAACGCCTGCATCTGGCCGGGGTCGTTCGGATCTGGCATGCCGGGGAAACCCGGTGGGGTGGGAGGAGTGGTCACGGCGTGCTCACAGCGGCGGCGGTCATGGATTCAAAGGTAGTCCCCAGCGCGCGGTTGTCTCGGGCACGACCTGCCAGTTCTCAGGGAGGGCCGCGGTGACCGCGCGCGGCGAGTCGCCGCGGGTGGTGGCGGTGATCGGTTCGACCGGGGTGAGCGGCGCGGCGATCTGCCGTGCGCTGCTGGCGACCGAGCCGATCAGGCAGGTCATCGCCCTCGGAACTGTGCGCCCACCGGTGCCCGGAGTGACCCTGCGCCGGGTGGACGTGACCGATGCCTCGCTGGCGGGTGCGCTTCGGGGCGTACAAGCGCTGGTTTATGCGCCAAGCGAAACCGACCAGCAACCCGACCGTGCCCAGCGGCGGGCCAACGAGGTCGGTGTCTCCGTTGCGCTGATGGCCGCGGCCGCCGCCGGCGTACGCCAAGTCGTCCTGGTCTCCAGCGCCCAGGTTTACGGCGCCGCCGCCGACAACCCGGTGCCGCTGCCCGAGGACCAGCAGATCCTGGCCACCGCCGACGGCACGGTCGCCGAGCTGCTGGAGCTGGAACGCCTCGCGTACGCGGTGGACCAGGCATATCCGCAGACCGACGTGTGTGTGCTCCGGCCGGCCTGGCTGCTCGCCCCGGGGCTGCCCAACCCCGCCAACGGCCTGCTCGACGGGCCGCGGCTGCTGGTCGTCAGGGGAACCCAGCCGCACTGGCAGTTCTGCCACGTCGACGACCTCGCCGCCGCCGTCGCGACCGCCGTCACCACCCGGATGTCCGGCCCAGCCACGGTCGGCTCGGACGGCTGGATCGACCAGTCCGAAGTGCAACGCGTCCTGCGCCGCCGCCCGCTGGAACTACCAGCCGCCATCGCCTTCGGTACGGCCGCCCGGCTGCACTCGATCGGGGTGACCAGCTCACCTTCGGAGTTGGCTTACCTGGTCTATCCCTGGGTGGTGGGCAGCGAGCGGTTGCGCGACGCGGGGTGGAAACCGACCTTTTCGAACGTCGAAGCGCTGACTGACTACGCGGACGGCCGCCCCGCTCGCGGCTACCGGCTGCCCGTCGATCCCAAGGGCGCGACAGCCGCCACCGCTGCCGCTGGGGCGACGGTGGCTTTGATTGGCACGGCCGCCCTGGTGCGGCGGGCCCGCAAACGGCGCGCCTCGGGCAAGTAGAGCCGACACGCCGGGTGGGGCTCAAAACTGTCGTACGCGTGCTGTTTTCTTGCCCCCTCCCTTTGAGCGGGTGGGGGGTGGGTGTGAGGCTTTTGTTCTTATTTTCAGTGGACAGTTTTCCTCTAACCCGCCCCCCACCCGTTCTGGGTGGGGGTGATTTTTCGGGGTGGGTACGACAGTTTCGCGCCGCACCCTCAGGATTCGCGGTAAGTGGTGAGGTCATCGACGAACTTCCGGCGTACTGAGGGGATCTTGTCGACAGCGCGGAAATACGTACGTGCGCCGGCCATCGCAAGTCGGCCGGCGAATGGTCTGTAGAGCGGATCGTTGCCGCTGGTGCCGTTGTTGTTGAGCGAGTCACGCACCCGCGCGAACCCGTAGGGGATCATCTCCGCCTCGTACGCGCCGATGGCATCCAGCAGGCTTCCGTCGCTGCCCACAAGGCAGCGGCAAAGGAGTGCGGCATCGCGTAGGGCGGTGTTGGCGCCGACTCCGTGGCCCGGTGTCATGGTGTGGATCGCGTCGCCGAGCAGGGTCACGTTGGTGGTCGGCCACGGGTCGACAGGCACCGACGTGGCCGTCACCACCGGGAAGGAACTGGCCGGGTCGCCCAGCTCGAACAGCCGGCGCAGGTGCGGGTGCCAGTGTGGGGTCATTTCCAGCGCGAGCTCGATGACCTCGGCGCCGCGGAGTTTGCCGACATTCGCCGCAAAGCGGTCCGCGGACGTCCACATGGCGATGTTGATGTAGTCGTCGGTGTTGTCGCGAAGTAGTCCATGCCAGCGGTTGAGTGGTTCAGAACCACCGGGCTTGTTCCAGTTGAACTCCATCACGTGCACGATGCCGAGCGTGCCCCGAGTGCCGAAGATCAGCGACAGGCCCTCAAAAGCCTCCTTAGGCAACAGTGCGCGCGTCTCGGCGGTGATGGGAAGTTTTGTTGTCAGCGAGATGACACCGGCGTCCTCGACGCGCGCGTGTGGCAGATATTGCTGGCGTACGGCCGAACGCGTGCCGTCGGCGGCGACCAGCACATCTGCGGTGGCGCTGCTGCCGTCACTGAAATATGCCGTCACGCTGTTCGTGTGCTGCTCGTACCGTACGAAGGTTTTGTCGAAATGGACCACGTCGTCCATGCCGGTCAGCAACACCTGCCGGAGGATCGTCCGGGACACCGACCGCTCACTGTTGATCGGGTCGCTGTCGTCTCGCAGGTCAACTGAGACCAGCCGCTTCAAGTCCTGCGTGTACGCGTTGAAATGCTTCGGCGCCCGGGCGCAGGTGGCCAGGAACGTGTCGAAGAGTTCCGGCGGCAGGCAGTCCCGCAGCGCCCGGTTGCCGGTCGGGTCGATGCCGACCCGATAGCCGAAGAGCCCGCCCGTAGGAGTGCGGTCCCGCTCGTACACGGACACCTCGACGCCTGCGCGCCGCAGCCCGTGCGCGAGGCACATGCCGCCGGTTCCGGCTCCGATGATGATGACTCGCATCGCAAACTCCTTAGATCAATGAGAGATTCCCGCAAAGATTCTCTAGAATTTCTAGTAACCTAACCTGACGGAGAATCTAGGCGAGAGATCTCTAGAATGTCAAGAGACTTGTGACGGAGGTTGGATATGGAGTCCACACACGAGCGGCTGGTACGGCAGTTGGGGCCGGTGATGCAGGAGTTCCAACGTGCGCTGGACGTGCTCGACCAGCGAGTGGCGGATCGGCTCGGTTTGAACCGTACGGACATGCATTGCCTGGAGTTGGCGCTCGGCGGCGGCACCTTGACGCCCGGCGAGCTGGCGACCGCGGCCGGCCTCACGACCGGCGGGGTGACCACCGCCATCGACCGGCTGGAACGCGCTGGCTATGTGACGCGCGTACGCGACAGCGGCGACCGGCGGCGGGTGCTCGTCCAACCGACCGAGAAGGGCGCCGACCTGGCGATGGGGATCTACGGGCCGCTGGTGGAGGACGGCAACGTCTACCTCCGGGGCCTGGACGACACCACGCTCACCCACCTGACTGAATTCATGCGTTTCAACACCCGGCTCTACTACGAGCACGCCCAGAGGCTGGTCAGCGACCCGGACTCCGGCTAAGGCAGACTGGGCGGGTGATGCGGCGAGGGTGGACTGTGTTGACCGGAGCGGTCCTGTTGATCGTGATGGGCATCGCCCTCGCGTGGCTGCCGGTGCCGTACGTGGCCGAGCTGCCCGGGCCGACCGTCAACACGCTCGGCAGTGTGGGCGGCAAGAAGATCATCACGCTGGACGGCCGGACGGCGCGGCAGGTCAGCGGTCACCTCAACCTGACCACGGTCAGTGCGATTGACCAGATCGACCTCGGCACCGCGATCCGCTACTGGATCGACGGCGACTCGGCGGTGCTGCCACGCGAGTTCGTCTACCCGCCGGACCAGTCGCGCAAGCAGATCGAGGCGAAGAACGCCGACGACTTCACCCAGTCGCAGACCTCCGCGGAGACCGCGGCGCTGCGCCAGATCGGTTTCCCCGTACACGTCAAGGTCGTGTCGCTGTCGGACGGTTCGCCGTCCAACGGCAAACTCAAGGCCGGCGACGAGCTGTCCACCGTGGACGGCAAGCCGGTGACCAGCAATGGGAGCCTGCAGGCCCAACTGGCCACCCACCAGCCCAAGGACACGGTGAAAGTCGGTTATCTGCGGGGCGGATCGGCTGGCAGCGCGACCGTACAACTGGGCATGGACGACCAGAAGCGGGCGATCCTGGGCGTACGGCTGAATCAGACGCAACCGCATCCCTTCACCGTCAAGATCCAGCTCTCCGACATCGGCGGCCCGTCCGCCGGCCTGATGTTCGCGCTCGGCATCGTCGACACCGCCAGCGACGCCAATCTGACCGGCGGCGCCTTCATCGCCGGCACCGGCACGATCGACGACGACGGCAACGTCGGGATCATCGGTGGCATCCAGCAGAAGATGATCGCCGCCCGGCAGGCCGGCGCGACGGTTTTCCTGGTGCCTGACGGCAACTGCGCCGAGGCGTCATCCGCGACCCCGGCCGGTCTGCGGCTGGTGAAGGTCAGCACGCTCGGCGGCGCGGTGACCGCGCTGACCAACCTCCGCCAGAAGTCCGGCGCGATCCCGGCCTGCTGACGTATCTTTCGTCCGCAACGCCCCGTTACTCGCGCGTTGCGCAAGCGGCGGGGCGTTGCGGACAAAAGCGGTCAGTCCAAAGTGGACAGCAGCGCGGCGGCGAGGTTGGGGGCCAGGTCGGCGCCTGGTACGACCGGTTCGTCGGACGCGAGCGCGGTCGGCCGGATCCGCAGCAGGGACGCGCGCCCGCCGTCCCGTACGACGCCGACCACCAGCCGTACTTCGCGGCGCGCTGGATGCTCGCTGGCCCAGCGGATCGGGTCGGTGCCCGCCGGCGCCTCGCCGGCCGACGGCGGTAGCACGAGGACCTCGTTGATCAACGCGCAACCGGCCACCTCCGGCGGCCACTGGATGCCGGCGAGCGCCTCATCCAGCGGCCCGTCCCCGAGTGGCTCCTGCTCGACCGGCGTCAAGCCGCCCGCATCCACCGGGCCGTCCGCGAGGCCCAGCGCAGCCGCGAGGGCCGGCTCGGCGGCCACCAGTTCGGCCGTCGGGACCAGCGCGAACAGCGTCGGCGGGCGGTCCCAGCCGAGGCTGTCGGCGTGCTGCTCGAGCTCGGCCACCACCGCGGTGAGCTGGCCGTCCGCCGCTGCTGCGGCGGAACCGTCGGCGGGCTGTTCGGCGTTGGCTTCAGAAAGCATCTGTTCATCTTCGCAAACGACCTGCCGGCGCTTTGCCGCGCAGCGGGATACGGTCGCAGGTGGCGCCGCTGGTCGGCCCGCCGGCCCGGACGTGTTCCGAGTGGGCAATAGTGGACCGGGTAGTGGTAGGTAAGCGAGAAAACACCGGGAGTTAAGCGTGGCGATGCGCGCACCTTTGCCCACCGTGAGCCGTCGCAGCCGGGTGCTGCTGGTGGTCGTGGTGGTGCTGCTGGCGATCTCACTGCTGGGCTCCAGCCTGGTCACCGTCCTGACCGACGTGTGGTGGTTCGACTCGGTCGGCTACAGCGACGTTTACACCGTGATGCTCCAGACCAGGGTCTTCATGTTCCTGATCGTCGGGGCCGTGATGGCCGCGTTCGTGGGGCTGAACCTGTGGCTCGCATACCGCCTGCAGCCGGCATACCGGCCGATGTCGCTGGAGCAACAGAACCTGGAGCGATATCGACTCTGGCTGACCCCGCGGCTGCGGCTGCTGATCTCGCTGGTCGCCGGGCTGTGTGGAGTGGTCGCCGGGCTGACCGCGCAGGGCCAATGGCAGGTGTGGTTGCAATATGCCAACTCCACGCCGTTCGGCAAGGCCGACGCGGAGTTCGGCAAGGACTATTCGTTCTATATGTTCGAATATCCGTTCTTCCGGTACGTCCTCGGAGTCGCCTTCACGGCCGTGGTGCTGAGCCTGGTCGGCGCGGTTTTCCTGCACTGGCTGTACGGCGGCGTGCGGCTGCAGGGCGCGGGGGAGCGGATGAGCGACCGCGCGCGGCTGCACATCTGGTCACTGCTGGCCGCTTTTCTGCTGCTGAAGGCATACGCGTACTACCTCGACCGCTACGGCCTGGTTTTCTCGTCCAGCGACATCACCGGCGTGGACGGCGCCTCGTACGCTGACATCCACTATCTGTTGCCAGCCAAGAACATCCTGCTGCTGATCGCGGTGTTCGTGGCGGTGATGTTCGTGATCGCGATCTGGGTGCGCAACGCCATGCTGCCGGTGGTCGCGATCGCGCTGCTGGGCGTGTCGGCGGTGCTGGCCGGCGGCATCGTGCCCTTCGTCGCCGACCAGGTCTACGTCAAGCCGAACGCGGCGCAGCTGGAATCGAACTATATCCAGCGAAACATCGAGGCGACCCGGTATTCGTACGGCATCGCCGGGGTGAAGCAGACCAGCTACAACCCCAGCCAGTCGGCACCCACCTCCTTGTTGCATACGGACACCCAGAACGTGCCGAACATCCGGCTGCTGGACCCGAGCGTGGTGTCCGCGACCTTCCTGCAGAACCAGCGCGGCAACGGTTTCTACAAGTTCAACGACAAACTTGACGTGGACCAGTATTCGCAGACTGCCGGCAAACCCGAGGAATACGTGGTCGGCGTCCGCGAGTTCAACTACGACGGGCTCACCGGCACTCAGACCAACTGGAGCAACGAGCACAAGGTTTACACGCACGGGTACGGATTCGTCGCCGCGCCGACCAGCAAGGTAACCAACAACGGACAGCCCTGCTATGTCTCTGGTTTCCTGTCCTCAGACCAGACCGCGATGTGCAACGAGCAGCAAATCCCGGTGGGAGACCCACAGATCTACTACGGCGAGGAATTCGAGGACAACTACTCGATCGTCGGCGCGCCGGAAGGCAGCCAGCCGCAGGAGTACGACCACGTCACGTCCACCGGTGCGCCGGTTTACACGACGTACAAGGCGGCCAATGGCGTCGGTGGCGTGCCGATCAACTCGTATCTGCGCCAGCTGGCGTACGCGATCAACATGCACGCGGTGAACTTCATCCTGCCCGGTGCGGTGAACTCCGAATCCAAGCTGCTTTACGTACGGGATCCACGCGATCGGGTCCTGAAGGTGGCGCCCTTCCTGCGAGTCGACGGCGACCCGTACCCGGCGGTCGTGGACGGGCGGGTCGTCTGGATCGTGGACGGCTACACCACGTCGTCGAGCTTTCCCTATGCGCAGAGCGAAACTCTGGGTGACGCGACGCAGGACTCGCTGACGGGCAACGGAACCGTGGCGCAGCAGAAGGATCAGATCAACTACATCCGGAACTCCGTCAAGGCCACGGTCGACGCGTACACGGGCGCCGTGACACTCTACAAATGGGGCCAGGACGACCCTCTGCTGGACACCTGGGACAAGGCGTTCGGTGGGATTCTCAAGCCGGCCAGCGATATCTCGCCGGACCTCGCCGCGCACTTCCGCTATCCGGAGGATCTTTTCAAGGTCCAGCGCGAAGTTCTGACCCGCTATCACGTGACCAGCCCGCAGGAGTTCTTCGGCGGCCAGAATTTCTGGAAGGTGCCACCGGATCCGACCCGGCCTACCGGCGCCCAGCCGCCGTACTTCCTGCTTGCCCAGTTTCCCAAGCAGAACAACCTGACATTCCAGACCACCAGCGCCCTCACTTTTGCCAAAGGCGACGGCCTCGCGGCGATGTTCTCCGCCTCGTACGACGGGGATGGAGGCACGGTGCTGAACCTTTACCCGCTGCCGCCCACGTCGTCGACCGCCGGCCCCAACCAGGCTCAGACGAACTTGGTCAACGACCAGGCGATCGCCACCAGACTTACCCAGCTGAAGGGGTCCGGTGCGACCTCCGGATCCGATGTGAAATACGGAAATCTGCTGATGTTGCCGATTGGTGGCGTCAACGGGGGACTTCTCTACATCGAACCGGTCTACCTGCAACCCCAGTCCGGGGCCGCGCCTTTCCCCACCCTGCAGCTGATCTTCGCCTCGTACAACGGAAAGGTCGTCTCCGGGTCGTCCGTGTCCGACGTTATCCAAGCATTGACTGGACAGTCCCCGCCCACCACGAGCACCCCGCCCACCTCCGGCAGCCCACCGACCGGCGTGAGCTCCCAGCTCAACGACGCGGTCAAGGCCATCCAGGCCGCCATCACCGAGCTGCATGCCGCCCAGAAGGCGGACGACTTCGTCCGGATCGGCCGCGCGCAACAACAGTTGGAGGCGGCCATCGAGAAGTTCCAGGCCGCGCAGGCGGCCCAACCCAGCGCGAGCGCCAGCCCATCGGCCTCAGCGTCGCCTGGACCGTCCGGGTCGCCGAAGGCGCCCAGCTGATTTTGTAACCTCGGTCACTTCTGGTACGGGCCTGGTGAGCTTTCACCAGGCCCGTACGACTGTGCGGCCACTCGGCGAACATGACGTTTCCGCAGCGTGACGTGCCTATGACGTGATGGTGGCCACTTATCCGGCGTGGAAGGGCGACCCCCTTTGCCATCGCGTTGCGGGGCCGTGTAATGTTCTCTTCAGCGACGCGGGGTGGAGCAGCTCGGTAGCTCGCTGGGCTCATAACCCAGAGGTCGTAGGTTCAAATCCTACCCCCGCTACCAGGGAAAAGGGCGCCG
>NZ_BAAANY010000030.1:106266-167812 GCF_039530045.1 Fodinicola feengrottensis | reverse complement strand
CGACACCCAACTGGGGAAAATGATCTAGCAAAAGTGGGGAATTTCAGCTAGCGCCATCATCGGTTGGGCTACCGCATCAGCAACTGCAGTCCACAGTGCCTTCACGTCGTCGTTGGCGTCGCGCAGCGGACGAGGAAATATCGACTGCCCGTCCAACGGCGCCAAAGAGGCACCGGGTTGAGCTGAACCCACTGGGGTGGGGTTCAGCAGGTAGTAGAACGCGCATTCCAGTTCGGCTACGCCGGCAGAGTCAGGCGGCGGATCTAGCTCCGCTGCCAGACGTTTGATCGCGGCGCTAACCTCATGCGGATACAGGACGCCCTCACACGCCCGGTCAACCACCTTCGCCAGCGCCGGGACCTGTGCGGGGTCGTGCTGATACGACTCAGGCGGACCAACGTTGTCCGACACGCCGTCATCACCTCTCTCGCTCAGTCGGCGCACCAGTGAACCAGTTCATGTCCTGATGCGGCCATCGACTTTTCGCCTTAACTGCTGTGCACAGATCGCCGATGACAGATGTGTAAAGCCGGCGTCGCGGGAGCCGCCGACGCGCTGTACGACTTCAGAGGGCGCCGAGGGCGTTCAGGATGAGCAGCATCAGGGTGACCGTTCCGGCGAAGGCGACAGCGCCCCGGATGCTGGCCGCGGCCGGGCTCGCGCCGTCCTTGGATGAGAGGATCCCGGCGATCAGGGCAACGATGAGGCCGATGAGGACGGCGATGATGACGAGGAGCGATCTCGACATGGACGGGCTGGTCACATGTATGGCTCCTTGAACCCATGAGGTCGGTTGCCGGCGCTGTTGCGCGATCCTCACGACGAGATCGTGTGCGAGACTATACAGGACTAAGCGAGAGACTAGGGCGGTGGTCGTGACTCGTCGCGCTCGGCCACTTCAGGCGGAGGCAGGACCTCTTGCGGCGTTCGCGCGGGATCTGCGTGGGCTGCATGACCGTGCTGGCGACGGCGCACCGACGGTGGCCCAGATCAGCTCCGATGAAGGGATCCCCCGCTCAACGCTGTACGCAGCACTCAAGGGTGACCGGCTGCCCGGGCGTGAGGTGGTTGCCGCCTTAGTGCGGTCGTGGGGCGGTGACGTTGCGGCGTGGCTCGCGAAGCGAACAGTCGTCGAGGCCGAGTTGACGAGCGACCGCAAGGCCACGGAGTCATCGTTCGTGTCGCGTAGCGAGCGCAGATGGCGCACCATGCAGACAGCACGAAGCGTTCTCGTCGTGGTTGGAAATGTTGCATCCTTCGACCGTTTGCGCAGCTTCCTATCGTGCATGGAGGCAGACCATCGAATACGGCTGGTGTTCGCCGTCAGCAAGAGTTCAGTGTTTTCGCAAAGTCTGCGCGAGGCGCTCGGTCAGCTAGGCATCATAATCGCTTCGTGGTCTGAGGTCTCGTATCATTCCTTTGACCTAATCCTCACGACAAGTGTCCTCCCGTGGCCAGAAGGTCCCACAGGGACAGATCGTCCCGCCGGGCCAGTGCTCCTCATTCCGAGCGTCGGATTCGAGTTGCAGATCGCAGCACGGCAATTAGATGACAGCTACCGCATAGTCCTTGCAGACGAATCTGCCCGTGATCGTCTACGAGAGGCGGCGCCAGGCCTCGCTGACCAGGCAGTGATCTACGGCGACCCGTCCTTCGATCAGCTCGTGGCGAGCCTACCGCAACGAGCCTCATATCGGCGCACCCTCGGTGTTAGCAGTATGCAGAAGCTGGTGGTGGTGGCGTCCACCTGGGGAACATCGTCATTGTTTGCTGAACACTTTGACCTCGTGCAGCGACTCCTTGCCGTGCTGCCATTCGACGAATACCAGGTTTGTTTGGTGCCGCACCCCAATACGTGGGAATGGCACGGGCCGTTCCAGGTTGAGAGATGGCTGGGAGGCGCTCTTGACCGTGGGCTGCTCCTTATTCCACCCCTCGGCGGCCAGCAAGCCACGCTGGTCGCCGCTGATGTCGTCATCGGTGACCACGGCTCAGCCACGTCCTACGCCGCCGCGCTCGGCCATCCAGTCTTGCGAGTCCCCAGCCAAGCACCGACCGACATCGCCCCGGCCGAGGTGAACGCCGGCCGACATGCGGCCAGCGAACAACTCGATCCAGCAGGTGACCTGCATCGACAGGTGGAGACAGCCATCAAACGTTCGGCGACACGCTCATCGGTTGCCACAACGAATATCCGTACGCCAGAAGCGGCCATAAAGTCCGGCAAGGAACTACGCAGCACGCTGTATCAGATGCTTGAGCTCGACGCGCCAGCCGCACCATGGCAGCCAGAACCGGTCCCCGCACCTCAACCAGTGCGTCGAGAACCTGCGACTCAAGCGGTATCCACCCACGTTCGTGCGCTCGACCACCTAGCGCGTGAATTGGCGCGTGAGATCCACGAAGGCCTGACGCCATCAACGCAACGACCGTCTGTTGCAAACAGTCTGCTAGACGGCCCGGTCGCCGACGAATTCATTACCCTTCGCGATATTGCAGGCGCAAACCCGAAAGAAGCAGTACTTAGGGCGTGGAATCGGATTGAGAACCTGATGTATCTCACTATTCGCGAATTTAGCTACATCGATCTGAAACCAAGCGCGTTGGCGATGACGGACGAGTTGCTGAAGATCGGAATCGCGCCCCAGCTCGTACGAGTCGCGGATGGGCTTCGTCGCATTCGGAACGTCGTAGCGCACGTGGGAGGCGATCAGATCAGCCCGGCAGGCGCACTCGACTATGTGGACGCCGCTGAACGGTTGGCGCATTCTCTAGTGTGAACTGGTTGTAGGTGGCTCCCATTGTGCGATCTCGAAAATGGTGAAGCCGCCGGAAATAGCTGATACATACACCTGATGCTTCATATGGAAGCAACAGGTGGGGCTTTACTCTTGGTGAATCCGCATTTCTAGGACTGGAAGTCGTTCAATCCAAGAGTCGAACGACGCTTCGCTAACGGCCTCGTGCCGCCATCTCGCGCCATCCGGCCGACTCATGCATCGACCGGGTCGGACGACTCGCGGTTGTCCCGTATGGCGACACGAGCGGAGGGCGTCGCGTCGGGAGTGTGGATGAAGCGGGCAGCGCCCGGGACTGGAGCAGTCGTTGGTCCAGTCCCGGGCGCCGGCTCTGGGGTGCACCCCCGGTTGGGTGGTTACGGCGCGTCGTGACTTTTGGCTGCGGACATGCTTGGTGCAGATCCGACGAGGCCGTCGAGGAGCCGCTGGAGGGTGTTGTAGTTGTACGGCGGCAGCAGGGCCGGTGTGGTGCCTGGTGGCGGGCGCAGCAGGGTGCGTTTGGGTAGCCACCGGTCGGGGCCCGCCGGAGGCTCTATCTGTAGTTCTGCCCAGACTGTTTTCCCGCCGCTGGCGGGATACGTGACGGTGATTCGTCCGGCAGGTGGCGGGTCGGGGTGGCCGTTGGTGTCCCAGACGCCGATGAGAACGCCGCACCCGAAACCGGATGCGGCGCTGCTCAACGATCTTCGACCCCACCAGCCCTGACCCTCCTGGGCCAGGGTTCTAGTAAGAGTCCTGTGGTGGGCCCCCGGGGGATCGAACCCCGAACCCACGGATTAAAAGTCCGTTGCTCTGCCTATTGAGCTAGAGGCCCCAACCGCGCGTGACATACCTGGTCCAGCCTAGCGTCCGGCGTTTCGGCGACTGACGGCGGCTAGGCAGCGCCTAGGCGGCGGCCAGCGGCGGGTACGAGCGGACCGTACCAGCCGGCCTACAGCCAGCCGCGCTCGTCGGCCACCCGCAGGGCTTCCATCCGGTTGCGGGCGGAGGTTTTGGCGGTGGCCGCGGACAGGTAGTTCCGTACGGTGCCCTCGGCGAGGTAGAGCTTCGCGGCGATCTGGGCGACGGTGTCGCCGGAGCGGGCCGCGATGAGTACGTCGCGTTCGCGGGCGGTGAGCGGGGACTCGCCGGCCGCGAGGGTGGCGACCGCGAGAGCTGGGTCGACGACGCGCTGGCCCTGCATGACCCGGCGGATGGCGTCGGCCAGGGCTTCGGCGGGCGCGTCCTTCACCACGAAACCGACGGCGCCGGCTTCCATGGCGCGGCGCAGGTAGCCGGCCCGGCCGAAGGTGGTGAGGATGACGACCTTGCAGTCCGGCACCTGGGTGGCGAGGATGGCCGCCGCCGCCAGCCCGTCGACACCGGGCATTTCGATGTCGAGCAGTGCCACATCCGGCTGGGCCCGCAGGGCCGCGTCGACGACTTCGTCGCCGCGGCCCACCGAAGCGACCACCTCGAAGTCGTCTTCCAAGCTCAGCAGGGCGACCAGCGCCTGTCGTACGAGCGCCTGGTCGTCCGCGAGGAGCAGTTTGATGGTCACGCGGCCTCCGGTCCCAGGGACACCCGCAGCCGCCAGCCGCGTGGGCTCACGGGCCCGGCTTCGACGCTGCCGCCGGCTGCCGCTACCCGCTCTCGGAGGCCGGCGAGACCGTTGCCCGCGGGGGTCGCGCCGCCGACGCCGTCGTCGCGGACCTCCACCGCGGCCTCGGACAGGATGACCGTGCAGCGGGAAGCGCGCGCGTGGCGTACGACGTTCGTCAGGCCTTCGCGTACGACCCAACCGAACAACTCCTGATAGGCACCGTCGACGACATCGGTGGCTCCGGGCAGGTCAGCGGTGACGCCGGACGCGCGGAGCAACTCGCGGCCGCGAGCGAGTTCACCGGCGAGCGTCACCTCCCGGTAGCCGGACACGGCGGCGCGTACGTCCGCGAGCGTCTGCCGGGACAGCTGCTCGACCTCGGTGATCTCGTCCAGCGACCGGGCCGGTTGGGTCGCCGCGAGCCGGCGGGCGAGGCCGCTCTTGACCGTGATGGCGGTGAGGGAGTGGCCGAGCAGGTCGTGCAGGTCCCGCGCGATCCGGTTCCGCTCGGCGTCGGACGCCAGCCGGGCGACCTCGGCGCGCGCCTCGACCAGCGCCCGGTTGGCGCGAGCGGTCTCGTTGAACCCGGAGACGAGCAGCACGGTGAAAACGACTGTCACCGCCTGAAACCAGCCGGGACCGCTGTGCCAGGAGGTCACCGCCCACGGTACGAGCAGTGCCGCGACCACGCCGGCCAGCACGATGGGCGCCGCGTGGCGCCGCTTCAGCTGGGCGGTAGCCATCGACACGACGACCGCGAAAAGAAAGAAGCTGTCGGCTTGGGCGAAGGGAAGCGCGGCGACGAACAACGCGGCCATCGCGCCGACCAGGATCCAGAACCGATGCCAGGCGAGCCCGACCGTGGAGAGTACGGCGAGGACGTAACAACAGCTGAAACCGGCGACGATCGCATAGCCGGCGAGAGCGTCCGGCCCTTTCGAGTGCTGCGAGACCGCGACCGCCGTCACACACGGATAGATAAGCATTCCAGCGGCCAAAGCCAGCCGGCGCCAGCCATCGGCCCACCGCTGCCCTTCGGCAGAGGGCCATCCGGCTGACGCCTGCTCGCTTTCGTTCATCACGGTCACGGTACGTGAATCACCGAGTGGCGAACAACGACCGCAGGTGCCGGCCGTTGACCAGTACGACCACGCCGGCCAGCAGCAGCCCGCAGACGGCCTGCTCGACCCGCAGCCACACCGGGAAGGCGCCTGGTAGCGCCACGATGACCGCGATGGCGACCAGCATGATCGCCGAGACGAGCCGGAGCCGGAGGAAGCCGCGCCGGGAGCCGCGTGCCGCGCTGAAGCTGAACGCCAGCGTCAGCAGGGCGCTGAGGGTGACGATGCTGGCGCGGACCCAGACCGCGTCGGTCACCACCGAGGTGTCGTCGCGGAGCAGGATGACGGCCACCATGGTGAGCACGCTCAGGCCGAGGTAGCCGCCCACCAGCAGCTTCACGGTGCGAAACGCGGACAGACTGCTCGGGTGGTTCAGGTCTTGCTCGGAAACAGCGGGGGTACGGGCGTTCATGATGGACCTTTCCTTGCCAGCGTCGGGAACTTTCACTGCGACCAATGCTGGTCGTCGGCGCCGGCAGCTGGTAGTGCGGCCGTTCACCACCCACCCATGAGGTTTGTCATGAATGACAGCCAGCGTAAGTCGCTGGCAGTGGGCGTCGAAGATGACAAATATCAACTCGACCGGGATTCGGTCTTGACGGTCTGGTGCCGGCCGGCCACAGTGATCCGCAATCAACTTTCGAAAGATACCTTCATTAAGATTCCGGCGGCCCTGGAGAGGGGAACCATGCGGGGCGAACTCCGTGTCTGGGCGGCTGTTGCGGTGGCCGCGCTGGCCGCGTCCGTACTGCCGGCCGCTGCCGCGGCGGCTGTGACCACGGCAAAAGCAGCGCCTTTCGATTCCACCCCGGCCGAACAGGCGCTCGTACGACTCATTGGCCAGAGTGATGCCGACCAGGTGAGTTTGCAGGCAGTCAGCAAAACCAACGGCCAAGACTTCTTCAACATTTCCGCCAGCGGAACGCAGGTTGTCATCTCCGGCACCACGCCGGCGGTGCAGCTGACCGGCGTCGGGTGGTATCTGAAGTACGTCGCGCACGCGGACATCGGGTTGGACGACAGCCAGCTCACTCTGCCGGCACAGCTGCCGTTGCCGGCGCAGCCGATCCACCACAGCGCGTCGGTGGCGAACAGGTTTGCGTTGAACGACACCAACGAAGGCTATTCCAATCCCTATCTCAGCTGGCCGCAGTGGCAGCACCGGATCGACGTGTTGGCCCTGCACGGGATCAACGAAGTGCTCGTTTACGAAGGCCAGGAAGCGGTCTACCAGCAGACTTTCCAGCAGTTTGGCTATTCCGCCGACGACCTGCGCGGCTGGATCCCGGAGCCTGGACATCAGCCGTGGTGGCTGCTGCAGAACGAATGCTGCGTCGGCGGCCCGATGTCCCAGCAGCTGATCGACCAGCGGGCCGGGCTCGCCAAGAACATCGCCAACCAGCTGCAGGCCCTGGGCATGACTCCGGTGCTGCCCGGCTATTACGGCACGGTGCCACCGAATTTCGCGGCCAAGAACGCCGGCGCACGAGTGCTGCCGCAGGGTGACTGGGCTGGGTTCGCGCGACCGGACTGGCTGGATCCGAACAACGCGGTCTACGCCCAGGTGGCGGCCGCCTTCTACGCCGCTCAGACCGCCCTTTTCGGGGCCAGCACGATGTACAAGATGGATATCCTGCACGAGGGCGGCGACCCGGATGGCATTGATATTGGCGGTGCTTCGAAGTCGATTCAACAGGCCCTGGAAACCGCTCATCCCGGTGCGATCTGGGCGATCCTCGGCTGGCTCGCCAACCCCCTCCCCGCCTTGTTGAACGCGGTGGACAAGTCCAAGCTCCTGGTGTTGGACAGTGATTCCGACGACTCTGCGCCAGAACCGAACCGGGACTCCGACTGGAAGGGCACGCCGTACGCCTTCGGCACCATTTGGAACTTCGGTGGGCACACCAACACCGCCGCCATGGTCAAGGTGTGGAACCAGCGATTTTACTCCTGGCTGGGAAGATCCGGGACGGTGATGAGCGGCATCGCGGCGATGCCCGAGGCGATCGACAACAATCCGGCGGCTTTCGAGTTCTTCACCGAGATGGCCTGGCAGGACGGGCCGGTCGACGTGGACACCTGGTTCGCCAACTACGCCACCGCGAGGTACGGCGCGGTGGACGCGCATGCGCAGGCGGCCTGGAAGGCGATAGAGAACACCGCCTACTCCATCACCGTCGATCCCCGCGATGCGACCAGCTATTTCGAGCAGGCGCCCGGCTTCGGTCCGTTGAATTCACTCGGGTACGACCCAGCCGCCTTCGCCGCGGCGCTGCCGCAGCTGCTACAAGTCGCCCCAGCGCTGCGAAACTCCACGGCCTATCAAGACGACCTGGTCGATGTGGCCAGACAGGTGATGGCGAACGGCAGTCGTACGTTGCTGCCGCAAATCCAGTCGGCGTACAACGCCAAGGACATCGCCGGTTTCGAGCGGCTGAGCGGGCAGTGGATGACGAACATGCGACTGCTGGACCAGTTGTTGGGCAGCGACAGCAACTACTTGTTCGGCAGCTGGCTGGCCGGCGCGACCGCCGAGGCCGGCTCACCGGCCGAGGCCGCCAATCTCCGGTACGACATTCGATCGATGGTCAGCATCTGGGCAACGGGCGCGGCGGGAGTGAACGACTATGCGCGCCGGGAGGACAACGGGTTGGTGGGCGACTATTACGCCAGCCGCTGGCGGCTCTTTTTCGCTGGCCTCGACCATGTGCTGACCTCTGGTGGGGCGGTTCCGTCGAATGACTGGACCGCGATGGCACAGGCCTTCGCCAACGACGACGGTGGCAATCCGCGTTATCTGACCCAGCCGGAGGGAGACTCGTACGCGCTCGCCACTCAGGTCGCCGCGGACAATCCGACCCGCGGAGTGACGGTGACGGCCAACCCGGTTTCGGCGCAGCCCGGTGGAACTTTCCCGGCCACCGCGGTTTTCGCCAACCAGAGTGGTCAGGCAACGCAGACCGTGCACCTTTCCCTTGCCGCGCCGGCTGGCTACACCGTCTCCGCGACCACTTCGACCACCACCTCCGGGGTCGCGGCCAACGGGACATTCTCGGCCACCTGGAACGTGACGGTCCCAGCCACCGCGGCGGCTGGCAGCGTACCGACGCTCACGGCGCAGTCGTCGTGGGTCGTTGCCGGTATCACGGGCACCGCATCAGGCACTACGAGGGCGCTGGTCACCGGCGGTGTTTCCGGGACGTACAAGACCTTCTCCTCCAACGGGGCTGGGTTTGCCCAGTCTGGCAGTGATTTCGCCATCGCCGGCGGCGGTGCGGACGTCTGGGGTGCCACGAACGAGTACGGTTCGGTCTTCCTGCCGGACACCCTCGCCACCGGGCATGCGGCCCAGACTTTGGTGACTTCGCAGGACAACACCTCGCCATGGGCGCGAGCCGGCCTGATGACCCAGACGGACATCCCCGGCGCTGGATCGGGTGGGTACGCCACCATAGCGGTCACTCCCGCGCACGGCTGTGTCTTCAGCTGGGACACCAATGGTGACGGTCAATTGGATGCCAACACCGAGGTCGACGGCTTCGCGCCGGCTGTCTATGTCCGGCTCGGCCGCGACGGCGACCAGTTCACCGGATCGTGCGGCAGCGACGGGAAAAACTGGACGACAGTCGGTTCGGCGACCCTCTCCGGTACGAGCCCCAGTGAGGACGTCGGCCTGTTTATGAGCGCCGCCAACGCGGACACCGGCCGGCTCGGGGTCGCCCAGTTCTCCGGACTCACGATCGGCTCGTACGCGCCGCCAGCCGCGGCCGACGATCCAGTGGTGAGCGTCGGAAAACCGGTGGCGACGGAGTCCTCGGAGGGCGGCAATCCGCCGACCGCGGCCAACGACGGCAACCGGGGAAACGACCCGTACTGGGGCTGCGTGATTCCACCCACCGGCGGTGCCTGGTGGCAGGTCGACCTTGGCATCCTCACCGACGTTTCCACAGTGAACGTGCGAAACTACGTCGACGGCAGCAGGTATTACACATATCAGCTGTTGGGCAGTGCCGACGGCACACATTTCTTCGCGCTGGGCGGCAAGAGCGGTGCCAGTCCGGCCACCGACGGCGGCGAGACCTTCGCTGTGCAGGCGGAGGCCAGATATGTCCGGGTGGTCGGACTGAGCGATTCCGCCAACACCAGTTTCCACCTCAGCGAGGTCAGTGTGCGGGGCCACCAACCGCTGGTGAGCGTGGGAAGGCCGGTGACCGCGCTGTCTTCCGAGCCGGGAAACCCGGCCACCGCGGCCAATGACGGCAGCCGCGGGAACGACCCGTACTGGGGGAGCGTGATCCCGGCCAGCGGTGGCACCTGGTGGCGGGTCGACCTCGGCCAGCTGACCAACGTTTCGTCGGTCAACGTCCGGAACTATGTGGACGGCACCCGATTTTACACTTACCAGGTGCAATCCAGTACGGACGGCACCACATTCTCCACTTTCGCCAGCAAGACGAACGCGAATCCGGCCACCGATGCCGGCGACGCGTACAGCGCGCCGGTTCAGGCGCGGTATATCCGCATTATCGGGTTGAGCGACTCAGCGAACAACAGTTTCCATCTCACCGAGGTCAGCGTCTACGGCCGCCCGGCCTGATCAGGGGATCTTCAAGCCATTCTCGACCGGCGTACGAGTGCGGTTCGCTCATTCCGCCGCTGAGCACGGATACCGCACACCTTTCGTTCCGATTGCGGCCAGTAATCGCGGTTGACCTTGACACAGGAGACTTGTCCGGAGTTTTCTCGTGGATGTTCGCGCACGTGTAACCCATCCGGCACCGGACGCGAGGGACGACGTTTCATGATCCCATCAGGCAGATCTGGATTCCGATCACTGTCGATCGCGGCGGCCTGCGCCGCGGTCGTCGGTGCGATGCTCGCCGCTCCCGGCCAGGCCGCGCAGGCGGCGACGCTGGTGAGCGACCCGGCTTCGGTGGTGAGCCCGTTCATCGGCACCACCAACAGCGCGGACGACTTTCCCGGCGCGGACGCACCTTTTGGCATGGTGCAATGGAGTCCGGACACGCCGAGCCGGCCAGACGGCGGTGGTTACGAGTACAACGACTCGTCCATCACCGGATTCAGCCTGACCCACATGTCCGGCCCGGGCTGCCCGGCGGACGGTGACATTCCGATCCTGCCCACCACCGGCGGCATCAACACCGGCGCCACCGACGCTTTCACGCACGCCAACGAATCCGCGAACGCCGGCTATTATTCGGTGGGCCTGAACAACGGGATCAAGACCGAGCTGACCGCGACCACCCGCAGTGGCATGGCCCGTTTCACCTTCCCGTCCACCACCCAGGCCAACCTGATCTTCAAACTGACCGGCGGCGCGACCGGTGACTCGGCGACAAGTTGGGCGGTCGTGGGCACCAACGAGGTGCAGGGATCGGTCACCTCCGGTCATTTCTGCGGCGCTGGCAACACGTACACGGCATATTTCGACATGATCTTCGATCAACCCTTCACCACCAACGGCACCGCGATCGCCAAAACTTCGGCAGTGGCACCGAGCAAATCCAAACTGCATGGAGCCCTTCCGCGCACCGGCGTCACCCCGAAGGCGGCCGCGGCTGGTCCGAACAACGGCTACGTCACCTTCAACACCACCGGAAATCACGTCGTACAAGCCAAAGTCGGCCTCTCGTACGTGTCGACCGCGAACGCGGCGGCCAATCGTACGGCGGAGAATCCGAACTGGGACTTCGACGCGATCCACACGGCTACCCACAGTTCCTGGAACACCTTGCTCAATCGCGTCCAGGTCGGTGGCGGCACGACCGCGCAACAGCAGATCTTCTACACCGCGCTCTACCATTCGTTGCTGCACCCGAACGTCTACTCGGACAGTAACGGCCAGTACATCGGGTTCGACAACAAAACCCACACCGTGGACAGCGGACACTCGGCCTTCTACGCCAATTTCTCCGGCTGGGACATCTACCGCAGCCAGGCACAGCTCTCCGCGCTGGTCGCGCCGGGCCAGACCAGTGACATCGCGCAGTCGATGATCGACGAATACCAGCAGAGCGGGATGTTCCCGAAATGGGCGCAGAACAACGGAGAGTCGTACGTGATGGTCGGTGATCCGGCCGACGAGATCCTCGCCGACTACTACGCCTTCGGCGCGACGAACTTCGACGCCGCCACCGCGTTGGCCGACATGGTGAAGCAGGCGATGGGTCCGACGAACATCCGGCCTGGCCTGAACTACCTGAACAGCCCCGGATATCTGGCCAGCGACGGCGCGTACGCATGCTGCAACTTCTATGGCGCGGTGTCCACTGAGCTCGAATACAACAGTGCGGACTTCGCCATCTCTGCGTTGGCTGGCGCGCTGCACGACACCGCCAACCAGACCACCTTCCGGAACCGCGCGCAGGACTGGCAATACACCTTCAACCCGTCCAGTGGCTTCATGCAAGGCAAAACAGCGGCCGGTAGCTGGGCCGGCGGGTTCAATCCGGCCAGCTCGGACAACTTCGTCGAGGGCACGTCGTGGCAGTACACCGGGATGGTGCCGTTCAACATCGCCGGCCTGACCGCGGCCAAGGGCGGAAACGCCGCGATGATCAGCTATCTCAACAGCGTGCTGGCCGGTTTCCATGGCAGCGGCGGAAGTCAGGCCGATCTCGGCAACGAGCCGAGCCTTTACCTTCCCTGGGAATATGACTACGTCGGTCAGCCGTACCAAACCCAGCGGATCGTACGGCAGGTGCAGGACCAGATCTGGACCGACGCGCCGGGCGGCCTCGCCGGCAACGACGACCTCGGCGAGATGAGTTCCTGGTACGTGTTTTCCGCACTGGGCATGTATCCGGAGACGCCTGGCACCGCGGACCTCGCGCTGGGCAGCCCGCTTTTCTCGCAAGCGGTGATAACCCTGCCCAGCGGCAACACGTTGACGATCAACGCACCGCAGGCGGCGGACAACGCGCCTTACGTCCAGAGCGCGTCCTGGAACGGCACCGCCTGGAACAACGCGTACGCGCCCACCGCGGCGCTGACCAGCGGCGGCACTTTCGCTGTCACCGAAGGAACTTCGGCCAACACCAGTTGGGCGAGCGGGTCCACCGCGGCGCCGCCTTCGTACGCCGGCAGCGGCCGACCGTACAAGACCGGTGCGATCACCTCGGCGATTCCGGGACTGTGCCTGGACACTCGCGGCAGCGGTACCGCCAATTCCACCGCTGTCCAGGTCTACGGCTGCAACTCAACCGGTGCGCAGATGTGGGCCATGGTGCCCGATGGCACGATTCAGGCGCAGGGCGGCTGCCTGGATGTGTCCAACAGCGGGACCGCTGACGGCAGTCTGGTTCAGCACTACGAGTGCAACGGCAGTGGTGCTCAGCAATGGCGAGCGCAGTCCAACGGCGCGCTGCTCAACCCGGAATCGGGTAAATGTCTGGACGATCCGAATTCCAGCACCGCCAACAGCACCCAGGTGCAGATCTACACGTGCAACGGAACCAATGCCCAAACCTGGGCAGTGCCCTCCACATAAGTAGACTTGACAGCTCTGCGAGGGTGGCCTTGGGACGCGCCCTCGCAGAGCGCATTGTCGAGTGGAGGAGATCGGGTGGCATCGCTGTCCGCACCGCCGCCGCGGCGGCGCCGCACCGGGTTGGTCCTGCTGCTGATCCTGGTGCCGTCGCTGCTCGTGGTCGCGTTGATTTTCGCTGTCGGGTTGTACGTTCTCACCACTCTCGGGCCCGGCCAGAACCTGCCAGCGGGGTGGCCCACCGCTGGTTTTGTGGTCTCTGGCAACCCCACCAGCGACACCCGCGACCAGGTCGGCAAGATGTTGGTCGCACGTGCTGGCGGCAGCGCGCGGTACACGACGCGGCCAAACGGAGTGCTCATCGGCGTTCCCCTCGCCGAAAAGTCGGCCCTGCAGCGAATCCGGTCGCTGGCTCCGATCCACACCGATGTCGAGTTCCGTCCGGTGTTGAGCACCGGCACCTCCGGTGCGGCGAGCGTTCTGCCTTCGCTGGACGGGAAAAACACGTACCAGGTCGGCCCGGTGGCGATGACCGGCGTCCATGTCAGCGCCGCCGAGTCGGCGGCATCCTCCAACAGCCCCGGCGACTGGCAGGTGACAGTGTCGTTGGACGCCGCCGGCGCGAAGGAATTCGATGACGTCACCGCCCGGCTGGTCGGCCAGGAGCTCGCGATCGTGGTGGCCGGCACGGTGGTGTCGGCGCCGATGATTCAGGACGCGATCACCGGTGGACAGGTGATCGTGCAGGGCAAGTTCAGCCACGCTGACGCGGACGGTCTCACCGCCGCCTTTCAGCTCGGGCAGCACCCGGTCACGGTGAATGTCGGCAATCCAGGCTGACTATGACTGACAGACGGTGTCAGTCATTGCTCGTACGGTTGTCTCATGCCAACTGAAACGGACATCAAAGCACTAGTCGACAGTTACGCCGCAGTCTGGAACGAAGGCGATCCGGCGGCTCGCCGGAAGGCGATCGCTCACCTGTGGGCCGACGACGGGGTGGAAGTCCTGCCCTCCGGCGAAATCCATGGCCATCAGGCACTGGAGACCCGCATTCGTGAGGCGTACGAACAGTTTGTCGCGGGCGGCGGCTTCGTTTTCCGGGTCGCGGCAGACGTGATGGCACATCACGACGCCGTCACCTTTACCACCCAGATGGTGCCGGCCGGTGGCGGTGACATCGCCTGGTCCGGGTCGATTTTCCTGCTGCTGGACGAGAACGGGCGGATCCGGCGCGACTACCAGTTCGCCCCGATCGTGCACCCGGCGGTGCGTACGGTCGAGGAGTTTCTGCGCAGGCTGGCCGAAGGTGACCTTGACGGGCTCGCTGAACTGTTTGCGCCGACGGTTGACTGGCAGCTCGACTGGCCGGCGCAGGGGCATCCGGCGGTGCCCTGGATTCGGTCCCGCTCGACCCGCGCCGACGTGATCGACCATTTCCGTACGCTGGACGCGTTTCACCTGCCGCCGAAGGAAAAACCGGCGGCGCCCAGCATTCTCGTGGACGGGAACAACGTGGTGGTGCTGGGCGAGATCCGGCAAACCGTACGGGCGACCGGTCGTGCCTACGCGGCGAGGTGTGCGGTGCATCTGACTGTTGAGGACGGGCTCATCACGCGCTATCACGTGTACGAGGACAGCCTCACCGTCGCTGAGGCACTTGCTGCCCCGCGCTGATCAGCGCCGCCGAATGGGCGCCATCGTGGGCACCGGGTCGTGGGTAAGGAAATCCAGGATGACCTGGTGGCAAAGCGCCGGCTTTTCCACCAGCAGGCCATGGGAGGTGCCGGGGAGCACCGCGAGTTCACCGGCCGGCAGCGCCTCGTACATGGTGACCGCGTGCTCGAGCCGGACCTCGTCGTCGTCGCCCAGCAGCACCAGGGTCCGGTTCGGTAGCCCGGCCAGCTCCTGGACCGTCACTGTCGGTCCGTCGGCGTGCATCTGCTGTAGCTTCAGCGAAAAGTCGTCGTCGGCCGCGCCGTCCAACACTCCATCGTGCCAGCCGTCCCGGTGAAAGACGCCAGCCGCGAACACCAACCTTGCGACCAGATCGGGCCGTCGCAGCGCGGTCAGCAACCCCACGATGGCGCCATCGCTGCAGCCCATCAGATCCGCCGGCTCGCCGACCACCGTCTCCAAAAATGCGATGGTGTCTTGCGCGCCCTGCTCGAATGTGTACCGGCCGGCCACGTCCGGTGTGTTTCCATGGCCACGCCTTTCCGGTGTATAGATGTGAAAATGTTCGGCCAGCGGACCGATATTCACCTCGAACGCGGCCGCGCCGTAGCCGCCAGGATGCAGCAGAACGAGCGGCCGTCCTGTCCCGTATTCCTCATACCAGGTGCGTACGCCATCAAGATCCACATAGGTTGCCATCCCTTGACTCTCGCAGCTGGTGGTCCGCGGTGGAAGGACGAAGTTCGCAAGACAGTCTTGCGCCAACCAAAACAACGGGACTCTTTGACGTTGCGAGAGAAGTCGGTCCGAATGCGGACTACGTATCTATTGTCGCCCATATGAAACTGGTCAGCTTTCGTGTCATCATCTTTCGGAGTGGCCGGATGGTGGCGAAAGGTGGGCGTCGTGTCTGCTATGCGGAAGAACTTCGTTCGGCTGTTGGTGCTGACGGCAACTCTTGGGGCAATGGCAGCACCGGTCGCGGCGGTGGCCGCGCCGACGCCGATCACCATTTCCTCGCCGTCGTGCCCATCGGTGCTGAAACAAGGCGAAAAGGACGGCTGCGTCACCGATCTGCAGACGCGACTCAATCGCTATTACGCGCTGTTGGGGGTTGACGGGGATTTCGGCTCGGACACCTTGGCCGCGGTGAAAACGTATCAGTCGGCGCAGGGACTGTCGGTCGACGGTGAGGTCGGGCCGGCGACGAAACAGTCGTTGCTGCGGACCATGGCGACGCCACCGCCGGGTCTCGCGACCGGTGGTGGCGCCAGTACGATCGTCCAGCACGCGACCGCGATCAAGAACGGCGCGGCCGAACATGGCTGGCGCGGCGGCCAAATCACGTACGCGTGGGGCGGCGGCCACGGCGGTTCGGCCAAGCCGTCCGCCGGCACCTGCGACGGCTACACCGGTTTTATCAGCCCTTGCCCGGCAGAGGTCACCATCGGGCTGGACTGTTCCGGTTTCAGTCGGTGGGTGTACGACCTGGCCTTCGGCTCGGACGTGCTCGGCGGTGGCACCGCGAATGACCAAATGCACCAGCTACACAAGGTCAGTGCCGCCAGCGCGGTGCCAGGTGACCTGGTTTTCTTTGGTACGTCGTCAAATGCCCATCACGTCGGGGTCTTTGTCGGCAGCGGGAAAATGATCGACGCCCTGCAGACCGGAACGCTGGTGCGTACGGACTCGCTTCAGTCCGATCTGATTGGCTATTTCCACTACAGCGGCTGAACGGCCGGGTCGGGCCATACCAGGTCGGCGCCGAGTGCTCTGACGAGCCGAGTGATCGCATCGCGGGTGGTCTGGTCGCTGACGCGGTCGGGCAGCCAGGCGCAGGCGATACTGGCGCCCACCACATCAGCGGTGCCGCAGGCGGCGGCGAGGCATTCCTCGATCTGGCTGAGGGAGGGCCCTGGGCCGGACGGAAAGCGCAGGTCGGGCAGCTGCGAGCTGTCGATGACGTCCACGTCGAGATGCACGTGGACCGGCGTACGGCCGAGCTCGCCGAGGGCGGCGGTGATCGCGGCCGGATCGGCGGGAACGCGGCGGACCTGGCTGGCGGCCAGGGCGTCGCGTTCGGCGGGGTCGAGGTCCCTGGCGTCAGCGAGCACGACACTGGTCTCGGCCACCGGCCGCAACCCGAGCGCATCGTCGAACAGCTCGGGCGTACGGCCGGTCAGCATCGCTATCGCCATGCCGCCGAGGTAGCCGCTGGTCGATATGGCGGGCGTATTGAAGTCGCCGTGAGCGTCCAGCCAGAGCACGGCCAAGTCGGGTTGGCGGCGCTGCAGCCCGGCGACCACTGCCCTGGCGGTAGGGCAGTCGCCGGAGAGCACCAGCGGCCTGGCGGTACGCGTCACCGCATCGACGGTGGCCTGATGCAGCAGGCTCATCCGGACGGGGACCGGCCCGGGAGACAGGGTCGGGCGTACGACCTGGGTGGTGTTGGCGGGGATGGGGAAGGCCGGGATGTGCTCGTCGAGATGCCAGGGCGAGACGATCAGATCCCAGGCGTCGCCGGTGCTGTGGTCAGTCATGGGGTGTCTCTGCTTCTTTGCGGTGGGTGAGTTTTTGGCGTTGCGCGAGCAAATCGACCAGCCGTTGCAATTCGGCGGCGCCTACTTGCAGGTGCGTGGTGAGTTCCGCCCTGGCTTGTGCCGGGCTGCCGTGCAGCGCGTCCAGTAGCCGACGGTGGTCGTCCGCCGTACGGCCGAGTTCGCGACTGGAGCGTTCGGCCAGTGCCAGGGCGAGGCGCTGCTCTTGCTGGAGCTGTCCATGAAAGCGGCGCAGCCGGGGGCTGCCGGTGGCCGCGACCAGGGTGGCGTGGAAGCGCCGGTCACCGTCCAGCACGGTGTCGATGTTGCCGTGGCCGAAGGCACGTTCTATCTGGTCGACCAGGTCGGCGAGGCTCGCGTAGACCGCCGGATCCCGGTGCTCGGTGAGGGCGTCGGCTGCGGCCAGTTCCACGGCGGCGCGGGCAGCGTAGATGTCGGCGACGTCGGACCCAGTGACTTCCGCGACGACGATGCCGCGGTTCATTTGGTAGCGGACCAGGCCCTCGCTTTCGAGCGTACGTGCGGCTTCGCGCAAGGTGCTGCGGGAGACGCCGAGCTCGGCGGCGAGGGCGACCTCGCGCAGCGGCATGCCCGGCAGCAGCCGCCCGGACAGGATGACCTGCCGTACGGCGTCGACGGCCTGCTCGGTGGTGCTCTGCCGCTGGATGCTCGCACCCAGGCCGGCAATCGGACTCGTCATGCTTCCTGCCTTGAAGTCTTGGCCTGTCGTGAGACCAGGTTATCATATTGTCCGGCAATCTGGCAAGGCCGTGTCAGGGCAGTGACGGTTCCGTGTCAGAGGAGTAGGCGAACGTGGCCGCCATGACTACTTCACCAATGGCGGCTTCAAGGCCGCAAAACAGCAGAGGCCGGGTTTTCCGGCGGGCGTACGGCGTAGTGCTGGCTGTCACGCTGCTGGCCAGCGTAGCCACGCCAGGGATGGCCACCGCGCGAACTCTCACCGGGCAGGACCGCCCGGAGCTGCAGCAGGCGATCCAGGCGGTAGCCGATTCGGGGATCGCTGGCGTGCAGTTGCGCGTACACGACAAGAAAGGCGACTGGGTCGGCAGTGCCGGCGTACGCACCCTCGGCGAGTCCGCGAAGCCGCCGACGGATGGAAGGTTCCGGATAGGCAGCACCACCAAGCCATTCACGGCGACGGTGGTGCTGCAACTGGTCGGTGAGGGCAAAATCGGGCTGGACACCCCAGTGGCCACCTACCTGCCCGACTTCGGCTTTGACCGGCGGATCACCGTGCGAATGGTGTTGCAGCACACCAGCGGGCTGTTCAACTTCACCGGCGAATATAACGCCGATGGCACGGTGGTGCCGGGAATTCCATGGTCAGGCAAGGAATGGGTGGACAACCGATTCCACACTTACCAGCCCCAGCAGCTGGTGCGGCTCGCCCTGTCGCAGCCGTTGCGGTTCGCGCCGGGCACGAACTGGAGCTATTCCAACACCAACTACGTGGTGGCCCGGTTGCTGATCGAAAAGGTCACCGGTCGCTCGTACGCTGACCAGGTCCAGCGACGAATTCTGCGGCCGCTCGGGCTGCGGGACACCGTGGTGCCGGGCACCTCGCCGGAGATCCCCGGGCCGCACGCCGACAGCTATTACCGCTATCAGGACGGCGACCAGTGGAAGACGGTCGACGTCACGCGGCAGAATCCCTCCTGGATTTCCAGTGCCGGTGAGATAATCTCCACCACAAAGGACATCAATACCTTCATTTCCGCGCTCCTGGGTGGAAAGCTTCTCGCGCCCGCGCTGTTGGCGGAAATGCTCAAGCCGCATGCGACCACCGATCCGACCAGCGACTACGGCCTCGGGCTGTTCGAGTTGCGTGCGGACGCGAACTGCAGCGGCACCGTCCTGATCAACCACCCCGGCGGCGTCCAGGGTTCCGCGACAGCGATGTACAGCACGCTCGACGGCAGCACGACGATGGAGGCCTCGCTGACCTATGTGGACTCGGTGACCCCACCTGGGGCCGCGCTGCAGCAGGCCCAGCAGAATCTCATCAAACTGGTCTTCTGCGGCGGCGGTGAATCAACGCGTCACTAGCGCGGATTCCCGGCCCGCAGCCAAGAAAGATAGTCGGCGACGGCACGGTCGGTGTCATATTCGGGCTGAAACCCGGTGTCCTCCTGGATCCGGCTGATATTCATGGCACGGCCGTTCCAGGTGCGACCGGCCGGCAGATCCAGGGTGGCATCGGGCACCAGCCGGAGCACCGCGTCGCGAATGTCGCCGTTGGTGGTCAGTCGACCCGAGCCGACGTTGTACGTGTGGTGGTGGAGAGTCGTCGCGGTCTGCACCGCGGCGATGCCCCTGCCGCAGTCCCGTACGTAACACATGTCGATGCCGTCCTCGGTTTTTCCGGCGCTGGGAGGGCTTTCCAGCGCGGTGCCGTGGGCGGCCGCGTGTATCAGCTGTGGCACGGCGAAAAAGCCGGATCGGACCCGGCCGAGCGGTCCCCAGATCGCGCCGATGCGGACGTTGACCACCTCGATGCCGAGTTGGCCGCCGACAAAGGGGCCGAGGATTTCGGCGGTCTTCTTGTACGCTTCAATGACGTTGCCGGCGTCCATTGCCAGCGGTTCGTCTTCGCGTAGCGGTCGCGATGATGCGAGGTCGTACACGCCGATGGTGCTCGCCACGGTCACCCGGGAGACTTTCCAGGCCGCAGCAGCGTGCAGGAGGTTACTGAGGCCGCGAAGGTTGCCGTCCAGGTGGGCCAGTGGATCCGGGTCGAGGATGGAATGCGCGGCGAGGTGCACGATGCCGGTGATCGAGTGTTTCTCGCCGAGTCGGGACCAGGCCGCCCGGTCGGCGATATCGAGTGGCTCGACGAAAATCTGGCTGCCGAGCTCTTTGGTCAACAAGTCGGGCACGGTCGCGTTGCGGTGTTGGGTGAGGACACAGGACTCGCCGAGGTCCGCCAGCGTGCGAGCGGTGTGCGAGCCGATGAAACCGAGCCCGCCGGTCACCAAAATCATGCTTTCTCCTCCATGAAAGGTCAGTTACTAGCTAGCTAACGACATTAGCAGCGAGATCGTTAGCTAGCAAACGAACTATCATGGGGAGATGAACGAGTTCCTCACGCTGTTCACTAGAGCGGCCAAGCTGATGCGTGCCGCGGCCGACGAGTCGATGAGCCAGCATGGCGTACGAGTGGGCCAAAATCTGGTGCTGGAGGCGCTCTGGGCGACCGACGGGCTCACGCCCGGCGAGATCGCCGAGCGGGTGCACCTGAGCACCCCCACGGTGGTGAACACCGCGAACAGGATGGTCACCGGCGGCCTGGTGACAAAGAAGCGGGACCGAACGGACGGCCGGCTGGTCCGGCTCTATCTGACCGACCGGGCTCGTTCGGTGCGCGGCGACATCGAGGCCGGCCGTGATGAGCTGGAACGCCGTGCCACCAGCGGCCTCACCGACGCCGAACGAAAGGCGATGCTGGTCGCGTTCCGCAAAATGATCGCCACTCTGGAAAAAGACTAGAAGCGTGTTGCTGTTAAATCTGGCGCTGTTTGTCGGTGGCTCTCGGGTTCAGGTCTGCTGAGAACGATCGGGTGATGGTTCGTCTGCAGGGTTGTGCGCCGCCGGGTATGGGGTTCCCGGCGGCCGGGTGGCTTTTCTATGCGGCGAGCTGGTTGATGCCGCGGATGGGTCTTCGTTCGCGGTCAACGTACGCGGGCGGCAGGAATTCAACAATTCCGTCAACAATGCGTACATCCCAACCAC
The DNA here is from genome assembly GCF_039530045.1 of Fodinicola feengrottensis. Lineage (NCBI taxonomy): Bacteria > Bacillati > Actinomycetota > Actinomycetes > Mycobacteriales > Fodinicola > Fodinicola feengrottensis. Next base: position 146,819 of record NZ_BAAANY010000030.1, on the reverse strand, counting down.
CGTGGTGCACTAAACGATGGCAGCGATCGCACAGGAGCACGCAATTCTCAAGGCAAGTATGCCCACCATCGGCCCAGTGCTGCACGTGGTGCCCCCTCGTCCAGCGGGGTGGTCGCCCGCATCTGGCGCAGCCTTTGTCTCGCGCTATCAAGGCTTTGCGTAGGGCTGGTGTGATGAGTCGTTCGTTGCGCCCGACATCCAGCGGCACGCTGTCGCTGCCCAGCACCATCGGGATAATGTCCGCGTCACACGCCAGCCGGCGGACGCCTTCGGGGGAAATCGGTGCGCCACTGTGCGGATAAGCGACACCGAGCCGGTCCCGCAGCATGTCCCACGTCATCGTAATAGTCAGATGCGGCCGCTCCGCACCCTGGATCGGGAGTTTCCCGGAGTCCGCGATCAGATTCAGGGCCTCCGCGAGCGCGTCCCCGTTGCGCTCGGACACTGACCGCTGATCAGGGGTCCCGTTCTCAGCGGGTCGTGGTTTAGCCAGTGGGCTCAGGATCTCGCTGAAGAGGGTCCCGGTTTCACTGTCGAAGGAGCCACTGAAGTTCAGGCGTCCGTCTGTGCCGGTGTGGAGGGATAGTTCGCGGCGTGGTGTCTCGTTTTCATGTTCGGAGGGCGCGGGTCCGTCGGGGTCCAGGTGATCATGGATGCGTCGCCCTACTTTGGCTAGGCCTGGTGCGGTGTACCGTTTCGCATGTTCCACCAGGGAAGCCTCGGCTTCCTCACGGTCCTTGATGGTCACCCTGGCCGGGAGCCTGGTCACGACCCCAACGATCGTGTCGATCTGGGAGTCGGCGAGTTCCCCGCGGCGCATCGCCTCACTGGCGATGCTGAGTGTGGGTGCGAGGGTTTCCCCGGTGAGGGCTTGGCTGGGGCACAGGTTCAGGGCCCGTTTGTAACGGCGGAACGCCTCTGTGGGGGACAGTCGAAGGAGGTCTTGCAGCATGCCCAGGGTGTTGCGGTGTCCGAGCGTCTTGCCGACGTTTCCTCGGTGGATCGCGGCGACAATGTCCAGCACTTCGACCTGCAGTAGCCAGACCGCTTTTTCTTTCTCCTGTAGCAGCTCGCCGAGCTCGTCCGGGTCACACCTCCAGAGCTCTGGAGAGGTGACTTCGTCGCCGGCGGCCATGACATTAATTCTACCGCCGGCGCCGACAATATGGCCGCGTACGGGCAATCAGGAAATGGATACTTTCACAATAATCCCAACGAAACATAGAGCGCGCGCGTTCAACGCCGACGGGCGAGAACGTTGGGCCTCTGAAATAAAAGCTCAGAAGCGTGGCGCTGATCGCGTCCCATCGACGGCATCGAAAATCCCCGCCAATGCTCCGCCGACAAGTATCGCCAAGTTGTGGGTTGCTCCTATGGCTGTTGTGAATCTGGAGAAGCGCGACCAGGGGAAATTTGCTGTCTGTCTGTCCGCTCTGGAATGGTCGCTGTCAATGTCGAGTCACATGCACCGGGGGGCGCTGGACACTAGAAGCGGTCACATTGGCGGCAGATTGGCCTGGTGCGGGACCAAAATCCGAGTGCGGCGAGCCCGAGCCCGATGCCCCACAGCAGGTAGGCCGGCACCGCAACCCAGAAAAAGGCGAGCCCGAACGGACCAGCATCGAAGGTGCCGGCCGCGCTCTGGAAAGCCAGTTCGGCAAAGGTCACGCCGAAATAGGCGGTCATGCCCAGCGAAATCACGAAGGCCGGTCCCAGCAGCAGCCAGCGCGGCACCCGGCGGCCGGCCAATCCCGTAACCCAGCGCGGAAAGCGCCGTCCCCAGGGGCGTACGAGCGCGAGCGGCAACACCACGCCGGCGAGCAGGAATCCGGCTTCGAATCCGAGCGCCTGCGGTGTCATGCCAACGACCGCCAGCGGAATGCCGTTCGTCCCGACCGCGTATTGGGCGACCAGCCGGAGCAGGCAGCCAGCAATCGCGGCGTAGCCGGCGAAAGTCGCCACCTTCAGCATCCACGGTGGCCGCGGTCGGTCGGTACGACCGCAGGTCAGGCACGCACTACGTTGCTGGCGCTGGTAAACGAGGGTGGTGCCGGCAAGCAGGACCGCGCCCGCTTCGCACGCCAGCCGGGTGGCCAGCGCCGCCGGCTCGACGGTCAGCCCGATGCCGGGCAGCACCACGCTGACCAGATCCAGCAGGAAAAGTGCCGCTTCGGCGGCTAATGCCGTGGTAACTGTCCAAGCGACCGCGACCGCGGCGACCCGGAGTGGCTTCGGGCCGCGGGGCGTACGCAGCATCGGCGCGAGAATCGCGGCCACGGCACACAAAACGGTCGGTAGCCAGCCGCCGACCACCAGATCCGTGCCCAGCGGGGCCACGTACGGCTCGCCATGGATCGCCTGGGAAGCTCGCAGCAGCCCGTACGCGACCGCCCACAGGAGCAGCAACCACCAGCCGTTTCGTTGGTACGCCAAGGCCCACCGGCGGCGGACCGAGGTCGCCGCCTCAACTGTCGTCGTCATGCCACCAGCGTTGCCCGGCCCGCCGGCCACCGCCTCAGCCAAAGGACAGAGGTGCCTCAGCCATCCGACTATGGATAGGCCATGTCACTCGCTGGTGGGGACCGGTCCCGAAACGGGTGGCTAGCATCGGGCCATGATGCCGGCAAAGACTGTGTCCAGCACCCGGGGCGCACCGGGAATCCTTTGGATCGCCAACGTTCTGATGTATGTGCAGGCCGTCGCTTCGCTGTTTGTCGCTACCGTGCAACTGATTCAGGTCGTCCAGTTGGTGAGGCACGGTCAGGACGTGCCGGGCCTGCAGTATGTGGGCACGGTGGTGGATCCCTTGGTGGCGGTCGCGCTGCTGATCTCGGCGACTTTCCTGGTCTCCAAACGGTCCTGGGCGCGGCCGCTCGCGTTTGTGGTGGAAGCGATAGGAATCATGGAGGGCGGGCTCAACATGCTGTCCGGTCACGTCCAGCCGGTGGCCGCCATCCTGATCGCCGTCGTCGTGATCGTGCTGCTGACCCGCCCCCCAGTCGGCGACTGGATCGCCGGCCGTACGGTCGTTTAGGCGACTGGCGGTTGGCTGCCCCGATAAGCAGAACGAAGATAGGTGGCGGCGGCCGAGATGTCCTGCGCTAGCAGGGTGCGAAGTTCGGTGGAGTCCGGCATCCGGCCGAGCAGCCGAAGTCGCTGCGACTGCGCCTTGCGGGCCGCCTCGAACAGTCGCCGCGCCTCCCGCGCGTTGCCGTAGCTGGGACTTTCGGCGATAGAACCGAAATAGTCGACCAGCATTCGTTCGGTCGCCTCGTCGAGCTGGTAGTCGCCGTCCGCGACCATTCGGCCGATGATCAGCACCAGGTCCTGCGGAGTGTAGTTGTCGAATTCGATGGTCTTGGAAAACCGGGACGCGAGGCCCGGGTTGGCGGCCAGGAAGTCGATCATTTCGCCGGTGTAGCCGGCCACGATCACGGCAACTTCCTCGCGATGGTCCTCCATGAGCTTCACCAGCGTGTCGATGGCCTCCTGGCCGTAGTCGTTGCCGCTGCCGATCTGCCGGGACAACGTGTACGCCTCGTCAATGAACAGCACCCCGCCCTTGGTCTCCTCGAAAACCACTGCCGTCTTCTCCGCGGTGTGGCCGACATATTGACCGACCAGATCGCGGCGGGAGACCTCGCGGAACTGGCCGCTGGTGAGCACACCGAGCTTTTTCAACAGTTTCCCGTACGTACGGGCGACGGTCGTCTTTCCGGTGCCGGGCGCGCCAGCGAAAATCAGGTGATGGCTGACCGAGCCGACCGCGAGGCCGGCGCCGCGCCGCCATTCGTTCACCTGGATCTCGTCCACCACGGCCCGCACTTCGGCTTTGACGTTGGGCAATCCCACCATGTTGTCCAGATCGGACAGCAGCTGCTCGAGGTCGTCGCCAAACACCGTTGCCGACGGCGTTGTTTCCGCTGTCACTTCCGGGCACGCGCCGTCGGCGATCCGAATGGCCGGCGCGGCGGTGTTTTCCATCCGGCACTTGGTCACCGAGCCGGCGCAGTCCGCGCCGAAGTCGATTCCGACGCCTCGTACGTCGTGAACGGCCGTCGTCATGATTTTCGGTTTGCTTTGCTGTGCCACCGAAATGCCGGCGTGACCGGTCCGCGACACGTCGCAACTCTCAATAGTCGGCCGGGCGTGCTGGTAAATATAGATGCCGCGTTCCCCGCAGCCGCTGATCGTGCACTTGGCGACCTGGGGATCCGCGCCGAAACCGATCACGATGCCGTCACCGGCCACGTTCTCAACAGTGGTGTCACCGATGCGGCCGGACGAACCGTCCACCACGATGCCTTGGCTGGCGCCGGTGATCGTACATTCCCGGATGTGGGCGTTGGCGCAGTTGCGAACGAAGATCGCCGGACCCAACGGCGCGCTGACCGTGCATCGGTCCATCGCGAGGTTGCCGCTGTCGGCCTGCACGCCACCGACCCGGCCGCGAAACTCGATGCCCTGCAAAGTCAGCGATCCGCCCTGCGCGCTGATCACCGGCCAGTCGCATTCCGAGCCGTCCAGCACCACGGTCGCGCCGACGGCGGCCCGAAGCGTGAGTTCTCGGTCCAGCAGCTCAAAAGTCTCCGCGTAGGTGCCGTCGGCGATGGTGAGCACGCCACCGTCCGGGGCGGCGTACATCGCTTCGCCGATGGTTTGGTACGTGCCACGTTCGTTGGGTGCGACCAAAAGATTGCGGGGAGCGTCTTGGGCGGCGACAGTCACCGGGCGACCTCGTCCCGGATCCAGCCGCGCTGCGCGGCCTTGGCGCCGGCCTGGAACCGGCTGCGGGCGCCCAGCAGGTTGGTCATTTCCGACATCATCCGGCGGACGGTTCGTACCGACATTTTCAGCTGCGCGGCAGCCGCTTCATCGGTACTTCCGGAATACAGCAGGGACAACAGCCGGAGGTGTTTTTCGCTCAACTGGTTCGAATGGGGCAGGTCAAAGGGGGCCAGCGGCATGGCGTCCGCCCACACCCGCTTGAAAAGCTCGGTGGTCGTGGTGATGATGCTCGGCAGCCGGAGCGTCGCAAGCGCCGGTATCATCCCGGCCGGGCCGGCCGGCAGGACCGCGACTTCGCCGTCGATCACGAGAGCGTCCATCGGCACCGCTGGCACGGTCCTGATGTCCGCGCCGGCGAGGCCGAAGGAAAAGAGCTGGCCGGCGATCCGCGGAGCCGTACGCGCCGCATCCGGGACCAGCAGACGATATTGCAGTCCCCGGCGCAGGTTGTCGTGGTCGACCTGCTGGATCCAGCCGATCGGACAGCTGGTGGGGACAACGCTGGTACGCATGATCAGCACCTGCGTTTTGGCGTTCGCCAGCAACGTGTTGATTCCGGCGACCGGGCTGGTGACCGAGGACCTGACAAGCGTTTCCAGGGTGAGGGCTGCGGTCATGATCCGAAACCTCCGATCGGGAGCGACAAAGTGAGGCCGGCGGCGTGTTCGCCGTCCAGTCGGGTGAGTCCGACGCCGGCTGGGTGGAGCATGCCGGCGAGTGCGGTGGAAGTGGCGTTGACCCCGCCCTCGGTGGTGGCCGCCAGCCGTACCAGCGCGCCGGAGCTCACCTCGCCGAGCTGGGAACGGGCATAGCAGGTCAGGGTGATCGCCACTGCGGCCGTGCCGCGATGCCGGTTCACCATGGCGTTGGTCAGGCTTCGTGCTGCGGTGTCGTCGATCTTATGCCAGCCATCGAGCCGAAAACAGGCTTGCGACACGACTCCGGTGGCGAGAAACCGCCAGTTTTCCCTTACTTCATGGCGACCGCCGGTAACGTGCGCCAGCGCCGCGATGGTTGCCAGCGCCGCCTCGTCGGCGAGCGGTTCGGTGTCGACACCGGCCCGGCGCAATGCCTTACGGATGCGCCGGAGCGCATTTCGCAATGCCAGCGCCAAATCATCGTCGATGGGGGTGTCGGCCGTACGGTCAGCGTGCACCGCGAGCCACATCCGTGGCGGTTCTCCCGGCCGGGTGCCCGAGTGGTAAACAGTCTGGACGCCGAATTCGGTGGACACCCCGGTGGAGCTGTCCGGGTGCGGCAAAAGTGCGGTGGGGGAGGGAAAAGTGGTGACCAGTTCGCGGGATACCTGCGCTGGCTTGATCATCGCGGTCAGGCCGTGTCGTTGGCTCATGACCATCACGGTTTCGGTGCCGGCGTCCATGCTGCGGATCGACGTTCCGGGCAGCAGCCGCTCGACCAACGCCAATGCCCGAGCGCCGGTGTTGGGCAGGTCGAAGCGCCGGTTTCGGGACAAGAACTGGTATCTGAGCACGGCATGTTCGTACAACCAGTGTCCGTGCAGGCGGACAGTGGTGACAATCAACAACAAAACTGCCGCGGTCGCCGCTGTCGCGATCACCGGCCACGGCCGGTGCAGGGTGAAAATGACCGAAAGCACGGCGATTTGCCAACACACCGCCTGGGTCACGCTGAGCTGCTCGACAATTCCGGTGGCTCGCTGCCGAATCGGAATGCGAACTCGGACCGGACCAGCCGGCGCAGGAGCCGCCGGGCGGGCGATGGGTGGCCGTGGCACGGGTGTCGTACGGGTCGCCGTCGCGGGCATCGGCACGGTTCCGGGCAGCGTGCCGAGTGATGTCGTACGGCCGGCGGTCCGCACCGCGGTGCCAATCACCGCTGGCGCCGCGGCGGCTCGGACCATCGGCCGCGGGGTGGTCACCGCTCGCGGATCCGCGGCCGCCGCCACCACCAGCATGGGCGCGGGCGGGGCGTTCAGCTGCGGTGGGAAAGGCCGCCCCGCACGTCCCGGGGCGGGCCGGGGCGGGCCGCGAAACTCCTGCTCATCCACTGTGCGGGACCCCCGTTCCTGTTCTCGTGCCGTTTCGTTTCCTTGACCTTGCGCGCTTATGATTGCCCGGCCGACCTGAGGATTTGATGACAATGGGGCGCACTTTGCGGGTGTTGGTGGTAGAGGACGATGAGGACATGCGCGTCGCGGTGGCCGCCGAGCTGCGCGCGGCCGGGTTCGACGTGACGCCGGCGCCGGACATCGCGACGGCGGCCGCCGCCCTCTCGGCGAAGCCTTTTGTCTGCGCGGTGTTCGATCGAATGTTGCCCGACGGCGACTCGATCGAATATGTGCACCGATACCGGGTCGCCGGTGGCGCGGTGCCGGTGCTGTTTTTGACCGCCCGGGACCGCAGAACGGACGTGGTCGCCGGATTCGCCAGCGGTGCTGACGACTACCTGGTCAAGCCGTTCCGGGTGCAGGAGCTCACCGCACGGGTGCGTAATCTGGCCCGGCGGGCCGGTTCCGGGCGCTCGACGGTCTTGCGGTTCGGTGATATCGAAATGGATACCGCTCGCAGGGAAACCCGTCGTGCCGGCGTTTTGTTGACATTGTCCGCGAAGGAGTTCGCGGTGCTGGAATATCTGATGTTGCGCCCGGAGCAGGCGATTTCCCGGGCCGACCTGATCGAGCACTGCTGGGACGAGCTGTCCGACCCGAAGGCGAATGTGGTGGATGTGACGGTCAAAAGGCTTCGCGACAAGCTGCACGACCCGAATGTGATCCATACCGTACGAGGCACCGGCTATCGGTTCGGTTCGGCGGGCCAGTCGTGAGCCGAACCGCCGCGGACAAGCTGCGCCGGCTCCGCTGGGTGCTGACCATCCTGTTCACCAGCCTCAATATGGTGGGCCTGGTCGTGCTCGCGGTCGCGTTCCTGCACACCTATGCCGACCAGCAACAGAAACTCCTGGAATCCGATCTCCAGGGTGTCACGTCGACGGTTTCCCGATTACTTCAGTACGACAACAACACGCTGGTCACCGCGTTTATTCGGGAGGACCAAATCGACAACCAATGCCCGCAGTTCGCTGTGCTGCCCGGCGCTTCGGGCACTTTTCCCGGCTACTTCTCTTCGCGTACATGCGTGCCGATGGACAGCGCGATGCTCGGCGGCCTCGCGCACGACGCGGCGCAGTCCGGCCACATTCTTTCCGGCCTGCAATACGGTACGGACGGGCGCCGGGTGTGGGTGTTGGCCGATCCGGTCCGCAACCCGACCGGGCAGTACATCGGTGCGGTGGTGGCGGTCGCCGACGCCGGACCGGACCAGGCCACCTACGACCTGCTGGTGTTGGTCGTGGTCGGTGGTTGTCTGCTGGGGATCGCCGCGTTGGCCACCACCGGCTACCTGCTCGCTGGCCGGGCGATCCGGCCGGCCGCGATCGCGTTGGAACAGCAGGAAATCCTGCTCGCCGAGACCGCGCACGACCTGCGAACGCCGGTCGCGAAACTGCGGGCGCTCGCCGAGACCGCACAGCGTAATCCGGGCGTGCGGGCCGAGTTGTTGCCGCGTACGGTCGCTTTGGCCGCTGGCATGGGAGAAACCATCGACGGCCTGCTGGTACGAGCGAGGCTGGCGGCCGGCCTGGACGAGCTCGCCCTCGAGCCGGTCTGGCTCGACCAACTGGTCGCCGGTGTGGTCGAGGAGTCGACCGAAGTCGGCGCGAATGTCACAATTGCCGCGGCGCCCTCCCGGGTGACTGTCGATCCGGCGCTGGTGCGCCGAGCTGTCCGCAATCTCCTGGAAAATGCATTGCATTACGGCAAGCAACCGGATCAGGCCGCGATCGTCCACATCACCGTCACGAACGGCCGGATCACCGTCGCCGACCACGGCCCCGGAGTGGCCGAAGACGTTGCCGAATTCGTCCTCGATCGCTTCCACACCGGTGGTGGTTCGACCGGGCTCGGGCTGTCCATTGTCCGTTGGGTCGCGCAGGCGCACGGCGGGGTTTTGAACGTCTACAACGCGGATGAGGGTGGTGCTATCTTCGAGTTGGATTTGGTGCGTACCACGTCATCCCCGATTCGCCAGCGTTAGCTGATTTCTATTGTTGGCAGGTGGCGCCGCGGATGGGTTTGGGCTGGCTTTCGTACACCTGGGAGTCACTGCTGCTGCTGTCCACGGCCTGAATCTGGAAGCAGTATTTGCGGGCTGGATCGACCGCAACGGTGAGCGACCGCAGGCGATTCGCGATGACCACCTTGGTCGGTCCGTTTTCCTGCGCCACCACGACCGCGAAATCCAGGTTGGGCACGCTGCCGGTCCAGTTCAGCACGACCTCGTTGCCCAGATCGGTCGGATTGGAGAGCGTGAGCGTCACGGATTTCGGCGGCTGGCCGGACGGCACGCTGGTGGCCACTGACCGTACCGGCCGGGGAGTGGTCGTCAGTTCCGGCGGATGTGACTGGAAAACCAACACCAACGGCACCACCACGGCAACCGCCAGCGCGGCCGCGCCAATGATCATCCGGTACGGGATGCGGCGGCGCGGCTCCCTGGGGGCGGCGGCGGGCACGGCCGGCGGATAGTGCGATGGCTCGGCTGTCGGCAGCAAGTCGTCGAAATCGTCGTCGGGCGGCTCGGCCAAACCGCTGCCCGGCTCGGTGAAATCTTCTCGAGGCTCCGCGAAATCCCGCGTCGGCGCAGGGAAATCACTGGTCGGGCCGGGCGACGGCTGGTCGAAAACATCCGGAAGTTCAGCGAAATCCGCGGCTACCTTCGTGAAGTCGTCCTCTTGGTGGTCGAACTCGGCCGCGTTGTCCGGTGTATCGAAGTCGTCGAATGCGCCCTCGCCGCCGCGTGCCGGCTCAGGCGCGACCTCGACCACCTCGGGAATGTCGACGACAGTCGCCGCAGTGGTGGCAGCCTCAACCAGCGGCTCGGCGATCACTGGCTGGACGGGGTATTCCGCCACCGGCGCGACGGCTGGCCTTTCGACTATCGGCGCGACAACTGGTTTTTCGGGCGCTGGCGAAGCGAACGACGGGTTCGGGGTTTCCTGGAAATCGTCGAAGTCATCCTCGTCGATCGCCGGCTGGTATGGCGTCTGTACGACCGGAAGCGGCCGTGGATTCGGGGCCGGAACCGGTGGCGTCGAAGCGGCCGGAGGTGGCGGGATCGGCGCAGCGGCCGGCGGCGGTGTCGGAACAGGCGGTGTCGGAACAGGCAGAGTCGGAACAGGCAGGGTCGGAACAGGCGGTGTCGAAACTGGCGGTGTCGGAACAGGCGGCGCGGCCAGCGGCGGTGCGGGGCTGGTGGGCGGCGCTGGCGGTTGGAACGGCGGCGGCGCATGATAGGCCGCCGGCCCGCGTTGTTGGTACGCCAACAAAGTTGAGAGCCGGTACGCGACGAATTCCGCGGACACTGGCCGGCGAGCCGGGTCGGCACTCAACAAGGCGCCAGTCATCAGGGAAAGCTCGCCCGGCACCCCAGGCAGCGCGATGGGCGGCACTGGTTCGCGCAGCACCCGCAAAACCCGGTCGCCCAGGCGTTCGCCGAGCCGGCCGGGGTGTGGCGGCCGGCCGGTCAGCGCGAAATGCAACACCGCGCCGAGGCCGTAAAGATCGGTGCGGTCACTGAGTATGTCGTCGCGCAACGACTCGGGCGACAGCCATTCGATCGACTGCATGGGATCGCGCGGGAAAGCCCGTCGAAGCGGCACCCCGAAATCGGCGAGGACCGCCTCGCCAGTGGGCCGGAACAGCACGTTTTTCGGGTGTACGCCACCATGTGGCACGCCGACCGAATGCGCGGCGGCCAGTGCGGTGGCCGCCGCGTACCCGAGCACCAGCACGTCGGACGGCTGCAACGCGCCACAGCGCTGGACGAGCGCGGCCAGCGACTGCGTGCAGAACTCCATTCGCAGCGCGTGTCGGCCGTCCGGCAGCTGCTCGATCCGGGACGGGATCAGGGCGGCGGGGACTCGCAAGGCGCGCAGCTTCGCGAACTCGCGGTCCAGCTCGGCCACCGTACGCCGGTCGAAACGGCCGGGAAAGACCTTGAGAGCACTGGAAACCCCGCCGAGGTCGGATCGGTAGACGGCTGCCATCGGGCCGCTGCCGACGCTGGTCAGCTGCTCGTTCAGGGACATGGATGCCTCGGTCGTACTCATGCTGGACGGGTCACGTCCAGATAGGCGCAGCAATGCACGAGAAGCATACGCAGGTCGCCGATGATTTCGTTGACAAGATCCGCTGGTGCGTACGAGCGAATTCCTCGGCGCCGAAGGTGAAAGCGCCGAGATTGCGCCCGACTGGTACGAACACCGTCACCTCCCTGATATGCCGTGGCCGTTCGCCCGATGATAGGTACGTTGACCGGCGCCAGCGGAAAGCGGCAGCTTGCTGCCGAACGCCCCAGGGGCAAACGCCGACACATCCAGCGTCGGTGGGGACCGGTCCCGGCCGCACCGGCCTACGGTGCCCCGCGTGACCGAACCAGCGGGTTCCGACGATCGCAAGCTCGTCGCGTCCACGGCCCGGCGATCGCGCCGGGGGCCGAGGTCGTGGCGGCGGTCGCTGTCGATCGTGACCGCGGTGGCGGTCGGTACGGTCCTGGTCGCGGCGGCTTTCAGCGGCGCGGTGCCGCCGGTCGCGGGCATGCAGTTCCACCCGACCGGCCACTGGGTTTACGACACCGCCTTGCAAACGGCGTTCCACGTCGACGGCGCGACCACCAACGTGGACGCGCGGGTGCCGGTGGCCGGCGACGCGGGCAGTCAGGTGGTGCAGAGCGACACCGACGGATATGTGGTCGGCGGTTCCCGGATCGTCCGGTTCGGCAAGTCCAACCTGAAGGTCCAGAGCACTGTCGTGCCACCCTCCGACGAGGTCCCGCTGACCATCGAATCGGTGGGCGGACCTTACCTGGTTTACCGGCAGGCCGGGAAAATCGTCCGCCTCGGTACGTCACCGGTGGTGATCCCGACGGGGGATCGGATCGGCGATCCGGTGGTCACCGCCGACGGCACGATGTGGTTGCTGCACAGCGAAACCGGCCTGGTGTGCACCCTGCCCAAGGCGGCGGTGAGTACGAACAGTTGCCCGGCGCGGGTGCCCGCGGGCCACTCCGGCGCGTTGACGGTGATCGCCGACAAGCCGCGGGTGCTGGACACCACCGCCGGGGTGCTGCGCCCGATCAACCCGGACGGCCTCGGCGCCGGGCTGCCGGTGGGCGTGCCGACCTCGGCCACCACTCAGGTCGCGCCCGCCGACGCGGGCGGCAAAGTGGCGCTGTTGGATGCCGCCAAACATGCCCTCTACCTGGTCGATCCGAAGACCTCGGGAAGCAGGCCCATCACTGTCGACCTGCCGCCGGGCCAGTACGACGGACCGCTGTCCGGCGGGTCGGTGATCGCGGTGGTGAACAAGACGACAAGCACTGTCACGACGTACGACATCAAAGGCCAGCGGACCGACAGCAAGCAGATCCCGGTGACCACCGGCGCGCCGAAGATGACTCGCGGCGCCGACGGCCAGGTGTATGTGCAGGATGGTGGCGGCAGCCACCTGCTGGTGGTCGGCAAGGACGGCAAGGTCGCGGACGTACCGGTGGCGACCGAGCCGGTGCCCACCGCCGTACCGAGCACGTCCCCGAGCCCTGGCGGTCCAGCATCCCCGTCCGCGCCGCCGTCGCCGTCCGCGCAGCCGCCTCAGCCCACGCCCCACCCCGAACCGACGACCAACCCCGAACCGCCCGCGCCGCCGAAACCGCCGGCGCCGCCGGAAGCGCCAGCGTCCCGGAAGCCGCCGGTGCCACCGAGCGCACCGGGTGCTCCCGGTGCGGTGGCCGCCAGTGCTGGCTCCGGGTCGGCCACCGTGACCTGGAACGCGGCCGCCGCCAACCGCGCGACCATCGGCGGCTATCTGGTCAGCTGGTCCGGAGGTTCGACGACCGTCGCAGGGGGCGCGCGCCGAGCGACCGTGAGCGGGTTGACCAACGGCCAGAGCTACACCTTCAGCGTGGCCGCCCGGAACAGCGTCGGCCTCGGCCCGGCGGCCGGCTCCAACGCGGTCACTCCGGCCGCGGCGGCGAGTGCGCCGGGAGGCTTCACCGCGACCGCCTCCGGCAATGACGCCTCGTTGAGCTGGTCGCAGCCCAACCTCGGCGGCGGCACCCTGCAGCACTACACGGTCACCGCGAGCGGCATCGGCAGCAGGTCCGTGGCTGGTACGAGCACCAGCTACTCCGGGCTGCGAGGCGGCCAGGTCACCTTCACCGTACGAGCGGTGACCACGGTCGGCGGCCGTACGATGACCGGCGCGGCCGCGTCCAGGACCGTCACGATCGCCGTGAAGAACCCGAAAATCTTCATCAGTCGCGGCAGCGACACGCACAGCTCGGACTGCAAGTCGCCGAACTGTTCGTGGATCAACATGCGGCTCACTGGTTTCGCCCCGAACACCCGCGTCGAGCTTGAGCCGTACGCCAACGGGCACGTCTTCAGCGAGCCGTGCGTCACGACGACCGACTCGTCCGGCGCCGCCACCTGCGACAACGACACTCGCTACGACGTGCCGGACACCACCGTCTACGTCTACGCGGACACCGCCGACGGCCGGGTCCAGTCGAACACTTTGTATTGGGAGCGCAGATGAGTCAGGCAGATTACGTCGCCCACCAGGTGTACGAGCGGATCGCCACCAACGTGCAGGCTGTCGTACGTGGCAAGCCGCGGGCTGTCCGGCTGGCGGTCTGCGCGTTGCTCGCCGAGGGTCACCTGCTGATCGAGGACGTGCCCGGGCTGGGCAAGACGACGATCGGCCGCTGTCTCGCGCGCAGCATTGGCGGGACGCTCAGCCGGATCCAGTTCACGCCGGACCTGTTGCCTGGTGACATCACTGGTGTGCAGGTGTATCACCAGAATCTGGAACGCTTCGAGTTTCATCCGGGTGGGGTCTTTGCGAACGTTGTTCTCGCCGATGAGATCAACCGTGGTACGCCGAAAACTCAGTCGGCGCTGTTGGAGGTGATGGCTGAGCGGACCGTCACGGTCGACTCGGTGCGGCATGAGGTGCCGCGGCCGTTCCTGGTGATCGCGACGCAGAACCCGATCGAGATGGAAGGCACGTACCGGCTGCCGGAGGCACAGCTCGACCGGTTCCTGATGCGGATCGAGGTCGGCTACCCGGACCTGGAGACCGAGGTGATGGTGATCAAGGGGGAGTGCGCCGGTTTTGGCCCGGACGGACTGTCACCGGTGGTGTCGCTGGCCGAGCTCTACGCGGCGGTGCAGCAGGTGCGTACGGTCCATGTCGAGGACGAGATCGTCCGGTACGCGGCCCAGTTGGTCGCGGTCACTCGTACCCACGCTGACCTGCGTTATGGGGCCAGCCCGCGGGGCAGCATCGCGTTGGTACGCGCAGCACAAGCGCTCGCCGCGACTTATGGACGCACGTACGTGACTCCTGACGACATCAAGGAAGTGGCCGTGCCGGTCCTGGGCCACCGGCTGATCCTGACTCCGGAGGCCGAGCTCAACCAGCGCGAACCGGCGGTCATCGTGGCCGAGGTGCTTGACCACACCCCGGCCCCGACCAGGGTCGGCGCGGAGCGTCGATGACCCGGCTGACCGGCCGCGGGATCGCCGTCCTGGTCGCCGCGGTCGCCCTCTTCGTCGCTGGCCAATGGCTCGGCTATCCGGTGCTGCTCGTGCTGGCCGCCATCGGCGCCGGTGTCGAGGTGGCGTCGCTGATCGTCGGCGCGCACCGGCCGCGCGCCACCGTGTCGCGGGAGGTCTACCCGGACCGGGTGGCCCGCGGCGGCGCGGCGCTGGCTCGCCTTCGGGTGCGCAATCCTGGCACCCGCTGGCAAACCGGTTTCACCGCCGGCGACTGGGTCGGCGAGCGGTTCCGGCACGTGGTGGTACGACCGCTGCGCCAGGGCGCCACCGCTGAATACAGCTATGAACTCCCGACCGAGGTGCGCGGCCGACACACCGTCGGTCCGCTGACCCTGGACCGCGAGGACGCGCTCGGGCTTGGTCGGAGCCGGCTCACCACCGGCGACACGGCGACACTGTGGGTCCATCCGCGTACGCTCCCCATGCGCGCGATTTCCAGCGGACGCCTGCGAAATCACTATGCAGGGCCGCCCACGGCGTACGCGTTGGGTGGCTCGATGGACCTGCGCGAAGTGCGCGAATACGTGCCTGGGGATGAGGTCCGGCACCTGCATTGGAAGGCGACCGCGAAGACCGGGCAGCTGATGGTTCGCGACTACGTGGACCCGAACCAGCCGCGGTTCACCACACTTTTGGACACCCGCCAGGATTTCATGCCGGCGAGCGTGTTCGAGGACGCCGTCGACCTGGCCGCGTCATTGCTGGTTTCGGCCGTACAAGCCGATTATCGGTGCCGGTTCCTGAGCACCTGCGGGCTCGATGTGGCGACCGCGTCGGGGGTGCGTTCCGGCGCTCGTCAAGTGCTGGACGAGTTGTGTCAGCTCGGTCGCGCCGAGCAGACCGGGCCGCTGGTGCCCCCTCAGCTCGGCGGTGGCGGCGGGCTCGTGGTGGTGCTTTCCGAGCTTTCGCCGGCGGATCGGACCGCGCTCGCGGCCATTCGTGGCCGGTTCGCCACGGTCGTGTTGATCATGGTTGGCGGCCGTACCGAGGTGGCGATTCCGGGCGTACGAGTGCTGTCCGCGGCGACGGCCGAAGACGCCGTCCATCGCTGGAACACGGTGATCTCCCGATGAAAACTCGTCTTTCCGCGGTGCCGGTGCTGCTCGCCGCCGGAGTCGCCGGCCTGCTTTTCGAGCCGGTCTTTGGTCTGTGGGCGTTGATACGGCCCATCGCCGCAGTGCTGGTCGCCTGCTATTTGGCCGTCGAGTTGGCTTTGCGGGTACCAAAACTGGCGCAGTGGCGAGCGTTGTTGGTGCTGGTCGGTGGGCTTTTGGCGGCCGTCTACAGTGAACTGTGGGCGACCACGCTCGGCGGGCTGCCGACCGGTGCGACCGTACGAGCGATCGCCGCCGGTGTCACCCAGTCGTGGCAGTTGACGCTGCAGTCGACCTGGCCGGCCCGGCCGGATCCGGAGCTGCTGCTTTTCGTGCCGTTGGCGGTGGTCGCGGCCGCACTGTTGGGCCTGGAACTGCTGCGATGGGCACCGGCCGCGTTGTTGCCGAGCCTCGCGGTGGTTGGCCTCAGCCAGGCGTTCGTGCCGCTGACCGGTGCGGCGGCGACCGGCGGCGCGCTCTGTTACGCGGTGGCCGCGGCCGCACTTTTGGTGGCATCCCGCCGATCCGTCGGCCACCGGACGCCGCTGCGAGTCTGGATGTGGGCGCCCACCGCGATTCTCGGGGTGCTGGGCGCGCTGGCGATGATGGTCGCCGACCCGGTGACGCCGACGGTTTCGCTGCGACAGATCCAGGCTTCCGCGGCACTGCCCGAGGACGTGGCCAGCCCGCTCGACGAGGTGGCCGCGGATCTGCGTCAACCGGACCTGCCGGTGTTCAGCTATACATCCAAAACTCAGGTCGACCGCTGGCGGTTGGCGGTGTTGGACGGCTTCGATGGCGCTGGCTGGTCGTTCACCGCGACCTTCCGCCGGATGGGCAGCACGGTCTCGTTGCCCAGCACGATCACTGCTCCGACCGTACGCCGGGACGCGAGTGTTTTCCTGCCCGAACCCAGCGATCCGTGGGTGCCCAGCCAGCCGCTGCCCACCTCGGTCGCGGGTGCTGCTCCGCTGCTGGATCAGGAGTCAGGTGTCCTGGTCGTGCCGCACCGCGATGGCCCAGTGCACTACGACCTGTCCTGGAAAGAGCCAAAAGTTGATGCCGTGCAGCTCGGCGGGGCGGCCATCGACCCGCATGCGGCCGGCGGTTTCGCCGGCCTGGGCGCGGTCCCGCCGGAAATTTCCACCCTGGCCATCAAAGCAACCGATGGCATGCGGCCGTCCTTCCAGGCAGCGCTGGTTTTGGAGCGCTATCTCAGCGAAAACTACAAAGTCGCCACCGGTACCGACCTGCCGACCGGTGCCGGCTGGCCGCAGCTGAGCACCTTCCTGCTGCAGACCAAACGCGGCACCAGCGTGCAGTTCGCCGCATCTTATGTTGTGTTGGCGCGGATTCTCGGCATTCCCGCTCGGATCGCCGTGGGTTATCGGGGCGAGCAGGCACTTACCGGTGGTACGACGATCGTACGGAACCGGGATGTGTTGGCCTGGCCGGAAGTCGCGGTGGCCGGCGTCGGCTGGGTGCCGCTGGATCCGACCCGGACGGCCAGTGGCTCCAGCGTCACCGGCGCAGCTTACACCAAAACCGACACCGGCCTCGCCGCCGCGGCCGCCCAGGCCCGGTCGGAGTTGCCGCCGTCGAAGGACCTCAAGGATCCGCCGCTGCCCCCTCAGTCCTTCGGTGGCCCGGTCGACCTCGCGGGCCTCACTGTCTTGGCTTTTCCTTTTGTTCTCGTGATTTTGGTGCTTTTCCTGGCCGCGGTGGCCGGCGTGCCGGTGGCCAAACGGATCCGTACCTGGCGTCGGCGCCGAGCCACCGGGTCGGACGGCGTGGTCGCCGCGTGGGCGGAAGCGCGCGATCTGCTCCGCTCCCATGTCGTGCGGGTGACCAGCGGCATGACCGTACGCGATGTGGCTGCCGCTTGCTTGCTCCTGAACGGCCCACCCGTCGCTGAGCATCTGGCCGTACTAGCTGTCCTTATGGACTCAACTCTGTGGTCCGGCGCGCGTACCCAGGCTGGCGCGGTCGAGGCCGCTTGGGCGGCCGTCGCGCTGATCCGCCGCGCCCTCGCCGGCCGCCCGGTCCGCCGCCGGCTCGGCGCCGCCTTCCACCCCACCAGCCTGCGTCCGCCCCGGCAAACTCCCGTACCAGTGTGACCCTCGGCTGCCTGGCGCGTTCTGATGTCTGTCGATCCGCGTCGGGAGGAATTTCATGAGCCGGCATACCTTGAGAGCCCTGGTGGTCGCCGCCGCGCTGCTGGTGCCGCCAACCGGCGCGTACGCGGCGAGTCCAGCCGCCCCGGGCACACCCGTGCCAGCGGCCGTGGCGGCGCCTGCCTGTGCAATCCCGCCCAATGCCGACGACAACGTGCTTCGGGTCATCCGCGATGTGGCCAACCAGCGTGGCATTGACGGCCGAGTTCGGCTGTCCGAATTCGAGACCGCCTGGGTCGAGTCACACGTCAACAACCTGCCCTGCGGCGACGCCGACTCAGTCGGTGTTTTCCAGCAGCGGCCCAGTCAAGGCTGGTGTTCGCCCGCGAGCCTGTGCATGGACGTACCGCATGCCACCAACGCGTTCCTCGATCGCGCCATCCCGCTCGGGGCCAACAACCCCGGCTGGACCGCTGGGCAGATCGCGCAAGCGGTGCAGCACTCCGCTTACCCGGATCGCTATGACCAGTCGCAGGCCATCGCGCAAAACCTGATCAGCCGCGCGAACGGGTTGCCCGGCGGCGGTCTGCAGCCGGCCGGTCCGGGCTCGGCGCAGGTCCTGATCGCCGGGATGGACTCCAGCCTTTATCACGAAGTCCGCTATCCAGACGGAAACTGGACTGGTTTCGGGGGTCTTGGTCGGACCGCCGAATCGGTCAGCGTCGCCGGAATGAAGGACGGCTCAGCCCAGGTCGTGATCGTCGGAAGTGACGACCGGGTCTATCACCAGGTGCGCTATCGGGACGGCAGTTGGAGTGGTTTCGCCGGGCTGCCGGGCATTGGTACGACCCTGCCTGCCGGCGCCAAAGCGGTAGCCATCGCGGGCCTCCCAGACGGCTCGTCGCAGGTCCTGATCATCGGCACCGACGATCGCGTCTACCATGAAGTCCGTTATCCGAATGGAAACTGGAGCGGATTCGCCCAGATCCCCGGCATCGGCGCGGCGAACTTCATGACCGCGCAAGCCATCAGCATCGCCGGAATGCCCGACGGCTCGTCACAGGTCCTGGTCGTCGGACTCGACGGCAAGGTTTATCACCAGGTCCGCCACGCGGACGGAAACTGGACGGGTTTCAACGGTCTACCGGGAATCGGCACTACCGCCGCGGCCGGCGGCAAGAAAGTCGCCATCACCGGGATGTCGGACGGCTCGGCGCAAGTCCTCATCATCGGCACGGACAACAGCGTCTACCACGAGATCCGTTACGCCAACGGAAACTGGACCGGCTTCGCGGGCGTGCCCGGCATCGGCACCACCGCTGCGGCCGGAGCGAAGGAAATCAGCATCGGCGCTGACCCGGACAACTCGGCGCAGGTTGTCATCATCGGCCTCGACAACCACGTCTATCACGAAATCCGCTACGCGAACGCGAACTGGAGCGGTTTCAACGGCCTGCCCGGCATCGGCACAACCGACCCCGCCGGCGCCACAAAGATAACCATCACCGGAATGCCCTAGCCTGAGTTTCCGGGCTTGAGGACGCGGCAATTCATCTTCGTTGCGATACCTCACTTTCCACCCTTCCGGCGGTATTACCCAGTAGTGCAGGGATCGCGATTCTTGTCGGGTCTCGCCTGGCGATAGACTTCCGCACTCCTGCACCACCACCTGCAAGTACGTCATAGCGAGACTCTGGCGACCTGGGTAATACGCCGGGGCGTCCGAGTCAAGCCCATTGACCAGCGGGTTCGTCGATGTTGATCATGAAAGGCCGGAAACTCCGGCTAGGTGGCTGCGAGGAGGACGCCGTCGAGGTAGTTGGTGGCGTATTTCTCGTAGCGGGGGCGATGGCGCGCCATTGTTTGATGCGGCCGAAGGCGCGTTCGACTATATTGCGTTCTTTGTAGATCTCAGGGTCGAAAGCTGGCGGTCGGCCACCGCGTGAGCCTTTGGGTTTCGCGATCCTGGATATGCTCGCTGCGCTCAGGGATCGTGTGGGGGATCTTGAGATCACGCAGCTGCTGGCGGGTTGAGGGGTGTGAGTACGCCTTGTCCGCCAGAGCGTGGATCTTGGTCGTCAGCCCGCCGCGCCAAGGCATACCGGTCCGGAACCGCCATACGAGCTCTTCCAGCGTCAGCCGATGATCATTCCACGGTCGGCCCCGTCGGCACCACGCTTCGGCAAACCGGCCTCAATAACAGCCCACAATTCATCCGACATAGCACCCGTCCGCAGCATCCATTCATGATCACCTACCCAGCCGCGCCGAATAAGCAGACACGCTCTAGCCAGTCGGTGGCAGAGTTTGTCGGCCGCCGGGCGTGCTGCTGCCCGGCGGCCAGGTGGGCTTTCTATGCGGCGAGCTGGTTAATCCCGCGGATGGGTCTTCGTTCGCGGTCAACGTACGCGGGCGGCAGGAATTCAACGATTCCGTCAACAATGCGTACGTCCCAGCCGCCGTGGTGCACTAAACGATGGCAGCGATCGCACAGGAGTACGCAATTGTCAAGGCAAGTATGCCCACCATCGGCCCAGTGCTGCACGTGGTGCCCCCGCGTCCAGCGGGGTGGTCGGCCGCATCGGGCGCAGCCTTTGTCTCGTGCTATCAGGGCTTTGCGTAGGGCTGGTGTGATGAGTCGTTCGTTGCGTCCGACATCAAGGGGCACGCTGTCGCTGCCCAGCACGATCGGGATGATGTCCGCGTCACAGGCAAGCCGGCGGACGCCTTCGGGGGAAATCGGTGCGCCGCTGTGTGGGTATGCGGCTCCGAGGCGGTCTCGGAGCATGTCCCAGTTGATGGTGATGGTGAGATGCGGTCGCTCGGCGCCCTGGGTGGGGAGTTTCGCGGAGTCCGCGATCAGATTCAGGGCTTCCGCGAGCGCGTCCCCGTTGCGTTCGGACACTGACCGCTGATCAGGGTGCCGTTCTCAGCGGGCCGGGGTTTGGCCAGTGGGCTCAGAATTTCACTGAACAAAGTGCCGGTTTCACCGTCAAACGAACCAGTGAAGTTCAGGCGCCCGTCTGTCCCGGTGTGCAAGGACAGTTCGCGGCGTGGTGTCTCGTTTTCATGTTCGGACGGCGCTGGTCCGTCGGGGTCCAAGTGGTCATGGATCCGTCGCCCGACTTTGGCCAGGCCTGGTGCGGTGTACCGTTTCGCGTGCTCCACCAGCGACGCTTCGGCTTCTTCGCGGTCTTTGATGGTTACCCTGGCCGGGAGCCTGTTAACGACCCCAACAATCGTGTCGATTTGGGAGTCGGCGAGTTCCCCGCGGCGCATCGCATGGCTCGCGATGCTGAGTGTGGGTGCGAGTGTTTCACCGGTCAGGGCTTGGCTGGGGCACAGGTTCAGGGCTCGTTTGTAGCGTCGGGATGCCTCTGTGGGGGACAGTCGAAGGAGGTCTTGCAGCATGCCCAGGGTGTTGCGGTGCCCGAGCGTCTTGCCGACGTTTCGCCGGTGGATCGCCGCGACAATGTCCAACACCTCGACCTGCAGCAACCGAACCGCTTTCTCTTTCTCCTGCAGCAACTCACCCAGCTCATCCGGGTCACACCTCCAGAGCTCTGGAGAGGTGGTGTCATCGCCGGCGGCCATGACACTAATTCTACCGCCGGCACCGACAGTTTGATGGCGTACGGGTAATCAGGAAATGCATACTTTCACAATAACCCCAACGAAACATAGAGCGCGCGCGTTCAACGTTTTGTGAGCCATTCGTTGCTTTCGCAGATGGCCCAGTCGGCAATAGTCACTGGAGTCGCGGAGGTGACGGTCGAGCCCAAACTCAGGTCTTGAACCACCCCCGGAAACGTGATGCTGGTTTGTTTGCCCGCTGAGGGGGAGAACGAACCTCGCCCAACCCCCGTACCCAAGCCGCCCCACCCGTCGATCCCCGTTCTTCCTTGAGGCTCCACCCGAAGGGACCCACCACCCCGCCGACCCTTCCTGTCAGGTTGTGTTGAGACATTCCGGCGAAGTAAGAGGGGTGCGGCGCGAAACTGTCGTACCCACCCGCGAAAGTTGCCCCCACCCAGTGACGGGCGGGGGGTGGGTCGAGAGGCAGACCTTAATTTTTAGTTGAACATCGATCCTCAAACCCACCCCCCGCCCGTTCAAAGGGAGGGGGCTAGAAAACAGCATCGGTACGACAGTTTCGCGCCGCTTCGGTGTGTTGGCGGTTAGCCGGGCGCGGCGAGGTTGTGGGTGGTGAGCCTTCTTCAGAAGCGGGCATAATCTGACAAACCGTTGCCAGGTAGCGACAAGACCACTAGCGTTGCGGAGGAAGCTCAAGCTGCACTTCCACCACCCAGTTGTGTTGGTCGTCGCCGGTCGCTTCGAGGAAGATCGACCGCCGGCGCTGCTCGCCGGTGTGGCCGTTGGCGTCGGCCCAGCGAGCGAGAGCCACGTTGGCGGCGCCGATGTCCTGCATCGGGCCGTGGTGGATGACTGACGCCACGTTGGCGGCGGGCAGATCGACCGAGGTCAGGCCCGGGGTTTCGGCCGGTGCGGCGAAACCCGTGTAAATGCGTACGGCGTCGGCTGCCGCTGGCACGTACCAACTGATCGGTGAAGTGCGGCTCCATCCAGCGGAGTTCATAAGATCGCACGCTTTGATGAACAGTTCTTCCACCGCGGCACCGAAATCTTCGTCGTCGGCGACGACGCTGGTGAGCGCGGCGAGCCGAATCGACTCAACCTGTTTGACCACGACCGGTGGGTCGGACCTACCCGTTTCCCTTTCGATCAGCGCAAGCCTGGCATCGATTTGGGCTATCCGGTGGCGCGCGTCCTGCGACTGCCGTTCGAAGTCCGCACGCCGCATCCGAAGCATGCCGCGCAACTGCGCTGTGTCGAAGCCGTCGTGCAGCATTTCGCCGACCTGTTGGAGGGTGAATCCCAGCGTTTTGAGGGTGACGATCCGATGCAGATCGCCGAGCTGGTCCAAGTGATAGCGGCGACGACCAGTCCACTGGTCGACTTCCGCCGGCCGCAGCAGCCCCATCTCGTCGTAGTGCCGCAACATCCGCAGCGACACTCCACCAAGGCGCCCGAAATCTCCAATGTTGATCATGCCGTCACTGTCCTACCTCACATCGTGTGAGCTGCAAGCCGAAATCGTTACGGCCGTGGTGGGATCAGGCGGTAGCCGCGGCGCAGTACGGTCTCGATGATCGGTGGGTCGTGTAGCTTGCGGCGAAGTTGGCCGATCAGCACCTGGACGCGGTTCGGGTCCGGTTCGAGTTCGTCCCAGCACTGCTCCATCAGCACCCGAGTCGACACCGGCTCGGGTTGCTTGGTCATCAGCAGCTCCAGCACCGCGAACTGTGTTTTCGTCAGCGTCAGCAGCGTCCCGGCCCGCCGGACCTCCCGGCGGCCCGGGTCCAACTCCAGGTCACCGCATCGCAGCACCGGCGGCGGGCCCGGCACCACCTGCAGGCAGAGCCGCCGAACCCGCGCCTCCAGCACCGCCATCTCAAACGGCTTGGTCACGTAGTCGTCGCCGTACGCGAGTCCCTCCACCAAATGCGGCACAGTGCTCAATCCGGTCAGGAACAACACCGGCACCGCCCACCCGGCGGCCCGCCGATCTCGTACGTACGACAGCGAGTCCCCGCCCGGCAGGCGCCGGTCGAAGACCGCGCAGTCGTACGAGTTGACCGCGAGCTCCACATCGGCATCGGGCAGGTCACCGACCGAGTCCACCGCGAACCCAGCACCGCGCAACGCGGTATGGACGGCGAAGCGCAAATCGCCGTCATCCTCCACCACGAGTACACGCACGGTTGTCAACAGTAGCGGAGAGCGAAACCCTCGCGAGGGTGACGTTCTGAGGTGACAAATAACGGCATACCGACCCCGAAACGTCACCCTCGCGAAAGGCCGCATGTAGCGCTACAGTGCTGGTCGAGGGAAGGTGGCTGCGGTGGCTGGCCGACGTTTGTTCTGCGCCCTGGGGATGGTGTTGGCCGCTGCGGTGCTGGTGCCGGTGGCCGCGTTCGGGTCGCCAGCGAGCTACACCTTCGAGGGGGACGCGGTTGGCAGTGTGCCGGCGGGGTGTGTGACGCCGACGGGGCGGGCTGGGGCGGTGGTCAGTGACCAGCGGGCGTACGCGGGAAGTCGCTCATTGCTGGTGGATGATCAGACTTCGACGGCGATGACCGCGATAGCCTGCGGTTCAGCCAGTGCGGCCGGTGCCGACCTCGCTTTCGCCGCGTTTCCCGATCACAGCGCCAACGGTTTCCTGATCGACATTCTCGGCACCACCGCGACGAGCGGGACGACACCGGTCTTTCATCTGCTGGCTTCCGCGGACGGATCGATGAGTTGGTACGACGGCTCGAAATGGAACTCGTTCGCGGCGGCCGGATCGTTGCCGCAGAACCAGTGGAGCACGGTGGAGATCGCCGTTCCGTCGAACTATGGCGGGATGTCCGTGTCGGTCGGTGGGCATGACGTTGGTACGGGTGGAAGGTGGGGGACGGCAAGCATTACCGGCATCACCGGATTCGGCTTCGCCAGCACGGGTACGGTCCCCACTGGCGACCGAGTCTTCTTTGACAACGTCACTTTCGGTGCGGTGCCGTCGATCCAGACTTTCGAGACGGACACCGCCGGCGCGGTGCCGACCGGATGTGTCACACCGGCAGGGAAAACGCCCGCGACGGTCAGCGCTCAGCGGGGATATAACAGCAATAGGTCGCTGCTGATCAACGACCAGTCCACCAGCGCGATCGTCCAGGTCGGCTGTGACCGGCCAGTGCAGCAGGGTGGGGACTTGAAGTTCATGGCCTACCCGGCCGCGCTGGCGAACGGATTCCTTATCGACTTCAACGGCACCGTCCGCGGCTTTTCGGACGTACGAACAGTTTTCCACCTCGCGGTCACCAGTGCCGGCGGCATCAACTGGTACGACGGTGGGACCTGGATGCCGGTCGCGCCGGCCGGGACCGTACCGATGGCGACTTGGTCCAGCTTCGAGATTTCGGTGCCGACAGACCAAAGTGTGGCATATGTCTCGGTCAACGGACAGTATGTCGGAGCCGGCGGGCCCTGGGGCGTACGCGAGGTGACGAGCATTGTCGGGTACGGTTTCGCCAGCAACGGCACGCCGACCACCGGGGACACGGTTTTCCTTGACAACGTGGGGCTTGGCGCGGCGGACGACGCCGTGCCACCGGCGGCGCACGGCCGGTTCGACATTTCGCCGCTGGTGCTCATCGACCAGCGCAGCACTCCAGTGCAAATGCCCAACACAGCAGTTGTCGTCGGCCAGCGGGTGCTGCTGAGCTATCCCGCGCACACCGACAGCAGTGCCACCAGCGGCAACGAGTACGCGTACTCGGACAATGGCGGTGCGAGTTGGGTGCACGCGCAGGCCAGCAACCCGATGCCGAATGAAGCGTCCTATAGCATGACCAGGCTCGGCAATGGAAATCTGCTGGCGGTCAACTATCACACGTACATGCTCGCCGGAAACAAAAGCGCGTCGGTCGACAGCGCGATTTCCACGGACAATGGCATGACGTGGACCAAACGTACCGGCACGATGACAACGACACAGGAAATGCGGCCGATTTCCTCGGCCACCGATCGACCCGGCTCGGCGCAGGGTGGATTCGTGCTGGTGCACAGCGCGCTGCAAAACTCGGACGGCAGCCTTTTCCAGTCCGCGTACGGATATTACCAAGACGACCCGAAATACCGTGAGCTGTTGCTGGTCTCCACCGACGGCGGGCTCAACTGGACCGTACGGGCGACGGTGGGATTCAATCCGACGCTGACCAGTGATGGCCGGTACGAGGGATTCTGCGAGGGCGCCTTCGCGCGGGCCGCGGACGGTTCGCTCTTCACCGCGATGCGGATCGGCGGTTATCTGCCGATGTACGCGTCAAGATCGACCGACAACGGTGTCACCTGGTCGACGCCGACACCGTTGCTCAACGGACCGGGGGAGTCGACTTTCAGTGTCTTCCCGACGATCGTGAACACCGCCGGCAACACTTTCGTGATGGTGACCGGACGTCCGGGTTTGTCTCTGCTGGTTTCCGATGACGGCGGGCTTTCGTGGTCCAGATCGGTGGCCGCGGACTACCAGGACTCGGCGAACGGGACATTGGTCGTGCTCGACCCGGCACATCTGCTGCTTTTCGGGGACCGCGGCGCGAACTGGTCCTCGCCGACCCCTTCGCCTTATCAGGTGTGGTCGCGGCAGGTGTCGCTCAGCTGACCGGGTCGAGGTCGTACGCCTCGTCGCCGACCCAGATGCGCAGACCGTCGGCGTCGTCGGTGATCGCACCGTCCTCTTCCTCGCCGAGTTCGCGGGAGGCGCCGAGAGCCGCTTCGCTCAGCTCGATCCAGCCGTCGCCGGCATCGTGCGGCCGGTATTCGGAGGCGAGCCAGTGCGTGCGGCTCTCGGTGGCGAGGATGGCCGCGTTCTCGACCCCGACCTGCGCCCTGAACGTCCGGTTCCGCATGGCGACCTCCGAGGAGATTGTCGTCGCGGCGATGGTCGGCTGTCCACGGTCGGCGCCGGATCCTCTCCGTTCCGATAGGTTGGCCAGATGGGTGACATCGCGGCCACACGGGCGTTTTTCGGGCCACGCGCGGCCGGGTGGGAGGACAAGTTTCCCGAGGATGGGCCGGCCTACCAGCGAGCGGTCGACGAGCTCGCGGTGCCGGTCGCCGGGGCCGTGCTCGATGCCGCCTGCGGCACCGGCCGGGCCATCGAGCCGTTGCGGGCGGCGGTCGGACCGGCCGGCACGGTGATCGCCGTCGACGTGACCGTCGAGATGCTGACGGAGGCCGCTCGGCGCGGCCGCGGTGGGCTCGTACTGGCCGACGCGACTCGGCTGCCGCTGCG
This sequence comes from Fodinicola feengrottensis, assembly GCF_039530045.1. Taxonomy (NCBI): domain Bacteria; kingdom Bacillati; phylum Actinomycetota; class Actinomycetes; order Mycobacteriales; genus Fodinicola; species Fodinicola feengrottensis. The sequence continues at coordinate 120,306 of NZ_BAAANY010000030.1, read as the reverse complement.
GGACGCCTCGCTGGACGCGGTCTTCGCGGCCGGACTGCTGCCGCATTTGCGGGACACCGAGGGTGGTCTGTCCGAGCTGGCCAGGGTGGCTCGTACGGGCGCCCGGCTGGCTCTTTTCCACCCGGTCGGTCGCGCTGCCCTCGCCCGCAAACACGGCCACGAACTGGCCGCCGACGACATCCGTGCCGAACCGCGTATTCGGGCCGCGCTGGCCGCCACCGGCTGGCGATGCGAGTCCGTCGACGACGCCGATGAACGCTATCTTGTCCTTGCCGTACGGGAAAAGATCAAGCCAACGATTTGATGACGGCCTCCGCCGCCGAATAGTTCGGCTCGCGCATCTGGTCGGGCACATATTCAGCGTACGCGATGCGGTCCTCGCGATCGATCACGAAAACGGCCCGCTGCAGCAGCCGCCATTGTTTGAGGAGCACGCCGTAGTCGACGCCGAAGCGTTCGTCGCGATGAGCGGACAGGAACTGGTGGCCGGCGTGTGTCTCGGTCCGCCAGCGATCCAGCGCGAACGGCAGGTCCATGCTCACCGTGGACATCCTGATGGCCGAGTCCTCGGAGAAAAGCCGCTCATCCCAGGTCCGGGTCTCCAGCGAGCAGACCGGCGTGTCGATCGAGTTGATCACGTTGAGCAGCCGTACGGCGCCGGCCGAGTCGCTCAGCCGCACCGGGATCACCGCGCCATCGGACGCCAGCCAGTCCAGCTCGAACGCCGGGGCCGGCGCCCCCACGACCAGCTTACGACCCACCACGGTGAGCTGTTCGTCCAGCTCGAACGCCTCTCCGGTCCGTTCGTCCATGGCCTCGACCGTACACAGCCCCGGGTGCCCCTTAAGGCAGGGTCTAAGCGGCGAGACGGGTGGTGGCGCTGATGCGCATGAGGAACTCGGCGTTGGACTGGGTTTTGCGGAGTTGGTCGAGCAGCTGCTCGATGGCGTGCTGGCTGTCGCGGGTCTGCAGGAGCCGGCGGAGTTCCTGGACCAGGACCAACTCCTGCGGCGACAGCAGAAGCTCCTCGCGACGGGTGCTGGACGGTGTCACGTCGACGGCCGGGAAGGTCCGGTGTTCGGCGATCTTGCGGTCCAGTTTCAGCTCGGCGTTGCCGGTGCTTTTGAGTTCCTCGAAGAAAAGGGTGTCGGCGGCCGAGCTGGTCTCGACCATCGCGGTGGCCACGATGGTCAGCGAGCCGCCACCTTCGATGTTGCGGGCGGCGCCGAGGATGCGCTTGACCGGGTGCAGCGCGGCCGCGTCCACGCCACCGGACAGCACACGGCCGGACGGGCGGGCCGCGAGGTTGTACGCGCGACCGAGCCGGGTGATCGAGTCGAGCAGCAGCACCACGTCCTGGCCCATCTCGACCAGCCGTTTGGCCCGCTCGACCGCCAGTTCGGCGACCGCGGTGTGCTCGGCCGGCGGCCGGTCGAACGTGGACGAGATGACCTCGCCGCGTACCGACCGCTGCATGTCGGTGACCTCTTCGGGGCGCTCGTCCACCAGCAACACCATCAAGGTGCATTCCGGGTGGTTGGTGGCGACGCCTTCGGCGATCGCCTGCAACACGGACGTTTTCCCGGCTTTGGGCGGCGAAACGATCAGAGCGCGCTGGCCCTTGCCGATCGGCATCACCAGGTCGATAACCCGTGCGGTCAGCTTTTTCGGGGTGGTTTCCAGCAACAGGCGCTGGTCCGGGTGCAACGGCACCAGCGACTGGAATTCCTGCCGTCGCTGGAAAGACTCCGGTGGTTGGCCGTTGACGCTGGCCAGCGTGGCCAATTTCGCGTCCGGCTCGGACGGAACGCCGGTGACCAGGTCACCACTGCGGAGATTGTGCTTGCGTACCAAGGCCATTGGCACATGTACGTCGTCGGGGCCGGCCAGGTAGCCGGCAGTGCGGATGAAAGCGGATTTTTCTCGTACGTCGAGAATGCCACTGACGGTTTTCATGAGATTTCTCCTTGCGAGAGCGGAAAGACTGGGATCGAGCCCAGGAAAAGGTCGCCGCTGTCACGGGCGGTGGGAATCAGATCCGCGAGCGCAAACCTGATGACTGGACTCTAACCGCTTCCTGGGGCGGCGCTTCGCCGTCATCCACAGGAGCTGTTGAACGCACCATAGCTTGTCCACAAGGCACCGGCAAGCACCTTGTTAGCCATGTCGCTTCTGACGGGTTCAACACCGCCATCCGTACGCCTATTCCGCCGGGCATAAAAAGGCCCGGCCGGCAGAGTGGAATCCGCCGGCCGGGCCGTACTAGCAGGGTCGTACTAGCGCCGAAAAACTAGCCGCGGAACTTGCCCGGCAGTGTGCCGGCAGCCTTCGCGGTGGTGCCGGGAGCCGCCTTCGCCGCGTTGGCGGTCGGCGCGGTGGGCACTGGGCGGGGCAGGTACGGGCAGGTGGCGTCGGCGCCGCCGCCGGCCTTGCGCTTGGGCAGCTTGCCGGTGGCCAGGTAGTCGGCGACCTGGTTGTCGACGCATGCCACACCGGACAGTGAAGCGGCGTGCGTGGTGCCGCCGGGGCTCGCGATCAGGGACGCGTTCGGGAAGAGTTTGCGCACCTCAAGGGTGCCCTCGTAGGGCGTGGCCGCGTCGAGGGTCTCGTCCAGCAGCAGGATCGGCGCGACGGTCTTGCCGGTCACGGTCACCGGCTTGCCGGCCTTCGCCGGCCAGTAGAGGCACGGCGCGTTGAACCAGGCGTTGCCCCAGGTCTCGAAGGGCGCCTGCGCGTACGTCCGCCAGTTGTCGATCCGCCACTTGTTCCAGCTCTGCGGCCACTGGATGTCGGTGCACTGCACCGCGTTGTAGACCGCGAACCCGTTGTCGGCGTTCGGCACGGTCGGGTCGCCGTAGAGGTCCAGCAGCGGCTGCGCGTCCTGTTTGTGCACCCAGCCGGCGAAGGCGTTGGCCATGTCGACCCAGCCGTAAATGTAGTAGCCGGCCTGCAGGAAGACGTCGACCCACTCGTCCTGGCCGATCTTGCCGGCCGCCGGCTTCTTTGCCAGCAGCGCCTTTTGCCGGTACCACTGGGCTTCGACGGCCCGCTCGGTCTTGCCGAGGTGGTAGATGTTGTCGTACTGAGCGACCCAGCCGAACCAGATCTTGATGTTCCGCTCGAAGGCGATGTCCTGGTCGAGGTTCGCCTGGTACCAGATGTTGCGCGGGTCGACGTTGCTGTCCAGCACCGCCCGGCGGACCCGGGACGGGAACAGCGTCGCGTAGACCTGACCGAGGTAGGTGCCGTACGAGAAGCCGTAGTAGTTGATCTGGCTCGCGCCAAGCGCGGCCCGGATCGAGTCCATGTCACGGGCCGAGTCGGTGGTCTTCAGGTGATCCAGCAGCGCGCCGCCGTTCTTGGCACAGGCCTGCGCGTACGCCTTGGACTTGGCCAGCCAGATCTTCTCCAGCGCGAGCGAGGTGGGCTCGTACTGCGGGCGGTTGAAGCCGGCGTAGTCGGAGATGCAGGTCAGCGCCGGCTTGCTGGAGCCAACCCCGCGCGGGTCGAAGCCGATCCAGTCGTACGCGTCGCCGACGTGGTTGGGCACCGAGGCGCCGAGGGTGGACAGGGTCAGGCCGGATCCACCCGGGCCGCCCGGGTTGGTCAGCATGATGCCCTGGTATTTCGCGTCGGGGACCTTGTGCTTGATGCGCGAGACCGCCAGCGAGATCTTCGTGCCGGACGGCTTGCTGTAGTCCAGCGGCACCTGCAGGAAGCCGCACTGTCCGCCGGCCTGCTGCAGGCGGGTCGAGTCGCATGTGCCCCAGGTGATGCTGGCGGCGGCGGTGCTGGTGGTGGTGGGCGCCGCGGTGGCGGCCGCCCCGGGTATCCCGGAGACGAGCGTCGCACCGCCGGCGACCGCGGTCACGGCCGCGACTAACAGTTTTCTCACTCAAAACCCCTTTGCCGAAAAAATGTCCCGCGTGGACCGGTGAACGGCGTCATTCACGCAGGTGGCCGGGGGTGATTTTTCGCGTCGCGGGGCCCGATGGGGAGACGCCACCCATACCGTTATCAAACTGTGATGGGGGCTTCAGGTTCTGTTATGGAGGATGTCGGCGTTCGCCTGCCGAGGGGCAAATGTGCTGTTCAGGGTTGGTGCTTGCGGAGGCCGACAGGGCAGCGGTCAAGCAAGCAACGCTGCCCGGAAGTCGTCCGGGACCGGCTTTTTGGCGTATTGCTCGGTGTCGACCGTGACGTACACATTGCGGGCCTCGCAGGCCAGCCGGTCGCCCACTCGGGCCTGGAAGTCCAGCTGGAAGCTGGTGTTCCCGACCTTCCCAGTGGTGACCGCGACCACCAGCGGGTCGCGCCACCGGACGCTGGACCGGTAGTCCAGGTCGCTGTGCACCAGCTGGATGTCGGTGCCGCTGGCGATCAAGTCGTGGTAGGCGACGCCTCGATACCCGAAATACTCGTACGAGGCTTCGTCGAAATAGCCGAGATACCACATGTTGAAGACCACGTTCTGGGCGTCGACCTCCAGATAGCGCACCCGTGCCGGGAAAAGGAACTCGTCAGCCATCCGGATATCGTACGGGCGGCGGCGAAGGGCAGGCGACCTGCCGGCGAAGATCCGTGTCACACCTGATGAATTCGGTCCGGAACCCGGAGTTCTTCTGGCAAACTCCCGAACGTGAATCCGGCGGGCCGTACGGACGAAGCCGTCCGGGCGCAAGCGATAGAGACGGCGATCGCGTCGCCGCACCCGGCGCGCATCACCGCGCTGGGTCACCGGTCGGATTCGGTCACCTACCTGGTGAACGAGCGGTTTGTGTTCCGCTTCCCGAAAGTCGCCGGGCAGGCGGTCGCGCTGCAGGTGCAAACCCGGCTGCTGCCCGAGTTGGCGCCCCGGCTGCCGGCGCCGGTGCCCGAGCTGCGGTTCGTCGGGCAGACCGTCACGGGCCTGCCGTACGTCGGATATCCGCAGCTCACCGGCCAGTTCCTGACCGCCGACCGGTTCCTGACGCTGGACAGCGACGCGCGCTCGCGGGTGCTCGACGAGCTGGCCGCTTTCATCGCCGCGCTGCGTGCCACCACCCTCGAGCTGGCCCGCGGCTGTGGCGTACCGGACCTCGACTTTCTCGGTACGTACACCGCCGACCGCGACCGGTTCCGCGACGAGTTCGCCGCGCGGATGAGTGCTGCCGAAGCCGCCCGCATCGAGTTGCGGTTCGCCGACTATTTGGGCGATCCCGCCAATTTCGACTACGAACCCGTCCTTCTGCACAACGCGTTGTCCGTCGACCACATTCTGTGTGACCCGACCACCGGCGCGATCCGCGGAGTGCTGGATTTCGCCGCCGCCGCGATCGGCGATCCGGACTACGAGCTGCGGCACCTGGCGCAGGCTTTTGGCCTCTCGGTGGCGCTGGAGGTCGCCATCCGGCTCGGCCACCACGACCGTACCCGGCTGGTCGACAAGCTCGACTTCTTCGTCGCTGTCGACGCCCTGCGGCTCGCGATGCGCGGCCCCCGCCGGGGCGACCGCGCCCTCGTCCGCGCCGGCCTCGGCTCCCTCCGCTAATCGCGGAAGAAGATCCTGTCGGTGCGCTCTCGTTAGAGCCCGAGGCCTCGGCCGATCACTTCCTTCATGATTTCCGTGGTGCCGCCGTAAATCCGGGTGATCCGGGCGTCCGCGTACGCGCGAGCGATCGGATACTCGGTCATGTAGCCATAGCCGCCATGCAACTGCAGGCACGCGTCGGTCACGCGGCCCTGCAGCTCGGTGCACCACCATTTGGCCTTGGCCGCGTCCTCGACGGTCAGCTCGCCAGCGTCGAGCGCGAGAATGCACGCGTCCACGTACGCCTGCGCCACGTCGACCTCGGTGGAGATCTCGGCGAGCGTGAAACGGCTGTTCTGGAACGAGCCGATCGGCTTGCCGAAGGCTGTGCGCTCCTTGACGTACGAGAGCGTCCACTCCAGCGCGGCGGCGGCCGCCGCGACCCCGGCGACCGCGATCGACAGCCGTTCCTGCGGCAAGTTCGCCACCAGCTGTCGGAAACCCTGGCCCAGCTCGCCAAGCAGGTTGCCGGCCGGCACGCGTACATCGTTGAAAAACAGCTCGGCGGTGTCCTGCGCGTGCTGGCCGAGCTTGTCCAGGTTGCGGCCGCGCTCGAAGCCGGCCATCCCGCGCTCAAGCACCAGCAGGCTCATGCCGGCGTGCCGCTGGGTGGGGTCGGTTTTCACCGCGGTGATGACCAGGTCCGCGTTGATGCCGTTGGTGATGAACGTTTTCGAGCCGTTGACGACGAAATCAGCACCGTCCCGGAGCGCGGTGGTGGACATGCTGGCAAGGTCGGAGCCGATGCCGGGCTCGGTCATCGCGATGGCCGTGATCAGCTCGCCGGCGGCGATCCCGGGCAGCCAGCGCTGGCGCTGTTCTTCCGTTGCGTACGACAGAAAATAGGGCATGCAGATGTCGTTGTGCAGGGTCATCCCGAGCCCTGCGGCGGCCGCGCCGCAGCGCTGCACCTCCTCGCCGAAGACGGCGTTGAAGCGGAAGTCGTCGACTCCGCCACCGCCGTACTGCTCCGGGATGGCCATCCCGAGGAACCCGGCCGCGCCGGCCGCGCCGAACAGCTCGCGCGGCACGATCCCGGCCTCCTCCCACTGGCTGAGGTGCGGCACCACGTCCTTGTCCAGAAACCGGCGCACGCTCTCCCGGAATGCCTCATGGTCTGACCCGTACAACTGGCGGCGCATCACAGGTCCCCTCTGCTCTTGCTTCTTGCACCGAGTGTGTCACGCCGGCACCGGCCAGATTCCGGAAACATCGGCGTAACACCACTGCTCGGAGAAAGCCAGCAAAGCGGACACCGCAAGATTGGCTGATTTGTCATATTGCGTGATCTACCGGCGAGTATCTACCGTCGAAATTAGTTAGCACTGCAAATTAAATCCCCGGCGTCGGAAACCTGCCCGAAACACCAGGCCTCGCTGCCGGGAACCTCGAGGGAGCAACGCGCATGTGCGGAATCACCGGGTGGGTCGACTACGACCGTGATCTGACCCAACAAAGAGCAGCCGCCCAGGCCATGGTCGACACGATGATCTGCCGCGGCCCGGACGCCGAGGGACTCTGGCTGCGCGAACACGTGGCCCTCGGGCACCGCCGGTTGGCGGTCATCGACATCGAGGGCGGCACCCAGCCGATGCCGTACGAGCAGGCCGGAAACGACGTTGTCTCGCTGACCTATTCGGGTGAGACGTACAACTTCCGGGAGCTGCGCGAGCAACTGACCAGCAAGGGGCACGTTTTCCAGACGGACAGCGATACCGAGGTCGTGCTGCACTCGTACTTGGAGTGGGGCGCGGGCATGGTTGACCACCTCAACGGCATCTACGCCTTCGCCATCTGGGACTCCCGTACGCAGGAGTTGCTGCTCGTACGCGACCGGATGGGCGTCAAGCCGTTGTTCTTCGCGACCGTCCCGAACGGCGTGCTGTTCGGCTCCGAGCCCAAGGCGATTCTCGCCAACGGCCTGATCAAACCGGTCGTCTCCGCGACCGGGCTGCGTGAGGTGCTCGCCTTCATCAAGACGCCGGGCGAGTCGCCGTACGAGGGCATTCGGGAGGTGCGTCCCGGACACCTGGTCAAGGTCAGCCGTTCCGGTATCGAGGAACACCGCTACTGGGAGCTGCACTCGGAGCCACACACTGACGACCTGGACACCACCATCCACACCGTCCGCGAGCTGCTCGACGACATCGTCACCCGGCAGCTGATCTCGGACGTACCGCTGTGCACGCTGCTGTCCGGCGGCTTGGACTCCAGCGCGATCACCGCGATCGCACAGAAGGCGCTGATCGCGCAGGGCCACGACTCGGTGCGCTCCTTCGCGGTCGATTTCACCGGCCAGGCCGAGAACTTCCAGCCGGACGCGATGCGCGGGACTCCGGACGGCCCGTACGTGCATGACCTGGCGGAGTTCGCCAAGACCAACCATCAGGACATCGTGCTGGACACCGCCGACCTGATGGACGAGGCGAACCGGCTCGCGGTCGTACGCGCCCGGGACGGCCTCTCGATGGGCGACATGGACACCTCGCTTTATCTGCTTTTCGCGGCCATTCGCAAGCGTTCGACAGTGGCCCTGTCGGGGGAGTCCGCGGACGAGGTTTTCGGTGGCTACAAATGGTTCCACGACAAGGCCGCGGTCAACGCGAACACGTTCCCGTGGATGGCCATGCAGCACGGCATGGACGGCGGCTGGCAGAACCTGCTGACTCCGGCGCTGGCCAAGCAGCTCGACCTGGATGCCTATGTCGCCGACCGGTACGCGCAGGCGCTCGCCGAGGTGCCGCGACTGGACGGCGAGGAGCCGTTCCAGGCGCGGATGCGTGAGGTCAGCTATCTGCACCTGACCCGGTTCGTACAGACCCTGCTGGACCGCAAGGACCGGATGAGCATGGCGGTCGGCCTGGAAGTCCGGGTGCCGTTCTGCGACCACCGGCTCGTACAGTACGTCTTCAACACTCCGTGGTCGATGAAAACCTTTGACGGCAGGGAAAAGAGCCTGCTGCGGGCGGCCACCAAGGACGTGTTGCCGGAGTCGATCGTGCAGCGCGTGAAGAGCCCCTACCCGTCGACCCAGGACCCGCGCTATCACCAGGCGTTGGAGGACGCGGCCGGCAAGCTGCTGGCGACCGGTGACAGCCCGATCTTCGACGTGATCGCGCCGGATGCGCTGCGCAAGCTCGCCGAGGTGCCGGCCGGCCACGACCAGGGCGCCCGGATGGGCCTGGACATGGCCCTCAACCTGCACACCTGGCTCACCGACTACAAGGTCACCGTCGCCGTCTAGGCGAATCATTCGAACACGTGTACGATTAGGTAAGACCGGGATCGGCGCATCCGTCCACGAACGCCCCCCTCGTCGGCGATGGCGCCGATCCCGGTCTCCCTTTCTAGTACGAGCGGGACCAGAGGTTGACGGCGTAGTCGACCTCCAAACCCTGGTGAGCGGCGCAGAACTCGTCAGCGAGGGCCGGCGAGAACTCGATCCGTACGACCGCCTCCAAGTCGGCGCGCGACTCGAACCGCCAGCCCATGTCCAGGCTCTGCCGGGAAAAACCGTGCCGGCCCCAGAACCGCTCGACCTCGATCGGGTCGTACGACGGCACCTGCCGGCGAAACCACGGCCCGAAGAACGATCGAGTGGCGTCGTTGTCGATGATGAAGGCGACCCCGCCGCGGCGCATCACCCGCTCCAGCTCGCGCAGCCCTGGTTCGCAGCCAGGGCCGAAAAAGTACGACCAGCGGGCATGCGCCACCGCGATGCTACGGTCGGCGACCGGCAGTGCCTGCGCGACGCCGACTCTCACGTCCACAGTGGACAGTCCGGCAACTCGGCGGGCCGCCTGCCGGGCATTGCCGCGATGTGGCTCGACCCCGATCACACTGGCCGCGGTGGCCGCGAACATCGGCAGGTGAAAGCCAGTGCCGCAGCCGATATCCAGCACTGGCTCGCCGGCCCAGTCCCGCATCCGCCGCATCGCGGCCGGAATCACCCCGTCCGGGTCGACCGCGCGGTTTTCCAGCTCGTAGACATCCGGGTGTTTCCAGATGTTCGGACTGGGAATCGCACCGCGCATCCGGAAATTATCGCACCACCACCGGCGTCGACCCGCGCCAGCACAGCGGTGCGGTGAACATCGCCCGCCCGCTGGGAATGTTCGCGTGGAAGACGATCTGGCCGCCGACCACGTCCTGCCCGCCGGGGTTGGTGATCACCCCCGGCCAGGTGGTGCTGTCCAGCACGTACGTGCTGGATTTCTGGTACGGGCCGGTGAGTCGATCCGCGGTGGCGAATTTGACGTGGTAGTTGAGCGTGTACGGGTTCGCTGAATAGAGCAGCACGAATTTTCCGGCTCGTGGCACGATAATGGGCGCTTCGATGACGTTGTTCTCGTCGCCGGCCGGATCCGCGGTGAGCAGCCGGACCCGGTCGCCCCGAAAGGTCAGCCCGTCGGCGGCCACCGGCTGCAGCCATATCGACGCCGGCTGCCCATGGGCGTTGGAATTGTCTTTGTAAACCAGGTAATGCCGGCCATTCACGGTCAGGCTGGACGGGTCGATGTCGCCTTCGTCCTGCCGGCAGACCAACGGCGCGGAGCCGACGTTGCGGAACGGCCCGGTCGGCCGGTCGGCCAGCGCGGCGCCGATGCACTGCACCTGGCCGTGGAAGTTTGCCGCGAAATACATCAGAAACTTGCCGTCCTGCCGGCGGGACACGTCCGGCGCCCAGATCAGGTTGGTGCCGCTGCCCTGGTCGAAGACGGTCCACGACGGCGGCTGCGGCAGTGCGTCGACGGGCTGAACGGTCCACGGGCCGGTGATCCGGGAAGCCCGGGCGACCGGGATGTTGCGCAGGCCGGTGTCGTAGGTGCTGTTCGTCGAGTACGCGTAGTAGCTGTTGCCGACCCGCAGCACGTCCGGATCCGGGAAGTCGCGGTTGATCAGCGGAGTCGGCGCGCCGGCGGCGACCGCGGGCAGATCGCCCAAAGCCAGATCACCCAAAACCAGAGCGCTCATCACGAGGGTGCCGACGAGCCCCACCGAGACCACCTGGCGCAGGCCTCGTACGTACCCAGCTAATCCGGTGCGCGGAACGGTCATCTGGGCGCTCCCTGGGTACGACGGAATGCGGCGGACATCCCATTCTCACGTTGTAAACAGCCGGGCGGCACTGAACTGTCCGCATCTGGCAGCCAAAATTCTCGGCAATTGCTACCGCTTTAGGGCCTTTTGTCCATTACGCAGGGTTGATCTTTCGAGCTATCGTCTAGCACGGCGCAACACGCCGTATCGGGTACGCGCCGAGGGTCTGCAGCAGATCCTCTGTCACCGGGGATGTGGGGCCGTGGTGCCGGTGGGCACCGGGTCGCGCGTCCGTCGCGCTCGATGCGCGTGGTCGGGGGAGGCTCCGGTGGTGGCGGGGTCCCGCTGGCCGTGCTGGTCAGCGGGGACCAGTCATTCCCGCAGGCTGGCGACCTCAACGTTCACTCCGCCGGCCCGCATGTCCTCCAACTGCTGCGCGCCGACGCCCGCGTCCACGATGAGCACGTCGAAATCCTTCAGCGGACAGAGCTGGTGCAGGGCCCGCCGGCCGATCTTCTGGGAATCCATCAGCAGCACCTTCTTGTGCGCCGCCCGCAGCATCGCGCGCTTGGTCAGCACGATCTCCTGCTCCTGGTGGTACGTCATTTCCGGTGTCATCGCAGACGTACTAACGAAAACCACGTCGACGGTGAGCTGGGAAATGGCGTCGATGCAGCCCACTCCGCCGAACGAGTCGTGGGTGTGCGAATACTCCCCGCCGAGCGCGATCAGCCGGATGTCCGGCATTTTGCGCAACACCTCGATGGCACCGATGTAGTTCGTCACCACGGTCAGCGGCGAGACATCGCCGAGCAGCCGCGCGGTCGCCAGCGTCGAGGTGGCGTCGTCGAGCATGATGGCCATCCCAGCGTCGACGTGCCGGCGGGCCACCCGCGCCATCGCGGCTTTCTCGGCCTGCCTGCTCTGCAGCCGAAACTCGATGTTGCTCTCGAAAACACTGGATGGCTGCGCGGACACCCCACCACGGAATTTGCGGACAATGCCCTGGCGGGCGAGATCTTCCAGATCCCGGTGCACGGTCATCAGACTGACGCCGGTCATCTCGGCGAGCTCGTTCGCGGTGGCCGACTCGCGGTCCAGCACGTAACGGGCGATCTGTTCCTGCCGGGACCGGCGGGCCGAGGCGGGCTTTTGCGCGTCCATGTGGCCTGAGCTTAGAAGATCGGGTCTACCGGGCTTAACGGGGCATTGAATCTGGCCAGCCTGAACATTCGGTCAGCTACCTGCAGTTCTGTCACCGCCACGTTGTCAGGCGCGGCCAGCACCCGGCGGTAGGTCGAGAGATCGATTCCCAGCAACTGGCAGAGCGCGAGCCGGATCACGGTGTTATGGCCGACCACCAGGATTCGTTCACCCGGATGTGCCTTGGCAAGCAGTTGTAGACAGTGGACCATCCGGTTGGCGGCCGCCGAAAGCGGCTCCGCGCCAGGAAAAGGCGACGCCACCGGGTCGCGTACGAACGAGTCCGCGATCTGCGCGCTGTCCGCCCGGATCTCGTCCAGCGTCCGGCCTTCCGCCGATCCAAAGTGGACTTCCCGCAGATCGGCGTGAATTTCCGGCCGTACGCCCAGAACCCGCGCCGCCGGCGCGGCGGTCAGCTGGGACCGGCGCAATGTCGAGCACGCGAGGACGGTCGGCCTTTCGGCGGCCGTCCGGCTGCCGGCCCATTCGCCGAGCAGCCTCGCCTGCGCGTACCCGGCTGGTGCGAGCCCGATGTCCGACGAACCGGCATACCGATTTTCCCGGTGCCATTCGGTTTCGCCGTGCCGTACCAACAAAAGGCTGGTCACTGGTCGCCTTTGGTCAACGGCCGGAAAGCCGCCGCGGCCAGTGCGGTGGGCAGCCAGTCGCGGCGGCACAGCTCGTCGACGAACCGCGCGTACGCGTCGTCGAACCGGCCGGCCCGGTCCGGCCGCGGCTCGACCACCTCGCGAATGCGGACCATCGCCTCGGCGGTCGCGGTGAGTTCGCCGGCTGGTGCGGCGGCCAGGATCGCCATCCCGGCGGCCGCCTCGACGTGCGCCGGCAGCGAGACCGGGCGCTTCATCACGTCGGCCCGCAGCTGGTTCCAGTAGCCGTTGCGGCTGCCGCCGCCGGTCGCGGTCAGCCGGCCGCTCACGTCGGCGCCGATCTCGGCGAGCGCCACATAGGCAAGGCGTTCGGTGAAGGCCACCGCCTGCAGTACGGCAGCGAAGCGTACGGCCTCGTCATCCGGGACGCCGAGCTGGAAGCCTTCCGCCGCGGTGGCCCGGAACGGGAACCGCTCACCGTGGCCGACCAGCGGGTACGTGACGCCCGGGGCCGGTTCCACGGCAGCCGCCGCGGCCGTCAGCCGGTCCAGGTCGCCGGCCGGGAAGTCGCGGCTCAGCACCCCGGCGCCCACGCTGGACGCCCCGCCGGGCAGCCAGCCGCCGTCCGGGTGCAGGTGCGAATAGACGCTGCCTTCTGGGTCTCTAAGCAGCTCAGTGGACACGCCCTTGATCGCGAGCGTGGTGCCCAGCACCGAGTTCCAGCTGCCCGGCCGAAGCGCGCCGGCGCCGATCTGGGCGGCGCAGCTGTCGGTCGTTCCGGCCAGCACGGGCGTACCGGCCGCCAGCCCGCAGGCTTGCGCGGCACTCTGGCTGACTGTCCCCAACGGCGTGCCAGGAACCACCAGGTCCGGAAGGACGGCCGGGTCCAGGGACAGCTTGTCGAGTACGTCCGTTGGCCAGCTGAGTTTCGTGAGGTCAGCGCCGGTTTTGAGAGCATGCCCGGTGTCGGTGGCGACCGGGTGCCCGACCAGCCGGGCGGCGAGGTGGTCGGCCTGGTGTTCGATCCGGCGGGCGCCGGTCAGCTCGCCGTGCCGGGCCAGCCAGAGCACCTTGGGCAGCCCCCAGGAGGCCTGGATGCGGTAACCGAGCCGGTCCCACAGGTCCGCGCCGACCTGCTGCACACACTCGGCCTCGTCCCTCGCGCGGCTGTCGTCGTACATGACCGCGGGCCCGGTCGGGCGGCCGGCGTGATCCACTACCAGGACCGTTCCGGACGTACCGCAGATCGCGAGGGCTCGTACCCGCTCGGGCGCGATGCCGTCCAGCGCCTGCCGACTGGCCGCGCACGCCGCGTCCCACCACTCGTCGGGATCCTGCTCGTGCCGGGTGGCCATCCGGTGGTCGGTGCCGAGCGCGGCGAAGCCGGCCGCGACTTGCTGGCCGGTCTCATTGAGGAGCACCACGCGCGCGCTCTGGGTGCCAATGTCGACGCCCGCCCAGAGGTCGCCCACCGCACCCTCTCTCCCCGAAGATCACATACCTGAATGATAAATTCTTCAACCACTATGTTAAGTGTCGTACGCCCGCGCCGCCCTCCGACCTGTTCTTTCTCACCCTCAGTAGTCCTGTTTTGTCCGCATCGACGCGATGCGTGCGTCC
>NZ_BAAANY010000030.1:62099-106250 GCF_039530045.1 Fodinicola feengrottensis | reverse complement strand
CAACGCACGCATCGCGTCGATGCGGACAGGGTGGCGTGTACGGGGAGTGAGGGCTAGTCCAGAGCGGCGCTGCAGATCGCGGACTCGAAGGAACCGCTGGTCGAGTCGCTGTCGACCTGCCGGCCGTCGACGGTGATCGAGCAGGTCAACGTGCCGTCGTACACGTCATTGTTGTGTACGTCGAGCGTGATGTAGCTGATGTCGTCGCTGTCGAGCGTTTCGGAGTCCGTCCACGGCGACCCGCGGAGGTCGTCCGTGACCACGGCGCCGCTGTCGTCGTAGTAATCGACCTCGAAGATGGTGCCGTCAGCGGAAGTCGCCGAATAGGTCACCGTGTGCACCGAGTCGCCGCCCGGCGCGGAGCTCGCGCTGGTGCCCGGATTGTTGCGCAGGTTCAGATAAAGCACGCCACCGATGCCGACCGAGCACAGGCAGAGCACGACCACCAGGCCGCTGGCGAGGACGCCGATCATCGCTCCGGTGCCGAGCCCTCTGTTGGGCGGCGGCCCGAACGGCGCACTGCGTGACACGGGCGGGTAGGCCATGTCTCCCTCTCGATCCCAACGGCTTAGTGTCGCGTGCTGGTGGACCGTCGGAGGGCAGCATACGCACGGCGTACGGGGAACGCAGGTTGATCAGTTCTCTGTGAATCCGCCATGAATCCGCGGCCGTCGTCGCCGGGTGAATCGCCCGATTGTTACGGCGGCGGCTAAACCCGCAGCTCAGCGGCCTGCCGTTGTCACAATCGGATTCCGATTGTGACAACCACGCTTCGGCGAGGACCAAAGCTTTTCGGCCCAATACTCAAGGCATGGCAATCTCCGAAACGGTCCACGATAGACAGACCACCGGTCGGCTTCCGCTGATAGCGGTTTGTCTCGCCTATTTCATGGTCATCCTGGACGTGACGATCGTGACGGTGGCGAACCCGAGCATCGGCGCCGCGCTGCACGCGAGCGTGACCTCGCTGCAGTGGGTGGTCGACGGCTACACGATGGTTTTCGCCGGCTTGTTGTTGATCGGCGGCGGCTTGGGGGACCGCTACGGCGGGAAGCGGGTGTTCCTGATCGGGCTGGCGGTGTTCGCGCTTGCCTCGGTCGGCTGTGCGCTCGCGCCGGCGGCCGGCGCCCTGGTGGTGGCCCGGTTGGTCCAAGGCGCGGGTGCGGCACTGATGGTGCCGACTTCGTTGTCGCTGTTGCAAGCCTCGTACCCGGATAAAGCGAGCAGAGCGCGCGCGTACGGCATCTGGGCCGCTATGGGCGGGGTGGCCGCGGCCGCCGGTCCAGTGCTCGGTGGAGTGCTGGTGGCGGCCGTCAGTTGGCCGGCGGTGTTCTGGGTGAACGTGCCGATCGGCCTCGCGGCGTTGGTGATGGCGGCTTGGTCCGTACCGGCGCCAGCGGCCCGGCCGTCGTCCGACCGGCTGCTGCCTGAGCTGCTGGTCCAGGCCATCGGCATCGCCGGCCTGGTCGCACTGACCGCGGCGCTCAACGAAGCCGGCAGCCGCGGCTGGGCGGCGCCGGTCGTTGTCGGCCTGCTGGTCGCTGCGCTCGGCCTGATGGCTGCTTTCGTTCTGAGCGAACGAAAATCCCGGCACCCGATGGTGCCGCCCGCGTTGTTCGGCCGGGCCGAGTTCTCGGCCACGGCTGCGGTCGGCGTACTGATCAACGTCGGCTTCTACGGCCTGCTTTTCGCCGCGCCGCTGTATTTCAGCCGGATCTTCGGGTACGGGCCGCTGCTGACCGGCCTCGCGATCTTGCCGCTGTCCGCGATAGTCGCGATCGCGTCCGCGGTGTCCGGCCGGCTCACCGCGCGGCTGGGGCCGCGGATCCCGATGCTCATCGGCCTTCCGATCGGCGCGGCCGGCGTACTCGGCTGGCTGGTCGCCGCCGCCGGCACCCCGTACTGGCTGCTGGTGGCCCCGATGGTGGCGGCCGGCTTCGGCATCTCCTTCACGATGCCCGCCTCCACCGCCGCGATCATGGAAGCCGCCCCACCGGACCGAGCGGGCGTCGCCTCCGCGGTCTTCAACACCGGCCGCCAGGTCGGCACCGCCGTCGGTGTCGGCATCGTCGGCTCCTTCATCGTCGCGAGCGACCTGATCTCCGGCCTGCACATCGGTGTCATCCTCGGCGCTTCGTGCTTCCTCGCCGCCACACTCGTCACCTTCCTCTTCGTACGCCCGCCGCGAACGTGACCTTTTCGTCGCCAACACGCCGGTGTCGACGACGAAAACGAAGAGGTAGAACCTGAGGAGGCGGGTCGATAGGGGAGCATGGGCGGCGTGAAGCAGCTGCGCCGGGCGCTACCGCTGGGACCAACGGCGGCTGACCCTGGGCTGCTGACGGACGCGGAGATCCTGGCTGGCGTGCCGGACCCGCCGCGGCGGGTACGACGGCCGCTGGATCTGCTTCGGATGGGCGTCGCGGCGGGCGGGCTGGTGCTCGCGCTGCTGATCGGCCGGATCGCGGTGGTCACCACCGACCTGGGGGCGGTCGCGCCGCGGTTGGTGCTGGCGGTCGCGGCGGCAGCTGGGCTCGCGCTGGCCGGTGGGATCGTGGTGGATCTCGCGGTCCGGCGGCGACTCCGGACAGTGGTGGAGGCCGCCGCCGGATTCGCCGTTGCTGGGACCGCGATGGCCCTCCTGGACCCGTCCCGGCCGCTGGAAGGCCTGGTGGCGGGCCTGGCCTCGCTGACAACCGTCGCCCAGCTCGGCCGCCGGCCCCGCTGGCGGATGGTCGCGACCGTGGTGGTCGCGCTGGTCGCCGTGGCGATGGTCTTCGTCGGCTCGGGCGTGCTGGCGGTGGTGGTCGCCCTACTGGCCGGCCGGGTCGTCGGTCTGCTCGTACGTGTCGTGTGTGGTGCGTCGACGACCCGGCCGCGCCCGGTGGACGTACTCGCCGCCTTGCGCCGGACTGACGTCGACCCGGCTGAGCTGCGGATTCGCGAGGGCTCGCGGATGGAGGTCACCGACTCCGCCGGGCGCCATTTACTCGTACAGATCCTGGACCGCGACCACGCCGGCGCGGTGCTGGCGCTGTGGCGCAACGCGCGCTTAAGGGAGCAGGCTGGGGCCTTTCCGGTGGTGTCCCTTCGTCGTACGGTCGAGCACCGCAGCTTGATGGCGATGGCGATCGCCGCCGCCGGCGTACGCACCGAAACCCTGGTCGCCACCGCGCCGGTCGCTCCCGACGCGGCCATGCTGGTGATCGAGGACATCGGTGGCCGGCCGCTGTCCGAACTGGCCGAAGTGTCCGACGAACTGCTCGACTCGGCCTGGCAGCAGGTCGCTCTCCTGCAGCGCCGGGCGGTCGCCCACCGCTGCCTCGACAACGTCCACCTCGTTGCACAATCGGAATCCGATTGTGCAACCGAGGGCGGTCGTGAGCGGGTGGACATTCGGCTGACGGCCGGCGGCGTGGTCGCCGCGGACGAGGTGGCGCTCGCGATCGACCGCGCTCAGCTGCTGGTCGCCACCGGTTTACTGGTCGGCCCGGCCCGCGCGGTCGCCAGCGCCCTGCGGGTGGTCGGCGCGGGGGCGCTGACCACGGCGGTGCCGTTGCTGCAACCGATCGTGATGCCGTCGGCCACCCGATCCGCGCTGCGCAAGGAGGACGGCCTGATCGACCGGCTGCGCGAGGAAATCCTGGCCGTGGTGCCGACCCCGCCAGCCGGTCCGGTGAAGGTCGAGCGGTTCAGCATTCGCGCGGTGGTGTCGACGGTCATCGTGATCGTCGCCGTCGTCGTACTCGTCAGCCAGGTCGCCGGCCTCGACCTCTGGTCGGTCGTACGGCACGCCGACTGGACCTGGCTGGCGGCCGGTGTGGCGCTGTCGGCGGCGCGGTTCCTTGGCGCCGGCGTTGGCCTGACCGGGTTCGTCGCGGAGCGGATCAGCCTGCGCCGGTCGGTGCTGGCCCAGCTGGCCTGCTCGTTCGTCGGACTGGCCGCACCGGCCGGCGTCGGAGTGGCGGCGCTGAACGTACGTTTCCTCGGCAAAAGCGGCGTCCCGGCGGCCCCGGCGCTGGCCAGCATCGCGCTCTGGCAGCTCGGCAGCCTCGCCGTCAACGTCTTCTGGGTGCTGGTTTTCAACCTGGTGTACGGGATCAGCCAGCCGCTGATCCCGGTGCCGCGCGGGATCGGCCTACCGGTCATTGGCGCCGCTGTCGTGCTGGTCCTCGCCGCGCTCGCGGTCCCGCGCGTACGCCGGTTCGTACGAGCGCGCGTCCAGCCGTATCTGGACCAGGTTCGGCCCCGGATGGCCTCGGTGCTGACCCGGCCAGGCCGCGTGCTCACCGGCATGGGCGGCTTGTTTTTCCAGTCTGTCTGTACGGTTCTGGTGATGGCCGTCAGCATTCGGGCCTTCCACGGAGAAGCGTCGCTGCTGACCGTCACTTTCGTTGTGGTGGTGGGGGTTGCGCTCGGATCGGCCGCGCCAACGCCGGGCGGCCTCGGCGCGGTAGAGGCTGTGCTGGCCGCCGGCCTGACGGCCGCGACCGGGTTGAATCCGGCCACCGCGGTGTCGGCCGTGCTGCTGTATCGGCTGCTGACTTTCTGGCTGCCGGTGCTCCCGGGTTGGGTGGCCTTCGTCGCCATGCAACGCCGCGAGCTGCTGTAACTCCGCTCGTACGGGAAACCGTAATGACAACCGGTCCCACATATGCGTGTTTGACTATGTGTTGCTATAGTCGGCGATGGCAACAGCGCAATCCCGACAAGGTGGAGCAGGTTATGGGAGTCGGTCACGGGCATGGGCACAGCGGTGGCACCGCGGCCGGTGCGCACCGTCGCCGGCTCGCTGTGGTGCTCGGCATCACCACCACGATCCTGGTCGTCGAAATCGTCGGAGCGCTCATCTCCGGCAGCCTCGCGCTGCTCGCCGATGCCGGCCACATGCTCACCGACGCGACCGGGGTGGCGCTGACGCTGCTCGCCATCTGGATCGCCCAGCGTCCGCCCAGCAGTCGGCGGACCTTCGGCTTCCAGCGTGCCGAGGTGCTGGCCGCTCTTGCGAACGCCGTTCTGCTACTGGGCGTCGGCGGTTTCGTGGTGGTGGAAGGCATTCGCCGGCTGATCGAGCCTCCCGAGGTGGCCACCACACCGATGATCATCTTCGGGGTCGTCGGGATGGCCGCGAACGCTGTTTCGCTGCTGATTCTGGCCCGCGCGCAGGCCGACAGCATCGGGATTCGGGGCGCTTTCCTGGAAGTGATGAGTGACGCGCTCGGCTCGGCCGCCGTCGTGGTCGCCGCTGTGGTGATCGCGCTGACCGGCTGGGAACGTGCCGACGCGATCGCCTCGCTCGGCATCGGGCTGCTGATCGTGCCGCGGACGCTCAAACTTCTCAAAGAAGCCGTCGAAGTGCTGTTGGAAGCCACTCCCGAGGGCGTCGACCTTGACGACGTACGCAAACATCTCTGCGAAACTCCCGGAGTCCTGGACGTGCACGACTTGCACGCTTGGACCATCACCAGCGGCGCCCCGGTTCTCTCCGCCCATGTGGTGGTCGCCAACGAGCGTTTGGAATGCGGCTCCGGCACGATCCTGGACGCCCTCCAGCGCTGCGTCTCCGGCCATTTCGACGTCGAACATTCCACTTTCCAGTTGGAACTGGCCTGCCACGCCGACCACGAATCCGGCTCGCACACTTAATCAGCCGGTTTTGCAGGTGACCAGATCTAGTCCCCACCCCATGCGCACCGTTACTTTCACACCAAAGTTGGTCAACTTTGTGCGGGACCCAGCCCCGTCCGGCGCCATCGGCCGCCAGGCCGATGTTGTCGCCCCTCCGGCAGGGGCGCCGGTCCTCAGACCCTGCGGTTTTTGCAGGGTCTGAGGACCGGCTCTCGTAGCCGTAGTCGACGGCGCCCGCGCCGAAGCCGCCAGAAATACAGGGCGGATCGGCAGTAAGCACGAGAAAACCCCACCCCGACACCGCCCTTTGGTGTCGGGGTGGGGTTTTCTCGTGCCTGGTAGACGAGACGCCGCACCCTCACAGAAAACGCCCTTAAGCAGGACGCTCACCTCCGCAGCAAACGCCCTTAACCAGGACGCTCACCTCCGCAGCAAACGCCCTTAAACCAACGGCGCTTACCTCCCAAGCAGACACCCCTTCTAACAAGAATGTCTGAGGTCAATGGGTGGGGGGTGAGTCAATGACGGCGGCGGCTAGCGCGGTTCTGGACTTTACGGCTAGTTTTCCGCGGATGTTGGTGATGTGGGTTTCCACGGTACGGGGGCGAAGGCCGAGGCGGTCGGCGATTTCTGGGTTGGTGAGGCCGGCGGCGACCAGTTGGGCGATTTCGGCTTCACGGGTGGTGAGGCGAGTGCGGGCGGGCGTTTCTGGTTCGGGAGTTTTGGGCGTACGCAAGAGATCCAGCTGAGCGTCGGCTTCGGCGCGGCGGGCCAGCAGGCCGCCTGACTCGAAAAGTTCGCCGGCGCGTTCGAGGGCGGCGACGGCGGCTTCGCGGTGATCCGGTCCAAGGGGAGCCAGCGCGATGCCAGCCAGCAGCCACGCATCGGCTTCGTTGGCGCGATGGTTGCCGGTCGCGAAGGCGACGGCGGCCGCTTTCGCGTACTCGGCGGCGGCCGCTGGGGCGCCGCCGAAAATGGCGATCCGGGCCCGGCTGATTTCCTGGTATCCCAGGTATTTTGGCAGGTCGACGCCGTTTTCGACGGCCTTCTCGATGATCCGCAGCCAGCCGCGGGCCTCGTCCGTACGCCCCCGGGCCAGCTCGGCAAGAACCAGGCCCTGCGCGAAAAACGGTCGGTGCAGCGGATCGATCAGCGGCATTTCGGGGCCACCAAAGGCAGGGACCGCGGTGTCCAGGCAACCGACCGGGTCGCCCATGATCAGCTTCGCGAAGCCCAGCGCGCCGCCGGCCACCGCGTCGAACCAGTTCCGCCGCTCCTGCCCCGAGTCGACCGCGGTTTCGGCGGTTTTCATCGCGGCCGGGCCGTCTCGCCGAGAGACGTGCACGAGGCTCTGCATCGAGTACGCGACCACCCGTAGATGCTCGCTGCCGGACAGCTCGGCGGCGTCGACCGCGTCCTCGACGTAGCGCAGCGAGTCCGCGATCCGGCCCAGATCCCAGAGCGCCATGGCCGTACCAGCCAGCAAATACGTCAGCAGGTCGTGCTTTCCGGCGCGCTGGCACAGCCGCAGCCCGCGCTCCAGGTGCCGCAGCGCGGCCTCGTTCAACCCCAGGAAGAACTCGGTCCAGCCGAGCGCGGTGAGCGCCTCCAGCCAGGTGACCAGCTCGTCGTCGCTGAGCGAGTCCATTTGCTCGGCGGCCTGCCGCCGCCAGTCCAGCGCGGCCGGGATGTCCCCGACACCCATATGCGCCGCCGCGAGCTCGCATAATGCGGTCGCTTCCAGACCGCGGTCGGCGCGCTGCCGGGCGATCTCCAGGACCTCCATCATCTGGTCCCGGTCAACGCCGAAGAACTCGCCGCTCAGCACCCGCGCCGACGCCAGCTCGACATGCAGCGCGATCAGGTGGTCGGTGGCATCACCGGGCAGCCGGCGCAGCTCGTTGACGACCAGGTCACGGGCCACCGCGGAACGGCCGAGCATGATCTCGACCCGCGAACAGGCCACCGCCGCGTCCACTCGCTGCTGGGTGCCGAATGGCAGCAGGGCCAGCAGCTGCTCGTACGCCGTCCGGCTGTCTGACAGCCGACCGGCCAGCTGGAGCGCCTTGGCCAGGTCGTCGAGCAGCTCGATCCGCCGCTCAACCTGGTCTTCGGGCAGGTTGTGCAGTGCCGCCTGCAGCCATTGGGCGGCGGTCGACGGGCTGGTCATCATGGTTACGGTGGCCGCGTTGGTGAGCAGGTGCACGGCGGCCTGGTCGCCGACCCGGGCGACCCGCATGACGTGCGGTGCGCGGTGGGTCAGCGGCGCGCTCGCCCGGGCCAGCGCCTCGGCGGCCCGGGTGTGGGCGATCTGCTGCCAGCCGCGGCCGGCCGTTCGGTAGACCACGTCCCGTACCAGCGGATGTCGGTAGTGCATCGACTTGCCGCCGCGTTCCAACCGGATCATGTCCCGCTGGATGAGCCCGTCCAGGCCGGCATGAGTGTCCTCGGACGTCAGATCGGCTACCTCGGCCACCTGCTGGGCGTCGAACGGGTCGTCCAGCACCGAGGCGGCCTGCGCGATCAGCCGTTGCCGGGGCGGTAGTTGCTCGAACTCGGCCCGCAGCACCGCGAGCACCGGCCAGTTCGGCGGATACTGCGGGTGCTGGCCGCCGCCGGGCCGCCGGCTGCCGCCGGCCACCACCCGGGCCAGCGCGTCGAGATAGAGCGGGTTTCCGCCGCTGCGCCGATAAACCTCGCGCTGGCGGCTCGCTGGCACGGCCGCGCCGAGCAGCTCGGCGGCCTCGGTCAGGCTGAGCGGGCCGAGGTCCAGCCGCAGGTCTGGCGGTGGCCCGGCTCGCAGCGCGGCGGCCAGTGGCGGTGGCAGTTGCCGCGGCCGGTACGCGAGTGCCACCAGCACCGGCGCGGCCGGCGGCCGGCGCAGCAAGTGCGCGATGAACTCCATCGAGGCGGCATCCGCCCAGTGCATGTCGTCGAGCGTCAGCACCACCCCGCGCGGCGCGGACAGCCGAGTGATCAGATCCTGGATCGCCCGGTGGGTCTGGTAACGCTCGACGCTCGCCCGGTCGTCGGCGGACTGTTCGGCGTACGACCCGGCCTCGGCGAGCGCCGGGAAGACCTCGGCGAGCAGCGCCGCCGATTCGGTGCCGACGATCCGCTCGCGATGTGCGGCGAGCGCGGCCAACTCGTCGTCGATGGCGTCGACGAGCACCGAGAAAGGCACGATGCCGGTGAGCTCACTGGCCCGCCCGGACAGCACTCGGTGTTTGCGGGCGGCCTGGCGCAGCTGGGCGAGGAACCGGGTCTTTCCGATCCCGGGCTCGCCGGTGATCTCCACCAGATGCAGCCGCGGCGACTCGGCCTCGCCGAATGCCCGCAGCACGTCGGAGAGCGCGGCCAACTCCGGACCACGCCCCACGAACCGCTCGGCCCCACCAGACAGCGGTTGCACGTCTTTCCTTCACCTGCCGACGCCGTTGTCACCGGCTTTCCCCTGACATTAGCAATGCCGGCCCGGTACCCGCCTGTCGCCATATATTCCGTTAAGTCGCCGTCACTGCCCGTACCGCCCAGACGTCCGCATCGACGCGATGCGTGCGCTGGACGCACGCATCGCGTCGATGCGGACAAGAGGTGGTAACAGACGGTTAGTCGTCGGCGTCGACCCAGTCGAAGGTTTTCGTGACTGCCTTCTTCCAATTGCGATACTGCCGGTCGCGGTCGGCTGGTTCCATCGAGGGGTCCCATTGCTTGTCCTGGGCCCAGTTGGCGCGGATGTCGTCCTCCGACTCCCAGAAACCGACCGCGAGGCCGGCCGCGTAGGCGGCGCCGAGGGCGGTGGTTTCGTTCACCACCGGGCGGATCACCGACACGTCGAGAATGTCGGCCTGGAACTGCATCAGCAGCTCGTTGACCACCATTCCGCCGTCGACCTTGAGCGAAGTCAGCGGTACGCCGGAATCCGCGTTCATCGCGTCGATGACTTCCTTGGTCTGGAAAGCGGTCGCTTCCAGGACCGCGCGAGCCAAGTGGCCAGCGCTCACGTAACGGGTGAGGCCGACGATCGCGCCGCGCGCGTCCGAACGCCAATGCGGCGCGAACAGACCGGAGAAGGCTGGTACGAAATAGCAGCCGCCATTGTCGTCGACGCTGCTCGCCAGCTGCTCGATCTCGGCCGCCGAACTGATCATTTTCAGGTTGTCGCGGATCCACTGCACCAGCGATCCGGTGACCGCGATCGAACCCTCCAGCGCGTAAACCGTGTCTGCCGACCCGATCTTGTAACAGACCGTGGTGAGCAGGCCGTTGTCGCTCATCACCTTTTCGGTGCCAGTGTTGAGCAGGACGAAGTTACCTGTCCCGTACGTGTTCTTCGCTTCGCCGGGGCTCAGGCACGCCTGGCCGAAAGTCGCCGCCTGCTGGTCACCCAGAATGCCGGCGATGGGTACGCCAGCGAGCACGCCTCGATCGCGTACCTGCCCATATTCCTGCGAGGAGGACTGAATTTCCGGCAGCATCGCGACCGGAATGCCCATTTCGCCGCAGATTTCCTCGTCCCAGGTCAGGGTGTCGAGATCCATCAGCAAAGTACGGGACGCGTTTGTCGGGTCGGTGATGTGCAGCCCGCCGTCCGGGCCGCCGGTCATGTTCCACAGCACCCACGAGTCCATCGTGCCGAACTTCAGGTCGCCGGCCTCGGCGCGTTCCCGGGCACCGTCCACATTGTCCAGCACCCAGCGGATCTTCGGGCCGGCGAAGTAGGTCGCGAGCGGCAGCCCGGTCTTTTGCCGATATCGCTCCTGGCCGCCACCGAGCGCGCCGAGTTCGGCGCAGATCTTGTCCGTACGGGTGTCCTGCCAGACGATCGCGTTGTAGACCGGTTTCCCGGTCTTCACGTCCCACACCAGGGTCGTTTCGCGCTGATTGGTGATGCCCACCGCGGCGATGTCGGACGGCGAAAGGTCTGCTTTCGCGAGCGCGCCGGCGCAGACCTGCCGGGTGTTCTTCCAGATCTCCTCGGCGTTGTGTTCGACCCAGCCGGCTTTCGGGAAGATCTGTTCGTGCTCGGTCTGGTCGGAGGCGACCACCCGGCCGGAATGGTCGAAAACCATGCATCGGGTGGATGTGGTGCCCTGATCAATAGCCGCGACATACCTGCTCATGGCTGCTGGGTTCCTCCTGTGCGGTGCCGAATCTGCGGGCCGGGTCGGTTACGTTGCTGAGGGCAGGATAAGGGCCAGCAGCCCGGCGAGCCCGCCACCGATCAACGGGCCTACCACCGGAATCCACGAATAGCCCCAATCCGGACTTCCCTTGCCCTTGATGGGCAACAGGAACGCGTACGCGATCCGCGGCCCGAGGTCGCGGACGGGATTGATGGCATAGCCGGTCGGGCCGCCGAGGGACTGGCCGATGCCCATTACCACGAAACTGACGCCGGCATATCCCAGCGCGGAATTGCCGAAGTGCGGTACGCCGCCGGTGGTCGCGGCCGCGCCGGGGGAGAGCAGAATCCAGCCCACCAGGACAAAGGTGCCGATTATCTCGGTCACCAGGTTCCACGGCGCGTTCCGGACGTTCGGCGCGGTGGAGAAAATCCCCAGCGTGTGCTCGTTGTCGGCGTACGTGTCGAATTGCAGCTTGTAGACCAGCCAGCAGAGGACCGCGCCGACGATTCCACCGGCGAGTTGGCCCAGTAGATAGAAAGGCGTGAGGCTCCAGGCGACCTTGCCGGCGATCGCCAGTCCGAGCGTCACCGCCGGATTCAGGTGCGCGCCGCTCGCATTCGCCATGCTGGCACCGGCGAAGACCGCGAATCCCCAGCCAAAGGTCACCATCAAGGTGCCGCCGGCGTGCCCATATGTCTTGGTAAGGGTGACATTTGCCACCACCCCGGTGCCGAGCAACACTAGAATCGCGGTTCCGATCAGCTCCCAAAGCACGATGGAGCCAGGATTCACAGCGCCTCCTCAGCCGAGGGCGTGAACATTGTGTGCCCAATCACACCCGTCGCCGGACGTTATGTGATTTGCCGGCGATTGTCTACGAGCCGACAGTCGCATTCCGCCGAACGAAGCAGGTCAATGGCCCGCCGGGTCCGCCTCTTCTGACCGGAACAGGTCAGGAGGTCACTCCGGTGGCTTCGCGGGCGGCCGCGATGACCTCCAGCACGGTGACCGCGTCGGCCGGATCGACCGGCACCGGTGCCACTCCGCGAAGGGCGTCCCGGACTTGCCGGTAGAACTCCGGATAAGTGCCGGGAACGCTGGGAATGGTGACCAGGTTGTCGTCGGTGCCGAGCTGTCCCCATTGCGCCACCGGGTCCTCGCCCCACCCGGGCCGGGCCGGATGCCGGCCGGCTCGCAGGTCCGCTTCTTGTGGATCGAGGCCAGTCTTGACGAATGCGGCCTTGTCGCCAAGTACGCGAAAGCGCGGCCCGCCCTGGCCGGCCACCGAACTCATCCAAAGATGCGACCGGGTGCCGGACTGGTGCGTGATGGCGATGAATGAGTCGTCGTCGGACCGGGTGCCCTGGCGCCGCCGGTCGATTTCGGCGTACGCCGAATGAACCGGACCAAAAAGCTGAATGGCCTGATCGATCAGATGGCTGCCCAGGTCGAACAAGATGCCCGGGGCCTGGTCCGCGGGTGCTTGGTCGCGCCAGCCTCGGGAAGGCTGTGGCCGCCACCTTTCAAACCGGGATTCACACCGGTGCACGGTGCCGAGGACATCTTCGGCAAGGAGTTTCTTCAGTGTCAGGAAGTCCGAATCCCAGCGCCGGTTTTGGAAGACGGTCAACATCAGCCCGCGTTCTCGGGCCGCGATGACCAACTCCCGGCCCTGTTGTGGGGTGGTGGCGAGGGGTTTGTCGATCACCACCGGCAGGCCCGCTGCCAGCGCTGCCATCCCCAGCGCGGCATGGGAACCATTCGGGCTGGCGACCACGACCAGATCGAGTTGGTCCGGCCGGGAAAGCAATTCCTCGGCGGTCGGTACGACGATGACGTCGTGATAGTCGCGGCTGGCCCGGTCGGCCCGTTCCGGATTGCCGGTCACCACCGCGCTCAACTGCAGTCCGGGCGTCGCTGAGATGAGCGGGGCGTGAAAGGCCGACCCGGCCAGCCCAAACCCGATGAGGCCGACCCGGAAGGACGCTGGCGAGGAATCGGTCATGACCAGGAGTAAACCAATGGTGGCAGGATGCGGTGCTGGTGGGGTCAGCCCCCGCGACCCGGAACGTCAATCGCTGGACCGATCGGCTTGGTGTCAGGGTATTTCGGCCCGTACGGCACTCGTCTTTTCGGCCGATGGCCGACGGTGTCGAATAGGCATGACTTTGGTCATCGAGACCTTGGCTCCTGGGCAATACCCGTTTGGTGGAGATCGAAACGCCGGCAATGCGAAACGGCGCGATGCCGGTTGGCATCGCGCCGTTGGACGCGTCCGAGTGAACCGCAGCTCGGCGTTTTACCTTTGTCGGGCCGAGGTTACGAGTTGGCCTGACGGTACTGCTCCAGGACCGAGCCGGGCAGCCGGCCACGGGTGGAAATCTGCAGGCCCTGTTCCTGTGCCCAGGCGCGGACGGCCTGAGTATCGACCGCGGAAGCGCGCCGAGCGGCCCGCTTGGCGGCCGGACGGGCCGGTGCGGCGGCATTCTTGCGCGGACGGCCACGGCCACGCTTCACCGGCGCGGGCGCCGGTTTCGCTGCCTTGGCAGCCTTGCTGGCCTTCTTTGCGGCCGGCCGGGCCGCGGCCGCGCCGCCACCTTCGATGGTCTCTTCGAGAACCGCGATGAACTGCTGCAGCGGAACCTTCTTGCCCCGCCCGGCCCGGCTCGCGCCCTTGCGCCATTCCACTGCGGACTGACCGATCCGCAAATGCCCGATGGGCGAACCGGAGTTGTCGGCAATGGAGAGCAGAAGCCCCTTGTCGCCAACAGTGATGACCGCGTCTGCGATGTCCAGCTTGACCTGCATGTGCACTCTCCTCATGTCGAACTGTTGACGCGTCCGACAATCGTAGTAGATGATTTCGATCGCAGCGCGCGTGACATCCGCGATCACTAGAGGAATTAATACCACTTCTCTAGTCCGCTTGTCGCCTCGGGAGCAGAATAATCGATAGGAACTTCGATTTCCACCCGGACCACACCGGATTGACGGCGCTGTCACGATCGGCAAAGCACCCGCGATTGCCCCAAACACGACCACCGGCGGCCACCGCGACGGCATTCTCATCCTGTTCTCATCGGGGTGATGTTCCTCGTTCACAAGTCTGGCGGCCGGGCTCGGTGTCGGTTGGGTTGCCGGCCGGTACGCCGTAACGGCACCGAAGCGGCCCATTCGGGCACCTGTTTCGATCGGTTCCGGTGGCCGCGCATCCTCCGATTGCCCGCCATCGGTGGAAGATCTGTGGTCCAGACCGTGGCCGGCGGTTGTCCGCAAAACCACTGGCCGCTGCGGACGGTCATTTTCCGGCGGGTCGGCGGTGACTCGCCGGTGACCGCTGATCAGCCTGTCGGCCAAAAATCGGGTGCCGCGATCGGGCCGCCACCTGGCGTGCAGATCTTGTTCGCATTTATCAAGGAGGTCGGCTCCGCTGGATCGCCGGGCTTCTGAGCGTTTCGCTCGACGGATCGTGGGTACGGCCGCCCGCCGCAATGTTCTCGTGCTGTGGTAACTATTGCCCGTCGCCGGCCACCGATCGGTGCTGATTGCGCACCAGGGTGCGGAATCGGCGTGCACGAATCGCCCGGTCAACGCGGTACGAGTAGCGTTGCGCAGCAAGATGATCGGTGCTGGCCCGCGGCAATACCGCGACGGACCGGCCGGCAGAGATGGGAAAGGGGGGCCGCGAGGTGGCGCAATCGGTAGACGCGCGACGAGATCCGGCCGACGAGCGTTCCACCGGAGAACTGGTCGGCCAGCTCTCCGGGCAAGTGTCTCAACTGGTCCGCAGTGAACTGAAGCTGGCCCAGATCGAACTGAAGGCGAAGACCCAGAAGCTGGGGGCGGGCATCGGCTTGTTCGCCGGCGCTGGCGTCATCGCTTTCTATTCCGTCGGCGTTCTGCTGGCCGCCGCGGTTCTCGGCCTCGCCGTGGTGTTGCCGGCGTGGGCGGCCGCGTTGATTGTCTTTGGCGTGATGCTCGTGGTCGCGGCGGTGCTGGTTTTGATCGGGATTCGGTTGGTCAAACGTGGCAGCCCGCCGGTGCCGCAGCAGGCTATCGAAGGCCTGAAGACGGACGTGAGCATCCTCAAGAACCTGAAAGAAAGGTCGGATCGATGACGGCGGAGCAGGTAAAGCCGGCGCCCACCGCTACCGATGCCCAAAAGCCGGTCGAGCTCACCGAGGCCGAGTTGCATGCCGACATCGCGCGGCTGCGGGTGGAACTCGGCGGCACGGTCGATCAGCTGGCTGGTCGTCTCGACGTTCGAAAGCAGGCCGAGGAGAAGATCGCGCAAGGCCGCGCGGCGCTGATCCAGAAAGCGCCGGTGATCGGAGCCGCGATCGGGATCGGGCTGCTGGCGATCGGCGTGCTGGTGGTTCTGCGCGGCAGGAAGAAGAAGTCATGAAGCCGGCACTTTTGGCGTACAAGCCGATCAGCTTTGGCGCCGGAATAGCCGGCGGGTTGCTGGCCGGGATGGTGTTCCGCAAGGTTTGGCGGGCGATGGGGCACGAAGGTGACCGGCCACAGCCCACCGCGGCGGACTCCAGTTGGGCCGAAGTGCTCACTGGCGCCGCTGTCGAGGCGGTCATTTTCGCCTTGGTGAAGACCGCGGTCGATCGCGGCAGTGCGGAGGTCTATCACCGGGTGATCGGAGTGTGGCCGGGGAAGTAGCTCAGCAGGAGCCCGGCGGTTGACAAATCGAAGGCGGGGTCTGTCCTTATCGGACGGGCCCCGCCTTCGTTATGCTGGCTGGCGATTTTGTCCGGATTCGTGTCGCGTACGCGCGGTGGCTCCTTCTTGGTGCGGTGGCTGGTATTCCCGTCGAACGGGCGATCTTCCCGGTGATGATCGTCACCGGGAAAATCGCTTGCATGGCACAAGCAACCAGTCGATAGTTGCAGAGAGCAAGTAACTATCGAGGTGAGGGCATGTCGGTCGACACTGCGGCGGAGACAACCGCCGAGGCCTTGGTCCGGGAGCTTTTCGGGCTGATGCGGGGTCTTAAGGGGCTGCACAACGCGCTGCCGCCAGGTCACGGCTTCAAGCTGGAAGGCCCTGCGTACGGCGTGCTGTGGGCGATCGCCGAGCGCGGCGCGGTCCGGCCGTCGGCGCTGGCCGAGCACCTGTGCCTGGATCTGTCCACGGTCAGCCGGCACCTGTCGAGTCTGACCGCGGCCGGATATCTGGCCAGGGAGACCGATCCGGTGGACAAGCGGGCGCACCTTATTCGAGTAAGCCCGGCCGGTGAGGCGCTGCTGGCAGCCGAGCATCGGGCCCGGATCGACGGCGTTTCCGCGCTTGTGTCGGATTTTTCGGAAGCTGAGCGCAAGCGTTTCCTGCGCTCTCTGGTTCGTTTCAACGCAAATCTTGACAATCGTCGCCGGCAGTACGCCGAGGCGGTTGGTAGTGAGGAAGGACGGAACAAAGCATGAGTCAGTCGTTGGCCGAAGCCGCCGGCGATACCAAGCGGGGGTTGGCTCTGAGCCACCGGCAGATCCTGGTGATCCTTTCCGGGTTGCTGCTGGGGATGTTCCTTGCCGCGCTTGATCAGACCATCGTCTCCACGGCGATGCGTACGATCGCCGACAAGCTGGACGGCCAGACCGCGCAGGCATGGGTGACCACGGCGTATTTGATCACGTCGACGGTTTCCACGCCGCTTTACGGAAAACTGTCGGATATGTACGGCCGCAAGCCGTTCTATCTGTTCGCGATCGGGATCTTCATCGCCGGCTCGCTGCTGAGCGGTATAGCCGGCGACATCTACACATTGGCCGCATTCCGCGCGGTGCAGGGCATTGGTGCCGGTGGCCTGATGTCCCTGGCGTTCGCGATCGTCGGTGACATCGTGCCGCCTCGGGAACGCGGTCGCTACCAGGCGTACTTTATGGCCGTCTTCGGTACGTCCAGTGTGCTCGGCCCGGTGATCGGTGGCATTCTGGCCGGCCAGAACACGATTCTGGGATTCGACGGCTGGCGCTGGATCTTCCTGGTGAACGTGCCGGTCGGGATCGCCGCGCTGACCGTGGTGGCGCGGGTGCTGAACCTGCCGCACACCCGGCGCAACTCCCGCGTTGACTACGTCGGTGCCGCATTGCTGGCGCTCGGGGTGGTCCCGCTGCTGACCGTGGCCGAGCAGGGCAATGACTGGGGTTGGGGCTCGGGACGGTCGATTGGCCTGATCACGCTCGGCGTGGTGGCCACGGTGGCCTTCGTGTTCTGGGAGCGGCACATGGGCGAGGACGCGATCCTTTCCCTGCGGCTGTTCAAGAACAGCGTCTTCAGTGTCACGTCGGTGATGAACTTCCTGGTCGGCATGGTGATGTTCGGTGGCATCGCGGCCATTCCGCTCTACTTGCAGATCGTCCGCGGCTATTCGCCGACGGCGGCCGGTTTCCTGTCGCTGCCATTGATGCTCGGGATCATGGGCGCGTCTTTCCTGTCCGGCCAGGTGATGTCCCGGACCGGGCGCTACAAGGTCTTCCCGATCGTGGGCGCCGCATTCCTGATGATTGGCCTGGTGCTCTGCTCCACGCTGACCCCGGACGTGGCGATCATCGTTCCGATGGCGTATTTGGCGGTCTTCGGGATTGGTCTGGGCCTGTCGATGCAGACCCTGATCGTGTCGGTGCAGAATGCCGTGCCAGCCCGCGACATGGGCGTTTCGACCAGCTCGGCGCAGTTCTTCCGGACCATGGGCGGCACGTTCGGCACCGCGATCTTCCTGTCGGTGCTGTTCAACTCGGTCGCCGGCAACATCAAGGACCGGTTCACCGACGCCACCCACACCGAGCCGCAGGCGCTCGGGCAGGCCGTCGCGCATCTGTCCAAGAGCCAGCGCGACCTGCTCGCCGGCAGTGGCGGGGGATCAAGCAGCCTGAACGACACCAGCTTCATCACCCGGCTGCCGGACGTGCTGAAGAACATCTTCTTGCATGGCTTCAACGACTCGATGACCACCGTTTTCATCCTGGCCGCCGCGGTCGCGATCCCGCTGATCGTGCTGGGGTTCTTCGTCAAGGAGATCCCGCTGCGGACGACCAACGGCTTGTCCGCGCAGCAGGCGGACGCCGATGCGACCGTCGCTCCAGCCGCCATCCACTAGGCGCACTGGAGATATAGAAAGAGCACGTTTGCTCGGCAGGCCCCCACGGAACTTCGTGGGGGCCTGCCGCTTTCGTACGGACACAGCCGTTCGGATAGTTAGCGCGTACGCGTGCGTAGCCTTAGGCTCGCTGCCATCAGGGCATGATCCACGTCACCCCAGCTCACGTTGCCAGGCGCTCGGCCAGCGGAGGTTTTCGATGCGCAGCACGATGCAGGACACACCACTGTCGATCACCCGGATCCTGAAGTACGGCACTACCGTGCACAGTGCCGCCGAGGTGGTGAGCTGGACCACGGAAGGTCCCCGCCGCCGGACGTACGCCGAGGTCGGCCGCCGGGCGGCCCAGCTCGCGAACGCGCTGCGGGCGCTGGGCATCGACGGCGACCAGCGGGTCGCGAGCTTCCAGTGGAACAACGCGGAGCACCTTGAGGTCTTCCTGACCGTGCCGTCGATGGGCGCGGTGCTGCACACTCTGAACCTGCGGCTGTTCCCGGACCAGCTGACCTACATCGCCAACCACGCCGAAGACAAGATCATCATTGTCGACAACACACTCGTACCGCTGCTCGCGCGGGTGCTGGCGAAACTGATCACTGTCGAGCACGTCATCGTGGTCGGCCCCGCCGACACCGCGCCGATCGCGGACGCCGGCAAGCAGCTCCATGACTACGAGGAGCTGCTGGCCGCGCAGCCAGACACCTTCGACTGGGTGGAGCCCGCGGACGAGCGGGACGCGGCCGCCATGTGTTATACGTCCGGTACGACCGGAGACCCCAAGGGAGTGGTGTATTCGCACCGCTCGATCTACCTGCATTCGCTGCAGATCCTGACCCGCGAGTCGTTTGGGATCAACGGAGACGATCGCATTCTGGCGATCGTGCCGATGTTCCACGCCATGGCGTGGGGGCTGCCGTACGCGTGCCTGATGGCCGGTTCGACGTTGTTGATGCCGGACCGTTTCCTGCAGGCCGAGCCGCTGGCGAAGATGATCGCGGCCGAGAAGCCGACTTTCGGTGGCGCGGTGCCGACAGTTTTCGCCGACCTGCTGTCCTATTTGGACTCCCACGATGTTGATACGTCATCGCTGAAAGAGGTCGTCATCGGCGGTTCGGCCTGCCCACCGGCGCTGATGGCCGCTTATCGCGACCGGCACCAGATCGACGTCATTCACGCGTGGGGGATGACCGAAACTTCGCCGCTGGGTTCGGTTTCCCGGCCACCGGCCGGCGCGACCGCCGACGAAGCGTGGGAATACCGGAAAACTCAGGGCCGCTTCCCGGCCGCCGTGCAGTTCCGGCTGGCCGGCCCGGACGGGAACCTGGTTCCGACCGACGGGGTCGCGGTCGGTGAACTGGAAGTGCGAGGGCCGTGGGTGGCTGGCTCGTACCACGGCGATGCTGCGCCACCGGAGGAAAAGTTTCACGACGGCTGGTTGCGTACCGGCGATGTCGGCATGGTGACGCCGAACGGATACCTCACCCTGACCGACCGCTCCAAGGACGTCATCAAATCCGGCGGCGAGTGGATTTCCTCGGTAGAGCTGGAAAACCACTTGATGGGCCACCCGAAGGTGGCGGAGGCCTCGGTGGTCGGCGTGCCGGACGCGCGCTGGGACGAGCGACCACTCGCGGCCGTCGTGGTGCGCGAAGGGGAACAGGTCAGCGCCGCCGAGCTGCGCGATTTCCTGGCCGCCAAGGTCGCCAGATGGCAGCTGCCGGAGCGGTGGACTTTCATTGACGAGGTCCCGAAAACCAGCGTCGGCAAATTCGACAAGAAGCGCATCCGGGCGCGCTACGCGGACGGTGAACTCGAGGTGATCACACTGAAGTAATCAGTGGTCGGGGTTGTCCTCGAGGCGTTTGTACGACGCCTGAATTTCGGCCTCGGCGGCGTCTCGGCCGACCCAGGTGGCGCCCTCGACGGATTTCTTCGGCTCCAGGTCCTTGTAGACCTCGAAGAAGTGCTGGATTTCCAGCCTTTCGAACTCCGGTACGTGGTGAATGTCCCGCATGTGCTCCTGCCGCGGGTCGCGCGCTGGTACGCACAGGACCTTGTCGTCCGGCCCCGCCTCGTCGCGCATCCGGAACATGCCGATCGCGCGGGCCAGCACCACACAGCCCGGAAAGGTCGGCTCCGGCAGCAGCACCAGCGCGTCCAGCGGGTCACCGTCCTGGCCGAGGGTGTTGTCGATGAATCCGTAGTCGGCTGGATACTGGGTGGCGGTGAAAAGCACCCGGTCAAGTCTGATCCGACCGGTTTTGTGGTCAACCTCGTACTTGTTGCGCTGTCCCTTGGGGATCTCGATGGTGACGTCGAATTCCACTATCTACTCCTCTGCGAAAAGCGCACTCCATGCTTGCTTGTAGTGTCGCTTACGGAGTTGTCGTGGGAGGTGACGGGTGGTCGCGCGAGCCCCGCGCTGGTTGCTGGTAACCGGCCTGGTGGCGGCGGTGCTGGTGGGCATTGCCGGGACCGCCGGTGGTGCTGTGGTGTCCGTCGCGTTCGCGGCGCCGATCCGCGGCTATCTGACCCCGCTGCCACCGACCCCGGAAGTCGCGTACCCAGTGCCCGGCCTGCAGGCTGCCCCGCAGCCGGTGCTCGCGGCGGCCGGTGGCGCCGATCCGACCGCCGAGGGCCTGGCCAGCCAGCTCGGCCAGGCGCTGGCGGACAGCAGGCTCGGACCGAGCGTTTCGGTGTCAGTACGCGATGGCAACACCGGCGAGTCGTTGTACGGCCACACGGACAGCTCTTCGGTGCCGGCCGCGTCCGCGACCAAGCTGCTCACCGCGACGGCCGCGTTGGAGAGTTTCGGTCCTGACTACCGCTTCAAGACCCGCGCGGTGGCGGGTGCCGCCGGTGCGGTCTATCTCGTCGGTGGCGGCGATCCGACGCTCGGCATCGGGCCGAAGACCGCATATCCAGACGCGGCCCGGTTGGACCAGTTGGCCGCGCAGGTGCGCAAGGCGCTCGGCGGCGCCTCGGTCAGCAAGATCATCGTCGACACCTCGCTGTTCAGCGGCCCGACGCAGGCGGCTGGGTGGGATCCGACCGACGTGAGTGGCGGCGACGTGGCGCCGATCACCGCGCTGATGGTCGACGGCGGCCGTACGTCCCCATCCGAGGATGCTCGCGGCCGTACCACCACACCCGCGGTCTTCGCAGCCCAGGGCTTCGCGCAGGCACTCGGCGTGCCGTCCGCTTACATCACCAGCGGCAAGGCGCCGGCCGGCGCCCGCGAGCTCGGTTCGGTCAGCTCGCCGATGCTGTCCGGGATTGTCTACGACAACCTGCAGATCTCCGACAACGTGATCTCCGAGGTGCTGGCCCACCAGGTCGGACTGAAGAACGGGCAGCCCGGCAGCTTCGCCGGCGGGGCCGCCGCGGTGATCGCGACCCTGTCCAAGCTCGGCGTGCCAGCCGGTGACGCGACCCTGTCCGACGCGAGCGGCCTGTCCCGCAACGACCGGGTGAGCGCGCGACTGTTGAGTTCGGTGCTGGCCACCGCCTCCTCGCCCGCCCATCCCAACCTGCGACCGGCGATTACCGGGCTGCCGGTGGCCGGCTACAGCGGCACCCTGGACAGCCGGTTCCAGGACGGGAAGTCGCGAGCCGGGGCCGGTCTCGTACGAGCCAAAACCGGCACCCTCTCCGGCGTCAGCTCGCTGGCCGGCACTCTGGTCGACAGCTCCGGCCAGGTTCTGGTTTTCGCCGTCGTAGCCGACAAGGTCCCGAACGGCGGCACCTCAGCGGCCGAAGACGCCCTCGACGCGGTCGCCGCCAAGCTCGCCGGCTGCGGCTGTTCCTAGACAGCGTCTGGTTAATCCTCGTCGAGGGTGACTTCTAGGGCGACAAAGTAGGGCATTCCGGCCCTGGAACGTCACCCTCGCGTCGGGTTGGCGGCCGGGTGGCCAGCCATCGGCGGCCGCTGGCCGTAACGTAAGGGAATGCCTGAGATCGTCGACTGGGATCTGGCCGCGCTCACCGCGGCCCGACTGGCCCGCCCCGGCCCGTCGGTCACCTTCAGTGAGGCCGCCGGGGTGGTCTCGGAGCTGCGCCGGCTGACCGAGGAAGCGGCCGAACACGTGGCCGCCTTCACCGAGATGCCGCCGGTGGTCGAGGCGGCGCCGGTGCAGGTGGTGGACCGCGGCGACTGGGCGAAGGCGAACATCGCCGGCCTGCGCAAGGTCACCGGCCCGTTGGCCAGCCGGATGCAGGCGGTGCAGGCCAATCCGGTGCTGCGTACGGTCGGTCCGAAGGTCACCGGCGCGCAGGCCGGCACGGTGCTGGCGTACATGTCCGGCAAGGTCCTCGGGCAGTACGAGGTGTTCTCCGGCGGCGTCGGCACCCTGCTGCTGGTGGCGCCGAACATCGTCGAGGTCGAGCGCAAGCTGAACGCCGACCCGCGCGACTTCCGGATGTGGGTCTGCCTGCACGAGGTCACCCACCGCACCCAGTTCACCGCGGTGCCCTGGATGCGCGAAC
This sequence comes from Fodinicola feengrottensis, assembly GCF_039530045.1. NCBI lineage: Bacteria > Bacillati > Actinomycetota > Actinomycetes > Mycobacteriales > Fodinicola > Fodinicola feengrottensis. The sequence continues at coordinate 83,903 of NZ_BAAANY010000030.1, read as the reverse complement.
ACTTCTTTGCCGAGGTCAACGCCTTCATCGACGCCTCCGAGCTGGATCCGGAAGCGGTCGCCGACCGGGTCCGACGGGCGGTCTCGACGCTCTCGGACGTGGTCAACGACCCGCAGTCCCGTTCGAACCTGCTCGACATCGTCCAGACGCCCGCGCAACGCGAGATCATCGACCGGCTGACGGCGCTGATGACGCTGGTCGAGGGCCACGCGGAGTACGTGATGGACGGCGTCGGGCCGGAGGTGGTGCCGACCGTCGCCGAGATCCGGTCCGCGTTCAACGCCCGCCGCGCCAGCGCGAATCCGGTGGAGAAGCTGGTCCGCCGGCTGCTCGGGGTGGAGGCGAAGCTCCGGCAGTATGCTGAGGGCCGAAAGTTCGTCGCCGCGATCGTGGACGAGGTCGGGATGGCCGGCTTCAACAAGATCTGGACCTCGCCCGAGACACTTCCGCTCACCTCCGAGCTGACCGACCCACACGCGTGGGTCACCCGAGTCCATGGCCGGCCCGCCGCCACCGCTGAATGACGTACGCGCCGCGGTCGCCGCGGCGCTGACCGGGCTGTCCCCGGGCGAGCTGGTCCTGGTCGCCTGTTCCGGCGGCCCGGACTCGCTGGCGTTGGCGGACGCCCTCGCGTACTGCGCCCCCCAAGCGGGTCTACCCGCTGGCTTGCTGACCGTCGACCACGGCTTGCAGGACGGATCGGCTTCGCGGGCCGCGGACGTACGAGCGTGGGCGCTGTCGTGCGGTCTTGTCCCGGCCGAGGTGCTGACGGTCTCCGTCGACGGTCCCGGTGGGCCGGAGGCCGCCGCGCGTACGGCCCGGTACGCGGCCTTGGACGCGGCCTCCGACCGCCTCGGGGCAGCCGCCGTCCTGCTCGGTCACACGCGTGACGACCAGGCCGAGACGGTGTTATTGGGCCTCGCCCGCGGCTCCGGCATCCGGGCCGCCGCCGGCATGCCAGCCCGGCGCGGCCGCTATCTGCGGCCGCTGCTGGACCTGCCGCGGTCGACCACCACCGCGGCTTGCGCGGCCGCCGGCCTGAAGCCGTGGTGCGATCCGCACAACAGCGATCCCGCGTACGCGCGCTCACGCCTGCGCAAACTGTTGCCGACGCTGGAGGAGGCTGCTCCCGGGGTGACCGCCGGGTTGGCTCGTACGGCGAAGATGGCCCGCGCCGACGCCGACCTGCTCGATTCGCTGGCCGCGTCAGTGCAGGCGGTCTCTAAAGACGGCTTGCTTGTGGCCGTCGTGGCCACCGAGCCCGAGCCCATCCGCCGCCGTGTGCTGCACTCGTGGGCATCGACGATCACCCCTCGCCCGTACGACCTCTCCAGCCGCCATATCGCTTCCTTGGACGCCCTGATCGTGTCCTATCGCGGCCAGGGCGCGGTCGCGTTGCCGGGCGGGGTCCGTGTCCGCCGCTCCGGCGCGCACCTGAGGGCTGACTGACCCCACTCATGGCTGGCCAGTTGGCGGCATGACAGTCTGTTTGGGTGACTTCCGCTGGGGCCCGGACCACTTCCCTGTACGAATCCGACATCGAGCGGGTGGTGGTCTCCGAGGACGAGATTCGCGTCAAGACCGCCGAGCTGGGCAAGCAGATCGCGGCCGATTACGGCGAGCGAGAGCCGTTGTTGGTGGGGGTGCTGAAGGGTGCGGTCATGTTCATGGCCGACTTCGCCAGGGCGGTGCCGCTGCCGACGCAGCTGGAGTTCATGGCGGTGTCCAGTTACGGCGCGTCGACGTCGTCGTCCGGGGTTGTACGCATCCTGAAGGACCTTGATTCGGACATCGCCGGCCGGCACGTGCTGGTGGTCGAGGACATCATCGACTCCGGGCTCACGCTGTCGTGGCTGTGCCGCAACCTGGCCGCCCGCAACCCCGCGTCCGTCGAGGTGGTGGCCCTGTTGCGCAAGCCCGACGCGATCAAGGTGCCGGTGGACGTGCGTTATGTCGGCTTCGACATCCCGAACGAGTTCGTGGTCGGTTACGGGCTGGACTACAACGAGCGCTACCGTGACCTGCCGTACGTCGGGCTGCTCAAACCGAGCGTGTACGAGCGCTAGCCATTGCGCGTACGTGCAGACACACTCTGAGAGTCAGCTGAGAGTCTGATCGGAACGTGCGGCCGGGTGGCATCGTTGCCTGTTGTGTGAACTTGAGGTAAGCAATCCCACCTCGGTCTGTCGGCGTCAGCGGACAGCGGGAGGTAGCCTTGAGGGATATCGCCAACCGCTGGACATGTTCTCTTAGCGTTGTCGTCCGGCCAATGAGCACTACCGCCGAGCTTTCATTCGTTGGATCAGGAGGGGTCGGGGCCCGTCATGGCGCCTCGCATGCAGCATGGATCGCACTCGTATACTCCGTCGGCCCATCGTCTGGATCGTGCTGGTGGTTCTGGCCGCGCTGGTGCTGACCACCTTCTTCACCAATGGTGACGACTACAAAAAGGTCAGCACGTCGATCGCCCTTTCACAGGTGACCAGCGGAAACGTGGTCAGTGCCACGATCGAGGACCGTGAGCAGGTCCTCCAGCTGAACCTGAAGAACCCGGTCGACGGCTCCACCAAGGTGGAAGCCAGTTACCCGGCCGAGGCAACCTCGGCGATTTTCGCCACCATCTGGCCAAATGGGAAGGCCGGCGCCAAGGGCGTCGCTTTCGACACCAAGGTGACGAAAGACTCTTTCTGGGCCAGCCTGCTGATCAGCCTGCTGCCGGTCGCGGTGCTGCTGCTTCTGGTGTTCTTCTTCATGAGCCAGATGCAGGGCGGCGGCAACCGGGTCATGAACTTCGGCAAGTCCAAGGCCAAGCTGGTCAGCAAGGACACCCCGAAGACCACGTTCGCGGACGTGGCCGGCGCTGACGAGGCGATCGAGGAGCTCGAGGAGATCAAGGACTTCCTCGCCGCGCCCGCCAAGTTCCAGGCCATCGGCGCCAAGATCCCCAAGGGCGTGCTGCTGTTCGGCCCGCCCGGCACCGGTAAGACGCTGCTCGCCCGCGCCGTCGCCGGCGAGGCCGCGGTGCCGTTCTACTCCATCTCCGGTTCGGACTTCGTCGAGATGTTCGTCGGTGTCGGTGCTTCTCGCGTACGGGACCTGTTCGAGCAGGCCAAGGCGAACGCGCCGGCGATCATCTTCGTCGACGAGATCGACGCGGTTGGCCGGCACCGTGGCGCGGGCCTCGGTGGTGGGCACGACGAGCGTGAGCAGACCCTGAACCAGATGCTGGTCGAAATGGACGGCTTCGACGTGAAGGGCGGCGTGATCATGATCGCCGCCACCAACCGGCCGGACATCCTGGACCCGGCGCTGCTGCGGCCCGGCCGGTTCGACCGGCAGATCGCGGTGGACCGCCCGGACATGGAGGGCCGCAAGGCCATCCTGCGGGTGCATGCCAAGGGCAAGCCGTTCGCTCCGGACGTGGATCTGGACACGATCGCCCGCCGGACGCCCGGCTTCACCGGTGCCGACCTCGCGAACGTGATCAACGAGGGCGCGCTGCTGACCGCTCGTACGGACCTGAAGGCCATCACCAACGACACGTTGGAAGAGGCCATCGACCGGGTGATCGGGGGCCCGCAGCGCAAGACCCGGGTGATGAGCGACCGGGAAAAGAAGGTCACCGCCTACCACGAGTCCGGCCACGCGCTGGTCGCCTGGGCGCTGCCGCATTCCGCGCCGGTGCACAAGCTGACGATCCTGCCGCGCAGCCGCTCGCTCGGGCACACCCTGGTGCTGCCGACCGAGGACAAGTACAACCAGACCCGGTCCGAGATGATCGACACCCTCGCGTACGCGCTGGGTGGCCGGGCCGCCGAGGAGCTTGTCTACCACGAGCCCACCACCGGTGCGTCCGACGACATCCAGAAGGCCACCGGGATGGCCCGCGCGATGGTCACCGAATACGGCATGTCGACCAAGCTGGGTGCGGTGAAGTACGGCCAGACCGACGGTGAGCCGTTCCTCGGCCGCACCATGGGTCACGAGGCCAACTACTCGGACTCCGTCGCCGCGCTGATCGACCAGGAAGTACGCGGCCTGATCGAGATGGCGCACGACGAGGCCTGGGAGATCCTGGTCGAATACCGGGATGTCCTGGACGCGATGGTGCTGGAGCTGATGGAGAAGGAGACGCTGGTCAAGACCGACCTGGAGCGGATCGCGCACCGGGTGGTCAAGCGTCCGCCGCTGGCTCCGTACAACGGCTTCGGCAAGCGCACGCCCAGCGACAAGCCGCCGGTCATGACCCCGCGCGAGCTGGCGGTGCTGAACATGAGCAAGCCGGCGAACGGTTCGGTCGGCGACCTGTACGGCGAGTCGGCCTCGGTCAGCGGCGACCTGCCGTCGTACGGCGAGGCCGCGGACCCCGAAGCGACCCAGCAGATCCCGCTGCCGCACAACCCGGGCACCAACCCGCCGTACCCGTCGGGAGCCTGAGCTGACCGGGAGCAACGGGCCTGATCTGGACGGATCCGCCACGGTTTCCGTGGCGGATCCGCCGCGTGTGGATCTGGACCGGATCGCGGCGGCCGTGCACGAGATCCTGATCGCGATCGGCGAGGACCCGGACCGCGACGGGCTGCGGGAGACGCCGCGCCGGGTGGCCAAGTCGTACGCCGAGATGTTCTCCGGTCTGCTGATGGATCCGGCGGCCTCGCTGACCACCACGTTCGAGGCCGGCCACCAGGAGTTGGTGCTGGTCAAGGACATCGAGCTGTATTCGACCTGCGAGCACCACCTGGTGCCCTTCCACGGCGTCGCGCACGTCGGCTACATCCCGGGCGCGGACGGCCGCATCACCGGGCTGTCCAAGCTGGCCCGGCTGGTCGACGGCTACGCCCGGCGGCCGCAGGTGCAGGAGCGGTTGACCGCGCAGATCGCCGACTCGATGGTCGAGCGGTTGAATCCTCGGGGCGCGATTGTCGTCCTCGAGTGCGAGCATCTGTGCATGTCCATGCGAGGCATTCGCCGGCCCGGCGCGCGAACCGTGACCTCCGCGGTGCGCGGCATCTTCGAGCGGTCCGCCACCTCGCGGGCCGAGGCGATGAGCCTGATTATCGGCAAGTGATGACGTACTGGCAGCCCGGCGGGATAGCGGCACCGGCGGTGATGGGCGTTCTCAACGTCACCCCGGATTCCTTCTCCGACGGCGGTCGGTACGTGAACGTCGACGCGGCGCTGGCGCACGGCCGGCGGATGGCCGCCGAGGGCGCGCACCTGGTGGACGTCGGTGGCGAGTCGACCCGGCCGGGCGCGAGCCGAGTGGACGCCGACACTGAGATCAAACGGGTCGTGCCGGTGATAGCGGATCTCGCCGCTGAAGGCATCGCACTGTCGGTGGACACCAGCCGGGCGCAGGTGGCCGAGGCCGCGCTCGCGGCCGGCGCGCGCTGGGTCAACGACGTGTCCGGCGGTCTCGCCGACCCGCAAATGGCCAAGGTGGTCGCCGACGCGGGATGCCCTTGGGTGTTGATGCACTGGCGCGGCCACAGCCGGGACATGTATGAGCTGGCCTCGTACGAGGACGTGGTCAGCGAGGTCCGCGACGAGCTGTCCACCTGCGCGGACGCGGCCATCGCGGCCGGCGTCGACCCGGCCAACCTGGTGGTCGATCCGGGCCTGGGGTTCGCCAAGCGGGCCGAGCACAACTGGCAGCTGCTGGCGCACCTGGACGTGCTGCTCGCGCTGGGTTTCCCGGTGCTGGTCGGGGCCAGCCGCAAGTCCTTCTTGGGACGGCTGCTGGCCGGTCCGGACGGCACCCCACGGCAGGTCGAGGAGCGCCAGGACGCCACCCTCGCCACCACCGTGTTGGCGCTGGAGGCGGGCGTTTGGGGCGTACGGGTGCATGACGTGCGATCGACCGCCGACGCGATCGCGGTGTGGCAGGCGGTCAGCGGCCAGCGATGAGCGATCAGATCAGCCTCACCGGGCTGCGAGTGCGCGGTTTTCACGGCGTTTTCGACCATGAGCGGGCGGACGGCCAGGACTTCGTCGTCGACGTGGTGCTCGAAACCGACACCACCGCGGCCGCCAGGAGCGACGACCTGACCGACACGATTGACTATGGCGATCTCGCCGAGCGGCTGGCCGAGGTGGTCGCCGGGCCGCCGGTCAACCTGTTGGAGGCGCTCGCCGCCCGCCTCGCCGACGCGTGCCTGACCGATGCGCGGGTCGCCGCGGCCACCGTCACCATCCACAAACCGCAGGCGCCGATCCAGCGCACCTTCACCGACGTGTCCGTCACGATTCGCCGGAGCCGTCGCACCAGCTGGGAGGGGCCGCAGTGAGTGAGTCCAGGAGCGGGCCGCCGAAGCCGTCGATCGGACCGACCCGGCCGGTGACCCTGCTGGTCACCTTCGTGATCGCGGCCATCGCCGCGTATGTGCTGGTCCAGCGCTTCTACGGCGATATAGCGGTGCCGACCCTGCCGTTGGCCACCTTCGCTCTGCTCGCGGTCATCGAGGCCCTGACGGCCCGGTCCACCCGGGCCCGGATCGCCCGCAAGCCCGGCACCGAGCCGATCCCGCCGCTGACCGCCGCCCGGTTGATCGTGCTGGCCAAGGCGTCGTCGATCGCCGGCGCGCTGTTCTGCGGCCTGTACGCGGGCACCTTCGTCTACGTGCTGTCCGCCGCCAGCCGGCTCAACGTCGCGGTGACCGAGACGCCGATCGCCGCTGGTGGCGTCCTCACCGCGGGGCTGCTGATAGCGGCCGCGTTGTGGCTGGAGCGATCCTGCCGGATCCCGCCGCGGGACGATGACGACGACAAGCCGGTCGCGGAGCCGAAAGACCCGCATGCTCCCGGGTTCTGACACCTGCCAGGTGTGGTGGGCGCGGACCGCCGACGCTCGCGACGAGTTGCTCGCGGTGCTGCCGGCCGCCGAACGCGACCGCCACCGTGCGTACGTACGAGCGAATGACCGCGCCCTCTACCTGGTCGCACACGCCCTCACCCGGTTGCTGCTGGCTGAGCGGCTGGAGCAGCCGCCGGCCGACATCGTCTTCAGCCGGGTGTGCGTGCACTGCGGCGCCGACCATGGCAAGCCGCTCCTGCCCGGTTCGGGCTGGGAGACGTCGCTCTCGCATTCCGGCGGCTGGGTCGCGGTGGCGCTGGCGGCTGGGCATCCGGTCGGCGTGGACGTCGAGTGGATCGACCGGGCATTGGACGTGGAGTCGCTGCGGGACACCGTCCTCGCCCAAGCCGAGCAACGAGTGCTGGCTGCCGGTCCGCCGGAGGGCTTTTTCACGTACTGGTGCCGAAAAGAAGCCCTGCTGAAGGCCACTGGCGACGGCTTGGCGATCAGTCCGGCCCGGCTGCGGGTCAGCGGACCGGCCGAGCCGGCCCGACTGCTGGACTGGACGGTGCCCGGCCGGCCGGCTCCGCTCGTACGGCTGACCGATCTGCGGCCGGACCCGGATCACGTCGGGTGCGTGGCGATCCTGACGGACCGGGACGTGACGGTGACCGAACACGATGGGTCCGCCCTGCTGGCGAAGACGTGATCTGCGTACTCGTACGCTAACTCGGACGACAGGAGCACACCGATGACGAACGACCCGCGGTTCCAGGCGCTGGACGGGCTGCCCACCGAGGAGTTGCGGCAACGCGCCTTCAGCACCGCCCGGCACCACGGCGACATCCGGTTTTTCGTCGACCTTCTGCGGCATCTCCCGGCGGCCTCCGACACCGAGCGGCTGGACAACTCCACCGGCGACATCGGGCTGGCCGTCGACGACGCCGTCGCGCTCTGGCGGGAGTTCACCGGGCACGGTCTTGGCGACGCCGAGCCGGTGCTGCGCGCTTCCTTCATCGACTATCTGCTCAAACACGAGGCCGTGGAGCACTAGGGCGTGTCTCCTCATCCCAGGCGGCGAGGGCCGAGCCCAAGCGCCGTCCTGCGAGCACCGGACGATCACACCCATACAACAAAGGTATGAGCGCGACCGCCCGGCACTCGCAGGACGACGCTTGGATCTCGACCCTCATCCACCTGGAATGAGGAGACACGCCCTAAACAGCGAGGCTGAGTATCCGAATTCTGCCGCGGCGACAAAGCCGTCGAGAATTCGCTGCGAATTAAGGTAGCTTCGGTTCGTGAGACTTTCCAGGAGTACGCCCGAAGAGCAGGGTCTGTCGAGCACCGCCATGCGCTCGTTCGTCGGCGCGTTGGCCGGCTGCGGACAGGAAATCCAGACGCTGATGGTGGTAAGCCACGGCTCTGTCGTACTGGAGGAGGAATGGGCGCCTTATCGGCTGAATGAGCGGCATCTTTTGTTTTCGCTGTCGAAAAGCTTCACGTCGATGGCGATCGGCCTGGTGATCGAGGACGGGAAACTGTCGCTCGATGACCGGGTGGTCTCGTTCTTCCCGGCCGAACTGCCGGAGTCGGTGAGCGACAACCTGGCCGCGATGCGGATCCGTGACCTGCTGACGATGACGACCGGTCACCACGAGGACACCATCGAGCCGATGCGGGCCGATCCTGAGCGGATGATGCGGGTTTTCCTCGCGACCGAGGTCAAACACGAGCCGGGGACATATTTCGTCTATAACACCGGCGCGACCTACATGCTGTCAGCGATCCTGCAGAGGGTGACTGGCGAGCTTCTTCTGGACTACCTGCGGCCGCGGCTGTTCGAGCCCCTCGGCATGACCGAAGCGGTGTGGCCCGCCAGCGAGGAAGGCGTCACGTTCGGCGGATTCGGCCTGAGCCTGGTGACCGAGAGCATTGCCGTTTTTGGACAGTTCCTTCTGCAGCAAGGAAAATGGCGGGGGCAACAGCTCGTACCAGCGGCCTGGGTCGAGGCGGCGACGGCGCGGCAGGTGCCCAACGGCAGCGCGGACAGTGCCGACGACTGGCAGCAGGGCTACGGCTACCAGTTCTGGCGATGCCGGCACGGCGTTTATCGTGGGGACGGGGCTTTCGGCCAGTTCTGCGTTGTTTTCCCGGCAGAAGACGCCGTCGTGGTCATGACCGGCGCGGTTCCGGACATGCAGGCGGTGCTGGACGTGGTGTGGGAGTTCGGGTTGCCGGCGCTGCGTCATGAGGACGTACGAGAGGTCGCTCTGCCTGGCCAGCTGCGGATCGAGCCGCCGACCGGCTCGACGCCGCCGGCCGGCGACGGTCGGACGTACCAGTTCGAGCCGAACCAGGTCGAGCTCGCTGCCGCGAGGTGGGAAACCGACGGCAGCCTGGTGCTCGACTTCCAGGATGGCAAGTATCAGTACGGTGAAAGCGTCGTCTGCGCGGCCGGCGACTGGCAGGAATTTCAGGACAGGCAGCGAATTCTCACCAGCGCTCATGGCGATGGAGACGAGTTGGTGGCCACCGTGAGGTTCGTCGAGACGCCGTTCTCCTACACGGTGACCTGTCAGCGGCAACCGGGTCGACTAACACTCACGTTCGACCCGAAGGTCCAGTTCGACCCCGATCCGGTGACGCTCAGCTCGGTCTCCTCCCACGAATGACGTCGAGTGCGGGAAATCACCCAACGACCAATCTCAAGGCAAGCCTCAGTCGTCGACGGACGCGGCTTCGGGAGGCAGGGCGTGCCGAAGGGTCTGGTGCAGAGCCTGCGGGGACAGCACGCCCAAAGTCTCCGAGCCATCCCGTACGGCCACCCAGCCGGTATCGCCGGCCAGCAGGACGGCGAGGGCGTCCTTGAGGCTCGACTTCACCGGGATGGTCGGGATGTCGTCCCGGTTGGTCAGCGAGAAGTCCGACAGCGGCGCCAGCATCGTGAGGTCGACCGGGGTGACGGCGAGCCGGCGCAACGACCGGTCGCCGCCGACGAAGTCGGCCACGAACGAGGATGACGGGGCGCCGAGGATGGTGGCCGGCTCGGCGTACTGCTCGAGCTTGCCGCCCTCGGAGAACACCGCGATCCGGTCGGCCATCCGTACGGCCTCGTCGACATCGTGGGTGACCATCACGATCGTCTTGCGTACTTCGGCCTGCAGACGCAGAAACTCCTCCTGCAGCCGGCCGCGGGCGATCGGGTCGATGGCCGAAAAGGGCTCGTCCATCAGCAGGACGACCGGGTCCGCGGCGAGCGCGCGGGCGACCCCGACGCGCTGGCGTTGGCCGCCGGAGAGCTCATGCGGATAGCGCTTGCCGAAGACGGCCGGGTCGAGGCCGACCAGGTCCAGCAGCTCCTCCGTACGCTCCCGGATGCGCTTGGCGTCCCAGCCGAGCAGCCGTGGCACGGTGCCGACGTTGGTCCGCACGTCCTGGTGCGGAAACAGCCCGACCTGCTGGATCACGTACCCGATCCGGCGGCGCAGCCGAACGGTGTCGACGCGGGTGACGTCCTCGCCCTCCAGCCAGAGCGTGCCGCTGGTCGGTTCGGTGAGCCGGTTGATCATCCGGAGTGTGGTGGATTTCCCACAGCCAGATGGGCCGACAAAAGCGACTAATTCCCCCTCGGGGATCTCTATGGTCAGCGATGCGACGGCGACCGTGCCATCGGGATACTGCTTGCTGACATTGTCCAGCCGGATCGCGGGCTTCGCGGTAGCGTCCACCCCGTGTCCAATCTCCAGGCGGTCATTCGGTACGGCGCGTTACATAGTGACACTGCCGTGCTCGCGAGCCCGGCCGATGCGCCCAACCCGTGGTTGAGTTGGTCGTACCTGCAAGACAACGCCGGTTCCATCCTTAATCATTTCCTCGAGCACGTCACCTTAACGCTCGAATCCATCGTGATCGCGACGGTTATCGCCATCCCGCTCGGCCTGCTGGCCAGCCGGGTCCGCTGGTTGGCGGCCCCTATCGTGGGCATCACCGGGGTGATGTACACCATCCCGTCGCTGGCACTTTTCGCCGCCCTGGTGCCTTTCACTGGCCTGAACGACACACCGGTGGTGGTCGGACTGGTCATGTACGCGCTGCTGATCCTGGTGCGGAACACGGTCGCGGGGCTGAACGGCGTGCCGGAGGAAGTAAGAGATGCCGCGCGCGGGATGGGCTATGGCGCCGGGAAGATGTTTTGGCAGGTAGACCTGCCGATCGCGTTGCCGTCGATCATGACCGGCATCCGGGTCGCGACGGTGTCCACGGTGGCGCTCGTCACGGTGGGTGCGGCGGTCGGCAGCGGCGGCCTCGGGCAGCTGATCCTGCAGGGGTTCAACCAGAACTTCTATCGTGCGCAGATCGTCACCGCCTCGCTGCTGTGCGTGGTGCTGGCGCTCTTCGCGGACGTGTTGCTGGCAACTGTGACCAAAATGTTGTCTCCGTGGGCCCGAAGGCGGGCCACGTGAGCCGGATTGCTGGAGCATTTCTGTGAACCCGATCACCGACGCCGTCGTCTGGCTCAACGACCCCGACAACTGGCAGGGCCCGCAAGGCATCCTCTCGCTCACCGGCCAGCACCTGTGGATCTCGTTCCTGGCCGTCCTGATCGCCTGCGCGATCGCCTGGTCGCTGGGACTGTGGCTCGGCCACACCGGCCGCGGCGGCAACGCGGTGGTGGTGATCTCCAATGCCTCCCGGGCGATTCCGACGCTCGCTCTGCTGACGATCCTGTCGTCGATCGGAGCGTGGTTCTTTGGTACGCCAGCGACCGTGATCTCGCTCGCCGTTTTCGCTATCCCACCACTGCTTTCCAACACGTATGTGGGCATTCGCGGCGTCGATCCGGACGTGGTGGACGCGGCTCGCGGCATGGGCCTGTCCGCCAGTCAAACCCTGTGGCGAGTGGAGGTGCCGCTGGCGATTCCGCTGATCGCGGCCGGTTTCCGGACCGCCGCGGTGCAGGTGGTGGCGACCACCACGCTGGCCGCGCTGGTCGGTGGCGGTGGCCTTGGCAACATCATCAACCTCGGGCTCGGCCAGCAGAAGAGTGGCGTGATCCTGGCCGGCGGCTTCCTGGTGGCGGTGCTCGCGCTCGCCACTGAGGGCATCCTGGCGCTCGCCCAGCGAATGCTGACCCCGGGCCGCGTACGCCGGAAAACCACCAAGCCGATCACCGCGGATCCAGCCGGCGCGGCAGCCTGAAACCAGCCAAACTCGTACGTACGGAACGCCGATCTTCGGGCTGGGGATGCGTTGTCGTACGCCTTCAGTACGCTGCTAGGGAAAGTGCGGGCCGCGATGCGACCCGTCGGACACGCGTTGGCAGGGTTGCCAGCGGGACACAGAAGGCGGGCGTTCATGCGCTCTCGAAGCATTGTTCTGGGCATAGCGGCACTGGCGATGGCCGGTTCGCTGGCCGCCTGCGGGCAGGCCGGCTCCTCCGGCGGCGGCACGGGCTCCAACGGCACGGCCACCACCAAGGCCGGCTGCGCACCGGTCGCCGGCAACGACCTGGTCGTGCTGGACGACGACAAGAAGCTGCAGAACTCGGACAACGTCATCCCGGCGATCAACACCAAGGCCGCCACCCCCGCGCTGACCGCGGCACTGGACAAGGTGTCGGCGGCGCTGGACAGCAAAACGCTGATCGCGCTCAACAAGCAGGTCGACATCGACCGGCAGACCTCGGCGGTCGCGGCCAGCGGTTTCATCGCCGCGCAGAAGCTCAGCGATGGCCTGCAAAAGGGTTCCGGCACAGTGGTGATCGGGGCGGCCAACTTCAGCGAAAGCCAGACGCTGGCCAACATCTACGCCGATGTGCTCAAGTCGGCCGGCTTCACCTCCTCGGTGAAGACCATCGGCAACCGCGAGCTTTACCTGCCGGCGTTGGAAAAGGGCGAGATCCAGGTGGTTCCGGAATACGCCGCCACCCTCACCGAGTTCATGAACCCCGACAAGGCCAAGCCGCAGGCGACGCCGGATATTGACAAGACGGTGGCAGCGCTGACCGCGCTGGGCAAGGACAAGGGGCTGTCGTTCGGCAAGCCGGCCGCCGCCACCGACCAGAACGCTTTCGCCGTCACCACCGCATTCGCGCAGAAGAACAGCGTGAAGACCCTGTCCGACTTCGCCAGCAAGTGCTCGGGGAAGGCCACCATCATCGGTGGTCCGCCGGAGTGCAACAGTGCGGCTCGGCCATATTGCGTGCCCGGACTGGTGAAGACCTACGCCCTGTCGTTCGGGTCTTTCACCTCGCTGGATGCCGCCGGCCCGCTCAGCAAGCAGGCATTGAAGACCGGCAAGGTCACCATCGCCCTGGTCCTGTCCTCCGACGGTGGTCTCACGGCAAGCAGCTGACCCACGCCGAGGGTGACGTCGTGACGCCTCACAACGTCACCCTCGCGGGCGGCCACCCACTGACCACTTCAGGTCAAGAATCATTTTGACGTGCTGGAGAAATGACCCGATTCGCGGCGTCGTTTCTCTATTGAAATGGACAAATACCTACCGTCGAGCGATACGTAGCGAGTTGGTGGCCGTGGACATCCCATCTCGTCCTTGACAACACGTAAGGCCGATAGGACGCTGAGTAAGGCATCTTTTATGCCTTTTCCGCTCATCGACAACGCCCGCTCATCGACAACGGGGGTTTCCATGACAATCAGCCGTCAGATCTCGCGTCGCCAGGTCCTGAGGGTCGGCGCCGTGGTGGCAGCCGCTACGGCCACCACTCTTGCCGTCGACAACACCGCGAATGCCGCGCAAAGTGAGCCATATCAGCCAACGGGAAAGCGCGCTGATCTTGGCCGAGTAGGTCAGGCCGGCGGCGCCGTTTTGCTGGTTGAGCGGTCCAACACCGCGAACGCACGGCCCGTCACGTCGCCGCAAATGGTGCCGTACGCGGGATTCCCGGCCCACGTCACGCCGCGGGTGGGCGACCTGGTCACCGTGACCGACGACTGGCCAGGGGCAGCGGTGGCCGCGATTCCGGTTTGTCACTGGATCCAGGGCATGCCCAAGAGCTTGCCCAACGGTGGTTTCAGCGTCGCCGGCACCCAGCTCGCGCCGACGCCATTGCTGGAAAACATGGGCAAAAAGCGGATCCAGGTCTGCATCCTGGACACCGAACTGCCCACCGCGCAGGTTCTGGCCACCCGCACGGCGTAGTCGTGATCGCGCTGTTGGACGTCGCGCTCCGATTCGGCGCGGCGCTGGTCCTGCTGTACGCGGCGACCCAGAAACTGGCCGCCCCACGTCCTTTTCGGCAGACCCTGCAAGCATTGCGGGTTCCGTTCGCCGCGGCGGTGGCGATTGTCGTTCCACTGGTGGAGATCGCCGCCGCCATCGGATTGACGGTCGCACCCGGCGGCTCCGCGGCTTTGGTGGCCGCGCTGGGATTCGCGTTTGCCGGTGCGGCCGTGGTCGCGATGTCGCGCGGTGAGCGTATCCGGTGCGCGTGTTATGGCAGCACCGGTGACGCCACCCTCGGCTGGCGTCAACTCGCCGCGCTGCCGTTGTGGTTGGTCGTCGCGCTCGACAGCTTTCTGGCTCCCGACCACGCCTGGTCGGGAATCGGGCAGTTTGCCGGCCTGACGCTCGCCCTCGCGGTGGTGGTCGCCGGAACGCAACTTCTGGCCCCCATGCTGCGAAACCGCGCGTACCTGCGGGTCCTGCAGACACAGGCGGCCGGCAAGAACCAGGAGATGCCATGACGTTTGTCTGGATAGCGATCGCCGTTCTCGGTCTGTTGCTGGCGGTCTGTCTGCTCGCGCTGGTCGACCAATACCGGACTCTGGAGCTGATCCGGGCCAGACTGAAACTGGAGGACAACCCGGAGCCGATCCAGCTGCCGGTCGACCGGCTGATCGCGCCGTCGGCGATCGGTCTGCCAGCAGAGCTGGACAGCGAGCCCTATCTCGTCCTGCTGTTCCTGTCCACCTCCTGTACGACCTGTCGTTCGATCGCCGACGGACTGCGCAAGCAGAACTCGTCGAACCTGTGGGTCGTCCTGCAACAGGCCCATTCCGAGGCCGAAGGCGCACAGTGGCTGGCGAACATGGGGATCGCCCAGGACCGGTCGACGGTCGACGTCAGCGGGGATGTCGCGGTCGCGCTGGAAATCGATGTGATCCCGTCGGTCGCCATTTACCGAAACGGTGAGCCGCTGCTGGCCCAGACCATTCCGTCGTTCCGGCAGCTGACCCCGTTGCTGTCGCCGCACACCATGCCGCGCTCTGTGATGAAGGAAGGAACGGTCCGGACATGACTGCGTCCCTGGAATGCGTCACTCCCGAGGCGACCGAGGAGATCGAGCAGACGATCTCCGGCCGGCGCCGGTTCGGCCTGCTGGCGGCGTCGTCGGCGTTCATCGCCGGGCTCGCCGTGCTGCTGGACTCCAAGGCCGCCGCGGCTGACTGCCTCGGCTCGCCGTGCTGCTCGCTCGCCACCTGTACGTGGTGCTACTACCAGGTCAGCCGCGACCGATACACCTGTCCGTCCGGCTACCACCGGGTGCTGTGGACGTGTACGTCCGGCGGCTTCACCTGGGGCTGTGGCGAATGCTCGGGGAACGCGTCGACCTGCTGGCAGGGGCCGTTCAACTGCTCCATCTGGTTCCGCTGGTAGCGCGGCGGTGCCATGGCCTGCGGTGTGGGCCCTCGCGGTGGCGGCGGCCGCGGGCTTCGCGCAGCTGTTCAGTCCTTGAGGCCGATCCTTCATCGGAGTGATCCGCCCCTTCGTGCAAGGGGATCCAGTCACCCACCGTCGAGCGCTCGCCTACCCGGCCGTGCTCGCCAGTGCGCACATCGCGATGGCGGCGCTGGTCGTCGCGGTCGTTTACCAGGTCGGCACGGTGGTCAGCTCGTACGTCGCGCGTCCGCTGGCGGTGGCGATCTGCGCGCTCGCCGCGGTGGTAGCCATCTGTGTCGACGTACGAGCGGTGGTTCGCAACACGTACACGGTCGGGCTCAAGCGGCAGACCGCGAAGGTCCTCGGACATGATCCGGACCGCCCCTGGTGGGTGACTCCGCTGCTCTGGGGCCTGGACACCGGTTTGATCTGGAGCACCTTCCGGGTCTCGTGCACGTCGTGGGTCCTGTTGCTCAGCGCGTTTCTGAACGTCGCGCCGCAGTGGAGCGGCTTCGCGTACGGCGCCTTCTTCGGGGTGCCGCTGATGGTGGCCGTGATGCTTCCGGAACCCGAGACCTACGCTCGACCCGATGGCTGGCCGTTGCGGGGCGTGCAATTGGCCGGCATGACATTGCTCGTCGCACTGCCGTTGACGATGGTGGCCGGCTATCTTGCGTAGTGCCTTTCCGTGAACTGGACGTTTTCGCTGTCGAAACTGACAGCGAAAACGTCCAGCTCGGGAGGCTCTAGTCGTCGTCCTGGTCGCGAACGTCGGCGTACGAGCGGGCCACTTTGCGTTTCAGCGCCGGGACACGGTTGATGACCCGCATCGAAGTGCGCATGCCGGCCATCGCCAACGGCCCGATCACCGGCTTGAACATCGGCTGGTCGACGGTCATCCCGGACAGCGACTTTTCGACTGCGTCGAAGGCATAGTCGATCATTTTCGTTTCGTACGACCGGATGCCGTCGAGCAGTTTGACCTCACCGTCGCGGGCGGCGACCAGCATCCGGCACAGCAGCCGGGCGTCCCGCAGAGCCGTGTTGGCGCCGACTCCGCGGCCCGGGGTCATGGTGTGGATCGCGTCGCCGATGAGCGTGACATTCGTGGTCGGCCACTGCGGAAGTCGTTCGGTAGTGCGCATGTTCAGCGGGAAACAGCTGCCTGGGTCGATCACCGAGAACAGCTCACGTAAGTGCGGGTGCCAGCTGCTTGTACGGGCAACTAGCAGGTCTTTTAGCTCCTGTCCACGCATCTGCATGATATTCGTCGGCAACAGTCGTGCGGCCGTACCAAAACCGACCATCACGTAGTCGCGGGTGTTGTCCCACTGCAGCCCCGGCCAGCCGGCCAGCAGTTCGGCATCGCTGCCGCCAATGGTGTTCTTCGGTTTTCCGTTCTCGTCCCAGCCAAACTCCATCACGTGCACGATGCAGCTGGTGCCGCCGGGAGCGAAGACCATCGACACCCCACGCTGCGCCTTCTCCGGCAGCAGCGCTCTGGTGCGGTCGTTCAAAGCAGTTTTCCCGGTGATACCGACCAAACCAGTGTCGAACATCTTCGCCTGCGGCAGATACTGTTGGCGTACCCGCGAATTCGTGCCGTCGGCGGCGACCAGCACGTCGCCGGTCGCGGTGCTGCCGTCCTCGAAATAGGCGGTCACGGTGCCGTCGACGTTTTGCTCATACCGTTGGTAAACCTTGTCGAACTGGACGACATCCTCCAGTCCGGTCAACAAAACCTGGCGCAGCGTCATGCGGCTGACCGAGCGGTCCTGGGCGACCGCGTCCGGTGCCGGTGCCGGGGTGGGTGAGGACTCCGGCCCCATCGACAGCAGCTCACCCCATTTTTCGGTGTACTGATTGAAATAGATCGGCCCGCGAGCGGTAGTCGCGACGAAGATGTCGAACAGTTGGGGCGGCAGCAGGTCATGCAGGGCTCGGCTACCATCCGGCGAGATGCCGACCCGGTAGCCCTGCAGGCCGTCGGTACGAGTGCGGTCCCGCTCGAAAACGGTGACCGCAATGCCGGCGCGTTTGAGCCCGTGGGCCAACGCGAGACCGCCCGTACCAGCGCCAATGACGAGAACACGTGGTGAAGACACAGCAAAACTCCTCGGGATATCAGGGACGTACGAACTACCGAGGCGCCCTGATACCGTGCGGTTTGGGGACGCGGGTCTCAGGCCTCGGCCGGGATGTGCCATCCAGGTCTCCGGCGCGGTGTTGCCGCATCGCCCGGGGACCGTCTCGTTTCACTCCATCGGGCCGCTTCCGTGGTGTCGGTGCAGCTCGCGCAGCTCGGCGATGCCACTGAGGTCGTCACTGCGGATGCGGGCGGCCAGCCGCCGGACCCAGTCCAGCTCGGCGGTGAAAACGGTGAGCCGGTAGTCGTCCTCGATCACGAACACCTCCCAGAAATCCGCTGGCCGCTCGGCCAGCTGGGTCCGCAACTCGGCCACTCGGGCGGCGAGTTTTTCCGCGCGGGCCTCCAAAAGATTGGCTGCCTCGGCTGGCGGCAGCCCGGGCAGCAACGACAGACCGGCGAGAAACTGCGGAAACTCCTGCTGGGGCGTGCCGATCAGCTCGGCGAGCCAGTCGTGGAACTCGACCCGCCCGGCCGGGGTGATCTCGTACAGCGTCCGCTCGGGATAACGCCCTTCGCGTACGGTCCCGGCCCCGACGATCAGCCCGTCCCGCTCCAGCGCCCGTACGACCGTGTAGAGCGACCCGTACTTGATGTTGATGCTGTCGTGCTTCTCCCGGTCGCGGAGGGTGGCGACCATGTCGTACGGGTGCAGGGGTTTCTCGAACAGCAAGCCGAGCACCGCGAGCGCGAGTGGGTTGGAAATCCTGCGCTGGGTCATGACCACCTCCTTAGTCGTTGGCAACTATACGCACACATCTAGTGTCTTGGCAACTAGATGTAGACAACTAAGAGGGAAGGTCGCGATTGTTTGTCGTAATATTGCCGAGTCGACCGGAGGTCATCCGGCGTCACTGCCAAAAAGCAGGAAGACTTTCACACGGAGCCCGGGTTGATTCCGCAGGGTCCGAGAAATTACGGTGCCCTTATGCCCTCCACTAGTTCTGACACCCGTGTGCTCTCCCACCTGATCGGCGGCCAGCGAGTCGCGGCGACCGGCGAGCTGCTCGACTCGACCAACCCGGCCCAGCGCACCGACGTGGTGGCGCGGTTCCCGATGGCCAGCGCCGAGACCTTCGTCGACGCGTGCCGGGTGGCCAGCGCCGCGCAGGCCGGCTGGGCGGCCGTGCCGGCTCCCGTGCGCGGCCAGGTCATCGGCGCCATCGGCCAGCTCGTACGGGCCAACAAGGAAGCGCTGTCCCGGCTGGTCACCCGCGAGATGGGCAAGCCGTACGCGGAGTCGCTCGGCGAGGTGCAGGAAGTCATCGACACCTGCGACTTCTTCCTCGGCGAGGGCCGCCGGCTGTACGGCCAGACCGTGCCGAGCGAGGTTGGTGACAAGCAGCTGTTCACCTTCCGCCGGCCGGTGGGCACGATCGCGATCGTGACCGCGTCCAACTTCCCGATCGCCGTTCCGTCGTGGTACATCATCCCGGCGCTGCTGGCCGGCAACTCGATCGTCTGGAAGCCGTCCGAGCTGACCCCCGCGATCGGCGACGCCTTCGCCGAGATCATGGTCCGCGCGGGCGTGCCGGCGGGTGTGTTGAACCTCGTACACGCCGACGGTCCGAGTACGTCCGACGGCCTGGCAGCCGCGTTGGAGGCCGGCACGCTCGACAAGATCGGCTTCACCGGTTCGACCGAGACCGGCCGCAAGATCAGCGAGCTCTCCGGCCGTTACCTGCAGACCCCGATTTTGGAGCTGGGCGGCAAAAACCCGCTGGTGGTGGCCGCTGACGCCGACCTCGACCTGGCGGTGGAGGGCGCGCTCTTCGGCAGTTTCGGTACGGCCGGCCAGCGCTGCACGTCGACCGGCACGATCTGGGTGCACGCGGACGTACACGACGAGTTCCTCAGCCGGTTCAGCGCCGCCGTAGAGAACGCCGTCATCGGCGACCCGTCGGAGAACGTCCTTTACGGACCGATGATTTCTGAGACGTATCTGCACCGCTACGAGGCGTTCCTGGACTGGATCGCCGACCACCACAAGGTTTCCGGCTCCGGCAGCACCGGCCAGATCACCGCGGACGCGCCGCGGCGCGGCTTCGTCGGCGACCCGAGTGACGGTTTTTACGCGCACCCGGTGATCGTCGACGGCATCAAGCCCGGCGACGAGCTCTATGCGAAGGAGACCTTCGGGCCGCTGGTCGGCGTCGGCACGTACACCGACATCGCCGAGGCGATCGAACTGGCGAACGGGCACGGTTACGGGCTGTCCAGCGCGATCTACACCAACGACCCGCGGACGGCCTTCACCTTCGCCAACGGCATCAGCGCCGGCATGACCAGCGTGAACAACTCCACGTCCGGCGCTGAGGCGCATCTTCCCTTTGGCGGCAACGGAAAGTCTGGCAACGGCTCGCGCCAGTCCGGCATTTGGGTGCTCGATGCGGTGACCCAGTGGCAGTCTCTCAACTGGGACTACTCCGGCAAGCTGCAGAAGGCGCAGATGGACACCACCGTGCTGCCCGCCGATCTCGACTTCCGCGTCTAGTGGTCCGTACGCTGCCCGAGCGGGCTTCGGTTGTCGTCATCGGCGGGGGGATTGTCGGGGTTTCCACGGCATTCCACCTCGCCGAGGCCGGTGTGCGAGATGTTCTGTTGATAGAGCGGGATTCTCTCGGCGCCGGTTCGACCTCCAAGGCCGCCGGCGGCGTACGGGCGTCGTTTTCCACGCTGGCGAACATCGCGCTCGGCGCCCGGTCTTTGCGGACCTGGCGCACTTTCGCGGACCGTCCAGGCGGGCAGATTGACCTTGAGCAGGTTGGATATCTCTTCCTGCTGTCCACTGAGGACGATCTGCGCGGCTTCTCGGAAGCTGTCGCAGTGCAGGCCGATTTTGCTCTGGAATCACGGATAATCGACCCGGCCGAGGTCCTGCGACTCAATCCATTGGTGGTCACCGACGGATTGGTCGGCGCCGCGTACTCGCCAGGCGACGGCTACTGCACACCCGAGGCCGCGGTCGCGGGCTATGCCACCGCGGCCCGCCGGCATGGTGCTCGGCTGGTCACCGGGGTTTGTGCGTCCTCGATCGAAAAGTCCGGCGACGAGATCGTCGGTGTCCACACCAGTGCGGGCTTTGTGCGTACGGACACGGTGATCTGCTGCGCTGGCGCGTGGTCGCGGTCGGTGGGGGAGATGGCCGGCACCGCGCTGCCGGTCACGCCGGTACGTCGGCAGATCGCCGTCACCGAGCCGGTTTCCGTTCTGCCAGAGCGATTCCCGATGACGTTGGACTATTCGTCCACGTTCTACTTCCATCGAGAAGGTCCGGGACTGCTTTTTGGGATGTCGCCGGACGAAGAGCCGGGCTTTCACACGCGTACCGATGACCGCTGGCTGTCCGGGCTCGCCGAGGCGGTGTCCGTACGCGCACCGGCCCTCGCCGACGTGGGCATCGCGCACACCTGGGCGGGCCTCTACGAAGTCACCCCGGACCACGACGCGCTGATCGGCGAAGTGGCGGGGGTGTCCCGTTTCCTCTACGCGTGTGGCTTTTCCGGCCATGGCTTCCTGATGGGACCCGCCGTCGGCGAGGTCGTCCGTGATCTCTACCTGCGCCGGCAGCCTTTCGTTGACGTTTCAGCGATGTCCACCGACCGCTTCGTCGCCGGCGCCACCCGCTCCGAACTGCACATCATTTGAGTTTTAAGCAACACCTCCCGCGTACACACACGTTCCCGTATGACAAGGTCGTTTGACATCAAGTCAAGGGCGCTGTACATCTTGTCAAGTGAGCTGTACGTCTGAGAGGGATGTGAAATGAACACAGGAGCGTTGGTGGCGTTGGCGGTCGCGGCGCTGATCGCCGGACTGGGTGCGCTGGTGGTGGCGTTTGTGCTGCGGAAGCGGCTGCGGGTGCCATTGGTGATTTTCGTTGTGGCGGCTGGCTTTTACGTGCTCAACCTGATCGTCCAGCAGCCGATTTTTCTGGGCATTCGGGCCACTACGCATGCCACCGGGTTGCTGATGACCGGACTGATCGCGCCGGCTGTCTACGCGGTGTGTGAGGAGGTCCTCCGATTTTTCAGCTTCCGGGTGGGGAAATCGATGCGCGGCAACCGTACGCCCAACGGCGCGATCATGGCCGGGCTCGGACACGGTGGCGCCGAGTCGATGTTCTTCACGCTCGCGATGATCGCCAGCGTGGCGACCGCGGTGTTCGCGCCGCGGGCGTTCATCGCCAACGGCGGCGACCCGAACACGATCCTGCACGGCGGCCCTGGCTACTACC
>NZ_BAAANY010000030.1:17913-62047 GCF_039530045.1 Fodinicola feengrottensis | reverse complement strand
TTTGGCGGTGCTCGCGTACCGAAAGTCCCAGCTCTTCCTGCCGGTCGCGATCGTGGCGCATTTCGCGGTGGACGCCAGTGTTTTCAGTCTGCAGGGCATTTTGCCGGCCAGCAGCCCCCTCCCGGACCTGCTGTTCGCCGGTTGGGCAGCGCTGTCGATCGCGTTGCTGGTGGTTGTCCGCCGGCGTTGGACCGCGCAGGAGCGGACCACCTTGGAGGCGGCGCCGGCCGCTGCGTGAGGATGGGCGGATGAGAAAGCCGCAGCGCAGGTCGGTGGTCTACACGGTCCAGGTGCTGATCTTGATGGTGGTCGTCTACCCGGCGCTGCTGGTGCTCGTACGGTTGATCGCGCCTGACGACGCACACTCGCCGCTTCGGTACGTGATCGCCATCCTTCCGGCGGTGCCGGTCGCCGGGGTGGCGATCGCGTACGTCCGCTGGCTCCGCCAGGCCGACGAACTGGAGCGGCGCATTCAGCTGGAGGCGATGGCTTTCAGTGCCATCGTGACGATTCTCGGCGTCGGGACTTACGTCGTACTGACCGACCTGCCGGCCTGGGTTCTCTTCCTGAGTTTCATGGCACTGTGGCTGGTCGGCGTGATCGCCCGCAAAATGTGGCTGAACCGTTGAAAAACAAGCTGCGCGTGTTGCGCGCCGAACACGGCTGGTCGCAGGCGGACCTGGCCGAGAGGCTGGCGGTTTCCCGGCAGACGGTGAACACGATCGAGAACGGCCGCTATGACCCGAGCCTGCCGCTCGCTTTTGCCATTGCCCGGGTCTTCCAGCTCACCATTGAGGACGTTTTCGACCCGGAAGCGTGACGGCTGGCACAGCGACCGTCAAGCCGGCGTCAAAAGTGGGCATCCGGCGTTTGGAATCCGTTAGGACATCTAGGACAAGGCAGACTTCGGACGCAGCATTGCGGGTATGGCCCATACCTCGAACCGGACGCCGCGACTGACCTCCGAGCAGTTCGCCTGGCTGGTCATCGTGCTGATGGTGGCGCTGCTGGCCGGCGGTCTCTACTGGATCGGGCGATGAGCGCCCCGTACCCGGCGCCGGTCGTCCAGTCGTCCACTGTGGACGCGATCATCGGCGTACGGCTGGACCCGCGGTTTCGCTGGGAGGACTTCGACGACTTCCTCTGCCGGGAGCCGTCGGTCCAGCAGGCCTGGCACGTGGCCGGTGACGTGGACATCGAGTTTCGGCTCAGCTGCACGGATCGGCCGGCGCTGGGCGCTTTCCTGGCCCGGTTGCGCGCGGAGAAATCGGCCGCCGAAACCACCATCAACCTCATCCTGCGACCAGTCCACGGTCTCGGCGGCCGCCGTCTGATCGGCATTATTGGTGGAAAGGCTCGGTCATGACCCTCAGGGAACTCATTCCGTCGTTGCGCTCGTCGCTGCCGGACAAGCTGGCCCCGATCATCTGGCCGCGCACCACCCGCCGGGTTGGCGGCGACATCCAGATCGGCGGTGTCAGCCTCGCCAGCATCGCCGGCCGGTTCGGTACGCCCGCGTACGTGCTGGACGAGGTCGACCTGCGGGAGCGCTGCCAGGAATACCGGCGGGCCTTCGCCGGTGAAGAGGTCGCGTACGCGGGGAAGGCGCTGCTGACTCGGGCGGTGGCCCGGATGATCGGCGAGGAGGGCCTCTCGCTGGATGTCTGCTCGGCCGGCGAAATGGCCGTCGCGCGGGCCGTCGGATTCCCGGCTGCGCGAGTGATCCTGCACGGTAATGCGAAAACTCCGGCGGATCTGGCTTTCGCTCGGGACTACGGAGTAGGCCGGATCGTGATCGACTCGCTCGGCGAGATCGCCCGGATCGCTGCCGAGGCACCGGAACCGCAGCGGGTGCTGTTGCGCATCGTGCCGGGCGTCGACGCGCACACCCACGCGGCGCTGACCACCGGCACCGAACACCAGAAGTTCGGACTTTCGCTGGCCACCGGCGATGCCGCCGAGGCGGTCCGCCGAGTGCTTGGCCAGAAGCCCTTGACCTTGTCCGGCGTACACGCGCACATTGGTTCGCAAGTGAGTCGTTTCGGTGCGTACGAACAGGAAATCCGCCAGCTGGTCGCGTTTTTGGCGGGCATCCACGACGAACACCGAATCACCGTGCCGGAACTGAACATCGGCGGCGGGCACGCGGTCGCGTACGTGGACGGCGACGACAGTTTCGCGTTGGACGACTTCGCCACCCGCATCCGCGCGGTGCTGCGTTTCGAATGCCAGCAGAACCGGTTGCCGGTGCCTCGGCTGACGGTGGAACCCGGCCGCGCCATCGTGGCCCGCGCCGGGGTCGCGATTTATCACGTGGTGGCAGTGAAACGGGCCGCCAGCGGCCGCCGGATGGTGGCCATCGACGGTGGCATGAGCGACAATCCGCGGCCGGCGCTTTATGGCGCGCACTACAGCGTTGTCCTATTAGGACGGAAGGCGGACGCGGCCCAGGAGCCGATGACCGTCGTTGGCCGACACTGCGAGGCCGGCGACATCCTCGCCGAAAACGTGCCGCTGCCGGCCGACGTACGCCCCGGCGACCTGGTCGCGGTGCCAGCGGCCGGCGCGTACCACTTCCCGCTCGCCTCCAATTACAACCTGGTCGGCCGCCCACCCCTGATCGCCGTCCGCGGCGGCGACGCCCGAGTCCTGATCCGCCGAGAAACCATCAACGACCTGCTCGTCCGAGACGTAGGCGAGTAGAGGCACGACGCCATTCGTTGTCCGTCATTCGTCGAGAGGGGAATTGTCCCACTCTCGGCGTCGAGTGTGGGGTTTTGTCCCGCACTCGGTAGGTGTGGCGGCCGCAGAGGTGTCACACCGCGGGATCTGGCGCGAGGGTTCAACGTGGCTGACCGCCGAGGCGGCGGGTGAAGGTGGCGGCGGTTTTGCGGACGAAACGGGCGATGTCGGCCCGTCCGGCGGAATCTACCGCGGTGGAACGGAAAGTTGTCGCGACAGCCGCCGCTGGGCGGCCGGTGTGGTCCAGAACCGCGACAGCGACTGAGGCATAGCCGGTGGTCACCTCACCGTCCTCCTCGGCGTAGCCGGTTTTTCGTTCAGAGGTAAGGATTCGGCGCAGCGCGGTCAACGTTCGCGGGCCAACGCCGGTCCGGTCGACGAGTGTGTCGGCAGTAGGAAACAGCGCCCGCAGCTGGTTGGCCGGCAGCGCCGCCAACATCGCTCGACCGGAGGCGGTCAGCTGTGCCGGCAGCCGTACGCCCACGTCCGTGACCAGCGGTTCCGCTCGCGGTGGACGGGTCTCGATGACGTAGAGCGTCTCCCGGCCGTGCAGCACGCCCAGGTGGGCGGTGAAGCCGATGTCCGCGACCAGTCGAGTCAGCAGCGGCCGGCCGAGCCGCTCCAGCGGGGTCGTACGCAGGTAGGCCGAGCCGATCTCGAAGGCCGTCACCCCCAGCGCGTACCGGCGTTCTTCCGGCAAATGAATGACAAATCCCTGGTCAGCGAGCACCGAAAGCAGGTGATATGCGCTGGACCGCGGCAACCCCAGCTCGCGGGCGATCGCGCTGGCCGGCAACGGCCCCGGCCGGGCCGCCAGCAGGCGCAGCACCTCCAGCGCACGCCGTACGGCCGGGATCTGGTCCTGCACAGCGCCAATCTATTACCACCCGCAACAGACCCCGCCAACCGGTATAGTCTCGGATACGAGACACCATCATCCGCTCAGGGGCGGCGGAAAGTGCGTTGAGCGGGTGGAATGGTTCCCATGACGGACCATGTGCAGGTGGGGATCGAGCCGCTGGCGCCGGCCGACGTGCTGGCGGTGGCGCGGCGGGAGGTGCCGGTGGCGCTGACTGAGCAGGCGCTGAAGGCGATGCGTTCCTCTCGCGAGGTCATCGACGACCTGGCCAGCGACGAGGGCACCCCGCATTACGGTGTCTCGACCGGTTTCGGGGCGTTGGCGACGACGTACATTCCGGCCGAGCGGCGTTCGGCCCTGCAGCGGTCACTGATCCGCTCGCACGCGGCGAGTTCCGGTGCCGAGGTGGAGCGCGAGGTCGTACGCGCGTTGATGTTGTTGCGACTGCGGACCTTGGCTTCCGGGCGCACGGGCGTACGCCCGGAGACCGCGCAGCTGTTGGCCGCACTGCTCAACGCGGGCATCACGCCGATCATCGGCGAATACGGCAGCCTGGGTTGCTCGGGTGACCTGGCGCCGTTGTCGCATGTCGCGTTGGCGCTGATGGGCGAGGGCGCGGTACGCGATCGGGACGGCCAGCAAATGCCGGCCGCGGACGCGTTGGAAGCTGCCGATCTGGTGCCGGTCGAGTTGGCCGCCAAGGAGGGCCTCGCACTCATCAACGGCACCGACGGCATGCTCGGGATGCTCGTGATGGCCGCTGACGACCTGCGTGAGTTGCTGAAACTCGCCGACATCGCGGCCGCCATGAGCGTCGAGGCGCTGCTGGGCACCGACCGGGTTTTCGCCGCGGACCTGCAGGAGTTGCGGCCGCATCCGGGCCAGGCCGCGGCCGCCGCGAACATGCGCGCGCTGCTCGCCGGCTCGGCGATCATGGAAAGCCACCGCGGCCCGGACTGCACGCGAGTGCAGGACGCCTACTCGTTGCGGTGCGCTCCGCAGGTGGCCGGCGCGGCCCGCGACACGCTTGACTACGTCAACACGGTCGCTGGTCGCGAACTGCGGTCCATTGTGGACAATCCGGCCGTACTTCCGGACGGCCGGGTCGAATCGAATGGCAACTTCCACGGCGCACCAGTCGCGTATGCGCTGGATTTCCTGGCCATTCCGCTGGCCGATGTGGCGAGCATGTCCGAGCGGCGTACGGACCGGATGCTGGACAAAGCCCGTTCGAATGGACTGCCGCCATTTTTGGCCCACGAGGTCGGCGTCGACTCCGGCCATATGATCGCGCATTACACTCAGGCCGGGGTGGTTTCCGAGCTGAAGCGACTGGCCAACCCGGCCAGTGTGGACTCCATCCCGACCTCGGCGATGCAGGAAGACCACGTGTCGATGGGCTGGGCGGCCGGCCGCAAACTCCGCCGCGGGATCGACGGACTTCGACGCGTACTGGCGATTGAGATCCTCACCGCGGCCCGCGCTCTCGACCTTCGCGCGCCACTGACGCCAGCCCCAGCAACGAAAGCGGTGGTTCAGGCGCTCAGGTCCACAGTGGACGGGCCAGGCCCGGATCGCTGGCTTTCCCCCGACATCGACAAAACCGTCGCCGCGGTGCAGGACGGCTCGCTGCTGTCCGCCGCCGAATCCGTCACCGGCCCGCTGGAATAAAGGAGCTCCGATGATCCGCTCACCCCGTGGCACCACCCTGACGGCCCGGTCGTGGCAGACCGAGGCGCCGCTACGGATGCTGCAGAACAACCTCGACCCGGAGGTCGCCGAGCGCCCTGACGATCTGGTTGTCTACGGAGGTACGGGCAAAGCCGCACGCGACTGGCCGAGTTACCACGCGCTTGTACGCACCCTCACCGATCTTCGCGAAGACGAGACGATGCTGGTCCAAAGTGGACGGCCGGTTGGCGTCATGCGTACGCACGAATGGGCGCCGCGAGTCCTGATCGCCAACTCCAACCTCGTACCGGACTGGGCCAACTGGCCGGAGTTCCGCCGGTTGGAGCACCTCGGGCTGACCATGTACGGGCAGATGACCGCGGGTTCGTGGATTTATATCGGCACCCAGGGCATCCTGCAGGGCACGTACGAGACTTTCGCGGCGATCGCTGAGAAACGGTTCAACGGCACGCTCGCCGGCACTCTCACGCTGACCGCCGGCTGTGGTGGGATGGGCGGCGCGCAGCCGCTCGCGGTCACCATGAACGGTGGCGCTGTTATCTGCATCGATGTGGACAAAACCCGGCTGCAGCGGCGCGTGGACCACTGCTATCTCGACCTCATCGCGTCCGATGTGGACGATGCGATTGCCAAGGCCACCAAGGCAAAGCGGGACAAGCAGCCGCTGTCGGTCGGCTTGCTCGGCAACGCGGCGACGCTCGTACCGGAGCTGCTCCGGCGCGGTCTGGAGGTCGACATCGTCACCGACCAGACTTCCGCGCATGACCCGCTGTCGTACATTCCGGAAGGCATCGACCCGGGCGACGCGCCCGACTACGCGGCCAAGAAGCCGGAGGAGTTCACCGATCGCGCGCGGGCTTCGATGGCCAAGCACGTGGAGGCGATGGTCGGTTTCCAGGACGCTGGCGCGGAAGTTTTCGACTACGGCAACTCTTTGCGTGGTGAGGCACGAGAAGGTGGGTACGAGCGCGCCTTCGACTATCCGGGTTTCGTGCCGGCGTACATCCGTCCGCTGTTCTGCCAGGGCAAGGGCCCGTTCCGGTGGGCCGCACTTTCCGGCGATCCGAAGGACATCGCGGCCACCGACCGCGCGATTCTTGAGCTTTTCCCGGAAAACGAGTCACTGAGCCGCTGGATCAAGCTGGCACAAGAGAAAGTCGCGTTCCAAGGTCTGCCGGCGCGGATTTGCTGGCTCGGTTACGGCGAGCGGCACCTGGCCGGCCTGCGGTTCAACGAAATGGTCGCGAGCGGTGAGATTTCCGCACCGGTGGTGATTGGCCGTGACCACCTCGACTGTGGCAGCGTGGCCTCGCCGTACCGGGAAACCGAGAGTATGGCCGACGGGTCCGACGCGATCGCCGACTGGCCGCTGCTGAACGCGCTGGTCAACACCGCTTCCGGGGCTTCATGGGTGTCCATCCACCACGGCGGTGGGGTCGGCATCGGCCGGTCCATTCACGCCGGCCAGGTCAGCGTCGCGGACGGCACCGCGCTGGCCGCGCAGAAGCTGGAACGTGTCCTCACCAACGACCCGGGCATGGGCGTGATCCGGCACGTCGACGCCGGTTACCCGCTGGCCCGCGAGGTCGCCGACGCGCAGCGCGTACCGATTCCGATGGACGCCCAGTGACCTCGACGGTCATCCGCGGCATCGGGCAGCTGGTCACCGGCGAGCCGGCGCTGGGCGACGGGCTGCTGGGCACCCGTACGAACGCTGCCGTGGTGATCGACGACGGCGTCGTCACGTGGGTGGGGGACAGCGGCGCCGCGCCGGCGGCGGACGACGCGATCGACGCCGACGGCGCTTGCGTGCTGCCGGGCTTCGTGGACAGCCATGCGCACCTCGTCTTCGCCGGCGACCGTACCGACGAGTTCTCCGCCCGGATGGCCGGTGAGCGGTACGCGGCGGGCGGCATTCGTACGACGGTGGCCGCCACCCGCGCGGCCACCGACGACGAGCTGCGCGCCAACGTCGCCCGCCTGACTGCCGAGATGTTTCGGCAGGGAACGACGACGGTCGAGATCAAGAGTGGCTACGGGCTGAACGTGGCCGATGAGGTGCGATCGCTGCGGATCGCCAGTGAGTTCACCACCGAGACGACGTTCCTCGGCGCACACGTGGTTCCGGCGGGCTCCGATCCCGGCGAGTACGTTCAGCTCGTCACCGGCGAGATGCTGACTGCTTGTGCGCCGTACGCGCGCTGGGCGGACGTATTTTGCGAGGAGGGCGCCTTCGACGTGGGCGCCGCCCGCAAGGTCCTTATGGCCGCCAAGCACGCGGGTCTGGAGCTGCGTGTGCACGCCAACCAGCTGCGGCCAGGGCCGGGCGTTCAGTTGGCTGTCGAGCTGGACGCGGCGAGCGCGGACCACTGCACTTACCTGTCGGACGATGATGTCGACGCGTTGGCGCATTCGGGCACGGTGGCGACTCTGCTACCCGGGGTCGAGTTCTCCACGCGCTCTCCCTTTCCGGACGGCCGGCGGTTGCTCTCCGCGGGCGTCCGGATCGCCCTCGCCACCGACTGCAACCCGGGCACCTCGTACACCTCGAGCATGCCGTTCTGCATCGCTCTGGCGGTCAGGGAGATGGGACTGACCTGCGCGGAGGCGGTCGCTGCGGCGACTTCCGGCGGCGCCGAGGCGCTGCGCCGATCAGACGTGGGACGACTGGCACCCGGCTTTCGCGGCGACGCGATCGTGCTCGACACGCCGCGCTACGAACATCTCGCATATCGCCCAGGGGTGCCATTAATACGCACAGTTATACGGGATGGCGCAAAAGTTTCGACTGAGCGGGAGCTTGCTCGCGGTGTGTGATCAGTGACCCGGGACGAAATTCGGGTCGCGACGGCGCTAGCCTGTGGTGTATGCCCGCTCGTTCCCCATCTGGCTTCATGGGTGCGTTGCGCGCGCGTTCCGGCTGGCTTTTGTGGATCGGCGTCGCCTTCGCTCCGATAGCCGCGTTGCTGCTCGCCTTCGGGCAGGGCAGCAGCCCGCTGCGGATCGCGGCGGTGCTCGCGCTGGTCGCGGTGGTGTTGATCGGACTGGCCGTGGTGCTCCGGCCGGAGCCGGCCGACCTCGCTGAGGAGATCACCGACTCGCTGCAGCGTGAGGTGGATCAGGTCCGGGACGAGGTCGACGGAGTGCGCCGCGATGTCGAGCGATCGCTGCGAGCCGAGCTGGACACCGTGAGGGCCGAGCTGGAACGGTCCCGAAGGCAGCGCAGCGGACAACAGAGCAACCGGCCGGTGGCCAGCGGCGAAGGCACTGTTCTGGACCTGCGTACGCCCGGCCGCGCCACCGTGCCGCTGCCCAGCGCCCCGGTCTCCAACGGGCCGGGTGAGTCCGAGCGCGATCCCGACCGCGCGGGTCGCGGGGGCCGTGGCGGCCCGCGTACTCCGGTGGGCTCCCGTGGCCGCGCCGACGTGCCGGCCGCTCCTCGCGGGTCGGCCCAGGTCACCCGCGATGCCGCCGAGCGCCGGGATTTCGAGTGCTCGCAGCGGACCGTTTCCGAGCGGGTGCCGGCGCGCGCTGAGTACGAGGAGCACACCCGGCCGGTCAGCGGTGGTCGCAGCGGTTCGGTCAGCGGCTCGGCGCCGGTGAGCGGTGGTCGCAGTGGTTCGGTCAGCGGTTCGGTGCCGGTCAATGGCGGCCGGGCTGAGGTGCCGGTGAACGGCCGTGGTGCTTCGGTCAGTGGGTCCGCTCGGCCGGTGAGTGGCGGTCGCAGTGGTTCGGTGCCGGTGAACGGCGGTCGTGCCGAAGTGCCGCTCAGTGGCGGTCGTACGGGGTCGGTCAGTGGCTCGGCCCGTCCGGTGAGTGGTGGTCGCAGTGGTTCGGTGCCGGTCAACGGCGGCCGGGCTGAGGTGCCGATGGGTGGCGATCGCAGCGGTTCGGTCCCGGTCAATGGTGGCCGGGCAGACGGTGTCGGCAGGGCGGATGCGCCGGTCAGTGGTGGCCGGAGTGGGTCTGCCCGGCCGGTCAGCGGCGGGCGCAGTGGCTCGGTGCCGGTGACTGGTGGCCGGTCCCGCGTACCGGCCGCCGACCGCACCGAGATGATGCCAATGCTGGACGACGTGCCCGAGGCGCCGCGGCGGTCCGAACGTACCGGCGGCGCGGCCCGGGTCGGTGGCCGCGATCCGGAGCTGGTGGGCCAGCTGGACGAGTGGCTGGAGTCGCGCGAACGGCCGCAGACGGGCCGGACATACGGTTCGGCCGGCACTGGGTCCGGCGGCACCGGGTCCAACGGCCGGCGGCAGGAACCGGCCGCATCGATGGACCAGGCTTCGATCAACGGCGGCGCGATGCCGCAGTGGGACTCGTACTCGGTGGACCGCGCCGAGATCGACCGCCCCGCCGACAACGACGACCCGCTGTTCGGCGCCATGCCGCCGGCCGCGAACGCTTCCTCCCTCGGCTTCGGCACCGCGGGCTCGGCCACCGACTGGCGCCCTTCCGGCTGGGAGCCCCCAGCCGAGCCAGCGCCCGAGCCGGTCACCCTGCGCCCGCTGCTTCCGGCCGCCCGGACAGACAACGAGATCTCGTCTGGCTTCGCCGTGGAGAACCGCTATGACTACGAGCCCGCAGAAACCCCGCGCTCGCGCCGCCGCGCCGCCGACAACGACACCGGCTACTCCGGCGGCCGCCGATCCGCTGCGTACGGTGGTGGCCACAGCAGCAGCACCTCGTCCCGCACCGACGTGCTGGGCCGGCACTCTCAGCCGCCCGCATCGGGCTCTGGCCGGCACTCCCGCGGCGACAGCTCCGCGTACTAATTCCCGCTTTTCGGCGAGTCCGGCCATCGACGGCGGTCTGTGGCGAGAAGAATCTCGACTTTGTTGGAGCGATCTACCCAGGTGCGGCGCGAAATTGTCGTAGGTGTCTGTTTTTCTTTCCCCCTCCCTTTGAACGGGCGGGGGGTGGGTTGAGAGGTGGACTTTAATTTTTGGTTGAACATTGGTCCTCGAACCCGCCCCCCACCCGTCACTGGGTGGGGGCAAATTTGCCGGAGGGGTACGACAGTTTCGCGCCGCACCCCAGCTAAGGAGCCGCCCCTTGCGAGGAGCCTCCGGGCTGAGGACCCGCACCCCGGGTAGAGCTGAACTCGGCGCAGCCAGCTAGCTGGACACGTCTTTGCCGGCGAAGCGGGCCCAGGCCAGGGACGTGAAGATGGCGATGTAGACGAGCGCGGACACCACTCCGGTTGACGAGTCCTGCATGGTGATCGGGTCGCGCAGGAAGTCGCCGAACGAGAACCACCAGTGGGTCGGCAGCCAGGGGGCGATGGCGGCCAGTTGGGGGATCGCGTCGAGGACCTCGCTGGCGACCGCGAGGCCGGCGGTGGCGGCCATGGCCGCGACCGGATAGTCGGTGAGGGTGGAGATGAAGAGGCCAATCGCCGCGAGTGCGGCCATGCTGAGGCCTAGATACAGGCAGATCAGCAGGATTCGCAGCAGCGCGGCCGGCAGTGATGTTGAGCTGCCGGACAGCAGCAACACCGATCCGCTCGGGAAAAGGATCAGTCCGATCGCCGCGCCGACTACCCCGACAATCAGGGTGGCGGCGAAGCAATAGAGCACTGAGGCGGCGTATTTCGTTGCCAGTAAACGCATCCGGCTGACCGGTACGGTCAACAAATACCGCAGTGTGCCCTGGTTGGATTCGCCGGCGATCGCGTCGCCGGACACCACCGCCACCGCGAGCGGCAGAAAGAGTGGGGTGATCGCGAAGAGCGCGGCCAAGGACACGAAGAGGCCATTTTCGGCGATACTGTTGAAAAAGACCGGACCGCGACCGTTGTCGGAGCTGTTGATCTTGACGGCGACCGCGATCAGCACCGGTACGGCCGCGAGCACCGCGAGGATCACCTGGTTGCGTCGCCGGCCGAACACCAGCGACAGTTCCGAGCGCAGCAGGCGGGTGCTCACCGGCCGTACGCTCCACTGTGGACGGTCCAGGACCGCGTCAGCCGCTGACATCGAAACCCTCCCCGGTAAGCGCGACGAAAACCTCCTCGAGGTCGGCGCGGGCCACCTCGAAACCAGTGACGGGTACGCCGTCGTAAACCAGCGTCCTGAGCACTTGCTCCGGCGCGCTTTCCCCAGGCAGAGCCGAAACTTCGCCGTCGCCGGACTTGATGTCAGCGAGCCCCAGCCGGCGCAGCGTGTCCGCGGCGTCGGTGGTTTCGCTCGTACGCACCACAATTCGTGGCGCCAGCGATGAGCGCAGGCTGGCCAGCGTGCCGTTGGCGACCAGCTTGCCGACGTGCATCACACCGACGTGCGAGCAGACCTGCTCCACTTCGGACAGCAGGTGAGTGGACAGCATCACGGTGGTGCCGTCGGCGGCCAGATCGGTGATCAGGTGCCGGATTTCCCTGGTTCCCTGCGGATCCAGGCCGTTCGTCGGCTCGTCCAGTACGAGCAGTTCGCGCGGCTGCAGCAGGGCGGCGGCGATCCCGAGCCGTTGCCGCATGCCGAGCGAGTACGCGCGATAACGCTTGCGAGCGGCGGCGGTTAGCCCCACCCGTTCCAACGCCGAGCCGATCCTGGCCTTGCTCGTACGCGGATCGGCGGGTCGATCGGCGGCGTCCATCCGGCGCAGGTTGTCGGTCCCGCTCAGGTGCGGATGAAAAGCCGGGCCCTCCACCAGCGCGCCGACTCGCGGCAGCACCGCGCTGGCCCGCTGTGGCATCCCGAGGCCCAGCAGGCTGTGGCTGCCGGCGGTCGGGCTGATCAGGCCGAGCAGCATCCGGATCGTGGTGGTCTTGCCAGAGCCGTTTGGGCCCAGGAAGCCGAAAACGCTGCCCACCGGCACGTCCAGGTCGAGATGGTCGACGGCCACCTGCCCGCCGCGAAAGCGCTTGGTCAGCCCACGAGTCTGGATGGCCGCCGAGCCGGCGCCAGGCTGGCTGGCCTGGCGCGGCTCGGTGGACGAGGTGGTAGCAGCCGTCACTTCTGTCCGGCGGCCGCGTACAGCAGACTCGGCTGCACTGATCCGACCAGCACCCTGCCGTCATCGGTGATCAGCGCACTGACCAGCGCCGACGAGAACAACCGGCCGCTGCCCCAGGTGCCCGAGACGCGCGGCAGGGACGACAGCAGTTCCATCGGGTTGATGCTGGCGCCGCCACCGGGCTTCTTCGCGTCCGGCTGTGCGCTGCTATTGGGACTAAGCGCGTTCGCCGGCAGCTTGGCGACCAGCACCGAAGTCCAGCCCTGACCGACCACGTTCGGCCGCACCCCATCAAGCTGCGGCTTATGCGTCTGGGCGAGCTTCTTCGGGTCCGGCGCCGACGCCTTGTCCTCGGTGACCTTCACCCCGGGCGGCGGAGCGAACTTGAAGTTGTCCGCGGTCGGCGTGCTGAAACTGACCTGAGTGAAGCCGACCTTGATCGCCGGCGTACCAGCACCGGATGCGAAGACCTCCACCTGCAACGGCAGCTTGGTCTCGCCGTCCACCGCGAGCCGCACCTGGCCGACCAGCGACCGGGTGTCCTTTGGCTGCAGCAGCAGCTCATAAACCTTGCGACCGGCGACCGTGGTGTTGCCGGTGGTGCTGACCGTGGTGGTCGGGCCGACCGCCTTCAGCAACTGCGCGGCGAGCTCCTGCGGCGTACCGCTCGCGAGCCCGCTCTCGTTGCCCGCCGACGGCGTGCCGGACTTCCGCGCAGGTGCCTGAACCACCCGGTGGGTGGCGGTGTGGTCGCTGCTGGACCACGTCCACAGGTCGTGGTTGTTGTAGACGATGTCCGACTCGCCCAGCTGGCCGAGCAGCGCGACCCGGCCCTTGTCCGGGCTGGCGTACCAAACCCGCAGCGTGTGGCTGCCGGACACCATCGACAACAGCGACGAGCTGCCGGTGCTCGGCGCGCCGGTGCCGGTCAGACCCGGCAGGCTCGGCAACCCCAGGTCGGCGGTTTGTACGACAGTGCCAGAAAGTCCGTTGACCTTCGCGGTCTGGATGGCGGCGAGCAACTGCTGTGCGCTCATCGCCGGCAGGCTCGGCTCGGGTGCCGCCTGCAACATGGCACCGGCGGACGGGACCGCGAGCGCGAGCGCCACGATGCCGGCCGGTACGGCCCACCGCAGCACGTGCTTGCGGCGACCGGGGGGATTTTCTGAACCGGTTTCCTGATCTTCTGCTGACATGCCCATACCTCCTTGGCGTTCACTCAGCTGTTTCACATCCTCCACAGGGCATGCTGTGAGCAGACTGAGAGTTCCGAGTTTGGGGGATGGCGATGCGGTTGTTGCTGGTCGATGACGAGGTGCGGTTCGCCCGCGCGTTGGCGGCCGGGCTGGTCGACGACGGCTTCGTGGTGGACCTCGCGCACGACGGCACGACCGGCCTCGCGATGGCCAGGGCCGGCTCGTACGACCTGGTGATCCTGGACATCATGCTGCCTGGGCTGTCCGGTTACCGGATCGTCCAGGCGCTGCGGACGGACCGGAACTGGGTGCCGGTGCTGATGCTCTCGGCCAAGGACGGCGAGTACGACCAGGCCGACGGGTTGGATGTCGGCGCCGACGACTACCTGGTCAAACCCTTCTCGTACGTGGTGCTGCTGGCTCGGCTACGCGCGCTGCTGCGCCGGGGCGTGAGACCGCGTCCGGTGCGGCTGAGCGTCGGGGACCTGACGCTGGATCCGGCCACTCGGCAGACCACTCGAGGCGAGCAGTCGATCGACCTGACCGCCCGCGAGTTCGCGCTGTTGGAGTATTTGATGCGCCGACCGAGCGAGGTCGTTTCCAAGACCGAGCTGCTCGACCACGTGTGGGACGCGGCCGCGGATACCGACCCGAACGTCGTGGAGGTCTACGTCGGCTATCTGCGCCGCAAGATCGACGTGCCGTTCGGCCGGCAGACGTTGAGTACGGTCCGCGGTGCCGGTTACCGAGTGGTCGACGACCTGGCCCGTACGAAGGACCGATGATCGGCGGCCACCGGGCGTACCGGTGGATCTGGCGGCTCAGCCTTCGAGCCCGGCTGACGCTACTGGCCACCGCGGTGCTCGCGGTCGGTCTCGGCGCCGGCGGGTCGCTGCTGGTGATCACCGTGTCGGCGGCGCTTTTCACCAGCGTGGACTCCAGCGTCATGCAGACCAGCCAGGACGTCGTGACGCTGGTCAAGACCAAGCAGCTGCCCAACCCCGTACCAACCGCCGGGCCGGCGCAGCTGGTGCAGGTCGTCAACGCCCGCGGCGGAGTGCTGTCCGCGTCCGCCGCCGCCGACCAGGTGGTGCCGATGATGCCGCTGGGGCAGCTGACTGCCGCTGCCAACCAGGGGAAACTCATGGTCATCGCGGGCGAGGAGCCGGGGCGGGAGGGGCCGCTTCGGGTGTTCGTCAGCAAGGTGGACGCGGGCGGTGGCGTCGACTACGTGATCGTGGCGGCGAACATCCGCGAGGTGCTGGACGGCGGCAAGGTGGTGCGTACGGCCGTGGGCGTCGGTTTCCCGGTGCTGCTGGCGGTGCTCGCGATGCTGAGCTGGCTGGTGGTCGGCGCGACCCTGCGCCCGGTGGAGTCGCTGCGCCGGGGCGCCGCCGAAATCACCGGCAAAGGGGTCACCCGGCGACTGCCGGTCCCGGACGCGCACGACGAGGTCCAACGGCTTGCGGTCACGCTCAACGACATGCTGTCGCGGTTGGAGGTCGCTCAGGACCGGCAGCGCGCTTTCGTTGCGGACGCGGCCCACGAGCTGCGCAGCCCGCTGGCGAGCCTGCGCACCCAGTTGGAAATCGCCGCCCGTCGGTCGCCGGAGCTCAGCACCGAAGACGTGTTGGCCGAGATCGACCGGTTGTCCCGGCTGGTGGACGACCTGTTGCTGCTCGCCCGGATGGACGCCGGCATGGCCGCGCCGGCCCGGCAGGACGAGGTGGACCTCGGCGAGGTGGCCCGCGGGGTGGCGAAGCGGTACGACGGCGGCCAAGTGCCGGTCGTGGTCGCGCCGGCTCCCGGCGACCTGCCGCTGGTGGTTGGCGACCGCGACCGGCTGGCCCGGGTGATCGGAAACCTGCTGGACAACGCCGTGAGGCATGCCCGTACGCGCGTCGGGTTGTCGGTTGTCGCCGAGGACGGCTCGGTGATCGTCCGGATCGCCGACGACGGCCCCGGCATCCCGGCCGCCGACCGCGAACGCGTTTTCGAACGCTTCACCCGTCTCGACGACGCGCGCGCTCGCGATGACGGTGGAGTGGGCCTGGGTCTGGCGATCGTGGCCGACCTCGTACGCGGGCATGGCGGCACGGTGTCGCTGACCGACGGGACGCCGGGGCTGCTCGCGACCGTACGCATCCCGTTCCGTACGACCGAGGCCGAGCCGCCCCGCAAACGTACGACCCGAAGCCGCCGCTAGCGGGTGGTCGCAGCGGTCAGGGTGCGGGCGGGTGGACGAGGCTCGCTGTCGCGGCCGTCGAGAAGGCCGGTCACCTGCCCTTCATGGAGCGGCCCGCTCCCACCCGAGACCTGGTCACCGCCTTCGCCGCAAAGGTCTGACCTTCGACGCTCCCGGAAGAGAGGTCGAGTTCGCGATCGGGTTGTGACACGCCGCACGTACGAGTGGGTGTTGCGATCGGCGACGGCCCGCGCATACTGGCGGCCTGACCGGTACCCGGAACGAACGGACTGGATCACGCCATGACTGAACCGCCGGGCCATTTGAGGATCGGCATCGTCGGAGCCGGCCGCGTCGGAGTGGCGTTGGGCGCGGCGCTGATGCGAGTGGGCCACCACGTGGTCGCGGCCTCCGGAGTCTCGGACGCGTCCCAGCGGCGAGCCGAACAGTTCCTGCCGGGCGTACCGCTGTTGCCGGTCCCGGAAGTGGTCGCCGACGTGGATCTCGCGCTGCTGACGGTCCCTGACGACGTGCTCCCGCGGCTGGTGTCCGGGCTGGCCGAGACTGGTGGGTGGCAGCCGGGCCGGCTGGTCGCGCACACGTCCGGGGCGCATGGGCTTGGTGTGTTGGCGCCGGCCGCGTGGGCCGGGGCACTGCCGATGGCGCTGCATCCGGCGATGACGTTCGTCGGGCGACCCGAAGACGTGGACAAGATCGACGGAGTGGCTTTCGGGGTGACCGCTCCGGAGCCGGTGCTGCCGGTCGCCGAGGCGCTGGTGCTGGAGATCGGCGGCGAGCCGATCCCGATCGCGGACGAGTTCCGGCCGCTCTACCACGCGGCGCTGGCGACCGGCGCGAACCACCTGGTCACGCTGGTCACCGAGGCCGCCGACCTGCTCCGCCGAGCCGGCGTTGGGCAGCCTGAGCGGCTGCTCGGCCCGTTGCTGGGCGCGGCGCTGGACAACGGGCTGCGGCTGGGCGACGCGGGGCTGACCGGGCCGGTTTCCCGCGGTGACGCCGACACCGTGCGCACGCATCTGGACACGCTGGCCGCGCACGCGCCGGAGACGCTCGCCGGCTATGTGGCGATGGCCCGCCGGACGGCCGACCGGGCGATCGCGTCCGGCCGGCTCGCGCCCGAGGACGCGGAGCGGCTGCTGGATGTGCTGGCCGCCCGGTCCAACGGTGCCCGCGCGTGACCGGGCAGATCGGTGCGCCGGCGGAACGGTTGCTGACGCCTCCGGTCGTACGCGATCGGGACGCCCTCGCGGCTGCCCGCGACCGGCTGCCGGGTCCGGTGGCGGTGGTGATGACGATGGGTGCCCTGCACGCCGGCCATGCCGCTTTGCTGCGCCAGGCGCGGGCCAGGGCAGCCTCGGTGATCGCCACGATTTTCGTCAATCCACTGCAGTTCGCGCCCACCGAAGACCTCGACCGCTATCCGCGTACGCTGAAAGCCGACCTGGAAATCTGCGTGCGGGAACAGGTTGATCTGGTTTTCGCGCCGACCGCCGCGGTGATGTATCCGGCCGGTCCGCCGCAGGTCCGGGTGCAGCCGGGTCCGCGTGGGGAAATCCTGGAAGGCGCCTTTCGTCCCGGATTTTTCGGCGGTGTCCTGACAGTCGTCTCCAAGCTGTTGCATCTGACCGCTCCCGATGTCACGTTTTTCGGGGAAAAGGACTATCAACAGCTGATGATGGTCCGCCAGCTGGTCACTGACCTGAGCATGGACATTGAAGTCGTCGGGGTGCCTATCGTACGCGAGCCGGACGGTTTGGCTCTGTCCAGCCGAAACGCGTACCTGTCGCCCCGCGAACGCCGTTCCGGTTTAGCGCTGTCAGCGGCCTTGCGGGCTGGCGTGGCGGCGTCCGGTCAGGGCCCGGTCGCAGTGCTGGCGGCCGCAACCGCGGTGTTGGCCGCCGAGTCCACTGTGGACGTTGACTACTGCGAGTTGACCGATCCATCGCTCGGCCCGCCGCCAGCGAAAGGGCCGGCGCGATTGCTGATAGCCGCCAAGGTTGGCGCCACCCGGCTGATCGACAACACCGCGTTGAAGCTGGGGCGCTAAGTGCTGCTCTGCATCGACGTCGGCAACACCCAGATCGTGCTGGCCACCTTCGACGGCGCGAAACTGGTGCACTCGTGGCGGATGCGTACGGACGCGCGCCTCACCGCCGACGAGCTGGCACTGACCTTTCGCGGCCTGCTCGCGGCGGACAGCGTCGACATCACCGGAATCAGTGCCTGCTCAACCGTGCCGGCCCTGCATCGCGAGCTCAATGTCATGCTTCGCCGCTACTACCAGGACATTCCGACGCTGGTGGTGGAGCCGGGCGTACGCACCGGTGTCGCGCTCAACGTCGACAATCCGCGCGAGGTGGGCACCGACCGGGTGGTCAACACCCTCGCCGCCTACACCCTCTTCGGCGGCCCGGCGATCGTGGTGGACTTCGGTACGTCCACGAATTTCGACGTGGTAGGACGAAAAGGAGAGTTCCTCGGCGGCGCTTTGGCGCCTGGTATCGAGATTTCCCTGGACGCGCTGGCCTCTCGCGCTGCCCAACTGCTGAAAGTGCCACTGGTCGCACCCCGCGGGGTGATTGGCAAGAACACCGTCGAGGCGCTCCAGTCGGGAATGCTCTACGGCTTCGCCGGCCAGGTCGACGGCATCGTCACCCGGATCGCCGCCGAACTCGGCACCCCGATCCCGACCGTCGTCGCCACTGGCGGCCTCGCCCCGCTGGTCGTCTCCGAGAGCGCCACCATCACCCACCACGAGCCGGCTCTCACCCTGATCGGCCTCCGCCTCGTCTACGACCGCAACTCTCCGTAGCCTCCTGAAGTCGCATGGATTTTCGTCGAGTGTGGGACTTTGTTCCGCGCTCGACGTCGAGTGTGGGTTAAAGTCCCGCACTCGACGCCAGCCGAGCGCAACTCTCCGTCAGGTGCGGGTGGAGCGGTACGTGGAGGCGATGTACGGCAGGTCGAGTTGTTGTTGCGCGTCGACGGGCGCGTTGCGCAGCACCAGGGTCTGTACGCGGCCCAGCAGCGCGTCCCGCTGTGGGGTGTCCAGGGTGGCCACCGTCGATCGGGACCGAAGCAGGTCGAGCAGGTCGGTGATGGTCAGCCGCTGCTGGTGATGGAAGCGCTCGTGTTCGGGAACGTTGAACCACGGCCCCAGGTCCCGCTCACTGCCAGCGCCGTTGAAACCGTTGCCGTTGAAGCCGTTGCTCGTACGGTCGTACGCGTCCAGCTCGCTGCCCAGCTGCGCGATCCAGCTGGTCCGCTCGTCCAGCAGGTTCCAGATCAGCCCGAGCGCCCCGCCCGGCCGCAGCACCCGGGCCATCTCCGGGTTGGCGATGTCCGGGTCGAACCAGTGGTAAGCCTGCCCAACGACCACCGCGTCCACCGCGCCGTCGTCCAGCGGGATGCTCTCCGCGGACCCTTCCAGCACCCGGGTCCCGGGCAGCGCGGCCGCGAGCGCCTCCCGCATCGGGGTGCTGGGTTCCACCGCGACCACCTCGAAGCCGAGGCCGGCCAGCACTCGGGTCAGCTTGCCCGTACCAGCGCCCAGGTCCAGCACGGTCCCGCCGGCGGGCACGGTCGCGAGCATCCACTTGACCGCCTCGGCCGGATAGTCGGGCCGGGTCCGCTGGTAGAGCTGCGCAACAGCGCCGAAGGACAGCCGACGACGATCCCATCCCTGACGGTCCATCTCCACACCCTAGAGGTCATCGGAGGCCGGTGGGATGGCTCGAGACGGCCGATGGCTACCCTCGAGTACGTGACTGAGCAGCCCATTTCCGAAGCCGACGACCTGCCAGAGCAGCTGCGGGTGCGCCGGGACAAGCGGGAGCGGATGCTGGCCGAAGGCGTCGAGCCATATCCGGTCGGTTTCCCGCTCACCACCACCCTGGGTGAGCTGCGGCGAAAGTACGCCGACCTGGCGACCGACACCGCGACCGGCGACACCGTCGGGGTGGCTGGCCGGGTGATTTTCTTCCGGAACGGCGGCAAGCTCTGCTTCGCCACCCTGCGGGCCGGTGACGGCACCGAGCTGCAGGTGATGATCTCGCTGGCCAAGGTCGGGGAGCAGGCCCTCGCGGACTGGAAGTCGCTGGTCGACATCGGCGACCACGTCGGCGTCCAGGGCGAGGTGATCACGTCTCGGCGCGGCGAGCTGAGCGTGCTGGCGGACAGCTGGGCGATCACCGCGAAGGCGCTCCGGCCGCTGCCAGTG
This sequence comes from Fodinicola feengrottensis, assembly GCF_039530045.1. Classification (NCBI taxonomy): domain Bacteria; kingdom Bacillati; phylum Actinomycetota; class Actinomycetes; order Mycobacteriales; genus Fodinicola; species Fodinicola feengrottensis. The sequence goes on along the minus strand of NZ_BAAANY010000030.1, from coordinate 42,182 downwards.
GCGCACAAGCCGATGAGCGAGGACTCCCGCGTCCGCCAGCGGTATGTGGACCTGATCGTACGGCCGGACGCCCGCTCGATGGCCCACATCCGGTCCACCGCGGTGCACGGCCTGCGGGACTCGCTGCACCGCCGCGGCTTCATAGAGGTGGAGACCCCGTTACTGCAGGCGGTTCACGGCGGCGCCACCGCGCGGCCGTTCACCACCCACTACAACGCTTTCGACGTGGATGTCTACATCCGCATCGCGTTGGAGCTGTTCCTCAAGCGCTGCACGGTCGGCGGCATCGACAAGGTGTTCGAGCTCGGCCGGGTGCTGCGCAACGAGGGCGCCGACTCCACCCATTCGCCCGAGTTCACCATGCTTGAGGTCTACGAGGCGTACGGCGACTACAACACGGTCGGCACCCTCACCCGCGAGCTCTACCAGGAGACCGCGCAGGCCGTCTTCGGCTCCACCACGGTCACCCGGCTGGACGGCACCGAGCTGGATCTGGGCGGCGTGTGGCCGTCGTTGTCGCTGTACGAGCTGGTGTCCACCGCGGTGCAGGACGAGGTGACGCCGGAGACCTCGGTGGACACCCTTCGGGCGTACGCGGAGAAGTTCGACGTCCAGATCCCGCCGCACGCCACCCACGGCAAGCTGGTGGAGGAGCTGCTGGAGGCGCTCTGCGACGACCAACTGCAGGACCCGGTGTTCGTCCGGGACTATCCGTTGGACACTTCGCCGTTGACCCGGTCGCATCGCAGCAAGCCGGGAGTCACCGAGAAATGGGACCTCTACATCGGTGGTATGGAGGTCGGCACCGGCTATTCCGAGCTGGTCGACCCGGTCATCCAGCGGCAGCGCCTGCTGGAACAGTCGCTGGCCGCGGCTGGCGGCGACCCCGAGGCCATGCAGCTGGACGAGGACTTCATTCGGGCCCTCGAATACGGCATGCCGCCGACCGGCGGGATGGGAATGGGCGTCGATCGGATGCTTCAGGTCTTCACTGGCCGAGGAATCCGGGAAACGATCCTTTTCCCGTTCGTACGACCTGAGTAGTCCCGCTACCCGCTGTCGCCCTATCACCCGTACGCCCGGTTTTACCGGGTGTCGATACCCACTACCCATTTAATGCGGCTTGGGCGATTTTTGGCGAAAGTCATTTACAACACCTATTAGCACGAGGTAGGAAGTTCCCGACCGACACAGCCGCGGTGTTCCAGGTCACAACCCCCCAGCACCGAGAGGAACTTCCGATGAGCAGGACAGCGATCCGGCGGGGCGTCAGGATGTCGTTGGCAGCGGCGGCGGTTGGCGCCGCGCTGCTGGCGGCACCGGCGGCTTACGGTGGCACTGCGAGTAACTCCAGTGATCTGCTGGCGCCCGGCACCCACGTGCCGGCGTCCGTGGTGACACCGAAGAACTGCGGGTCCATCCCGGGCAACGCGGACGACAACGTGCTGCGGATCCTGCGGGACGTGAGCAACCAGCGGGGCGTCGACGGTCGCGTACGACTGTCCGTCTTCGAAACCGCGTGGGTGGAGTCGCATGCCAACAACCTGAACTGTGGCACCGGCGACTCGATTGGCGTCTTCCAACAGATCCCACGGTTCTGGTGCCCGGAGGACCGCAACAACTGCCTGGACGTGGCGCACGCCGCCAACAAGTATCTCGACCAGGCCATCCCGAACGCGGCCAACAACCCCGGCTGGTCGGCCGGCCGGGTCGCCCAGAGCGTGCAGCGGTCCGCCTTCCCGGACCGGTACGACCAGGCGCAGGGCACCGCTCAGGACCTGATCAACCGTTCCAACGGTCTGTAAACGGATTCTGTATAGATTCTGCGGCCCTCGCCCGATCCGGGTGGGGCCGCTGACCGTGCCCGGCCCGTCGCTGCAGGTGGTAAACGCAGGCAGGGGTAAGCTCCGTCGGCGGGCGGTGCTACCGAGTCGGGACGCGCGCCATGACGCGGACCCGCTGGGCCTGGATGCGTCGCTCACCCGGCGTGAGACCTGACTCGACCGGCGGTTGAGGCCGGCGGCCCTGCCAGGCAGGTGTTCCAAGGATGAGAATGTCCTCAAGAAGCAGTCATTGCCGGACATTCCTGCGGGGAAGGAAATCAACGCGGTGGCGCAGCGTACCGAAATTATCCTCATCGACGATGTCGACGGCGGGAAGGCCGACGAGACCATCCGCTTCGCGCTCGACGGGGTGGCGTACGAGATCGACCTGTCCAACAAGAACGCGGCGAAGCTGCGTGACCAGCTCGCGACGTATGTCAGCGTGGCCCGTAAGGCCGGCAAGGCGCCGACCCGCCCAGCCGTACGCCCGGCGCCGACTGTTCCGACGGTGACCGCGGACCGCGAGCAGAACCAGGCCATCCGGGCCTGGGCCAGGAAGAAGGGCCTCGCGGTCAGCGACCGCGGCCGGATTCCGGCCGAGATCATCGAGCAGTATCACTCGCAGTCCTGACCGCACTTGTGGTCTGTCCGGCCGGTTTCGCTGACGGCGTACAGCAGTCAGGATGGGAACGGCCCAGAACGACGTTGTTCCCGGTGACGGGCTCGCGATTGCCTGTCTGATCGGCTGGTTGCCGGTCGCAAATGACTGTTCTGACGAGTTTGGTATCCAACCCCCGACTAGAGTGTTCAAGACGGGCCCCACACAGGGGTTCGGCGGCCACACGGTGCCGACAGGCGCACCTCCCGGCGCGGCAGTGACGCACTGCCGAGGGGTGGCCAGACGGGCACGCAGTGCCGATGGGCACGACAGGCGCTATGCGGTGCAAGGTGCCGGCTGGCATGTGAGGAGCACGAGGGATGTTCGAGAGATTTACCGACCGCGCACGTCGCGTTGTCGTCCTGGCGCAGGAAGAAGCCAGGATGCTCAACCACAACTACATCGGGACCGAACACATCCTGCTCGGGCTCATCCACGAGGGCGAGGGCGTCGCCGCGAAAGCGCTGGAGTCCCTCGGCATCTCGCTGGAAGGTGTACGCCAGCAGGTGGAGGAGATCATCGGGCAGGGTCAGCAGGCCCCGTCCGGGCACATCCCCTTCACCCCGCGGGCGAAGAAGGTGCTGGAGCTGAGCCTTCGCGAGGCTTTGCAGCTCGGCCACAACTACATCGGGACCGAGCACATCCTGCTCGGCCTGATCCGCGAGGGCGAGGGCGTCGCCGCGCAGGTGCTGGTCAAGCTCGGCGCCGACCTGAACCGGGTGCGGCAGCAGGTCATCCAGCTGCTGTCCGGCTACCAGGGCGGCAAGGAGTCCAGTGGCGGCCCGTCGTCCGAGGGCACTCCGTCGACCTCGCTGGTGCTGGACCAGTTCGGCCGCAACTACACCCAGGCCGCCCGCGAGGGCAAGCTCGACCCGGTGATCGGCCGGCAGAAGGAGATCGAGCGCCTGATGCAGGTGCTCTCCCGCCGTACGAAGAACAACCCGGTGCTGATCGGCGAGCCGGGTGTCGGCAAGACCGCGGTGGTGGAGGGGCTGGCCCAGTCCATCGTCAAGGGTGACGTGCCCGAGACGCTGAAGGACAAGCAGCTCTACTCGCTGGACCTCGGCGCGCTGGTCGCCGGTTCCCGCTACCGCGGCGACTTCGAAGAGCGCCTGAAAAAGGTGCTCAAGGAGATCCGTACCCGCGGCGACATCATCCTGTTCATCGACGAGATCCATACCCTGGTGGGTGCGGGTGCCGCCGAGGGCGCGATCGACGCCGCCAGCATCCTCAAGCCGATGCTGGCCCGCGGTGAGCTGCAGACCATCGGCGCGACCACCCTCGACGAATACCGCAAGTATTTGGAGAAGGACGCCGCGCTGGAGCGCCGGTTCCAGCCGATCCAGGTGGCCGAGCCGTCGCTGGCGCACACCATCGAGATCCTGAAGGGCCTGCGCGACCGGTACGAGGCGCACCACCGGGTGTCGATCACCGACGCCGCGTTGGTCGCCGCCGCGAGCCTCGCCGACCGGTATATCTCGGACCGCTTCCTGCCGGACAAGGCGATCGACCTGATCGACGAGGCCGGCGCCCGGATGCGGATCCGCCGGATGACCGCGCCACCGGACCTGCGTGAGTTCGACGAGAAGATCGCGGACGTACGCCGGCAGAAGGAGTCCGCGATCGACTCGCAGGACTTCGAGAAGGCCGCGAGTCTGCGGGACAACGAGAAGACCCTGCTGAACCAGAAGTCCCAGCGGGAGAAGGAATGGAAGTCCGGCGACCTCGACGTGGTCAGCGAGGTCGACGACGAGCAGATCGCCGAGGTACTGGCGAACTGGACGGGCATCCCGGTCTTCAAGCTGACCGAGGAGGAGACTTCCCGGCTGCTGCGCATGGAAGACGAGCTGCACCGCCGGGTCGTCGGCCAGCAGGAGGCGATCAAGTCCGTCAGTCAGGCCATCCGGCGTACGCGCGCCGGCCTGAAGGACCCCAAGCGTCCCGGTGGTTCGTTCATCTTCGCCGGCCCGTCCGGTGTCGGTAAGACCGAGCTGTCCAAGGCGCTCGCGGAGTTCCTGTTCGGCGACGACGACGCGCTCATCCAGCTGGACATGTCCGAGTTCCACGACCGGTACACGGTCTCCCGCCTGGTCGGTGCGCCTCCCGGGTATGTCGGGTATGACGAGGGTGGCCAGCTGACCGAGAAGGTCCGCCGCAAGCCGTTCAGCGTGGTGTTGTTCGACGAGGTCGAGAAGGCCCACTCGGATGTCTTCAACACGCTGCTGCAGGTGCTGGAGGACGGCCGGCTGACCGACGGTCAGGGTCGCATCGTGGACTTCAAGAACACGGTGTTGATCATGACCACCAACCTCGGGACGCGGGACGTTTCCAAGGCCGTCAGCCTCGGCTTCCAGTCGGGCAACGACCAGGCCAGCAACTACGAGCGGATGAAGCAGAAGGTCCAGGACGAGCTCAAGCAGCACTTCCGGCCTGAGTTCCTGAACCGGATCGACGACATCGTGGTGTTCCACCAGCTGAGCCAGGAAGAGATCATCCAGATCGTGGACATCATGATCGCGAGGGTCTCGACTCAGCTGAAGAACAAGGACATGGGGCTCACGCTGACCCAGAACGCCAGGACCTTTCTGGCCAAGAAGGGTTTCGACCCGGTGTTGGGTGCCCGGCCGCTGCGTCGCACCATCCAGCGCGAGATCGAGGACACGCTGAGCGAGAAGATCCTGTTCGGCGAGGTCCAGCCCGGACAGAACATCACCATCGATGTCGAGGGCGACCCGGAGGTCCCGGACAAGGCCAAGCTCACCTTCGCGACCGGCGACAAGCCGGCCGAGAAGGAACTGGTTGCGGCCAAGGACAAACCAGCCGTCAGCGTCGCCAAGGCGACCGGCACCGAGTAATCCGCGCTTGACAGCAGAAAGGCCGGGTCCGCGAGGGCCCGGCCTTTCTGCGTACGAGCAACCCCAGCGGACTCGACGTTGTCGTCGGCCGCACGACGAGAATGTCGGGTTCGCGAAGAAGTGCTAGTCCTTGGCGGTCGTCGTCGGGGAGGCATGCGCTTGGGCGGCGGCCGCGGCGGCCGCGGCGGACTGGGACGCCTGTGCGGCGGCGACGTCCGGGCAGAGCGGGCCGGATATCGGGGTCACCGGCTTGGGCACCACCAGGGACGGGTGCGGGCCGGTCTTGGGGGCTCGGGTCTGGTCCAGGTAGTCGCTGAGCCGGCCGACCGAGTAGCCGGACTGCTGGATCGCCGCCAGCAACGTTCGGTAGTCGTGCTCGAAGTTCTGGGTGAAGTGCATCAGCAGGATCATCCCGGGCTGCAACGGGTTGCCCGCCCCGAACTGATGCTGCGCGATGCAGAGCACGCCGTCGATGACCGACGCCTCCCACATCACCGACACCTGGTAGCCGCACTGCTTCGCGGTCCGCAGGGTGGTCTGGTCGTACGTCCCGTACGGTGGCCGGAACCATTTCGGGGTGCTGCCGAAGATCTGCTTCAGCTGCACCGCGGAGTTGCACAGCTCCGAATGCTGCACCTTCTCCGACCGGCCCTTGAGGCCGCCGTACGGGTGGTTCACGGTGTGGCCCTCGACCCGCGCGCCGTCGGCCACCAGACTCTTGAAGTAGAGCGGGGTCTTGGCGGCGGTCTTGCTGATCAGGAACAGCGTGGCCGGCAGCTTGGTGGCCGCGAACAGCCGCGGCGCGGCCGGGTTCGGGAAGGTGCCGTCGTCCATCGTGATGAAAACGATCTTCTTGTCGGTCGGGATCCGGGTGACCACCGGCACCTCAGGCCCGCTGTCGTTGAGCCGGATCGCGGCCGGCGGCGGGGCCGCCAACGGGATCGTCGGCAGCGGCGCGAGAGCCGGATACGTGACCGCTGGGGGCGGCTCGGCCGACGGGGTCTGCGCGGCCTCGCCGGGATGCCGCAGGTGTGAGGTGAGCGGCACCGCGACCACCAGGACGACCGCTGCGAGAGCGGCCGCGATGGCGACCCACCAGCCCGGCCGCATTTTCCGTCGCGGCGAGGCGGCCGGCGGTTGCGTCATTTCCGGCCGCATTGTTTGTCGGCACCGGGCGGTAAAAGAATAGTCACCAAAACATTCACTGCCATTCCGGTATGGAGTTTCGTTTCTCGCGATGATACGCAGCGCTCACGGAGTCTTTGCGGGGACTGGCAGGTAGTCCTGTAGAACGGCTGGCGTCAGGCCGGCTTTCTTGATTGCCCACAACACCGCGGCGAAGTCACGTACGAAGGCGACCCGGAAGTGCATCAGAATGATGTCGCCGGCATGCACCTTTTGGTCCGGTCGCTGGTAGAAGACCTTGCCGTTGTCGGTGGTTTCCCGCCACAGCACCAGATAGCTCAGCCCGCAGGCGGCCACCATTTTCTGGGTGGTCGAGTTGTAGTCGCCGTACGGCGGCCGGAAAAGCGTCGGGCGCTTGCCGAAAAGTTTCTGATACTTGTCCGCGATGGGACAGATTTCCTGCTTCTGTCGGGCCGCCGAAAGCTTCGGCATCTCCGGGTGGGTCTGGGTGTGGTCCTCGATCCGGGCGCCGGCGTCCTGCAGGCCGCGGAAATAGGCCGGATCGGGATCGACGTCGTTGCCCATCAGGAAGAGCGTCACCGGCACGCCGGCCTTGCGCAGCATCGCGGCGGCCTTCGGGGTTCGTACGGCCCCGTCGTCCATCGTGATGAACGCGACCTTCTGGGTGGTGGTGATCTCGTGCAGCGCCGGCACCTCGCCGGGCGGCGCGGTCAGCTTGGTCGGCTGCGCCGGCGGGGCCGGGTCGAAGGCTGGTACGGCCGGGAGCCCGTCGGCGGTGGAGCCGGGATCGGCCCGGCTGGGCGTGGGACTCGGCTGCACGGTGGGCTGGCCGGCAGCGCTGCCGCTGGGCGTACCCCCGCCGCTGGGCTTGGTGGCGCCGCAACCGGCGGCCAGCAGGCAGATGGACACGAGTGCGGCGGCGACGGCGCGGTGACGGTACACGGATCCCTTTCCGGGCGTTCCCTGCGATGGATGGTGGTCCGCAACGCCCGTTGCCTGCGCCGGACGCAAGCAACGGGGCGTTGCGAACAACGCACAGGCCCTTCACAGCAAAGACGGTCGACCGACCCGCTGAGTTGGCTGGTCGGGCAATTGTGACCCAACCGACACCTGGCCTACTGCAGGTAGTCGGTGAGCCGGCCGACCGAGTAGCCGGATTTGGCTATCGCGGCCAGCAGCACCCGGTAGTCCTCGTTGAAGTGCGGAGTGAAGTGCATCAGCAGGATCATCCCGGGCTTGAGCGGGTTGCGCGGCCCGACCTCGTGCTGGTTGATGAACAGTCCGCCGCCAATCATCGAGCCCTCCCACATCACCACGGCGTGGATGCCGCAGTCGTGGGCGATCTTCAGGGTGGTCTCGTTGTAGAGCCCGTACGGCGGCCGGAACAGCGTCGGCTGGATGCCGAAGATGCCCTTCAACTGCTTGCTCGCGCCACAGATCTGGTTCTTCTGATAGAGCGCCGAGCGCTTGTTCAAGTTCATCGGGTGGGTGACGGTATGGTCCTCGACCCGGGCGCCCTTCTGCACCAGACCTTTGAAGTATTTCGGGTTGCTGGCGGCGGTGTGGCTGATCAGGAACATCGTGACCGGGAGCTTGCTCTCCCGGAACAGGTCCTGCGCGACCGGCGCCTGCGTGGTGCCGTCGTCCATCGTGATGAACACGATCTTCTTGTCGGTCGGGATCCGGGTGACCAGCGGCGCGTACGGGCCGGACTGGTCCAGCTTCAGCGGCCCGTCCGGCGGGGGTGCGAGTGGCACCACCGGGAGCGGGCCGGTGGCCGACACGTTGCTGGACCGCGGCGGTGGCCAGATGCCCGGATCCTCGCCGCCAGCCGGCTGGGTGATCGGCGCGACGACCTTGCCGCCGCTGGGCGGCGGCGGAGTGTCGCCGCCCGTGCCGTTCGCCGGCACGACCGCGAAAAGCACCGCCGCGACGGCCGCCACCGCGCCCAGCACGGTCGCGATCAGCCAGCCCCGGCGACCACGCCGGCGCGGCGGCCGGCGATCCGGCGGACCCTGGATCGGTGGGCCTTTCGGCGGCGCCGGTGGGCCCTGCCGGAGCGGGCTCTGACCGAGCGGGCCCTGGTTTAGGGGCCGCTGGTGCGGCGGGTTCTGGTTGAGCGGGTTCTGGTCGTACGCGGCGAAGGCCTCGTCACCGGCGTTCAACGGGGTTTGTAGCAGCGGATCCGGGCGCGCCGGCGCACCGTTCGGCGCCAGTTGCTCGTGCCGTCCGCGCGGGGTCGGCACCGCGTCGACCTGCGGCAGGGCGGTGGTTGGGCGGCCGTTCGGCGGCGCGTCGAACAGGTAGTCGTTCAGCGATTCGCCGTCGGCCGGCATCGGGTCGCCGGCCGGTGCCTGACCGCGGGTCACCGGGTCACCACGCCTGGCAGCGCGAAGCGGCCGTCCGGCAGCGGATCGACCAGGCCGTCGGCGACCAGCCCGTCCAAGGCCCGCGCACGTTGCGCCGCCTTCGGCCAGACCACGTCGAGATCGCCGGCCGGCACCGGGGCCGGTGATTCGCGCAGGACAGCCATCAAAAGGCCACGGACCTGCCGGTCGGTCCCGGCGAACGCCTGCGGCCGGCGGACCGGTCCGGCGTTGTCTGGGAATCCGGCCAGCAACCAGCGGCATTGCGTCGCCAGCGGGCAATCGCTGCACCGGGGCGTACGGGCTACACAGTTCAGGGCTCCGAGTTCCATCAACGAGATAGACGTCCGAGCAGCCCTCTCCGGTTGTAGCGGCAGCAAAGATTTTGCACGATCGAGATCTAAATTCGTGACATTAGCGCTCGAATCAGCCACTCCGTCGAAAACTCGGGTCAGCACCCGGCGGACGTTGGTGTCGATGACCGGCACTCGCTGGCGATAGGCGAAGGCGGCGATCGCCCGCGCGGTGTACGTGCCGACGCCGGGCAACGCCAGCAGCGCGTCCACGTCATCGGGGACCTCGCCGCCATGCAGCTCCACGAGCGTGCCGGCGCAGGCGTGCAGCCGCAGCGCCCGGCGCGGGTAGCCGAGCCGGCCCCACTCCCGGATCGCCTCGCCGGCCGGTTCGGCGGCCAGCGCGGCCGGCGCCGGCCAGCGTCGCAGCCACGACTCGTACACCGGCAACACCCGGTTGACCGGGGTCTGCTGCAGCATGAACTCGCTGACCAGGACCGCCCAGGGGGACGCGTCAGGAGCGCGCCAGGGCAGGTCGCGGGCGTTGGTGTCGTACCACTCCAGCAACGCGTCGATCGGGAGCCGATCGCCTTCCGGAGCAGAGGGCGTGTTCATCGCGTGACATGGTCGCACGGCGCGTCCTCCCGCTTTGCCGCGCCACGGCGCGTTACCGTGCGAATCACCATGAAACTGACGGTCGGGCCGCTCCCACCCGTCGTCTACTGGCGGCGACGGGGGCTGGTCGCTGCCGTCATCCTGGTGCTTTTGGTGACGCTCACCACATGCGCCTTCGGTGGCGGCTCTCCCAAAGCCCAGCAGGCGGCCGACACGGTCCACCCGAAGGCCTCGCCCAGTGCTGTCGCCAAGCCCAGCCCAACAGTCGCTCCGACGCCGTCACCCAGCTTGCCGCCCGCCTCGCCCAGCCCCAGCGCGCCGGCCGTCGGCGCGGCCGCGACGGCCAACCCGTCGGCGCCGGGCGCTTGTACGGCCGCGGTGGTGCAGGTGACGGCCGCGCTGGACGCGACCAAGTGGACGGTAGGCAGCAGCCCGCGACTGAAACTGACCGTCATCAACCACGGCACCACCGCCTGCCAGGGCGACCTCGGCGCGACACAGCGCGAATTCCGGGTGATGGGCGGCGGATCGTGGCTGTGGTCCTCGTCGGACTGCCAGCCCGACCGCGGCACCCAGCCGGCTCTGCTGCAACCCGGCAAGGCGTACGCCTTCACCCTGACCTGGTCCGGCCTGAGCTCATCCCGGAACTGCGCCGGCCAGCGCACCCGGGTCGGCCCGGGGCAGTATCAGCTGGTCACCCTGTGGTCGACGATCCTGAGCCAGCCGGCCCCCTTCACCATCGCGGCGAAGAAGTCCTAGTGTCCTGCGTCTGAGGTTCGTTGCTTTATCCGGTGATCCAGGCGGTGATCTGAGTGCGCCGGAGGATCGCCCTCATACCGGTGCGTATGTGGGCGATTCTCCGATGCTTTCAGATCGCTGTCTGGGCGCCGGAGAAAGTAATGAACCTCGGGCGCAGGACACTAGACATACCGCTCGAGGATGGATGACTCGGCGAGCCGGGAAAGGCCTTCCCGTACGCTCCGGGCGCGGGCATCGCCGACCCCGTCGACGGCCTGCAGGTGGTCCACGGTGGCGCCCAGAAGTCGTTGCAGGCCACCGAAATGTTCGACCAGCCGGTCGATCACGGTGCCCGGCAGCCGGGGCACCTTGGCGAGCAGCCGGTAGCCCCGCGGGCTGACCGCCGCCTCCAGCGCGTCCTGAGTGGGCGGGAAGCCACAACATCGGGCCACCAGCGTGAGGTCCAGCAAATCCAGGCTGGACAGCTCGTCAAGGTCGGCCAACACGTCCTCCGGCGAGCGGGCCCGCCGCCCGGTCGGCACGTAGTCCCGGACGATCAACGTGCGGTCCTCGTCGACACCGGCCATCAGCTCGTCCAGCTGCAGAGACAGCAGCCGCCCATCGATGCCGAGCTCGATCACGTATCCGGAGATCTCGTCGGCGATCCGGCGCACCATCTCCAGCCGCTGCACGACCGCCATGGCGTCCCGGACGGTCACCAGGTCTTCGATCTCCAGCGCGGAAAGGGTGCCGGCAACCTCGTCCAGCCGGAGCTTGTATCGCTCCAAAGTGGCCAGCGCCTGGTTCGCCCGCGACAGGATCGCCGACGACTCGTCCAGCACATAACGCATCCCGGCCACGTACAAACTGATGATCCGCATCGACTGGCTCACCGACAACACCGGGAAACCCGTCTGCCGAGCGACCCGCTCCGCGGTCCGATGCCGAGTCCCGGACTCCTCCGTCGGAATGCTCGGATCTGGCACCAAATGCACAGCCGCCCGGACGATCCGAGCGCCATCAGTGGACAGCACCACGCCGCCGTCCATTTTGGCCAACTCACGAAGCCTCGTCGCGGCGAACTCCACATCCATCGGAAACCCGCCCGTACAAAGCGTTTCCACCACTTTGTCGTACCCCAGCACGATCAAAGCACCAGTGTTTCCGCGCAGAATGCGTTCCAACCCGTCCCTAAGGGCGGTGCCTGGCGCGACAAGACCCAAAGTGGACCGAAGACGGTCCTCGCGGTCCGGCGGCACACGTCCTCCCCGAAGCGTCGGCGTTGACAACAGCAGTGTACTGAGTTCGTTGCGGCAGTGCCTGCCGCGCGTCCCAACGCATATGCGTCGCCAGACCCGCCCCAAGACCGGGCGGGCCTACCGCCGCATATCCAGCGGCCTGGCGGCCGCTGGGACGGGCCGGTGCACCCACGTCGCCGGGACGCCCCCAAGACCGGGGCGGCCCACCGCCGTGGGGCCCGCGGGCGCCTTCGGCGCCTCGGCCGTGCCGTGCCGTGCCTGGGCTGCGGTGTCATGGCGCGAGTACGGTGCCGTGGCGCGAGTGCCTCGCGCGGCCGCTGCCTGACGGCAGCTCGGCCGGGGCCGAGTTTTGCTGGGCTGGGCTGCGTTGTTGGCTGGCGGGGGCTCGCGTTTGGTGTGTGACGTGGGGGCGTGGTGGGGCGGCAGGGTTGGTGTTTCTAGGGGCGGGGGGCGGATGGGGGGCGGCCGTCCTGGATGTTCATGTGGCGGACGGCGGCGATGGCGGCGGGGAGGTCGGCGACCGGGTAGACCTTCATTTTCGGGGGGAGGTCTTCGGAGCCGGCTGGTACGAGGGCGTGCCGGAAGCCCAGGCGGTAGGCCTCGGCGAGGCGGCGGCCGACGCCGCTGACTCGGCGGAGCTCGCCGGACAGGCCTACTTCGCCCACCGCCACCAGATCCGGCGGGAGCAGCCGGGTGAAGGCGGAAGACATCACCGCCATCGCGACGGCGAGGTCCGCGGCCGGCTCGGTGATGCGGTGACCGCCGACGGTGGCGGCGAAGACGTCTTTGTTGCCCAGTACGCACTCGGCGTGCCGCTCGACGACGGCCAGCGTCATCGCCACCCTCGCGTGGTCCAAGCCGCTCACGGCCCGCCGCGGCGACGGCAGCGTCGAGGCGGCGACCAACGACTGCACCTCGGCCAGCAGCGGACGGCGGCCCTCCATGGTGACCGTCACGCAGGTGCCGATCACCGGCTCGCTGTGCCGGTTCAGGAAAAGCCCGGACGGATCGGCCAGCCCACGGATGCCGCCCTCGTGCATCTCGAAGCAACCCACCTCGTCAGCCGCGCCGAACCTGTTCTTCACCGCCCGCACCAACCGCAGCGGCGAATGCTGTTCACCGGTGAACTGCAGCACCACGTCCACGATGTGTTCCAGCACCCGCGGCCCGGCGATGCTGCCGTCCTTGGTGACGTGCCCGACCAGCACGACCGCCATCCCGCGGGCCTTGGCCACCGCGGTCAATGCGCTCGCCACCGCCCGCACCTGGGTCACCCCGCCGGCGGCCGACTCGATGCCGGGCGCCGCGAACGTCTGCACCGAGTCCAGGATCAACAGCCCCGGCTTAACGTCGTCGAGGTGGCCCAGCACCGCGGTCAGTTCGGTCTCGGCCGCCAGGTAGAGGTTTTCGGACAGCGCGCCCGTGCGCTCCGCCCGCAGCCGCACCTGCGCGGTCGACTCCTCACCGGTCACCACCAGCGCTCGGCCAGTGCCGGACGACGCGTACGACTGCGCCACCTCCAGCAGCAGCGTCGACTTGCCCACCCCGGGCTCGCCGGCCAACAGGATCACCGCGCCCGGCACCAGCCCGGACCCGAGCACCCGATCCAGCTCCGCCACCCCGGTCGGCCGCGCCCGGGCCGCCTCCACCTCGACCTGCGCGATCGGCAACGCCGGCGCCGAGACTGGCCCAGCCGGCACCTTCCGAGTCGCGGTGGGCCCGGCCTCGACGACCGACCCCCACGCCTTGCAGTCCGGACACCGCCCCACCCACTTGGGCACCACGAACCCGCACTGATCGCAGTGATACGCCGTGCGCTCTCTAGCCATAACCCGACCGTAGCCACCAGGTACGACGCTCCCACCCCCGCCGCGCCCACCAGCACGGAACCCAGCCCCACGTTCTACCCCCGTGCGCATCGTCACTTCTAAACCAAAGTCGGCCAACTTCGACGAAACCCAGCCCCGGCGTCCTCACCCCGTGCGAGACCCAGCCCCGTGTCCTCACCCCGTGCGAGACCCAGCCCCGTGTTCTCACCCCGTGCGAGACCGTCACCTCTAAACCAGAGTCGGCACACTTAGACGGACCCAGCCCCGTCCGGCGCATCGGCCGCCAGGCCGATAGTCGCCCCTCCGGCAGGAGCGTCCGCCTTTGTAGGCCCGCGGTCTTTGCGGGCCTACAAAGGCGGACTCTCGTAGCCGTAGTCGACGGCGCCCCGCGCCGAAGGCGCCAGAAACACAGGGCGAATCGGCAGTAAGCACGAGAAAACCCCACCCCGACACCGTCTTTTGGTGTCGGGGTGGGGTTTTCTCGTGCCTGGTAGACGAGACGCCGCACCCTCGCAGCAAACGCCCTTAACCAGGACGCTCACCTCCGCAGTAAACGCCCTTAACCAAGGCGCTCACTTCCGCACCACACACTGCCTTTAACCAGGAAAAGAGAGGAATCAGCCGTTGTCGGGAGCGAACCCGGACACGGGCGTACGGGGCAGTGCGGTCGCCGGGCTCGCGAAGGGCAGCTGCAGAGTCACCACGCCGGCGTTCTGGAAGGTCAGCGTGACCGGCACCAGCATCGCCGGAGTGACCGGTTGCGACAGGTCGGACAGCACCAACTGCTGGCAACCGGACACCAGTTGGACCGTGCTCGACGACGGCACCGCAAGGCCGATCGCGGACGGTCCAGTCGGCTCCGACGGCGAGGCTGAGTCACTCGGCGCTGCCGAGCCGGAAGGTGCTGCCGAGCTCGATGCGGCGGCGGACCCGGACGGGTGCGCACCGGGGGTGCCGGCGGGCCGCTTCGGGCTGCCGGTTGGCTTCGGGGTGGCGTGCCCGTTCTCGCTGGGGGTGGCGGAGGCGCTCGGCAGCACCGACGCGGACGCGACGCAGCCGGTCGCCGGCGGAGTGGCGCCATCCTCGGCGGGAGCCAGCGTCACCTTTTTCGCGTACGGCGAGCTGGCCGAGACCAGGGTGTCGTCGGTGCCGCTGGAGTTGACCAGCACCGCGGCCAGCGGGGCCGCACCAGCGGCCTGATACGTGGTGGCGTCGCCACTCATCGGGAACACGATCGCGGCGTCGCGGATGGCTATCTGCCCGACGTTGACGTTCACGCCGTCGATGGCGCTCTGCTGGTCGGCGGTCTGCGCGACCTTGCCGGAGCTGCAACCGGCCAGCGCGAGCAGGCCGGCCGCGGCCAGCAAACCAGCGCGTACGGTTACCGGCATCGACTTTGACCCAGAACCTACGGTCACTGCGACTGTCCTCCTGCTTTACGTGCCCAGATCCCGACCTACCAGCTAAATCGGCCCCAGCGTAATGCCGCTGCCAGCACCGTCCTCGGCTGGGTGGGGCTGGTGTGATTAGCGAGCCGGGCCGAACCGGCCCCGCCGGCCCGGTCGAACCGGTACCATTACGGACCGTGACCACGGAGAGTTTCGTTGTGGGGGACCAGTTTCATCCCCGACCCGACTCCAGCGTGCCGATGCACGTCCAGATCGAGCAGTGGCTGGGTGGCGAGATCGTCGCCGGGCATCTCACTCCTGGTGATCGACTGCCGCCGGAGCGGCAGTTGGCGGCCTCGCTGCAGGTGAGCCGGATGACTCTGCGGCAGGCGTTGGCCGCGCTGGAACGGCGCGAGCTGCTGGTACGGACCGGCGGTCGCAATGGCGGCACTTTCGTGGCTCAGCCCAAGGTGGAGTGCGACCTGACCGGGCTGACTGGCTTCACCGAGCAACTGCGGCGGAGCAACCTGGAGCCCGGTGCGCGGGTGCTGAAGGCCGAGCGGCGGCCGGCCACCGGGGTGGTCGCGTCGGCGTTGAACATCGACGAGGGCGCCGGCGTGTACGAGATCATCCGGGTCCGGTTGGCCAACCTGCGCCCACTTGCCTTGGAGTGCTCGTACTTCCCGGCCGCGCTTTGCCCGGACCTGCTTTCGCGACCGTTGACCGGCTCGCTCTACGCGCTGCTGACTTCGGTGTACGGGCAGGAGCCGGCGCGGGCGTTCGAGGCGCTCTCGCCGGTGATCGCCACCGAGGTCGAGGCGGCCGCGCTGGAGATCGCCGTTGGCCAGCCGCTGATGATGATCGAGCGCACCGCCTACGCCCAGTCCGGGCTCGCGCTGGAATATGCCCGCGACCTTTTCCGCGGTGACCGTACCAAAATCACTGTCTGGAGCGGCGGCGAGGCGCCGGTCGCCGGTTTCTGAATTCGGCTTTTCCGCAGAGCGCCTAAGCCGGGATCAGGGCGTTGATCTGGTCGCGGAGAACGCTGGGATCGGTCGCGTTGCTGACCACTTTGGAGATCACGCCGTTGGCGCCGACCAGCACCGAGGTCGGTTGACCCGGCCCGGACTGCGCGACCAGTCCCTTGGTGAGCGAGGACGCGGGATCGGTCAGTCCGATGATCCTGCTCATCGCGAGCTGCGGTACGGCCGGCCGACGATGCCCGCCGACGACCAGCAGCTCCAGTCGGGCGTCGGCGGTGGCGTCGACGTACGCGCTGATCAGCGACTGGCAGCCGCAGCCGTCGGCGATCAGCAGCACGACCGCCGGGCGCAGGCTGCGGATCGCCAGCGGCCGGCCGTCGCCACGGGCCAGCACCACGTCCGGCAGCAGCCCGCCGGGCCGGCCGTTGGCGACCGCTGGATGGGTCAGCGCCACGGCTTTGGGGACCTTCGGCGGGCTCGGCAGCACGGTGATCAGCAGGCTGGCGAAGGATGCGACGACGACCAGCACCAGGACAAGCAGCGGACCAGACAGGCCGTACCTTTCCCAACGCCTGGTACGCAGCAGCCGCTCCCAGCGCCGCCGGCGCCGCTGCGAACGCAGCTCCGCCCGTACTTCGGCGGCCTCGTCGGCGAGCGCGCTGGCGTCGTCCGGGATGACCAGGTCGGCCCATTCCGGCGGCAGGTCCGGCAGCTCGTCGTGCCGGTCGCTGGAGTGGTCCTGACGGTGCTTGTCGCGGCCGGACCGGTCTTTGCCGGCGGCCGGGCCGGATTCGTCGTCCGGCCGCGCAGAATCCATCGGTACGACTCCCGGCGGGGTGAGGTGGGGTGACCCGTTAACTGTGCGCCGAGCGCGTCCACAACGCCATAGGGTGGACCGACCGATCCTGGTCCGCCGGGCGGTGTTTTTTCCTGCTGAGTAGCCTCCAACTCGGTTTGTCAACCCCTACGGCACCCAACTTATGGCCTCTGACCTGCGGTGATGCCGTCACCTTGACGCTCGTCCCTGACCGCGGGCGTGGTATCCTTAGTGAAGCGAAAGGGGTTCTTAGGCCAATGACTTTCACTGTTGGTGAGACCGTCGTCTACCCGCACCACGGGGCAGCTCTCATCGAGGCCATTGAAACTCGCGTCATCAAAGGCGAAGAGCGTCAATACCTCGTACTAAAAGTTGCTCAAGGAGATCTAACCGTCCGCGTCCCCGCCGACAACGCCGAGTATGTCGGCGTTCGTGAGGTGGTTGGCGAAGAGGGACTCGAGCACGTTTTCCAGGTGCTCCGGGCCCCGCACACCGAGGAGCCAACCAACTGGTCTCGCCGATACAAGGCCAATCTAGAAAAGCTCGCCAGTGGCGACGTGAACAAGGTCGCCGAGGTTGTTCGGGATTTGTGGCGCCGGGACAAGGAACGCGGGCTCTCCGCTGGCGAAAAGCGCATGTTGTCCAAGGCGCGGGAAATCCTGGTCGGCGAACTGGCGCTGGCCGAGGGCACTGACAAGGACAAGGCCGGGGTGCTGCTGGACGAGGTTCTCGAGTCCTGAACTCCGTAACGTCTCAAAAGGTGGCAGCCGTCGGGATGGCTGCCACCTTTTCCTTGTCTTCTGGGCGTTTTCGCGCTCCAATCGGCGACAATGTGACGCGGTTCCTGCGGCATCCCGGGCCGGTCGACCACGTCGTGCTGGCGGTCGCCGACGGCTCGTACGAGCCAAAAACCGCGAGCGATCACGCTGTGACTATTGTCCCCTTTTCGATGAGTGCGCCGGCGGTGCGGGCGTGGACGGCCGTCGTCGAGTCGCTGCCGGCGGACATTTCGACCGTGCTGCTCTACGAGGTCGACCGGGTCACCCCGGAGGTCGCGGACGCGGTGTTGGCCGGGTTGCCAGCCGGGCCGCTCGGTTGGAGCGTGCCGGTCGTGGAGATGCCCGAAACGGTGAAGATCGTTGACCAGCGGCAACGGATCGTCGGGACCCTCGACCGCGAGACTGTGCTGCGGATGCGATGTCCGCAGGCGGCCACCCGGGCGGCACTGGAAGCAGTCCTGCCGACCGTACCGGCGAATTTTCCTTTGAACGCACTGCCTTTTTATGCCGAGCGGCTCGGCATTTCGGTGGTACGGGTGCCGGGTAAGGCGCCTTACCGTTGAGAAAGTAGTTCCTCGGCGAGCGGCAGATCGGCTGCGTAGGTCACCTTGAGATTCCCTGGGTCGCCGGGCACGCAGACGACCGTCAGATCAGTGAATTTCTCCACGCAGGCGCTGGTGTCGGTGCCGGCGAAATCCTCGGCGGCCGAGCGTTCGTACGCATCGAGCAGCTCAGCGGCGCGGAAGGCCTGCGGGGTCTGCACCCGTACGAGCGTGCCGCCGGCTTCGGTGAGGTCGGTGTGCAAGTCGTCCTTCGCCACCAGGTCGGTGACCGGGATGCCGGGAATCGCGCCGCCCTGTTCGGCCGCCGTCGCCAGCACCTTGCTGATCAACTCCCGCGTGACCAGTGGCCGGGCGCCGTCGTGAATGGCCACCACGTCCAGGTCGCCGGCGGTGATCGCTGCCGCGAGATGCCGCAGACCAGCCAACTCGCTGAGGTGCCGGTTGCTGCCACCGGCCACCACTTCTACCCGATCGGGCGGAAGTTCGTCGAGAACGGCCCGTACCAGCTCGTGGTCGGACGGCCGCGCCACCAGGACGAGCCGCTCGACACCGGGGGTCGCCGCGAACCTCAGCAGCGAATGCGCGATCACGCTGCGGCCGGCCAGCGGCAGGTAGACCTTGTTGGTCGCCGCGCCGAGCCGCGTACCGCTGCCGCCGGCCAACACCAGCACCCCTGCCTTCACCGGGCGTACGGTAGCGCGTGCTTTGATCGGCGGCATGAGCGCACCGATTTCGCGAGTAGGTGTCGGCACCGACGTACACACCTTCGACGTCACCCGGCCGTGTTGGGTCGCAGGCCTGCTCTGGGAGGACGTGCCTGGCCTCGCCGGCCACTCGGACGGCGACGTGGTCGCGCACGCGAGCTGCGACGCGTTGCTGTCCGCGGCCGGGGTGGGCGACCTCGGCGCCATCTTCGGCACCGGCCGGCCGGAGTGGCACGGCGCCAGCGGGTTCGTGCTGCTTACCGAGGCGGCCCGGCTGGTACGGGAGGCCGGCTTCGAGGTCGGCAACATCGCTGTACAGGTGATTGGCAACGCCCCCCGCATCGGACCGCGCCGGGCCGAGGCCCAGCGGGCGATGTCCGCGGCCGCCGGCGGCCCGGTGACCCTGAGCGGCACCACCACCGATACGCTCGGCTTTCTCGGCCGCGGCGAAGGCCTGGCGGCGATCGCAACCGCCCTCATTTTCCCCCGCTGAGCCGGCCCGCGTACGCCCATGGCGGTCGACGGAAAAATGCCGCCCCCGAATTCGAGGCTCCTCCGGGTGGCCGACAGTTTCCCGCCCCTTCCGCGCGGCGGCGTTGCGGACAAAGCAGCGGGACGGGTGAAGCGACGGTGGGAGAGTGCGGCGGGCGGATAGGGTGGATGTTCGGAGGAATTGATGACCGACGATCCACTGCTGACCAGTCTTCGCGCCGCCGTCGCCGCGGCGCCGGACGACGTGCCGTTGCGCCTGCACCTGGCCGGCCTGCTGGCTGACCGCGAACCGGCCGCGGCGCTGGCCGAGTGTTCGCAGGTGCTGCAGCGGGAACCCGGCAACGCCGAGGCGATCGCGCTGCTGGGGCGGGTGAGCGTGGCGCTGTCGGGTACGACCCAGCCGACCCCGGTCACGCCTGAGCCGGTGCGGCCGCCGGAGCCCGAGTCCACCACGCCGCCAGACGCGTCGGCAGCTCAGCAACCGGATGCCCAGCCGTCGGACGCTCAGCGACCCGATGCCCAGCGGCCGGGAGACGGGCGCCCTCCTGGTGGCACCGAATTCGACTGGTCGGCGGCTGAGCAGGAGGTCAGCGACATCGTCCAGCCCGCCTTCGTGAACGACGGCGAGCCGGTCGCGCTGGACGAAGAGGTGCAGGTCGCCGGCGTAAGGCTGGCCGATGTGGGCGGCATGGAAGAGGTGAAGCAGCGGCTGGAGATCGCCTTCCTCGGGCCGATGCGCCACCCCGAGCTGGCCAAGACATTCCGCAAGAGCCTGTCCGGTGGTTTGGTGCTCTATGGCCCGCCCGGCTGTGGGAAGACGTTCATCGCCCGCGCGGTGGCCGGCGAGATGGGCGCGAAGTTCTACCCGGTCGGCATCGCCGAGGTGCTGGACATGTACGTCGGGAACAGTGAGCGGGCCGTCAAGGAACTCTTCGACGTGGCCCGCCGAAACGCGCCCTGCGTGCTGTTCTTCGACGAGCTGGACGCGCTTGGCCAGAAGCGGTCACATCTGCGCAACAACAGCTGGCTCCGGACGCTGGTCAACACCCTGCTGGTCGAGATGGACTCGGTGGCCGGCAAGAACGAGGGCGTCTTCGTACTGGCCGCCACCAACCACCCGTGGGACGTGGACACCGCGCTGCGCCGGCCCGGCCGGTTCGACCGGATGCTGCTCGTGCTGCCACCGGACGCGGTCGCCCGGGCGTCGATCCTGCGCTACCACCTCGCTGGCCGGCCGGTTGCCGGCATCGACATCGAGAAGCTGGTGAAGGCGACCGAGGACTTCTCCGGCGCGGACATCGCACACAGCTGCGAGTCCGCCGCTGAGCTCGCGCTGGCTGACTCGGTGCGTACGGGCACGATCCGGCCGGTCACCATGGACGACTTCAAGACCGCTTTGCGGCAGATCAAACCCAGCACCGGCCCGTGGTTCGCGGCCGCCCGGAACGTGGCCACCTTCGCGAACTCCGACGGTGAGTACGACGATTTGCTGGCGTATATGAAAAAACGGCGCATGGTCTGATGCGCCGAGCCAGCGGCGCTGGGGGCGCGCCTGGGTACGGGTCGAATCGCGGCTGATGGACACAGGGTTGCGCCGCGCGCAGGCGCTGGTCGAGCTTGGCCGGATCGCGGACGCCGAGGCGGAACTGCGCCGGCTGCTGGCCGGTGAGCCGGCGGACGCGGAAGCGCTGATGATGCTCGCGCATCTGCAGTTGATGGACCGCCGCTTCGCCGAGGCCCTCGCGGCCGCCGACTCGGCGGTGGCGGCCGGCCCGTTCGCGGAGCGGGCCTACCGGCTGCGAGCGCTCGCGCTGTCCGGGCTCGGCCGGCACGAGCCCGCGGTGGAGGCGGCGGCTCGGGCGGTCAGCCTCGACCCGTACTCATCCATCGTGCTGCGCTGCTACGCGATCGTGTTGCACACGGCCGGCCAGTCCGGGCTCGCGCAGGAGATGGCCGGGCGGGCCGTCCAGCTGAACCCGCTCGACCCGGACGCGCATTTCCGGGTCGGTGACATCGCGTCCGACCGCGGCGACCGGGAGACCGCGCGGCTGGCGTACGAGGAGACGCTGCGGCTCAAGCCCAACCACGTGGCGGCCCGGCACGACCTCGCGATCCTGGACTTTCGTCGCCGGCGAGTGCTGCGGGCGCTCGGCGGCCTGTTGGATGCGGCCGCGGCGGCTCCAGACGAGACGGTCGCCGCCAAGAACATTGTCGGTGTCCTCGCGTGGTGCGTGGGGGTGCTCGGCTCGATGGAGTTGCTTTGCGCGTTGTTCTCGACGCAACTCGTGGAGGCCGGCGGGGTGCCGTCCCGGCTGTTCGCTGGGGTGGTGAACGTGCTGGTCGCGGTCGTGGTGGGCGCGTTCCTCGTACGCATGCCCCGCCGCCTCCGGCGGGCCCTGCCGCTGCTGGCCCGTCGGCACCGGTGGCTGGCCGGCGCCACCGGCCTGATCTTCCTCGGGGCGCTGCTGACCGTCAGCTACTCCGTTAGCGGTGCCGTCGGGCTGCTGGAGGTGGGGGCGGCCGCGGCGTGCGCGGGCATGGTCTGGTTCCGCATCACGCTGATCGCCCTACGCCGCAAGTTCTGATCGCCCCTGGCGCTCGGTAGCCGCGTTGTTGTCCGCATGAACCCCCTACGTGCTTGCCGAGCGACGCGATTTCGGTGGCGGTCGCGTCGGGTGCGGCGCGAAACTGTCGTACCCCTCCGGCAGATTTGCCCCCACCCAGTGACGGGTGGGGGGCGGGTTCGAGGACCAACGTTCAACTAAAAATCAAGGTCCACCTCTCGACCCACCCCCCGCCCGTTCAAAGGGAGGGGGAAAGAAAAACAGACACCTACGACAATTTCGCGCCGCACCGGGGTTGCGCGGTTGGGCAAGGTCCAGGGGCCGGACGGCCCGGTGGGAAACCCTTGGTTAACGCGGAATGTCTTGTCCAGCAACACTTTCCGGGGGGCTTTGTGACGGCCGTAACGTGCGGACGATCACGTCTGAATCCATTAAGCAATCTGCTTCTGAACCGGTACCGTAGAAGACGAAACAAAGGACGAGAAACACTCAAAGAGGAGTTAGTCGTGAACCTGGCTAGCGGCGAGGCCGTTACCCTGTCCCATACCCGTTCCAAGCGTCGCGCCCAGTCGGCCTGGGGTCGCATGGTTGATGTCCACGGCGAGCGTGGAGCGTTCCGTCACCTGTCCGCGCAGGTCGGTGGCTCCGACGCCGCCTTCCACGCGCTCTCCAAGCACGAAATCGGCACCGACCTCATCTGAGCACCACATAGCGATGCGGGCTGGCGGAGTTCTGCCAGCCCGCGCACGCATTGGTACGAGTCCAGCGACGGCATGGCCTGCGGGGTGCGTTTTTCAAGAGCCAGCAAGCCTCTTGAGCTCCGCGGAAATAGTGTCCCGTACGACGGACATCAACCCGCCACCCAAGCTGATGCGCCCAACCCCGAGGGTGGCAAGTTCGGCAACCGAAGGCGCGCCCGGGCGGAGCAGGACGTTTAGCGGTGCGCTGATTTCCTTTACATAGGCGGAAATCGCGGCCGGTTCGGCCATGAAGATGGGGTAGACACAGTCGGCGCCAGCAGCGACATAGGCGCGGGCTCGGCGAAGAGACTCGGCAACTTGGTCCTGTTCGGGAATTCCGATTCTGGGCAGGAAAACGTCGATACGGGCGTTCAGCACGACGTCGGGGCCGGCGGCTTTGATAGCGGCGATCCGGTCCGCTTGGCGGCTGATGTCAGTCAGGCCCGGTTCGCCGTCGTAGTTGGTGTCCTCGAAATTCAGTCCGACCACGCCGGCGGTCGCCATCCGGTCGACCAGTTCGGTCGCGGACAGGCCGTAGCCGCCTTCCAGGTCAGCGGTCACCGGCACGTCCACCCGTCGGGTTATTCGTGCCAGCGCGGCGAAAACCTCGTCTGGCGGGGTCTGGTTGCCGTCCGGGTAGCCGAGGCTCGCGGCGACCGCGGTGCTGGACGTGGCGACCACCGGGAAGCCGGCGTCGGCCACCAAGCGGGCTGACTCGGCGTCCCAGGCGTTGGGCAACACGAGCGGCTGGCCGGGCTGGTGTAGCGCCCGCAGGGCCTGGGCACTCATACGGCCACCGCTGGGACCATCCGGGTCGAGACGCCGATCCGGTTGAGCGCGTTGATCGCGGCGATGCTGAGCACCAGCCGGGACAGCTCGGCCGGGTCGAAGTGCTTCTCGGCCTCCTGCCAGACCTCGTCCGGCACATGCCCCTCGGTGAGCAGGGTGATCGCCTCGGTCAGCCGCAGCGCAGCTCGTTCCTTGGCGGTGAACAGCGGTGACTCGGCCCAGGTCGGCACGTTGTTGACGCGGCGCTGGGTGTCGCCGTGTTCGACCGCGTCCCGGGTGTGCATATCGACGCAATAAGCACAGCCGTTCAGCTGGGAGGCCCGGATCCGGAGCAGGTCGCCGATGGTCGGGTCGAGTCCCTCACCGGCCGCCTGGGCGAAGCCGAGCATGGCCTTGTACGCGTGCGGTGCCTCCTCGCGCGCGTTCAGTCGCGAGGTGGGAATCACGTATTCACTCATGCCTCGACTCTACGCACCGGCTGGTCCGGTCGTACGATCCAGCTTTATGGCAGAAAGATGGACCAGATCACCCACGTTGCACCTGGATGTCGACCTGTCCGGCGGCCGCCGAGCGGCGCTGGAGCGCGCGTTGCGCAAGGCCATCAGTACGGGTCAGCTGGCGGCCGGTACGTCGTTGCCGTCCTCTCGGCTGCTGGCTGCCGATGTGGGGGTCGGTCGGGGCACCGTGGTCGAGGCGTACGCGCAGCTCATGGCCGAGGGTTATCTGGTTACCCATCCCCGTGCGGGGACCCGGGTAGCGGCGGCCGTACGAGCTGGTTCCGCCGAGCCGGCGCCGGTTGATCCGGTGCGGGCCACCGGGCCGGTCTTCGACCTGCGGCCGTGGACTTCGGACGTGAGCGCCTTCCCGC